>JAITSQ010000002.1 GCA_031287685.1 Clostridiales bacterium | reverse complement strand
CCGTCGAAACGGTCTATATTGCCCACTTCGGCGATAATGCCCGCCGAATACACAAGACCAATGCCGTGTATTGAAGTCAGGACATTGGGAATGTCCTTAAACTGCCGTTCAATCTCTTTGCCCGGTGTTCCGAGTTGTCTAAAAAGATTTAGACGACGCAAAGCCCCTTCTTTAATCAGTCCACCACCTTTATCACCTTTCCGGCCAGCCGCCAGAGGTTCAGCTTCTCGGCGAAGGCCGCCGGAATGGAAATCACGTCCGGGTCCCCGTCGGAGATATAGCGCTTTTCCGGATGTTTTTCGTAATTTTCGATGCACCAGTGCAGGTCCTCGGTGGAGTTATTTGAGGCGCGCACGCGCGGCACGTTGAATTTGTCAAAATCCCAGCTGTAGGGCAGGCTGCTGTAGCCGCACTTCCGCTCCCGCAGCACCAAGTCGTAATCGTAGGACACGCCGTCATATTCCCCCTTCAAAACGGCTTCAAAACAGTTTTTGCTTGGCAGGTGCCCGTAAGGGTACGCCGCCACGCGCATTTTGTAGCCCGGCAGGTTGTCCCGCACCATTTTTTCAACCTCCGCCATATCCTTCGTGATTTCCCGCGCGCTCATCCCGCGCATCCCGTCGTGAGAGCCGGTGTGATTGCCAAGCTCGAAGCCCAGATCCGTCAGGTATTTGAACCGCTCCGCCAGCGTCCCGTCGCCGACGAACGGCGCCATACCCGTCGTGCAGATGAAAAACACGCCCGTCCGCCCGAAATCCGGGTGTTCCTTGTAAAACTCGTTCATTATGTCGGCGGCGCAGTCCTTTTTGAGCGCCAGCTGCCCGTTTTCGTCCCGCTCCAGAGAAAAGGAGGTGTCGTAGCCGTCGTCAAAAGTGAAAATAACCGGGGTAGTCCCCGCCGGCACGGCGATGTTGTTATCTAAAAAATCCGCCATCGAAATCAATCTGTAACCCTTGTCGTAAAGAATCCGCAGGTCCCGCTTGAAATCCGCTATGCTGCGCATATACGGCTCTTTCGGCGAACCCTTCGTCAGGCCGTGATACATAATTATAAGTATTTCGCCGCTTTCGTTGCTCGAAACCTCCTCCTCGCGCGGCGCCTCGCCCCCAAGCTCCGGAGGGAAGGCCGCCGCCGAGCCTAAAATCACAATAAGGGCACAACTCAATAACAATACGAGTTTATTCATTAATAACAGACGCTCCTTTATAAAAATTTCTAAATCCCTATTCCTATTTTGGGGAAGAAGGGTTAAAATATGTATAGCAAAATTTAGGGCGGCATAATAATATCTAAGCGAGCAGCGGTTGCTTAGCTTAAAAAACAGAAAAGGAAGGGGCGGCTGGGTATGCGCAGAAGAGCGGGCTTTAAGCCGCCGACGGCTCAAAACGCCGGGCAAGAAGGCGGCTTTTTTGGCGGGCCAACCCGGCCGCCCGGCCAGCAAGCAAAGATTGCGAGAGGGCCTCAACGCCGAAAAAACGCCGATCGCTGGCTTGCTTTCATAAAACGCGCGGCCGCCTGCGTGGTGGTAACGCTGGGAATTTTTGCCATATTGCGTCCGCGTTTTATAAAAAAAAACGGCGGCGCGGACACGCAGGCGGCGGCCGAAGGCCTGGAGTTCGAGCGCGTGCGCGCGGAGGAGGTAATCGGCCTGTCCTCCGGGGTGTGGCGGCCGGAAGGCCCGGGCGAAGCCGCCCAGGCCGCACCCTCCGCCGGGGAGCCGGATTTATCCCGCGCCGGCGACTTGGCTTATTTGCGCGAAAAATTTTATACAGTCGATTCGCGCACCGGTATGGACCCGGCGCTTTTTAACGCGGCGGAGTTTGAAAAAACGCCGCTGCGCGTGGAGCGGAGCCTTAAAACCCCGAAAATCCTTATATTTCACACTCATTCGCAGGAAATGTTCGCCGACAGCCGGGACAAAAGCGAGGGCGTTATCGCTGTGGGGGAGGCCCTGTCGCGGGAGCTTTCCCGGAATTACGGCCTGCCCTGCGTACACAACACGGACTCCTTCGACATTGTGGACGGGGAAAGCCGGATTCTGGGCGCGTATGAGCGTATGGAGCCGGTTATCCGCCGCGTCCTGAAGGAAAACCCCTCCATTGAAATGGTCATAGACCTGCACCGGGACGGCCTGCCGCCGAACGCCCCGCCCCAGACGGCGGTGGTCGGCGGCAGGACCTGCGCCAAGGTTATGTTTTTCAACGGGCTTTGCGCGCTTAAGGAAAACGGCGAGCTGCGCCCGCTGGCCGACCTGCCGAACCCTTATCTTAAGGAGAATCTGGCGCTTTCTTTCCGCGCGGAAATCAAGGCCGGCGAAATGTACCCGGGATTCGCCAAAAAAGTGTACCTGAATTCCTATCGATACAGCCTGCATATGCTGCCGAAATCTCTGTTTGTGGAGGTTGGCTCCCAGCACAACACGAAGGAGCAGGCCGTGAACTCCGCCAAACCGCTTGCGGCGGTAATCGCCGCGGCGGTGAGCTGAGCTTGGCTTCTTAGAACGAAAAACGAGGTGATTTTATTTCACGGATATACGAAATGGGCAAGAAAGAAGTAATCAACATCCGCGACGGGGCGCGTCTTGGCTTTATATGCGACCTTGAGGTGGACTGCGAAAGCGGCGCGATAGAGGCGCTCATAGTACCCGCGCCGGCGAAGTTTTTCGGCGTTTTCGGCGGCGGCAAAGAATACCGCGTGCCCTGGAAATGCATCAAGCAAATCGGCGACGACATCATCCTGATTGACGACGAATCCGAAAAAGTAACCGTATCCACGGAATAAGCCGCACCGCCGCTTAACTCACAAGCGCTTTTGCTTTTCGCGGCGGCAAAAGTAAAATTGCTACAACTTTCCTTCCCGCGCCCCCTTGCAATCCGCGAAAAATTGTGATATACTGAAAAAAATTGCGGAACAGGGGGCTGTGTTGTGGACGAATCCGCCATAATATATAAACAAAAAGACTGCGTCGGCTGCAACCGCTGCTCACGAGTATGCCCGATAAAAGAAGCGAACACAGCCTATCTTGCCGCGGACGGCAAGTTCAAGGTGCGTATAAATAACGAAAAGTGCATACATTGCGGAAACTGCGTAAAGGAATGCCCGCATGGCGCGCGTCTTTTTCAGGACGACACCGAGAGCTTCTTTGACGACCTGCGCAAAGGGGCGGATATATCCGTCGTGGTGCCGCCGGCTTTCCGCCTGAATTTCCCCGACACCTGGAAGGACGTGCTGAAATGGCTCCGGCTCTGCGGGGTTAAGCGCATTTTTAACGGCAACGTCGGATGGGATATTTATATGTGGGTGTATATGAAAAAAATGGCGGAGAACAAGCTCGCTAATGTCATTATGCCCGTCTGTCCCTGCGTTTATTCATATTGCGAGATTCACCTGCCGAAGCTCGTGCGGCGTCTTTCCCCGGCGAAAGACCCTTTTGTGTGCTCGGCGGTTTATATTCATAAATATCTGGGCATAAAGACCAAAATCGCCGCCCTGACGCCCTGCGCGGCCCACTCGGCGGAGTTCTGGCGGGAGAACATCGTGGGGTACAACGTGACCTTCGTCAAACTGCGCGAATACATTATGCGTTACGAAGTTGACCTCAGCAACGTCAAGGAGCCTCACGGCATATTCGACAACGAGGAGACGGTCGCGGGTTATCTCGCGCCGATTTCCGGCGGGCCGAGCCGCTGTGTGGAGACTTTCCTGCCGGGCGCCGTCGTTGATCAGGCCGACGGCAGGGAAATTTACGATATTTTAAGGGAATACAACAATATCTGGGGCACGGCCTCGGCCGAGGGCTACACGCCCGACGCGATCTGCCTGTTCAACTGCCGCGGCGGCTGCGTCAACGGCCCGGGGGGCATACCGAACCTGTCCCGGAGCAAACTTATGCGCGCTATATCCGAAACGCGCAAAATGAACGCCCTCGCGGGCGTTCCGGAGATGTATAAGGCCATTTTTCAGGATTTTGACAACTCCCTGCATATGGAGGACTTTATACGCGCCTACAAGCCCGTCGAGTCCAAGTCAAGGTACATCAACGAGAGCGAGGTTCAGCGCGTTTTCGCGTCTATGTCGAAGGACACGTATTATAAGCAGAACATCAACTGTCAGGCCTGCGGGCTCAGCTCCTGCCGGGAGATGGCCAAGCAGATTGTCCTGGGGCTGAACACCCGGAACAACTGCATTTATTACCTGCGGGACACGGCCTTAGCCGAATACGAGAAAAACTCTGAATATATCGGCCTTGTTCGTAATTTGGGGGAGACTCTGGCCTCCGCCGTCGAGAGCAGCTTTCAGGACATTATAGCGCATAGCCTGGGCCTGCTGGCCGAAGCCTTTAAGGGGGATACCGTGTCCATCTGGCGCATATCGGACAAAAAGACGGAGACCGGCTCCATCCAGCGCGTCACGAGGCAGTTCTCGCACAAAAAAAGCCCGCACGCGCTCCTTTCGGCCAGCGACCTTTTCCCGCGAGAATGGATACAGACGCTCTCCCGCGGGGAGGTCGTGTTCTATAACCAGGAGGACGAGATGGGCGGCGACTTCTACACGGAGAACCAGCTGTTCCTGGATAAATTTGTGTTTTTCTGCGCCCTGCCCGTCAGTATTCAGGGGAAATTCCTGGGCTTTTTATCTATAGCCGGGCGCAACAACAGCCGGTTTTCCCAGAACGAAATCACCGCGCTTTATTCCTGCGCTATCCTGATATTCTCCTCCATCGTCGGGCGGCAGCTTGAAAAGAACGCCTATACCGACGCGCTGACCGGCGCTTATAACCGGCGGTATTTTATGGAGGTGGCGGCGGGCGTGTTCGAGAAAGCCTCCCGTCAGGGCGGGCTGTTCTGCGTGGCTATTTTTGACTTGGACTTTTTCAAGAAAGTCAACGATACCTATGGCCACGCGGCGGGGGATTTGGTCCTTGCCTCCGTGGCGGGCGCGGTCAAAAACCAGATCCGGAGCTACGACACCTTCGCGCGCTACGGCGGCGAGGAGTTCGTTATGATTATGGCCGAACAGACCGAGGAGCGCGCCATGGCTTTCAGTGAGCGCCTGCGCGAGGTCATCGAGGCCCTTAACCCCGTTTATAACGGCGAGATTATTCATATTACCGCCAGTATCGGCGTCGCTTCAAATAAGGGCTGCGCCAATGTAGACGAGGCGCTCATAAACGCCGACGCCGCGCTCTATATCGCGAAATCCAGCGGGCGCAATCAAGTCCGCCTCTTCGTGGGCGACGAGCAGGAAGCGCTCACGTAGCCTTACGGGCCGTTTCCTCTTAAGAAGGGGGCTTTGGTTTGTCTGAAAAAGCCAGACAAACCGAAACACCGAGCAAAAATATTAGCCAAGCTAAGCCAAAAATTTTCCAAAAAATATTTGAAGCGGAAATGTGCGCTTGAAAACACGTCTTCCGGCGTGTTTTTTATCTGGAAGAAAGGCGTGCCGATGAGTAAAACCCCCGAGATTTTTAACATTATAGACAAGCTGTACGCCTCAGCCTCCCTCACCCGCCAGGAGCTTCGTTTCCTCCTGGACAACCGGGACGGCGCGTCGGACGAGCGGCTGTTTGAACGCGCGCGGGCCGTTTCCGCCCGGGCTTTCGGGAAGGGCGTTTTTTTGCGCGGGCTGATTGAATTTTCAAATTACTGCGCCAAAAACTGCCTTTACTGCGGGATTCGCGCCGGTAACGCCGGCGCCGCCAGATACCGCCTTAACAAGGAAGAAATCCTGAAATGCTGCGAAAACGGTTATAGCCTGGGCTTCCGCACCTTCGTCCTCCAATCCGGGGAGGACCCGAGTTTTTCGGACGAAGCCCTCCTGCCCCTCGTCAGCGAAATCAGGAGAACCTTTCCCGACTGCGCCATAACCCTCTCCCTTGGGGAGCGGAGCCGGGAAAGTTTCGAGGCTCTGTTCGCCGCCGGCGCGAACCGTTACCTCCTGCGCCACGAGACCGCCTCCGAAGCCCACTACGCCAAGCTTCACCCGCCGGAAACGCGCCTGCCCTCCCGTATGGGCTGCCTTCGGGAGCTGAAGCGCATAGGTTACCAGGTCGGCTGCGGGTTTATGGTCGGCTCGCCCTACCAAACAAACGACGACCTTGTGACCGATTTGTTATTCATAAAAGACTTCGCGCCGCAAATGGTCGGCATAGGGCCGTTTATTCCCCACCGGGATACGCCCTTCGCGGCTTTTCCGCCGGGAGGCCTTGAAATAACGCTTTTCGCCGTCGCCGTGACGCGTCTGCTCCTGCCGGAGGTTCTCCTCCCCGCCACGACCGCGCTGGGAACAATCCACCCCAAAGGGCGCGAAAGGGGCGTTCTGGCCGGAGCGAACGTGGTTATGCCGAACCTTTCGCCCCTTGAAAACCGCGAGAAATACTCCCTCTACGACGGCAAAATCTGTACGGGGGACGAAGCCGCCGAGTGTATCGGCTGTCTGGGCAGGCGGCTTTCCGCCGTGGGATACGAATTGTCGTTCGCTCGCGGGGACGCGGCTGGATTCGCGGCTGACTGATACGGAGGGGCGATGCTATGTATAATATAAAATCAACCAAGTCCTCTGAATTTATGGACAATGAGGAAATAGAGGCCACCCTCCGTTACGCGGAGGAAAACCGGGAAAACCGCGCGCTTATCCGCCGGATTTTAGAAAAAGCCGGGGAGGCGAAGGGCCTTCCTCACCGGGAGGCGGCCGTGCTCCTCGCCTGCGCCGACGAGGAGCTTAACCGGGAAATCCTCGCCCTTGCCCGCCGGCTGAAGGAGGCCTTTTACGGCAGCCGCGTCGTTATGTTCGCGCCGCTCTACCTGTCGAACTATTGCGTGAACGGCTGCGCCTACTGCCCCTATCACGTCGGCAACAAGCGGATTCCGCGCAAAAAGCTCACCCAGGAGGAAATCGCGGCGGAGGCGGAGGCTCTGCAGGATATGGGGCACAAGCGCCTGGCCCTAGAAGCCGGCGAGGACCCGGTCAATAACCCTATCGATTACATTTTGGATTCAATCCGGACAATCTATTCCGCGCGGCATAAAAACGGCGCCATACGCCGCGCCAACGTCAACATCGCGGCCACGACGGAGGAAAACTACGCCAAACTTAGAAACGCCGGAATCGGAACGTATATCCTGTTTCAGGAGACGTATAACCGCGAGAATTACGAAAAGCTCCATCTCTCCGGCCCGAAGTCCGGCTACGCCTGGCACACGGAGGCCATGGACCGCGCAATGCGCGCCGGGGTTGACGACGTGGGGCTGGGCGCGCTTTTCGGCCTTTCGGGTTATAAATATGAGTTCGCCGGCCTGCTTATGCATACGGAGCACCTTGAGGCGGTTTTCGGCGTGGGCGCGCACACAATCAGCGTCCCGCGCGTGCGCCCCGCCGACGATGTGGATTCAAACCGGTTTCAAGGCGGGCTCTCCGACGAGGCTTTCGCGAAGCTCGTCGCCTGTATACGCGTCGCCGCGCCCTACGCCGGAATTATTATTTCCACGCGGGAAAACGAGGAAACCCGCGCCAGGCTCCTCTCCGTCGGCGTTTCCCAAATCAGCGGCGGCAGCCGGACGGGCGTCGGTTCCTACGCCGGCGGCGCGGGTTCTAAAAACACCGAGCAATTTGAAATCAGCGACGACCGCTCCCTGGAGGAGGTCGTGGCCTGGCTGATTGACAGCGGGCATATCCCCAGTTTCTGCACCGCTTGTTATAGAGAGGGGCGCACCGGCGACCGGTTTATGAGCCTGTGTAAAAGCGGCCAAATCCACAATTGCTGCACTCCGAACGCCCTGCTGACGCTGCGGGAGTACCTGCTTGACTACGCCGGGCCGTCCGTCCGCGCCGCCGGCGAGGCCTTAATTGAGTCGGAAGCCGGCAAAGTGCCCAATCTCAAGGCTCGGGAGGTTCTGTCAAAGAGGCTTAAGGAGGTCTCGGCCGGCGCTCGCGACTTGCGTTTCTAAACAAACCCCGGGGGCGCTTTCGCCCCCGCTACTCAGGAGGTCTAACTATGACAGCAGACACACCCACCCTTAACTCCGCCCCCGGCGCAGTCCGGGTCAAAATCGGCTTTTTCGGCCGGCGCAACGCGGGTAAATCCCGCCTGGTCAACGCCGTCACCGGCCAGGATTTATCCGTCGTTTCGGACGTCGCGGGCACAACCACCGACCCCGTGCGCAAATCAATGGAGCTGCTGCCGCTCGGCCCCGTGCTCATAATCGACACGCCCGGCATCGACGACGAGGGGGAGCTGGGCGACCTCCGCGTGCGCAAAACGCGCCAGATTCTGCGCCAGACGGACTTCGCCGTGCTAGTCATAGACGCGGTGCGCGGCGAAACCCCCGCCGACAGCGAGCTGGCGCGAATCCTTGAGGAATCCCGCGTGCCGTACATTATAGCGTATAATAAAAGCGACTTATTGTACGAAATCCCCAAACCCGGGCCAAACGAAATCTATATAAGCGCCGTCACGGGCCTGGGCATAGCCGAGCTTAAGGAACGCGCCGCCGCTATGGGCGCGTCCGCCGAATCGGAGGGGCGGCTTGTGGGAGACCTTCTTAAACCAGCGGACGTCGTCCTCCTTGTGACTCCGATAGACTCCGCCGCGCCCAAAGGCCGCCTTATCCTGCCGCAGCAGCAGGTCGTGCGCGATATTCTCGAAGCCGGCGCGGTCTCTGTCGTAATCCGGGAATTTGAGCTTAAGGAAACCCTTCATAAACTCCGCGAGGTGGACCTCCGTATGGTCATAACCGACAGCCAGGCCTTTAAGCTCGTCGCGGAGGGCACGCCCGAAAACGTGCCGCTGACCTCGTTTTCAATTCTTTTCGCGCGGTATAAGGGCTTGCTGGAGGCCTCCATCGCGGGCGTCCGCGCCCTTGATTCCGTACAGGATTCGGACACAATCCTGATTTGCGAGGGCTGCACCCACCACCGCCAGTGCGACGACATCGGCACGGTCAAGCTCCCCCGGTTGCTCCGCGAATTTACCGGCAAATCCCCCCGTTTTGAGTTTACCTCCGGCGGGGAGTTCCCGGAGAAGCCAGACTGCAAGCTCGTCATTCACTGCGGCGGCTGTATGCAGGGCGACAGAGAGATGCGCTTCCGCCATAACGCGGCGTCCGCCGCCGGAGTGCCGTTCACGAATTACGGCGTGGCCCTGGCCTATACGAACGGGATTCTGGCGCGGGCCGTAGCCCCGTTCGGATATACGCTTTAACGAGCAAGCGGCTCCAAACACCGAAAAAATCGCCTCAAGGCTAAGCCGGGGGCGGTTTTTAATTTCGGGATTACTATGAATTGCCTGTATACAAGCCGGGGTAAAATCGTGTATAATATCCTTGTCGATAAAACAAGAGGTTTGTCAAGCGAACGGCTTACGCCGTGGCTGTATCAGGGGAGGATATCTCAATGCCGACACAATCAGATAACAAAACAGAGCCGACGCCTATTTGCGGCAAATGCGGCGCCCCGCTCCAGAAAGCGGGTTATATAGACGACCACATAAGTATTGGGAAAATATGGGGTTACGGTTCACAGTTCGACGGCGAAACCCACAACTTTGACGTCTGCGCCGCCTGCTATTCCGAGTGGATTGAGTCTTTTCTGAACAACCCCAGAGAGCAGACGGCCGAAGACTTCCGGTAGCAAAACTCTTTGTCCTAGTCTATACTGTATCAAACAGTATAAGGAGCTAGATAAATGGGCAAAGGATATTTTAAGGCGCTTGTTACGACGGCGGGCGAGGCGCTGCCGGTGCCGGGGGCGCGCGTTTCCGTCTATGAGGGCGGGGGCGGCGGGCTGCTGGCGGAGCTTACCGCCGATGCGGACGGCCAGACCCCGCTTTTTGAAACCTACGCGCCCGACGCGGACAATTCAAGGGATTCGGGCAGCCCCGGCCCTTATTCGGCAAATCTTGACTTGGAAATCTCCGCGCCGGGCTTTCAGTCCGTCACGATTAAAAATTTAAGCCTGTTCGACGGCCAGACCGCCGAGCTGCCCGTAAGTATGCACCCGCAAGGGACTTTCAGAACGATTGACCTCCACGACATATCGCTTTGCATAAACTACCTGAATTCGGCCCTCCCGCGGAACCAAGCCGGGGGAGAGGCCCCCGCCGGGCGCGTCCTCAAGGAAGTCATAATCCCGACGAACATCACCGTGCATATCGGGCGCCCGGACGCCTCCGCGCCGAACGTCACCGTGCCGTTCATCGATTATATCAAAAACGTGGCTTCCCACGAGATTTACCCGACCTGGCCCGAGGCGGCCATAGAGGCAAATGTGTACTGCCAAATCACTTTCGCCCTGAACAGGGTCTATACGGAATGGTACCGCGCCGCGGGCAAGCCCTTTGACATCACCAGTTACACCGGCAACGACCAGTGTTATGTGCACGGCGGACAGGTTTTTGATAACGTGGCGCGGATTGTGGACCGGGTGTGGTGTAAATATGTGCGCCGCGCGGGGCATAAGGAGCCTTATTTCACGCAATTCTGCAACGGGACGACGGCGAAGTGCCCCGGTCTTTCCCAATGGGGGACGGTGGATTTGGCCAACAGCGGATATTCGGCTCTGCAGATTCTCAAGCACTATTACCCGGCGGACATCGAGCTGGCCAGCGACGCCAAGACTTCGGCCATAACCCCGTCCTACCCCGGCTACGTTATGCAGCAGGGGATGTCGAATCAGGATATAGCCACGATTCAGAAGCAGCTTAACCGAATCAGCACGAACTTTCCGCTGATACCGAAGATTCCAAACCCCAACGGATATTTCGGGCCGGACACGACGGCGGCCGTCCGGACGTTTCAGGAGATTGCCGGCGGGCTTTCTATCGACGGCATGGTCGGAAAGGCCACCTGGAACAAAATCTCCCAGCGGTACACGGCGGTGAAAAGGCTTGCCGAGCTTGACAGCGAGGGCGAGCACATAGGCATAGGCGCCTCTCCGCCCACTACTACCGTTAGTCAGGGCAACAAGGGCGAGTATGTCGTGGAGCTTCAGTTCCTGCTGAATTATCTGGCGCAGCATTATAAGGAGATTCCGCCGGTTATAGAAAGCGGCACCTTCGACGCGGGCACGACGGCCTCCGTCAAGGAGTTTCAAAAACTGTCGAGGCTGACGGCGGACGGGAAGGTCGGCCCGGCCACCTGGAGCGCGCTGTACGACGCTTATAAGAACGTGTCCGGCGGCGGCGGGGGAACCGGCGGCGGCGGAAGCGGCGAGGCCTATCCGGGAAGCTCCCTCAAGGTTGACTCAAAGGGCGACGCGGTCCTGCTTATGCAAAAATACCTTAACTCGGTCGCCAATAAATATCCGAGCATTAAAAAAATAGGCGAGGACGGTTCCTTCGGCAACGCCACGAAGGAGGCGGTGCTGGCGTTTCAGCAGCTTTTCGGCCTTAAGGAGGACGGCGAAATCGGCCCGAGCACCTGGGCGGCCATTGTAGACGCGTATCACGGCAAAGGCGCGCCAGCCCCGAAATATCCTGGCTACGTCCTCAAGGCCGGGTCCTACGGCCAGTCTGTGCGGATAATTCAGGAGCGGCTGAACGCGCTGAACAGCCCGTCCATCCCGCGCGTGGACGTCGACGGGATCTACGGCGGCGGCACGAAAGCCGCCGTGGAGGCGTTCCAGCGGCTTTACGGCCTGACGGCGGACGGAGAGGCCGGCCCGCTTACTTGGGCCGCGCTCGTCTCAAGCTACGGCCGCGCGGCCGCCGCTGGTTATTCGGCCTTCGCCGCGTCCCCAAGCTCCGGGCGAGAAAGAGCGTTTGAGACGGCTTTTTCGCGAAGCGGAGACGGCGAGGGCAAAACACGGCCGATCGGTTTTCAATTGGAGCAAAGCGCCGGCGAGTTCCAGCAAGAGGGCCAACATGGCCGCCCGGCCGGCAAGCGGAGCTTGCAAGAGGGCCAACATGGCCGCCCGGCCGGCAAGCAGAGCTTGCAAGAGCGAGGCCAGGCTCAGGCGCAAAAAAACGCCGCCGAGCGTATGGTCATAGCCCGGCTGCTGTTAGGCCGGTAAAGCGCAGGCAAAACTTGGAACGAAGCGAAGCGAAAAACGGCTTAAAGAAAGCAAAAAAACCGCGCGTAAAGCAAAGCGCGGTTTTTTTGCCGGGCCGGGGGCCGGAAACATTAAACAGTGTTTAAATCAGTTCGCGAACTGCGCGTCTGAAGTTTTCAAGGATATAAGCCCGTTCAGTTTCTCGCTGCCGTCATTGATTATTGATATAGTATAAGTGGTGTTATACTCAACGTTAAATTTGGCGCCGCCGTTAGTAGCGGCGCCATCGGACGCTTTAGGGGAAACCGTGAAATCAACAATATTACTCGTTCCGCCTTTTTTCTTTATCGTTATTGTCGCTTTCGCGTTACCAAGATTTGAATAAAACACCTTGCCATATTTATTCGTGCTGTCAGAAACAGTAAAATCGTGATTAAAAGGCCCTGTAACGGAGTCGCTGTCCCAATGAACCGCTTCTGAACGAGGCGCGGTCCCAACGGACGGGGAGGCTTCATCGGAAGCAAGGACGGAAGAGCCTGAACATAAAACAGCCGCGGAAATGACCAAAGCGGAAATAAATTTTTTGAATTTCATAATAACCGACCTCCAAGAAGGGGGCTTTAGGTTGTCTAAATCCTTTTAGACAACCTAAAACACCGAGCAAAATAAATTTACTTACCTTCACTAAGTGTAAAATATATAAGTGGACAAGTCAAGTTAAAAGAAATTCTGCAACCACTTTGTAACAATCCTGCTTTTACGGGGTTCGTTTCGGAAAAGCTGAAGCCCCCGGTATAGAAACACCCTCCCTCTCACTTGGGGGGGCGTTTGCTCCCCGTAATCGAAAACAGGACCCATTCCGCGATGTTCACGGCGTGGTCGCCTATTCGCTCGAAATATTTGGCGATCATCATAAGGTCGAAGGCCTGCTCGCAGTTTTCAACTTTCTTATTAACCAGGTCGATAAGGTCGTTGCGCACGGTGACAAGATAATCGTCCACCTCGTCGTCCATATCTATGACCGCCTCCGCAAGGGAGGTGTCCTTTTTCACGAAGGCCTCCACGGCGTTGTTAACCATTTTTATCGTGGCCGCCGCCATCGCCGGGATATGCTCCAGCTCCTTAATATACGGCGTGCCGGAGAGCAGAATCGTAATTTCGGAGATGTCCGCGCTCTGGTCTCCTATGCGCTCCATATCGGTTATCATTTTCATCGCGCTTGAAATCAGGCGCAAATCCCCCGCCACGGGGTGCTGCATAAGCAGCAGGCTGAAGCACAAACGCTCGATTTCTTTCTCCTTGGCGTCGATTTCGTTGTCGTATTCAATCGCCTCCCGCGCAAGCTCCACGTCCTGCTTCACAAGCGCGTCTATCGCCGAGGAAATGGCGTTTTCGATTAAAAGCCCCATATCAATCAGGCTCCGGTTCAGAAACTGCATTTTTTCGTTAAAATTGGCTCTCATAAAATCTCCTTACCCGAATCTTCCCGTGATATATTCTTCGGTTTTTTTATTCTTTGGTATAGAAAAGAGGCTCTCGCTGTCGTTAAACTCAATCAGCTCCCCCAGCATGAAAAACGCCGTTTTGTCCGAAATGCGCTGGGCCTGCTGCATATTGTGAGTCACTATGACTATGGTATATTTTTCGCTCAAGCCCACGAGCAGGTCCTCAATCGCCGCGGTGGAGATAGGGTCGAGGGCGCTGGTCGGTTCGTCCATAAGCAGCACCTCCGGCTCCACGGAGAGGGCGCGGGCTATGCACAGCCGCTGCTGCTGCCCGCCGGAGAGGGAGAGCGCGCTCTTTTTGAGCCGGTCCTTAACTTCGTCCCATATCGCGGCGGATTTAAGCGACGCCTCGACGATCGCGTCAAGCTCGGAGGTTTTGCGGATTCCGTGGGTGCGCGGCCCGAAAGCGATGTTGTCGTACAAGGTCATCGGGAAGGGGTTCGGCTTCTGAAACACCATACCCACGCGTTTGCGCAGGTGGTTGATGTCGTCGTATTCGTAGACGTCGGAGCCGTCAAGCAGAACCCTCCCCGTGGCGCGGAAGCCCTCCACAAGGTCGTTCATCCGGTTGAGCGTCTTGAGGATTGTGGATTTGCCGCAGCCGGACGGCCCGATAAACGCCGTGATTTCATTTGCGGGTATGGATAAACTTACGTCCCGCACAGCGTGAAAAGAACCATAGTATAAATTAAGTTCTGAAATTTCAAATTTCATAGTTCGCCACGCCCTTTCGGTTCTGAGCTTGTTCGGTGTTTTATGTTGTCTAAAGAGGTTTATACAACATAAAGCCCCCTTCTTGCTCGGTGTTTTTTGGCGCCTACTGCCCTCTCGCAAGCTCCGCTTGCTGGCCCTCAGGCGCAATGTTCGCGCCTAAAACCGCGCGAACACTAAGCGCGCCTTCGGGTTAAAACCGGGCGGCCAAGTTGGCCGTGCCAAAAAGCCCCCTTCTTGCCCTATCTTTTTTGCAGTTTTCCGGCTATAAAGCCCGACGCGGCGTTTATCGCCGCCACGAGCAGCAGCAGGACAAGCGCCACCGCGCCGGCTTCGCCGGTATGCTTGCCTTCGCTTGAAAGCATATACATATGCACGGAGAGCGTCCTGCCGGAGGACATCACGCTCCGGAGGAGCTTCGGCGCCGTGCCGGAGGTATAGATAATGGCGGCGGTTTCGCCGACAATGCGCCCTATGGCCAGGATTACGCCGGAGAGTATGCCCGGCGCGGCGGCAGGCAGGACGATTACAAAAATCGTGCGGAGCTTCCCCGCGCCCAGGCCGAACGCCCCCTCCCGGAAGGAATCCGGCACGGACTTGAGCGCCTCCTCCGTGGTGCGCATAATTGAGGGCATAACCATTATGGAGAGCGTGGCCGCCCCCGCCAGGACGGAGTAGCCCCATTTCAGGTAGGTCAGAAAGAACAGGTAGCCGAAAAGCCCGTAGACAATACTGGGAATCCCCGCGAGAGTCTCGGTCGTCATCCGGATAACGGCGACGGCGCGGCTTTTTTTCGGCGCGTATTCGATGAGATAAACGGCCGTGAACATCCCGAAGGGGACGGCGATAAGCAGCGAAAGGGCGCAGGTGGCCAGCGTGTTCAGCAGGGCCGGCAGCATCGACACGTTCTTTGTCGTGAATTTCAGCGCGAAAAGCGACGGCCGCAGATTCGGCAGGCCGCGCGCGACGATATACAGCAGGATAAACGCCAGCACAAGAACCGTAAGCGCGGCGGAGATATACACGACGCTTCTGAGAAAAACATCGAACGGCTTTAATTTTGTCTTCACATTTTCCTCCGGAGGATGATTGAAAAAAGCAGGTTTATTATGAGTATTATGACAAAAAGGACGACCCCAGTGGCGATAAGCGCGCCGCGGTGCAGGCCGGAGGCGTAGCTCATTTCAATAACGATATTCGCGGTGAGGGTGCGCGCGCCCCGGAAGAGGCTCTGGGGAAGGCGCGCCTGATTCCCCGCCACCATAATTACGGCCATAGTCTCCCCCACGGCGCGGCCTATACCAAGGATAACGGCGGCCAGCACGCCGGATTTCGCCGCGGGCATCTGGGCGAAAAACACCGCCCGCTCGTGAGACGCGCCGAGCGCGCGCCCCCCCTCGTAAAAATAATCCGGCACGGCGCGTATGGAGGTTTCGGAAATGCCGATAATCGTGGGGAGAATCATTATGCCGAGCAGCAGCCCGGCGGAGAGGATAGAGGCCCCGTTGCCGCCAAAGAGGCGGCGCGCGGCGGGAACGATGGTCATCATACCGAAAAAGCCGTAAACAATGCTGGGAATCCCCGCGAGGAGATTGACGGCGGGCTTAATCAGCGCGTAGAGGCGCTTGTGGCAGAACCGGGCCATAAAAACAGCCGTCAGAATCCCCGTGGGTACGCCGAAAACGAGCGCCACAAGGGTTATGTAGAAGCTGCCCATAATCATAGGGAAAATGCCGAAGCCCGGCGGAAGGTCCGACGGCGCCCAGGAGCCGCCCGTGATGAAGTTCCCCAGGCCGATTTCCGCGATTGCCGGAAGGCCGTTGATAAAAAGGAACAAGCAGATCAAGCCGACGGCGACGACGGCGGCGGCGGCAATCAAGAAAAAAAACAGGTGAAAAGTGGATTCTAAGGCTTTTGAAAAAGCGGGAGAGTATTTCACGAGGCACCCTCTCTTAAGAATATTTCCGGAATGTTCCTTTTTGGCGTTTTTTCGGGCTTAACGCCCTCTCGCAAGCTTCGCTTGCCGGCCCTTCGACGCAGTGTTCGCGCCTAAAGCCGCTCGAACACTAAACGCGTCTCCGGGTTAAAACCCTTCGACGCAGTGTTCGCGCCTAAAGCCGCTCGAACACTAAACGCGTCTCCGGGTTAAAACCCTTCGACGCAGTGTTCGCGCCTAAAGCCGCTCGAACACTAAACGCGTCTCCGGG
>JAITSQ010000033.1 GCA_031287685.1 Clostridiales bacterium | reverse complement strand
ATTTTACAAAACGTTGACTGGCGCGGAGCGGAAAATCGGCGGCAAGAAGGAGGCTTTTTCGGGCGGTCACGAGCGTTTGCAACAGCTTTTTGGCGAAGCCAAAATAGCGAACGCAAACGCGGGGAGGCCCGAAAAAACGCCGATTTTAAGCCGTTTTTCGCGAACGTCGGCAGTCAAGAAGGGGGCTTTGAGCTTCTCTTGGAAGCTCAAAACACCGAGCAGCGTTTTTGAAAATTGCTACATTGCCGTCGCCTTGCTTGCTTGTTTTCAGGCTGAACGGCCGCGCTTACTTATTACTATAATAATATTACTTTTCCTTCGTTGTGTCAACAATTTTCCCGCCTCTGCGGCCCTTATAGCTGAAAAAATTTCGGCGGCATAGGCGGGGGTTCATATTCCTTCGCCTCCAAGCTCGGGCCGGGGAGGGGCGCCGGCTCCGGACTCGACAAGGCGAACTCGATAAACTCGGGAAAGGGCACGGCGGGGCTGTAGAGATACCCCTGCAGACAGGTCACGCCGATTTCCAACAGGTGCCCGCGGATAGTCTCGTTTTCCACATATTCGGCGATAACGTCAAAGCCCATGGCCTGTCCAAGGGCGACTATGGATTTCACGATTTCCTTGCTGCTTTTGTTCGCGGGGATGTCCTTAACGAGGTCGCCGTCGATTTTGACGTATTTGAAGCCGCCGTCCTTGAGGTATTTTATCGAGGTGGCGCCCATACCGAAATCGTCTATGGCCAGGCTTATGCCCGCGCCGCGCAGGAGGGCCATATTCTCCCGCAGGGTCTTGCTGTTTATAACGGCGGAGTCCTCCGTGATTTCAAGGCATATGTACCCGCCCGCGCCGCATTCCCCGGCGGCCGATATAATCCACTCGACAAACTCCGGGCTGGCCAGCTGGTAAAACTTTATGTTAAACGAGGTCTTGAGCGGGCGTTTGAGGGCGGAGCGCATTTCAAGCGCGCAGCGCAGGGACTGCTCGGCGATGCGGCGGGTCAGGTCGTCGAAAATATGTTCCTCCACGGCTATGGCCACGACAAGCGGCGCGTAGACGGGCCTGTCGTTGTACCTCCAGCGGAGGAGGGCCTCCGCGCCTATAACCGCGCCGTTTTCATCCACCTGCGCCTGATAATGCAGGACGACGGCGCCGCCGGCTTTAAGGTTGTTTTTAAGCTCCAGCGCCATACGCCGCGCCAGGGCGCCGCATTCGTCCGGCCGGGTCAGGAAAGCGGTCGGTTCGCCGCTGGCCTCGCTCTTTTTAAGGAGAAGCACCAAATCCTGGAGGACAAGCTCCTCCCGCCGGGCCATAACCGCGTTCTGCAGCAGGACGAAGGGCGCGTAGACGCCCGTGCCCACGGCGATTATTATAACCTGCGAGAGCAGGCCGCGAAGGTCCTGCGTTATGTAGAAACCGCCGAAAAGGACAGGCGTGGTCCAGTGCGTGTCAAGAAAGGGCGTGGGCAGAAAGCCCGCCCCGTTCAGCAGCACCGCCGTCATAAACATCAGCACCGGCGCGGCCACGAAGGGGAGGAGCATAAACGGGTTAAATATTACCGGCAGGGCGAAGATTATAAACTCATTGATATTAAACAGGCAAAAAGGCAGGGCGGATAAAGAAAGCCGCTTGTTGGCCTTTGAGCGGGAGAAAAGCAGGAGCGCCGCCACAAGGCAGAGCGCGGCCCCGCTGCCGCCGATAAAGGCGAAGACGTCTATAGAGCTTGAGGAGCCGAAAATATGCGGGTTTGAGCTGGCGTGACGGAACAGGTCCTCTTTGACGGGGGCCAGGATATTCCCGCCGTGGATACCGAAAAACCACAGCAGGTCGAGCAGGATTATGTAAAATACGCAGTCCGCGTTGGAGGGCGAGGCGTCCCCGGCGCGGTTAAAAATCCACAGGAGGATTTTTTTGGCGAGGTCGTTAAAATCCGCCACGCCAAACAGCGCGTGGCCCGTCATAGTCCCCATGACGAAAACAAATAAGCACAGCCCGTAGGGGACGAGCGCCGGGACCATCGAGCGGATTGAGGCGTCCGCGCCGTCGCTGTAGAGGCGGGGGTTTTTGGAATAAAAGCTGGAGTCGTAAAACAGGTGAAAAAGCCGCGTGCCCAAAATGGCCGAAAGCATAGCGTTAAAGACGCCCGTGGAGCTGAAAAGGGAGGTGTTTACAGAGGCGCCGCTCTTGACGCTGTAAAACTCAATAAGCGCCGCGAAGCAGGAAAACGCCGCCACCATGGACAGCCCCTGCAGGTACGGGTCTTTCGGCTTCAGAAGGGCGGAGTAGTGATAGCTTATAGTTATCGTGAGATACGCGGAGATAAAGCCCATAGAAGCCTTGTTCATAAAAACCAGGACTTCCCGCGCCAGGCCGGAGGCGGCCGCCGAAAGAAAGCGCTCCCACCCGGGAAAGGGCAGGTTCAGCATCATTAAGGAGAAGGAGCCGATTATGAGAACGGGCATAAGCGCCGAAAAGCCGCGCCGCACGGCCATAAGCGCGGGAGAGTTCTCAAGCCGGTAGGTGGCCAGGGCGAAAGCGTCCATTATTGCGTCAAGCCGCGAAGCCGGAACGGGTTTTTCATATTTTTCCAAGGCTAAACCTCCCGGCGCAAAGCGTGGCATTATATAAATTTAATTATATCATGCCCCGCGCGGGGAAGCAAGCGTTTTGAAGATATTTTGAGGGGGGCGTTCAGTTACCGGATTGTCATAACGGTCACTCGAAAAGTCCCGGAGGCGTTTTGGGTTTGGGGTGCACCATATTGTAAGGAACCGTACGTCCCTATGGAAACGGCCGTTTTGCCCTTCACGTAGTATTGGGTGGCGCTCAAACTGCTGTCGGTGGTAGTTTCCTCGGAGCGCAACTACCATGTTTGCTATCGTCGTTACGGACGGCGCCTCGGTAAAGCCGGCGGCCTTCAATAAGGCGGCGTAAGCGGCCTTGACCGACAGCAGGTCATTTTCGGTCAATACGACAGAGGGATTTACAGACTATATTACGGCGCAAAGCGTTGATATTCAGCCTGCTTTGAGAAAAGTCTACGCAATATTCAAAACTATTTTTCCAGACGCACCAGAATGTTTGTCTTTTGGTCATCCTTCGTTTGGGAATTTAGTGGGTTTTGAGGCTTGCGCTTCAAACATCGCGATATATGTCGGAAGAGACATATTGTCTGACTTGGATAAAGCGGGAAAATTAAGAAAATATCGGCAAAATGGAAGCGTTGTAACAAGCAGGGACGCTATTTTTTTCAAGCGCGAAATTGGAGCGGAGCAACTCGTGATGGTTTCAGAAATTGCCGCTTTTGTGCGCGGAACATAACGAGAAACGGTGACGCGTCCACCCGATAAAAGTGATAGGAGACTGAATATGGAATACTAATCAATACTGCTTGTGGTTTCAGATATGGAACGCTCAAAAGCGCGCTTTACAAGAGTATCTTGGGTTGGCGAGAATTTATCGGCGCGGGAGCGTCCCGCGCGGGGCTTAAAGTTCGCTTCAAATGCAACGCGAGCGAACTTTACTTTGAGGAGGACAAATTTGACGATTTCCTCAAGAATCTTGACGGTCTGGAACTCGTCCACCCGCCGCGCTGAAAACCGTATGGGTGTAAAGCGAAGTGAACAATTACAATTTACGAAGCAAAGGCGGCAACCGCCGGCCGCCGCCTTTTTTCAAAATTACAACCGGGTTACAATAACTTATCCCGCGGCCTTATCCTTGCTTTATGTACTTCATAGTCGCTTTATTTATAATTCACTAGTTATCACAAAATCCCTCCCGGGCGGACTGATGCCGCAAAACACGGCGCGTCACTTGAAACGGCGCTTTTCGCAGGCGCGGCGAACCCTGGCTGCGTCCCGAAATGTCCGGCGGAAGCGAAGTAAACAGCGGCTTACAACGCTTTTCAGCTTTATGGCGCACGCAAGAGACGCGGCAGAGGCGGCAAACGCGCCCGGGCCGCCGGGAGCGACAACGGACGCGACGGGCGCTGAAACCCCGCCGCTGCTACCTGGTCGGCATAGCCGCGGCGCCTGTTTTGGTTTGTCTGATTTTTTTCAGACAAACCAAAACGCCGGGCGACCGCCTTCGCCGCGCCGGTCCCGCGAAGCCGAAGTTTCTGAAATCCCGTCAAAAGCAAGATATTAAACAGGCTCTTAGCCGCGTCTTAGGCCGCCGGGCCCTCTGCGCCCGCCGAAGCGTCCCTCAAACATTTTTTCGGCGAATCCGGCTAACATCCGCTCGCGCTCCGCCTGGAGCCGCTCAATGTCGTCCGCGCCCTCGCCGCCGCCGAGCTTGGCCCGAAGCGCGTCGGTCACACGGTCGAGATAATCGCCGAAAGCCGTCTGTTCCTCGCCCGACAGACACCCGAAAATACCGCCGAAATCCGCCGGTTCCGGCTGTTCCTCGCTTCGGCCCTTTTCCGTCAGCCGCACGAGCGTGACGCGCTTATCCTGTTCGGAGGCTTCGCGAACGACATAACCGCCCTTGACGAGCTTTGCGAGCATTTCGTTCAGCGACGCGACGTGCAGGTCAAGCAGGTAGGACAAATCCTTCGCGCTGACGCCGTCGCGCATTTTCAGCGCGGCCAGAATCCGCCCCTGGCCCCGGGCGGAGTCGGCCAAATGCCCTCTCCCGTGATAATCCCGAATGTGCTGTTTGTGAAGCAGGTACTGAAGCTGCGTCAGCTTTTCGTAAAGTTCTCCATTCATAGAAAACAACTCCTTTGGTTTAATTTATTGAGGGTACCCTATGAATATTATTATAGAGGGTACCCTTTGGTTTGTCAAGAGTTTTTTGCGGGTACGCTCAAAAAATATTTTGGCATAAATTTTGCAAAATAAAAACGGCTGTGGTATAATGAAAATAATTATTTTCGTCGCGTCTCTGAAGAAGGAAGTATGCTATGAAAGAAATCTGCGTCTCGCAAATAGAGGAGCTGACGGCGCGGCTCTGCGTCTCGGCTAATATAAACTTAGAACCGAGCATTACGGCCGCGCTGGCCGAAGCGGAGGAAACCGCGCCGCTGGCCCGAAGCGTCCTCGGGCAGCTGGCGGAGAACGCGCGTGTGGCGGCGGAGCTGCGCATACCAATGTGTCAGGATACGGGTATGGCCGTCGTTTTCCTTGAAATCGGGCAGGACGCGCGCGTCACGGGCGGCGGCCTTTACGACGCGGTGAACGCCGGAGTGGCCAGGGGCTATGAAGAAGGTTTCCTGCGCAAATCGGTCGTGGCGGACCCGCTGCGCCGCGTAAACACCGGAGACAACACCCCCGCGGTGATCCACGCGGAAATCGTCCCGGGTGAGGTTTTCCGCGTGACCGTGGCCCCGAAAGGCTTCGGGAGCGAGAATATGAGCGCCCTGCGTATGCTCGTACCCGCCGACGGGCGCGCGGGCGTGCGGGATTTTGTGCTGGAGACCGTGCGCAGGGCCGGCGCGAACCCGTGCCCGCCAATAATCGTGGGCGTGGGCGTCGGGGGGACTTTTGAACAGTGCGCGCTGCTGGCCAAAAAGGCCCTGCTTCTTGATATAAACGGACGGCACGCCGACCCTTTCTGGGCGGAGTTTGAGGGCGAGCTTCTGGACGAAATAAACCGCCTCGGCTTCGGCCCGGCCGGCTTCGGCGGACGGACGACCGCCTTGGGCCTGCGCGTCCTGACTTTCCCGACGCATATCGCCGGCCTGCCCGCCGCGGTCAACATCAGCTGCCACGCGACTCGCCACGCGACAGGAGAATTATAATGAAAAAACTCATCACAACGCCGATAGACGACGATACAATCTGCTCCCTCCGCGCGGGGGACGAAGTCCTGCTCACCGGGAAAATTTACACCGCGAGGGACGCGGCGCATAAACGGATGTTTGAAAACGGGGACGAGCCTTTCCCTTTCGCGCGCGCGGCGGTTTATTACGCCGGGCCTTCCCCCGCGCCGCCCGGACGCCCCACAGGCTCAATCGGCCCGACCACCAGCGGGCGCATGGATAAATACGCCCCGGCGCTTATGGCGCGCGGGCTTAAGGTGATGATTGGCAAGGGCCAGCGTTCGCCGGAGGTCATGGCGGCCATAAAGCGATATTCGGGGCTTTACCTGGCGGCGGTCGGCGGGGCGGCGGCGCTGCTCTCCCGAAGCGTCCTAAGCTCGGAAGTCATAGCTTATCCGGAGCTTGGCGCGGAGTCCGTTCGGGAGCTATTCGTTGAGAATTTCCCGCTGATTACGGCGGCGGACTGCCACGGAGGCTGTATCTACGCGCTTTCGGGTGAACCCTGTGAAGTTTAACCGGGAGCGCCTCACGCACGCCCTGCTCCTGCTGGCGCCGCTCGCCTTGGTCTGCGCGCTCCTGCCGCGCCTGCCGGAGGCGGTCTCTTTGTCTTGGAGCTTTGGGCGGGTTAACTTTGTGATCCTCGGAGGCAAGCTCACGCTCCTCGCGCCGCCGCTCCTGAACTGCCTGCTGGGGTTCTGGCTGTCCCGCTTGAAAAGCCGGCTTGAAGCGGGCGGGAAAAAAGGGGCGGGCGCCGTCTCCGGCTTGATGTGGAGCCTGTGTTCCGTGGGCGGGGTCGCATCTGTGTGGATTCTCGCGGCGGCGCTTATGACTAACAGTATATAAAGGGATGTGCTATGAATAAGTTTTTCGGTATCGACGGGCCTCTCTACCGCCTTGGCTCCGCGCTATGGGACGTTCTGGCGCTTAATTTTCTCTGGCTTATATGCTCCCTGCCGATTTTGACAATGGGCGCGTCCACCACCGCTCTTTATTATGTGACGACGCGCCGCGTCTCCGCGCGGGAGGGCTATATCTGGCGGGATTTTTTCCGCGCCTTCAAAGAGAACTTCAAAGAAGCCTCGAAAATCTGGCTGTCGCTTCTGGCGGCGGGGTTCGTCGTGTTCATAAATATGTATAATATGCTTTATAACAAGGGCTTCGCGGCAAAATTAGGCGGCGCGGCCCCCTTGCTTCTGACCGCGCAAATAGTCTTTTTCGTGGAGATAATCACGCTTGGACTGTACGCTTTCCCGATTTTGTCGCGGTTTCATATGGGCGCTTTGTCGGTAATAAAAACCGCCCTGCTCCTGCAGCACAGGCACCTGCCCACAAGCGTCCTGCTCACGGCTATGTTTCTGGCGGTTCTGGCGGCGGCTTTCGCCGTGGTCTGGGTTCCGCTGAACGCCTCCGCCCTGCTTTTCGGCGCGGGGGGATACGCTTACGCCGCGTCGTTCCTGTTTATGCGCGTATTCCGGATTTACCGCCCAGGTATGGATTCGGACGAACAGTGAGGGCTTTTTATGACCAAGACCACCACCCTGCGAAAATCAGATTTTCATTTTGACCTGCCGCCGGAGCTTATCGCGCAGACGCCGCTCCCGAGGCGCTCGGACTCCCGCCTGCTTGTCCTGCCGCGCTCCGGCGGGGGGGCCTCGCATAAAAAATTCACCGACATAACGGAGTTTCTGCGCCCCGGAGACTGCCTCGCGCTGAACGACACGCGCGTCTTGCCCGCGCGGCTGGCCGGACGAAAGACCACGGGCGGGGCCGCCGAAATACTCCTGCTGAAGCGGCTTTCCGAAACGGATTGGGAAGCCCTGGTCAAGCCCGCGCGGCGGCTTAAGCCGGGGACGGTGATCCATCTGAGCGAAAGGGCGGAGGCCGAAATCGGCGAAATCCTGACGGACGGGAGGCGGCTCGTGCGCTTCCGATTCGACGGCGTTTTTGAGGAAATCCTGGAGGCGCTGGGCGAAACGCCCCTGCCGCCTTACATAAAAGCGAAACTTGGCGACCCGGAGCGATACCAGACCGTATACGCCAGGGCAAGCGGCTCCGCCGCCGCGCCGACCGCCGGGCTTCATTTCACGCCGGAGCTGCTCGAGGCCCTGCGGGAGCGCGGCGTTCGCGCCGCCTATATTACCCTGCACGTAGGCCTTGGCACGTTCCGCCCGGTCAAAGAGGAAAAAATCGCCGAGCACATAATGCACGAGGAGGAATATCACATATCCAAGGAGGCCGCCGCCGCCATAAACTCCGCGAAGGAGGCCGGCGGACGGATAATTCCCGTCGGGACGACCTCCCTGCGCGCGCTTGAGTCCGCGTCGGCGGGCGGCCGCGTCCAGCCGGGGAGCGCCTCCACAGGCATATTTATATACCCCGGATATTCCTTCAAGATGGCGGACGCCCTCATAACAAATTTCCACCTGCCCGAATCCACCTTGCTTATGCTCGTCTGCGCGATGGCCGGGCGCGAGCGGGTTATGGCGGCCTACGCGGAGGCCGTCCGGGAGCGGTACCGGTTTTTCAGCTTTGGCGACGCGATGTTCATTGTATAGGATAGGGTTATTCCTCGCTCACAAGCCGCGCGCACAGCACGTACCTTTTCCCGCCCTCGGCGGGGCTGCCCGTGCAGGTCGAGAGGTTGAGGATACGGTCCTCCGGGGAGAGCGTCACGCCGGTGTCATAAGCGGCGCGGCGCTTGATTTCGGCCAGGAGCGCGGCAAAACCCTCGCCCTCCGGGAAATACACCTGTATATAGTTCAGGTCAATAGGGGTGTTCATAAACGCGGCCACCTCCCATACGGTGCGGGCGTAGGGCGTAGTCAGGCGGACGGAGCGGTGTTTCTCGAAAAAAGCCGGGTCTTTGTATTTGCGCAGGTCGTGAAACATCGAGCCGTCCTTCATGTTATGGCCGTAGATGACTGTATTCTGGTCGAGCGTGTCTAATCTATTCTCATAGTCCATAAATATTGAGCCGCCGCGCGCGTCGGCGCCGCGAAGGTCGCGGGTAAGATAAAAATCGTTGTCCCTGTGGCGGACGACGGGATATTTTATCCGAGTCCCCTCAACCTCAAGAAACCCCACTATTTCAGGGTTTTGATAGATTTCGCGCAGTTCCTTTATTTCCCTGAGGATTTCCGGAGGCTGAAAGGAATCGGCTTTGGGGGCGGTTTCGGCTTCACCCGTCGCGTCCGGGTCGTCGGAGGTTTCCGGCGTTTCCTCAAAAGCCGCGTAAAATTCCGGGGGTTTGCTCCGCTCCTCGTGCAGGAGCGCGGCGCTTTTGACCGCAAAGGCCAGCAGCAGGCAGAGCGCCAGGATTCCCGCCTTTATAATTTGTCGGTATCGGTACACTTATTTTCCTCCAGTTCGTTGGGCCGCGCTTCAAAGTAATCGCGGATTGATTTCGCCGCGGAGGCGTTCATTCCGGGGACGGCGCGCAGCTGGTCAAAGGAGGCGGCTTTTATCCCGCCGAGAGAGCCGAAGGCCTGCAGGAGGCGCCTCCGGCGCGTTTCGCCCACGCCGGGGATTTCGTCAAGGACGGAGCGCAGCATTGTGCCGGAGCGGAGTTTTTTGTGGTATTCGAGGGCGAAGCGGTGCGTTTCGTCCTGTATTCGCGTAATCAGTTTGAAGCCTTCTCCGCGGCGGTTCGGCGAGTATTCCGCGCCGCCGTAAAACAGACCGCGCGTGCGGTGCGCGTCGTCCTTGACCATGCCGCACACGGGGATTTCAAGCCTCAGCGCCGAGAGAGCCTCTAAAACGGCGGAAACCTGCCCCTTGCCGCCGTCTATGAAAATAGCGTCGGGAAGCAGGTTAAACCGGTCGTCGCCGGAGAGAAAACGCTCGAAACGCCGGCGGATAACCTCCGACACGGAGGCGTAGTCGTCCGGGCCGGACACGGTCTTGATTCGAAACTTCCTGTAGTCGCTCTGTTTGGGCCGCCCCTCCGCGAAAACAATCATAGAAGCCACGCTGTCCGCGCCTGACGTATTCGATATGTCATAGGCTTCTATTCGGGCGAGCGGACGCTCCAGGCCAATCAGCGCCCGGATTTCCTCAAGCGCTCCCTGCGTGGCCGCGAAGTCCCGCTTTATTTTCGCGCCGAATTTTGACAGGCGGGCGGCGGCGTTCCGCGAGGCAAGCTCCGCCAGGCGGGAGTGTTCCCCGCGGGAGGGGCTTTTGACCGAGACGTTCGCGCCTGAAACCGACCACAGGTATTTTTCAAGCAGCTCCAAATCGTCCGGCGGGGTCGTGGTGACGATTTCCTTGGGCAGGAAGGTCGTCTCGTTGTAAAACTGGCGGATAAAGGCGGACAGGGCCGCGCCGTCGCTTTCGCGAAGCCCGCCCGTAGTCAGGAAATCCTCGCTGCCGACGATTTTCCCGTCGCGCAGGAAAAACATAAAGAACAGCGCCCCGCCGGACTCTTCGTCCCGCGCGAAGCCGATTATATCCCGGTTATTCATTGTCAGGTCGTCGATTTTCTGCTCCTGATAAATGCGGTTTATGGCGCGAATCGCGTCCCGCGTTTTGGCCGCTTGCTCGAAGCGCATATTTTCGGCGTGTTCGGCCATTTCGCGCTCAAGCCTTGACAGGACCGGTTTGTATTGCCCGGAGAGGAAGCGCGCGACGTCCTCGATGACCTCCCGGTAATCCTCCGCGGAAATCAGGCCGGCGCAAGGCGCGCCGCACCGCCCGATGTGGTTGTTGAGGCACGGGCGGAAGGACCCGCCGCCCGGCGGTATGGTCAGGTCGCACAGGCGGACGGGCCATATGCTCCGGACGACGCTCATCGCGTCGCGCAAGCCCGTGACGAACGGGCCGAAATACCGCGCCTTTTCCCGCCCGCGCCGGCGCGCCGTAAGTACGCGCGGGAAAGGCTCCGAAGTCGTGATTTTTATATACGGATAGGTTTTGCTGTCTTTTAACAAAATGTTGTATTTCGGCTTGTACTTTTTGATTAAGTTGTTTTCGAGAATGAACGCCTCAAGCTCCGTATCGGTCAGTATATACTCAAATTCGGCGATTTGCGCGCGGAGGGCGCGGGTTTTATAATCCGTTACGTTTTCGCGAAAATAAGACCGCACGCGGTTACGAAGGCTTTTCGCCTTGCCGACGTAGATTATGCGGCGGGTTTCGTCGCGCATAAGGTAGACGCCGCTGCGCGCGGGCAGCTTTTCAAGCTCGCTTGGGATGTCGAACATTTCGGACACTTTCTCGCCTGCTTTTCAAGAACCCTGAATAGGGGGCCTTAGTTTGTCTGAATTCTTTAGACAAGCCAAGGCCCCCTTCTTTATTTCACCCGCACAGGACGACTTTCTCGCATTTTCGGGAGGCGGCCAGGTCTATGACCCGCTGGTTGGAGGAGCCGCGAAAGCGCAAACCCGGCTCCCGAAGCTCGTGAACATACTTTCCGTCAATCAGAATATCGGTGGCGGAAAGCAGGGCCTTTATGCCGTCGTCGGCGCTTCCGGCCAGGTATTCGTAGGAAAAGCCCGTATAAGTCACTATGTCAAAGCCCGCCAGGCGGGCGGCCTGCGCGGCCTGCGCGAACTCCGCCGCCTGAAGGAACGGCTCCCCGCCCGAAAAGGTAACGCCGCGGATATTCTTTTTCCGCCGCTTCAGCAGGCGGATAACCTGCCGGACGGAAAACTCCGCGCCCGCGCCGAGGTCCCAGCTTTCGGGGTTATGACAGCGCGGGCATTTATGCGGGCAGCCCTGCGCGAAAATAACAATCCGTAACCCGGGCCCGTCCACGACGCTTTCCGGCGTAATGCCTGATAAACGCATAAAGCTCCTCTTTTCTTAAAATTTATAATGAACCTGGCGGTTGCGCTCTTCGGCCAGCTTGCTGTCGTTGAAACGGTCGAGCGTGGAGAGATAGCCGGTAATCCTGCGCACGCGGCTGATGTTGCCGCCGCCGCATTTCGGGCAGGTATCCTCCGGGATAACGCCGTTCAGGCCGCAGTCGCAGCAGATGTCCACGGGGAAATTCACCGCGGCGTACCCCATATCCGCTTCCGCCATAGCCCGGATGAGCGTCTCGAAAGCCTCCGTATTGTGCTCCGGCGCGGAGGGCAGCTCAACGTAAGAGATATGCCCCGCGTTGCAGTATTTGTGGTACGCGCCCTCAAGCGCGATTTTGTCGAGCGCGCCTATGCGATATTCCACGGGCACGTGGAACGAGTTCGTGTACCACTCCTTGTCCGTGACGCCGGGGATTACGCCGAAGCGCTCCGCGTCGATTTTTATAAACTTGCCGCTGAGCTGTTCGGCGGGCGTGGCGAGCAGGGTGAAATTAAGCCCGTGTTTTTCCGCCGCTTCGTCGCACCGCCGCCGCATATGGCTGACTATTGAAACGCCGAGCGCCTGAGCTTCGGCGCTTTCGCCGTGGTGCTTCCCCGTCAGGGCGGCCAGACACTCCGCCAAGCCGATAAAGCCGACGCTGAGCGTCCCGTGGCGGATTGCCTTTTCAATAGCGTCGTTCGGGCCTAACTCTTCGCTGTCAAGATAAAGCTTCTGCCCCATCAAGAAAGGGAAATCCTTTACTTTCAGCTTTTTCTGCGCGTCGTACCGCGTCAGCAGCTGGCCGGCGCACAGCTCAAGGGTTTCGTCGAGCAGCCTCCAGAAAAGGGAGAGGTCCTTGCCGGCGCGTATGCCGAGCCGGGGGAGGTTAATGGTCGTAAAGGACAGGTTTCCCCTGCAATTGGTAATCTCCGCGCCGTTGCGGTTCGCGATGACCCGCGTCCGGCAGCCCATATAAGCCACTTCCTCCTCGCGGAAGGGCTTGTTGAAGCTCGCGTCCTGAAAGGAGTAATTAGGGAAAAGCCTCTTGCAGGCCACGCGCATACTCAGCTGAAACAGGTCGTAATTCGGGTCTCCCGGCTCGAAGTTGACGTCCTCCTTGAGCTTGAAGCATATATTGGGGAAAAGAGGGGTTTCGCCCTTGCCTAAGCCTTTTTCGTAGGCGAGGAGGAAACACTCGGTGACGAGGCGGCCCTCCGGCGAGACGTCCGTGCCGAGATTGACGCTTGAAAAAGGCACCTGGGCGCCCGCCCGTGAGTGCATTGTGTTCAGGTTATAGATAAAGCCCTCCATTGCCTGATAGGTTTCCTCGCGGGTTCTTTCGGCGGCGAGGGCCTCAATCCTCTCGTCGGCGGCGGAAAGCCCAAGCTCCGCCAGGCCCCGGCGGATAATTTTCTCCTGCCGTTTCCGCTCAAGCGCCGCGTAGACGGCCATGTCCCGGTCGAAATACGCGAAAGACTGCCCGCCGTGCATATCGTTCTGGTTGCTCTGGAGGATAATGGCCGCCAGGGCCGCCGCCGTCTTGACGCCCTTGGGGGGGCGAATGCAGCCGTGCCCGTTGTTGAAACCCTCCCGCAAAAGGCGGTCCAGGGGGATTTGCAGGCAGGTCAGGGTCTTGCCGTACCAAGATAAGTCGTGAATGTATATATCGCCGTTTATGTGCGCGGCGGCCTCTTTTTCGGGAAGCGCGCGCTTCAGGTAGTAATTTTTTGAGGCGGCTTCGGATATTTGAAGTACCTTCGCGGAGGGGGAGTTCCCCACGTTGGCGTTGTCCCGGTTTGTTTCCCGCAGGATTTCCGAAACGGCGTCCATAAGCTCGCTTCGGGATTCCCTAAGGCGCGAGCGGTTCTCCCGGTACAGAATGTAGGACTTTGCCGCCTTGGCGTGGCCTTGTTCTATCAGAACGGTTTCGACTATGTCCTGAACGTCCTCCACGGAGAAAGCGTTTTCCGCGTATTGCTGTTTAATTTTTTTCATAACCTCAAGGGTAAGCTCCACGGCCCGCTGCCGGTCCGCCTCGCCCACCGCTTGAAACCCCTTGAATATGGCGTCCGTGATTTTACTTTCGTTGAAGGGCTGGGTACGCCCGTCCCGCTTGATTATTGACGCGAACATAGAAAATGCTCCTTCTTGCCTTTATGTAGTTTTGGAGGCTGCGGCCGTTTTTCCTTAAAATATTAAATTCTTTTTAAGTTTACACCAAAATTCCGGGCGTGTCAATCGCGGGAATGCATGGCGGAGCGGGACGGGCCGCCGCTATTAAAAAAGACTTAGAACTTATTATTTAGAGCCAATTATGTTTTTTTAGTTACAATGCGACAAAAAATATAGACAAACGCGCGCGCGCGCGATATAATTAACTCGTGAAGGGTTACAGCGCTCCGTTTTACATATTAAAAGAAAGGTGGAAGGAATGACGATGAAATTTAATAACGAAACCGTCGGGGTTTGCGCCGAAATCGCCATCGCGGACGTTTATGGCATACCTGTCGACAGCGACTTTAGGTGGCGCGGGGACGAGGATATTATTGATTCGCTGAAAAATCCCATTAAAAAGGCTTTTGAATCCGAAGAATTGTCCGCGCCCGTTGAATATGTCGGCGAGAGTCAAAACGAAATTGATTTTATTCAGGAAAGCGGGGAAACGCTTTCCGTAAAAACCAACCAGAAATGGGAGGGGAGAACCTGCCCTCAGAAAGTCGGACAGTCAACCTACAATACCTTCGCGAAAAATTTATTGCTTGAAGCAAAAAAATCCCCTGAAAAGAACAAGTCTTTAATTGAGCAGCTTAAAAATTGCCCGGAGGACACTCGCGGCAAAATCGAGCATTATAAGGACACCGTGTACTATTTTCCTCATAAAGTAATACCGATAATGATAGCGAATCTGCTGAATTGCGATAACCTGGCGCACATAACCAACGTCGTGCGCGAAAATAAGGAACCTACCGGACGGCCTCGCATACGGGTTATCAAGAAAAGCGACGTTAAAGGCTTTAAGCGTGACGATTTTTCGTTCACAAGCGAAAGAGAGGACTGGGACGAAAGTATAACAATCAAATATAAAGGATGGTCCGTCGTCAACGCGCAGGCGCACAAAAAACGCAAGGGAACCAAGCTGCGGTTTAACGAAGGCGCGCTTGAAATCCTTTTGGGGCAATAGAGTTATTTCACAAGAACGTGCAGATATTCGGTGGTGGAGTCCGCCTTGTGGTTGCGCGCGTCCTCTTTGTCCGCGCGGAAACGGCGGTGCTCCTTCGTAAACCGCTCATACCTGCCGTAATTTGACATTATTTCCTGAATAAGGTCGATGCTCATCAATCCCTCGTTATTATAGCTGAGAAATATGTATTTGAAGTCCGCGTTGGCGACGACGTCGTCAAACGCGGCCGCCGCCGTCCGTTTTGAGCAGAACGCGCTCCTCTGATCGAGCCGCGAAGAATCACGCAGGCCGGTTTTCCCCGTGAGCTTCGGGTTGTCCCAACGGGAAATAGTTTCAAGAACGTGATAATTAGAGCAATACTGCCGGGCGTTATACGGCGGGTCAAGGTAAAGCACGTCTCCGCTTACCCGGCGTATAAGCGCGTTAATATCCTCGTTATAGGCTTTGCCGCGCTCACCCTTCGCCAGCGGGAGCAGCTCCAGCTTAAAGGGTTTCGCCGCGCTCGCCTTGAGGTGTTTCAGGTACGCGCCGTACACGCTGGCCGTGTTCGCCACTTTGTCTATTGAGTTTATCAGGCCGGACAGGTAGTAATAATATTCGTCCTCGCCGATTTCGCCGCTTGAGCGCAATCGGCTGAGGGCGTTTCTTATCGCGTCGCACTTCCGGCCGTTTTCGTCCGTGAAATAGTTCCGCCCGCTCTGCGAACCCGCGCAGTAATTCATATACACAAAGCCGTCCTCGCCCTCTAAGGAGTTAAGCCAGTCAAGGCGCCCCGAGGGGATTGGCGGTGTGTTTTCCGCGTAATGGCGGCTCAAGGCGTAGGCGTAATGCTGAAAGTCGTTGGCGATAACCGCGCAGCCCAGCTCTTTGAACGCGCCGGTGACGACGCCCGTGCCGGAGAATAAATCGGCGAACACGGAGCCGTCCAGCCGGCTGCCGGCCACGGAACGGACGGATTCGCTCAAAAAGCCGAGCAGCGAGTATTTTGAACCGATATAGTTCATTATTTTACCTCGCCATGCTCTCGAAAAACGTCTTCAGCGACAAAAACACGCCCGCCGCCACGGCGCTGCCTATAACCCCCGCGACGTTCGGACCCATCGCGTGCATAAGCAGGTAATTGCTTGGGTTTTCCTCCGCGCCGACTTTCTGAGCCACGCGCGCCGCCATAGGCACCGCCGACACTCCCGCCGCGCCTATGAGCGGGTTGATTTTACCTTTTGTCAGGACGCACATCAGCTTGCCCAAGAGCACCCCGCCCGCCGTGGCCGAGGAGAACGCCACAAGGCCGAGCGCCAGAACGCCGAGGGTTTTCGCGTTGAGGAAGGTGTCCGCCGCCGCCGTCGCCCCGACGGTCACGCCGATAAATATCGTTATAATGTACATCATGTATTCCGAGGCCGCTTTGGCCAGTTTTTCCGTCACCATAGACTCTCGGAAAAGGTTCCCGAGCATAAGCATACTCACAAGCGGCGCGCAGTCGGGCAGCAGGAGTATTACGAGAATCGTCACCGCCACGGGGAAAACTACTTTTTCCGCTTTTGACACGGGGCGGAGCTGCTCCATTTTTATGGCGCGCTCTTTTTTCGTCGTCAGCAGGCGCATTATGGGCGGCTGAATAATGGGCACGAGCGACATATACGAATACGCCGCCAGGGCTATCGTGGCAAGCATATGCGGCGCGAGCTTCGTCGTCAGGAATATTGAGGTCGGGCCGTCCGCGCCGCCGATTATGCCTATACAGGCGGCTTCAAGCGGCGTGAAGCCTATTGCCAGCGCGCCGAGGAAGGCCAAAAAAATCCCCACTTGGGCCGCCGCGCCGAGCAATATGCTCCGCGGGTTGGCGATAAGCGGGCCGAAATCCGTCATCGCCCCCACGCCGAGAAATATCAGCGGCGGGAAAATGCCGTATTCGTCCCCAATATAAAGGTAATGCAGAAGCCCGCCCCTGGCGAGTTCGCCCGTGGCGGGGTCGGTCATTTCCGGGAGCATAAGGTTGGCCCCCGGCAGGTTGGCCAGAAGCATACCAAAAGAAATCGGCAGGAGCAGAAGCGGCTCATAGTTTTTATAAACCGCCAGATACATAAAAATAAGCGACACGACAATCATTATCGCGAATTTATAACCTCCGGGCTGAAAAAACGCCGCGAAGCCCGTGCTTTGACAAAATTTAGATATTACGTCGGAAAAAAGAGAGAAAAAATTCATAACAACGTCCTCCTGCCGTGAGCGGCGGGCGCCGCCGGCCTTACCGAGCGCACCACAAATTTATCCGCCGGAGAGCCGGACGCGGCGCAATAAGCGGCGACGGCGGCGGTTATGGCCGCCGCCAGCTCGTCCGCGCCGGCGGGGTTTCCGCCAGGCGCCCCCGCTTCGGCCGTTTTATCTGAAATATCTTTTTTTTCATTGTGTTTCGGCGCGGCTTCTTTATACATCAGCGCCTTGAATAAATCCATCATCATCGAAATAAGCTGCAGAACCGCGCCCACAACCACCATTCCTATTACGCATACAGACAACCCTTGCGCCATAAAACCCACGCAGAACACCTCCGCACAATCCCGTCTCAAACTTCAAAAAGACTTACTTCATAATCTCGACGACGATTCTCTTGTCGCCTCGCATTGCCGCCGCCTTGAGGACGGTGCGGATAGCCTTGGCAATGCGCCCCTGCTTGCCGATAACCTTGCCCATATCGTCGTCGGACACCTTAAGCTCAAGGATGGTTGAGCGCTCGCTGACGACTTCGTTCACCGAAACTTCGTCCGGGCTGTCCACAAGGTTTTTCGCTATAAATTCCAACAACTCTTTCACGGTTGTTTTGTCCTTTCGTTATTGGATTTGCCCGGTCTTGCCCGGTGTTTGTGATTGCCTGAAAAGACTCAGGCAATCACAATCTCGCTTCTTGCCCGGCGCGGCCTTCTTTTTAAGCGGCGCCGCGCGAACCCTCCCGGAAGCTTTACGCGCGGCGCCGTTCTAAAACTAAATTACCCCGGACTTTTTAAGCAGAGCTTTTACCGTGTCGGTCGGCTGAACGCCGTCGCCTATCCATTTTTTGGCGGCGTCCGCGTCTATTTTTATGACGGTCGGAGTCTTGGTCGGGTCGTAATACCCGATTTCGCTTATATAGCTCCCGTCGCGCGGAGCGCGGGACTCAGCCACGACTATCCTGTAAAAAGGCGCTTTTTTGCTGCCCATCCGCATAAGTCTCATCTTGACCATTTTAACACCCCCTTTCAGCGCGGTTTTTGATATAAGGCGCAATCAAAACGGAGATTTGCCGAATTTTCCGTTTCTCATCTTTCCGCCGCCGCCCGATAAGGATTTCATCATTTTTTTCATATCCTCAAACTGCTTGAGCAGACGGTTGATTTCCTGCACGGTGCGGCCGCTGCCGGCGGCCACGCGGCGCTTGCGGGAGGCGCCCAGCAGGTCGGGCTTGCGCCGCTCCTGCGGAGTCATCGACTGGATTATCGCCTCGACGTGCAGGAGCGCGCGCTCGTCCACGTCGTCCAGCGGGATGGAGTTCATCCCCGGCAGCAAGCCGATTAAATCCTTAAGCGGACCCATTTTTTTGATTTGCTGAAGCTGAGACAGAAAGTCCTCAAGCGAAAATTTCTGGGACTGGAGCTTGCGCTCAAGCTCAAGCGCGCTCTCCATATCGACGGCGTTCTGCGCCTTTTCTATGAGGGAGAGCACGTCCCCCATACCTAGTATGCGCGAGGCCATCCGGTCGGGGTGAAACGCCTCCAGATCCGCCGCCTTTTCGCCCATTCCGACGAATTTAATCGGCGCGCCCGTGACGCTTCGGACGGAGAGGGCCGCTCCGCCGCGCGCGTCGCCGTCGAGCTTTGTTATAATTATTCCGTCCACGCCCACGCGAGAGTTAAACTCCCCGGCGATATTGACGGCCTCCTGACCGGTCATAGCGTCTATGACGAGCAGAATCTCCCTTGGGGAGACCTCTCGCTTTATGTCGCAAAGTTCGCCCATAAGCTCGTCGTCAATCTGGAGGCGCCCGGCGGTGTCAAGAATAACGACGTTCGCGCCGGTTTTCTCCGCCTCCGCGGCGGCGGCTTTGGCTATCTCCACCGGGCTGACCTTATCCCCCATTTCAAAAACGGGGATCCCGTAGCCCTTACCCACGACTTGAAGCTGCTTCACAGCGGCGGGGCGGTAAATATCGCAAGCGGCCAGAAGCGGCTTTTTGCCCTGCTTTTTGAGCTGCGCGGCGAGTTTCCCCGCCGTGGTCGTCTTGCCCGCGCCCTGAAGCCCGATCAGCATAAACACCGTAACGCCCTTCGTGGCGAAAGTCAGCCGGCTCTCCGCGCTTCCCAGAAGAGTCACCAGCTCGTCGTTGACGATTTTTACGACCTGCTGGCCGGGCGTCAGGCTTTTCAGCACGTCCTCGCCCACGGCCTTTTCGGACACGGCGGCGATAAAATCTTTCACCACGCGAAAATTGACGTCCGCCTCAAGCAGGGCCAGCTTGACCTCCCGCATCGCGGCCTTGACGTCCTTCTCGGTCAGGGAGGCCCGGGAGTTCAGGCCCTTGAATATCTGCCTTAATTTCTCCGATAAGCTCTCAAACGCCATTGGAACGCCTCCGCTTGCGAATAATTATTATGACGGCGGCGAGCGCAACCAGGCCCAGGGCCGCCAAGCCGAGGCTGTAAAGCGGGGGCTTCGCCGAAAGATAAATTAAGGTCGGGCCGTCCGCGCCGCCTATTATGCCGAAAGAACGCGCTTCTTTACTCATTGTCCGCTCCTAGTAGTTGACTATGTCAAGTATTTTTTCCTGAATTTTATGAAGAGCCTCGCGCGCGCGGTTTTCGGCGCGGAGGCAGCCGCCGTTTATTTGGGCGAGCAGTCCGTCGATTTCAGCGGAGGCTTCCTCCGCGGCCGCCTTAGCGCCGGAATATTTCCGGAAGCGGCCCAGCTTTTCCTCATAAAAGAAAAGACGCTCCGCCGCGCGCTTCAGGCTGTCCCGCGCGCCCTGCCGGGTGATTTTGGCGGTTTCCGCTATTTCCGCTAAGGAACAGTCGTCAAAATAGCGCAGCTCGAATATTCGCCTCTGCGCCTCCGGCAAAAGCTCCCCGTAAAAATCATAAAGTATCGTTTTATAAAAGCTCTCGTCCATTTTGCCTCACCTGTAAAGGAGATAACTTTACACTTCGTCTATTATAAACTTTCCGGGCAAATAATGTCAAGCGAAAAATCTTGCAAGTTTTTCGTTTTTTTCACTTGACACCCCGGGGCATTTGTGTTTTAATATAAACGGTTTGAGTTTAGTCCTCGTAAACAAAAAGTTTAGCGCGAGTAAAGGGGCCTTTATGAATATAGGCGAAAAAATCAAGCGTCTGCGCGTAAAAATGAACTTGACGCAGGAGGAGCTGGCCAACCGGTGCGAGCTTTCAAAGGGCTTTATATCCCAGGTGGAGCGGGATTTGACCTCTCCCTCCATCGCGACTCTGGCGGATATACTTGAGTCTCTCGGCTCGAACCTGCGGGAGTTTTTCAGCGAAAGCGCGGACGAAAAAATAGTTTTTCAAAAGGACGACGTTTTCGTGCAGGAGAACGGGCCGCGCGGAAGCTCGATTCACTGGATAATCCCCAACGCGCAGAAAAACTCGATGGAGCCTATAATGCTCAAGCTGGCCGAAGGCGGCCGGTCGGAGCTTTACGCTCCGCACGAGGGGGAGCTTTTCGGCTTCGTCCTCTCCGGCGGGGTGAGCCTGTGCGTCGGCGGGCGGAAATTTAAGGCCGGCTCCGGCGAAGCCTTTTATTACAAGGCCAACTCGGAACATTACATAGAAAACCGGGCCAAGGGCGAATCCGTCATAATCTGGGTATGCTCGCCCCCGAATTTTTAGGCGCGGAATATTTTCAGGGAGAATTAGCGGTATGGAGCGATTCATTGACCTTATAAAAGTAAGCAAGGTCTTTTCGGAGAACACGGTCGTGCTCGATAAGGTTGACCTGTACATCAACAAGAACGAGTTTCTGACGCTGCTCGGACCCTCCGGCTGCGGCAAGACGACGACCCTGCGGATAATAGCGGGCTTCGAGCGGCCGACCTCCGGAGATTTGCAGTTTGAGGGCCGGAGCATACTGAACCTGCCGCCGTATAAGCGCCCGGTCAACACGATTTTTCAGAAATACGCGCTTTTCCCTCACCTGAACGTGCGCGACAACGTGGCTTTCGGCCTGCGCATCCAAAAAATGGACGAAAAGCTCATCAAGACAAAAGTGGAGTATATGCTCTCCCTTGTGAATCTGGCCGGGTACGGCCGGCGGCGGATAACCGCGCTTTCCGGCGGGCAGCAGCAGCGCGTGGCCATAGCCCGCGCGCTCGTCAACGAGCCGGAGGTGCTCCTGCTCGACGAGCCGCTCGGCGCGCTTGACCTCAAGCTGCGCAAGGAAATGCAGCTTGAGCTGAAGCATATGCAGCAGGAACTGGGCATTACCTTCGTGTACGTTACGCACGACCAGGAGGAGGCCCTCACAATGTCGGACACCATAGCCGTTATGAACGACGGCAGAATCCAGCAAATCGGCCGCCCGGAGGATATTTACAACGAGCCGAAGAACGCTTTCGTGGCGGACTTTATCGGCGAGAGCAACATAATAAGCGGCTTTATGCCGAGGGCTTTCGTCGTGGAGTTCTCCGGAGCGTCGTTTGACTGCGTGGATAAAGGCTTCGGCGAAAACTCCCCCGTGGACGTGGTAATCCGTCCGGAGGACATTAAGCTCCGCCCGGCGGAGGACTGCCGCCTTAAAGGGATTGTGGACAGCGTTACTTTTAAGGGCGTGCATTACGAAATGATTGTGTCCGCTCCGGACGGCGCGAAGTGGAAAGTTCACAGCACGAAGCAGGCCCCGGCGGGAAGCGCCGTCGGTCTGCGCGTCGGCCCGGACGATATTCATATAATGAAAAGCGGCAAGCTCGGCTTCGGCGAAACGACAGGCGGCGGGTGATAAAATTGCGCGGAAGGAACATAAAAAAGGCGGCTTACCCATATATTCTCTGGACGGCTCTGTTTGTAATAGCGCCGATGTTTTTGGTTATGGCGAACGCCTTTTCGGCGGCGGACGGCTCCTTCACGACGGCTAACTTCGCCCGCGCGTTCGAGCCTATATATCTCGCCGTTATGTGGCGCTCGGTCGAGCTGGCGGCGGTCTGCACGGCCATATGCCTGCTTTTGGGCTATCCCGCCGCGTATTTCATAGCGAGGCTCCGCCTGAAAAGCCGGGGCGCGCTTCTGTTTCTCGTAATCGTCCCGATGTGGATGAATTTTTTGCTGCGCACTTACGCGTGGCTGACCATACTTGAAAAAAACGGCGTCATAAACTCCGCCCTTGAGTTTCTGGGCCTGCCGAAACTCAATTTGCTCTACAACAGCGGGGCGGTCGTCTTGGGTATGGTGTACAACTTTCTGCCGTTTATGATTCTGCCGCTCTACACCGTGCTTGAAAAGACGGACGGCACGCTTGTGGAGGCCGCGCAGGACCTGGGCGCCTCGCGCGCGGGCGTGTTTTTCAGGGTGACGCTGCCCCTTTCCCTGCCCGGCGTGCTTTCCGGCGTGACAATGGTGTTTATGCCCGCCGTGACGACTTTCGTGGAGTCGAACCTGCTCGGCGGCAATCATTTCATACTCATCGGCAACCTGATTGAGCAGCAGTTCCTCACCGTGTATGACTGGCGCTTCGGCTCGGCCCTGTCGGTGATACTTATGCTTATAATCCTCATAAGCATGGGCGCGGCGGAGCTGGCCGGCGGCGCGGGGGAGGAAACTTGAGCGGCGGGCGGGTTTCTTCCATATTAAAGCGCGTTTACGTCGGGTTAATTCTCCTGTTTCTTTACGCGCCGATTATTGTGCTTATCGTGTTTTCGTTCAACGCCTCGCGTTCGCGCGGGCGGTGGGGCGGCTTCACGCTGTCCTGGTACGCGGAGATGTTCCGCGACAGGCAGATTATGGGCGCTCTGTGGAACACGGTCGCCATAGCCGTCCTTTCCGCGGCTTTAGCCGGAATCCTCGGCACGGCCTCCGCCATAGGCATAAACGCTATGAAAAAAATCCCCAGAAAAATTATGCTGACGGCGAATAACCTGCCCGTGCTGAATCCGGACATAGTGACGGGCGTTTCGCTTATGATTCTTTTCATATTTGTTTTCAACACGCTGCGCGCCGGTTCTTTGGGCTTTCTGACGATGCTTCTGGCGCACGTGGCCTTCAACGCGCCGTATGTGATTCTTTCCGTGCTGCCGAAGCTCTCCGGGCTTGACCCGAATATGTACGAAGCGGCGCTTGACCTTGGGTGCCGCCCCGCGCCGGCGTTTTTCAAGGTGATTCTGCCGGAAATATCGCAGGGGATAATAAGCGGGGTCGTCCTGGCGTTCACGCTCTCCATAGACGACTTTGTAATAAGTTTTTTCACCAAGGGGCCGGGCTTCTCGAACCTGTCAATAATCGTCTATTCCATGGCCCGGCGCGGCGTAAACCCGAAAATAAACGCCGTTTCCACGCTGATTTTCGTTACGGTTATGCTGCTGCTGGCGCTGGTTAATAAATTAAACGGCGAAAAACTTAAATCCTAGGAGGATTGAAAATGAAAAAAAACGCACGCAAGCCCAAGCTCAAGATTACCCTGGCCCTCTGCGCCCTGTTTTTGCTTTCGGCGTGCTCCTCTTTGGGAGAGCCGCGCGGGGAGGAAAACCCCTCCGCGGCGCCGTCCGCCGCAAAAGGCGATTCTGATAAGCTCTACATCTACAACTGGGGGGATTATATCGACCCGGCGCTCCGCGCCCGTTTTGAGGACGAAACAGGCATCCGCGTGGTTTATGAGGAATTTGACACAAACGAAACCCTCTACGCCAAGCTGAAGCCCGGAAACACCTCCTATGACTTGATTTTCCCGTCGGACTATATGATTGAGAAAATGAAAAAAGAAGATATGCTTGAAAAAATAGACGCCGGCGCCATCCCGAATCTGAAAAATATAAGCCCCCGCTTCAAAAATATGGATTTTGACCCGGACGGGGAATACGGCGTGGTTTATCTTTGGGGAACCGTTGGTATACTTTATAACAAGGATATGGTGAGTGAGCCTGTCGATTCCTGGAATATTTTGTGGGACGACAAGTACGCCGGAAATATATACATGTACGACAGTCAACGGGATTCCTTCGCCGTGGCCTTGCGCAAGCTCGGTTACAGCATAAACTCGACCAACCTCGACGAGCTGACCGCCGCCAAGGAGGCGCTCATCGCCCAGAAACCCCTTGTTCAGGCGTATCTCGGCGACCCGGTGAAAGATAAAATGATTGGCGGCGAAGGCGCGCTGGCGGTCGTCTTTTCGGGAGACGCGGTGTTCTGTATGCAGGAAAACCCGGCCCTCTCCTACGCCATACCGAAGGAAGGCTCGAACATCTGGTTTGACGCTATGTGCATACCCAAAGGGGCCAAAAACAAGGAAAACGCCGAAAAATTCATAAATTTTATGTGCGACCCGGAGGTGGCCGCGCAAAACTCCGAATATATCGGTTTTACGACGGCCAACGAAGCCGCGCTTCAGCTTTTGCCCCAGGAGCTGAAGGATAACCCCGCCTACACGGCGGAGAGCGGCGCGCTTGATAAATGTGAGGTTTTCAGTGATTTAGGCCCGTTTATAGCGGAATATGACAAGGCCTGGACGGAAGTTCTGGCGAGCAAAAGAAACTGAGTCCCGGGCGAGAAGGGGGCTTGAGGTCGTCTAAATTTTTTTAGACGACCTCAAACACCGGGCGAGCGTTAGGCTGCATAAGCTATTAGCCGACAAAGGAGGCGCAAAAGATGAAAAAACGAAAAGCGCAAGGGGCGGAGAGCCGCGCCGGAATTGACAGATATATTGTGGGAATATCAGCCGCCGAAATATCGGAGCTTTTCGAGCGCCTGGGAACAACGCCGCAGGGCTATACGAGCGAAAAAGCCGAGGAGCTGCTCGACGACCTCGGCAAAAACGTAATCGACGAGGATAAAGCGGAGAACCCCTTGAAGGCGTTTTTGCTGGCGTTTTTCAACCCTTTCAGCGTCGTCCTGATGATTGTGGCCGCCGCGTCCTTTCTGACGGAAGTGCTGTTCGCGCCGGCGGGCCAGGCCTCCTGGGCGACGGTCATAATCATTTTGTGTATGATAATAATTTCCGGGGTTTTGAAATTCTCGCAGGAGAGCAAGTCCCGCGGGGCGGCGCAAAAGCTCAAGCAAATGGTTAATTCGACGGCCGCCGTTTTCCGCGACGGGAAAATCGTCGAAATCCCTATGAGCGACATCGTGCTGGGGGATATTGTCCACCTCTCCTCGGGGGATATGATTCCCGCCGACGTCCGCGTGATTTCCTGCAAGGACCTGTTTATCAGCCAGGCGGCCCTCACCGGGGAGTCCGAGCCGGTTGAGAAATTCCCGGAGAATAAAACGGAGCCAAGCTCCGCCCTTGACTGCCGGAATATAGCCTTTACCGGCACAAACGTCGTAAGCGGCGCGGCGCGGGCGCTCGTCGTCGCGGCGGGCAACGAGACTTATTTCGGCCATATCGCCAAGGAAGTATCCGAAACCGCCAAGGCGACGGGCTTTGAGCGCGGGGTGGACGACGTCAGCAAGCTGCTCCTGCGCCTGATGCTTGTTATGGTGCCGATAATTTTCGTGGTAAACGGCATAGTTAAGTCGGACTGGCTCGGGGCGTTCTTTTTCGCGCTGTCCGTGGCGGTGGGCCTCACGCCGGAGCTTCTGCCGATGATTATGACAAGCACGCTGGCGCGCGGGGCGCTCGTTATGTCCAAGCAGAAAACAATCGTTAAAGACCTAAGCTCCATTCAGACTTTCGGGGCTATGGACGTGCTCTGCACGGATAAAACCGGCACTCTGACGGAGGACAAGATTGTCCTTGAAATGTACCTGGACATCCACGGAAGCGACGACCTGCGCATCCTGAAACACGCCTATCTGAACAGTTATTTTCAGACCGGGGTTAAAAACCTTATGGACATAGCCATCATCGAGCGCGCCCACCGCGACGGGCAGGAGGAATGGGGCCGGATATACACGAAAGTTGACGAAATCCCGTTTGACTTCAACCGCCGGCGGATGTCCGTCGTTCTGGAGGACGCGACCAAAAAGCGCCAGCTCATAACAAAAGGCGCCGTGGAGGAAATGGTCAAAATCTGCGGGTATGTGGATTACAAGGGCGAAATCCTGCCGATGACGGACGAGCTTAAGCGGGAGGTTTTCGCCGTCACGAACCGGCTGAACGAGAAAGGTCTGCGCGTGCTGGCCATAGCGCAGAAAAACAGCGTGCGCGATATTTATTCCTTCGGAGTGGCCGACGAGTCCGACATGGTTTTAATCGGCTTCGCGGGCTTTCTTGACCCGCCGAAAAAAAGCGCCCAGGCGGCTATCTCCGCCCTCAAGTCTCACGGGGTGCGCATAATCGTCCTCACTGGGGACAATGAAAAAGTCGCCGAGACGGTGTGCGCCCAAGTCGGCATTTTTACGGAGGGCTTGCCGAAAAAATGCGTGCTTGGCCACCAGCTTGACAAAATGAGCGAAGACGAACTGAAGCGGGCGATCCGGGAGGTCAGCGTGTTCGCCAAGCTGGCCCCGTCGCAGAAATCGAAACTTGTGGCCCTTCTGCAGGAGGAGGGCCACACCGTCGGCTATATGGGCGACGGCATCAACGACGCGCCCGCCCTGAACCGCGCGGACGTGGGCATTTCCGTGGATTCCGGCGTGGATATAGCCAAGGAGTCCGCCGACATAATCTTGCTTGAAAAAGACCTTATGGTGCTTGAAAAGGGCGTTATGGAGGGCCGCCGCACCTTCGGGAATATCGTCAAGTATATAAAAATGGCGGCCAGTTCAAACTTCGGGAATATGTTTTCGGTGCTGATCGCCAGTTTGTCCCTGCCGTTTCTGCCGATGCGCCCGATACAGATTCTGACGCAGAATATGCTGTACGATTTTTCGCAGACGATGATACCGCTTGATAAAATGGACGACGAGTATATGGCCGCCCCGCGTAAATGGGACGCGAAGTCCATCCAAAGATTTGTGTTTTATATGGGTCCGGTTTCGTCTTTTTTTGACTTGCTGACGTTTCTGGCGCTTTATTTCGTGTTCGGGTTCAATACGCCGGAGCTGTCAAGCTCGTTTCAAACCGGGTGGTTTCTTGTCGGGCTGATTTCTCAGACGCTGATTGTCCATTTAATCCGCACGGCGAAAATCCCGTTTATAGAAAGCCGCGCGTCGAAGCCGCTCCTCGCCTCGACTCTTGTAATCAGCGTAATAGGGCTTCTCCTGCCGTACTCCCCGCTTGGGCCGGGCCTTGAAATGACGGCGATAACCCCCGTGTTTATGATTTTTATAGCGCTCGTGCTGGCGCTTTACGCCGCGGCCGTCCAAGGGATAAAAAAGGTGTATCTGAAAAAATATGACAGCTGGATATAGCCCGGGCTTGGATTGAGCTTGGGCCTGTACCAAATAAAACGCTTCCGTTTTATATAAGCGGAACCGGAGCCGGAAACGCGCTGAAGCCCGCGACTTTCCGCTCCAGTTTAGCAAGAAACGCGGAAAAAGATTTAGACAAACCAAAGCCCCCGCCGCCTAAATTAGCCGCTTGAAGAAATTAGGAATTGTCGCGGAAAATATACTGATAACGCCTAAAAAGCGTGGTATAATTATGTATAATTTTTAGATCAGCTGATTTTGAAAAGCCGTCGCCCACGCGCGTTTGATAAGATTTGGCGGCGCGCCTATGCTGCGCGGATTTGCGAAGAAGCTCGGAATAATCAAGAAGGGGGCTTTCATTTGTCTAAGCCTGTCTTAGACAAATGAAAACACCGAGCAGCCGTAAAGACACGTAACAGCTTTGTGTCAACACGCCCTAACATTGTTTCGAGGCGTGCCGCCAGCCCAAACCGCGAGAGGCTTCGCCGTTTCAAACACGGAGCCGACATATCAGCGCCGATTTCAGCTATTGCCGTCAAGTTAAATATTTCCCGCAAGATTCGCAGCGCGAACAAGCCCCGGCGCGGCAGGATTTGCCCTTCCGGGCGGCCTTCAGGGCCTTTGCCGCCACGAAAACCAAATACGCGGCAAGCAGCCCTCCGATAATTACCGTTGACATTTAAATACCTCCTCCGAAGATCGCGCCAAGCCTGTAGACTATGACCGCCGCCGCGTAGGCGAACGCGCACTGATAGCCTATGGCAAAGGCCGTCCATTTTTTTGAGTTCATTTCCTTGGCAATCGCGCTCATCGCCGCCACGCAGGGCGCGCAGAGCAGGTTAAAGACCAAAAAGGCGTAGGCCGCGCGCGGCGTCATCGCCGACGCTAACGAATCCCCCGGGTAGAGGACGCCCATTGTGCCCACGACGTTTTCTTTGGCCATAAGGCCCGTAATCGACGCCACGACCGCCTGCCAGCTCCCGAAGCCCGCCGGGCGGAAAAGCGGAGCGGCCCCCCGGCCTATAAACGCCAGTATGGAGGAATCCACCTCAGCCGGCTTTAAGTCAAAGCCATAGCCGCTCAAAAACCACACTATTACCGTGGCGAGCGTTATAAAAGTCCCCGCGCGTTTGGCAAAGGAAACCGCCCGCTCCCCCGCCACGCGCAGGGCGCCGCCGATTCTCGGCATATGATACGCGGGAAGCTCCATTATAAACGGCGAGGCCTCCCCCGCGAAAAGCCGCGTTTGCTTCAGCGCCACGCCCGAAATTATTATGGAAGCCACCCCGAGGAAATACGCCGACGAAGGCACCAAAGCCGAATCGCCGAAGAAAGCGCCGGAAATCAGCGCGATTATAGGCAGCTTCGCGCTGCAGGGCATAAAAGTGGTCGTAGTTATGGTCATCCGGCGGTCGGCGGGAGATTCAATTGTCCGGGAGGCCATAATCCCCGGCACGCCGCAGCCCGTCCCCACGAGCATAGGTATGAAGGATTTGCCCGAAAGGCCGAATTTTCGGAAAATCCTGTCCATTATAAAAGCTATCCGCGCCATATACCCGCAGTCCTCAAGCGCCGCCAGGCAAAAGAAAAGCACGAACATCTGCGGCAGGAACCCCAGCACAGCGCCCACTCCAGCTACAATCCCGTCCAGAATCAGGGAGTTCAGCCACTCCGCCGTATTTACCGAAGCCAAGAAACCGGAAACCGCCCCCGGGATTATTTCCCCGAAAAGGCTGTCGTTCACCCAGTCCGTCAGCCACGCCCCTACCGCGCTTATTGAGACGAAGTACACAAAAAACATCACGAGCGCGAAAATCGGCAGAGCCAGCACCCTGTGCGTCACCACGCGGTCGATTTTGTCGGACGCGGACAGCCCGCCCGCGTCGTTCAGTTTCACGCATTTTTTCATTATTTCGGCGATTCTGTCGTATCGCTCGACCGTGATTATGCTCTCGGAGTCGTCGTCAAGCTCTTTCTCACAAGCCTGTATAATTTTTTCGATTTCTTCGGAAACCTCCGGCGGGAGGCTGAGCTTTATTTCCTTGTCGCGCTCGAACAGTTTCACGGCGTAAAACCGCGGACTCTCGGCAATCCCCGCTTTCGCGGCCAAGTCCATAATTTTTCTCAGAGCGGCTTCGGTTTTTTCGGAAAAACACCCCTCCGCTTTCGGCGGATTTTTGCCTTTCATCTCAATCGCCTTGTCGGCGAGCAGGGCAAGCCTCAAATCCCGCCCGTTCACGGCGCAGATTCCGAAAACGGGCGCGCCGAGTTCCTCCGACAGCTTTCCGTAGTCGATGACGTCGCCGGTTTTTTCCACCACGTCCGTCATGTTCAGCGCAATCACCATAGGAATCCCGATTTCCGCGAGCTGCGTCGTCAGATATAAATTGCGCTCAAGGTTCGAGGCGTCCACTATGTTTATTATAACGTCCGGCTTTTCGTTTATGAGGTATCCTCTTGAAACTATTTCCTCCGGCGTGTACGGCGAAAGGGAATATATTCCGGGCAAATCCTCGATGATTATGCCGGGATGCCCCTTGACCGCGCCGTCCTTTTTTTCGACCGTAACGCCCGGCCAGTTGCCCACGTGGCCGCGGCCCCCCGTGAGCGCGTTAAAAACAGTCGTTTTGCCGCTGTTCGGGTTTCCCGCAAGCGCGATTTTCGCCTCCAACGTAATCAACCTCCGTGTTAGTTTAGACTAACTCATACGTAAAGAATTTTTTATCCGGTTTTTTACTCCGGCTTTTCCGACACTTCAATATTCGCCGCGTCGGCCCTCCGCAGGCTAAGCTCGTACCCGCGCACGGTGACCTCTATCGGGTCGCCCAGCGGAGCGGCCTTGCGCACGGTTATCTCCGCGCCCTTGGTTATGCCCATATCCATAATCCGCCGCTTGAGCGGCCCGTCTCCCGAAAGTTTCAGGACGGTCAGGGCCTTCCCGAGCGGCGCGTCGTTTAAGGTCATACGCCCGTCTCCTTACACATTACATAATTATGCGCGAAGCCATGTTCTTATCTAAAGCCACGCGGCTCCCTTTTACGTTTATAATTAAATTTCCCGAAAGCTCCGAAACGACGCTGACGCTCTGCCCCTCCACGAAGCCAAGATTTTCCAGATGACGTTTAACCTCCTCTTTTCCCGTGACTCTCTTAATGTTCGCTGACTGCCCCGGCCTTACCATAGCAAGCGGCATAAACATTCCTCCCCGGCTGATTTGGTGTAAATATTATTCCGTTAGTTTTAACTAACTATAATGTTAGCATAAACTAACCCTCTTGTCAACAGAAAATTTTACAAAATTATTAGAGCGTGTTTTTTCAGCTCGTCAAGGCTCCGTCCGCCCGTACACCAAACAAACCGCGTGGGCGCGTATGCCCGCCCTTCTGCCGGTGTAGCCCAATCCTTCTTCGGTCGTCGCCTTGACGGAAACGCGGTCCGGCTCAATTCCAAGTGTTTCGGCCAGATTTTCCTCCATCAAGGCTATATACGGACGAAGTTTCGGTTCCTGGGCTATGATTACGCAATCCACGTTACCGACGCAAAATCCTTTAGCTTTGACCAAAGCCATAACCCGCCCAAGGAGCTTCAGGCTATCCGCGTCTTTGTAAGACGCGTCCGAGGGCGGGAAAAGCACGCCTATATCTCCAAGTTTTGCCGCGCCGAGAAGCGCGTCAATAACCGCGTGAAGGAGAACGTCCGCGTCAGAGTGACCCTCAAGGCCCATCTTGTGTGAAATTTCCACGCCGCCTAATATTAGTTTACGCCCGCTCACCAATCTGTGTACGTCGATTCCGTTTCCCACGCGAATATCCATAATTTCCATAAAATTCCATTCTTTCTTCCGTTTTTCAAACGCTTTTTCTAATGCCGGGATTAACGCGTAATAGGCCGCCGATTCAACAGGCGCAGGGTCAATCGATAAATTTGCCGTCTTTCCATGTTCCGGCTTCTGTACGGCCGTCAGAGTATGCGTACGTTCTCTGCCCGTTTGGCGCCTCGTCCTGCCAATCGCCTGTATAAGCGCCTGCTCTGTAAGCTACATTCTCAACCTGTGTTTTCTCGCCTGGGCTTGCGGGCGCTTGTGTTAATTCCGCGGACTCCTCTGTCGTTTCAGCGGCGCTCGCCGCCGTTTGCGTCGGCTCCGTAGTTTCCCCCGAAGGAGTTTTCGAGGCGCACCCGCTAAAACCTATCGCGGCAAGCAACAAGCCGACGGCGCAAGCAACGGGAATTCCCGCGCCGCTTTTGCGGAGTCCATATTTATTCGCCCCCGTTTCGGATTTCCTGTTTCGCTCAGTATAATACTCCCGTTCTTTCATTATTTTGGTCGTGTCCTAAACTCCGTTGTTTTTAATTTTTGCGTCGTGTCCTAAACTCCGTTGTTTTTAATTTTTGCGAAGTAGAATCTTTTTGTTTTACCACCCCCATCTTCGAAAGTCAATGGGATTATTACCTTGACAAACAAGGACGTTAGAGCAATTCCAGGTTTGACGGGCTTGCTTATTTCGGTTTCGGCGCCGCCGCCAAAATTTCGTCGACGGTTTCGCGGCTTACGACAAACCAGTCCGCGCCGCGCCCCGCGATTTTTACCGCGTAGAATTCAGCGCCGCCTTGCCCTTCGTATTCCTTATATTCCGTGGTAATTTCGCCGCCCTTCGTCGTGTACGACACGGCAAGCGCGGGTTCGTCCGAGACGGCGGCGCCCGCCGGCAGAGGCGCTTCCGCCCTGATATCCGCCAGTTTCCGCGCCCACGCCTTTAATTCGGCCTCGTCAGCGGCTTTCCCGTCAACCTCCGCCGGAGAGAGCCGAACGCGCGTCCCGGCGCGGGACGGCGCGCCGAAGTCTATTTCGCTCACGTCGTCTATCACAACCGGCGCGACGAAAGTATCCACGTATTTGAACGGCTCAAGCCGGGGCAGGCCCGCCAGAAAATCCTCCTCCATTTTGAAGACGTTGTCGTTCACGCCGATTTTGACGTAAAAATTCCCCTCCCCGTCGGACGCGCCGACGGCCAGGTTAAGCGCCCGCTCCGGGTCGCGCAGAATAATTTTAGAGTAGCCGCCGTCAAAGCCGTATTTCCCCAAATCCCCGGCGTTAAGCTCCACAAGGTCGCCAAGCTGCGCTCCCGCGAAGTTTATCGCTTGCGAAAAGTCCGCGCTGTTGAATCTAAGCCCCTCCCACGGTTTTTTCATAACAAGCTCGCCGTCCTCGCGCGCGGCCTCAAGCTCCGCGCCCGGCGTCCCTACGTAAATATAGTCAAGGTTCTGCGAATCCACGGAGGGCAGGCTTTTGTCGGCGAAGTCGTTCCAGCCGTAAAACAGCTTGTCTCCGTCGTAACTATTCATCAAGTACACAGCGGGGTCTCCCGAGAGATTAGCGTAATATTCCTCGCCGGTAATCGTCTTTCGGCCTATCTTGAGCGTTTTAACCTCTCCGTCCTTGAAAAGCGCCTTGGCTTCCGCGCCCTCCGCGCCCTCGAAGCCGTAATCATAGCCGGCTTCCGGGTTTTCCGACGCTTTCTGCATCGACAGGCGTTTCATTACCCGCGCCGTATCCCCGACAAGAGAGGCGTTGAGCGGAAGCGGCGCTTCCCCGGCCTCCTCGATGGACCAGCTTATGCCGCCCCCCTCCTCAAACGGCGTAAGGTTAAACTCCCCGTTTTTATTGACGAGCGTCACGCGCTCCAGGGCGCTTTCGTCCCGGTCAAAGAGGGCGACTACCGGATAAGCCGGCGCGGAGGGCGCGGCCGGCGGCTCCGCGTCCGCCGCCTTTGGGAGCTTTGGCATAAATTTATAAAGGCAGAGTAACCCCGCAAGCAGGACCGCGCCCGCGATTACCGTTATAAGCTGACGCTTCATCTGCCGCGCCTCCCCGCCCAGACGCACCCGCCCGTAATGAGGATGAGCAGCGGCAGTATAATCACCGCCGACAGCCCCAGAATGCGCCCCGCCAGGTCGTTAATAGTCACATACCGCCCGCTGTCCGCGGATTTCGGCGGGATATAAACGCCCTGCCCCGCCCCGGCGAGCCAGTTCAGGCTGTTCACGATAAGCGTGGCGTTGCCCCCCGCCGCGTAGGCGTTGAGCGAGCCGTCAAGCACGGTCATAGCGCCTATGGCCGCTATTTTTGTATCCCCGTCGGTTATTGCGACGGAGACGTCAAACGGCCCGGCCTTATCCCCATCCTCGCGCTCTATGGTCAGACTCTGCGCGCCGGAGCGGACATTCTTCGCGTAGGAATCGGAGCTTGTGGTCAGCAGCGGCTCTATAAGGACGGAGCTTTTCACAAGCCCCGTTCTTTCAAAAATCGTCGAGCCGTACAGACAAACGACCCCGTTCCCGTTCCGGAGCGTCCGGGTGATTTCGTGCTCCGCGTAATCCGGCAGGAGCATCTGCCGCTGGCCCCCCGCGGCGTTGCGCGGGTTGGCGTCAAGGGCTATGTCCGCGCCGAAGGACACGCCGTAATCCTCAAGGAGCGCCTCAAAATTCGGCATTTTCTCCGGCGTGTAGGAAGCGGTCAGCAGGGCCTTCCCGCCGTTTTTCAAATAATCGCGCGCTTTGCGCGCCTCGTCCCCGGTATAATCGCGCGAAGGGGCGGCCAGCAGGAGCGCCGCCGCGTCCTCCGGCACGTCCTCTTTCAGCAGGTCAAGCTCCGCCGCGTCGTAACCCGCCATTTTAACCTGCTTGGCAATCGCGTCCGTCAGGGGGATTTCGTCGTGCCCCGTCACGGCGTAAACCACGACCGTCCCCTCCCCCTCGACATAACGCAAAGCGTTCGTGACCTGCGGCTCTATGTCTATGCTCTCAAGCCGCTGCTGATAGGTGGAGTAGTCGTATCCCACAGTCACAAGGTCGTCGGCCTTTATTACGCGGAATCTGTCCCCGCTTTCGACTATCACGCTGTCTATGGGTATATCCTCGCCGTTCTGCCTGAATTTCTCGGCAAACTGCGGAAATTTCACCGGGTCCCGGTACACAAGGCTGATTTTTCCGGAAGCCTCCGGATACGCCTTCAGAAGCGAGCGGTACTGCAGGTCGTCCGTACCCTCTCGGCAAAGGGCGTAAATGGTGACGGGCCGCTCAAGCCCCGCCAAAATGTCCAAACTTTGTTTGGACAGCGAGAACTTCTTGTCCGCCGACAAATCATACTTCAGATTAAGCGAGGCCACAATAAGGTTCACGACGAGCAGGAGAGCCACGAACAGCGCCGCCGCCAGCGCGGAAAAAGCGCCGTATCTGAATTTCTTCTTATCCCCAAGCCCAAGACCAAGCCCAAGAGCGCCGAAAAACTTTTTAACGGTTCCCACTAAATCACCTCCAGCGCCGTTTTTCGGCCGCGTTTACCGTAAAAAACAGGAACGCCGCCGTAAAGGAAAGGTAATAAACAATGTCCGACACGGAGAGAATGCCCCCGGCGAAGTTTTCAAACCGGGCCGTGACGGCGAAAAAGTCCAGAAATTTGACTATAAGCCCCTCGTACATATTGCGGTTTTTAAGCGCGGTGGCGACCACAGCGATAAGCCCGGCCAGACAAAGCCCCGCCCCGGCGGCAAGGCTTCTCGTCGCGTCGAACAGCAGATACGACAAAAACGCCAGCAAGACGCACACGAAAATCACCGACGACATAGTGTCCGAAGGGACTATGGCTTTAATGGCCCCAAGGAGATAGAGGACGAACAGCGCGCCGAAGGTCGTAAACGCCGCGATAATCTGGCTTCCGCTGAGCGACGACATAAACACGCCCACAGCCACGAAAGCCGCCCCAAGAAGCGTATAGCCCAGAAACGCGCCGGTAATCGCCGGCACGGGGATTTTCCCGAAAAACGACAGCGCCAGGGGGAAAACGAGGGTTACGCCCATACAAGTCGCGAAAAACAGGAACGCCGCCAGAAACTTCCCCAGGACCACCCGCCAGATTCTCAGGGGCGCGGTGAACAGCAGCTGGTCGGTTTTCTGGGCGGCCTCCTCCGCGAAAACCCGCATCGTCAGCAAGGGTATATAAATAAGAAAAATGACGGAGGTGGCGTCCAGAACCTGGCTGTAGTCCGCGTTCAGTCCCCGCAGGCATATCACGGTAAACAGCAGCGCGGTAAAAAAAGCAAACCCCGCCAGGAGCACATATCCCATAAGAGAGCCGAAATAGGCCCTGTAGTCCTTTTTTATTATGGCGCTCAATCCGCTTCCTCTCCTTCTCTGGTGTTTTCGCCGGCTTCGCCCGGCTCCTCCGCTTCGCCCTCCAGAATATCACGCGCCGTCACCTGAATGAATATATCCTCCAAAGATACGTCCAGCGGCTTCAGCATAAGCAGCGGCAGGCCCGCTTCGGCCAGCCGGCCGAACACGGCCTCCCGAGGGTCGGTCTGAAGCCCCTCCCCCGCTATTATGGTGACGTCGGACGCGCCGCCCTCCCGCTCGCCGTCGTACTCAAATTTAAGGCCCGCGCCCTCCAGCGGGGAAAGCGCCGCCAGAGCCTCGGCCCGCCCCGCCCGGATACGCGCGGCGTACCTCCTGCCGCCGCCGGACAGGCTCCCCGAAAGGCGCTCCGCCGCGTCGTTGGCCGCTACGCGCCCTCTGTTTATAATCAGCACCCTGTCGCACATCGCGGAAATCTCCGAAAGGATGTGGGAGCTTAAAATAACCGTGTGCCGCTCGCGAAGCTCCCGGATTACGCCGCGCATATTGCTGACCTGCTGCGGGTCAAGGCCGACGGTAGGCTCGTCCAGAATAATGACGGCCGGGTCGGCTATAAGCGCCTGCGCCAGGCCCACGCGCTGGCGGTATCCCTTCGAGAGGTTGCGGTTCAGACGGCCGCGCATATCCGCTATCTCCACTTTCTCCATAATGTCCTCGACGGCGCGCTTCCGGCTCTTTTTATCGACTTTTTTAATCTCCGCCGCGAAATTCAGGTATTCCCACACGGTCATGTCGTTATAAAGCGGCGGGTTTTCGGGAAGGTACCCGACGCGCTCCCGCGCCTCCTCCGCCCGCTCCACGATGTCTAAGCCGTCTATGGCGCAGGAGCCGGAGGTCGGCGCGATATAGCCCGCGAGTATATTCATCGTCGTGGTCTTTCCGGCGCCGTTCGGGCCGAGAAAGCCCAGAATCTCCCCGGCGCTCACCTCGAAGGAAACGCCGTTCACGGCGGTTATAGCGCCGTACCGCTTCGTAAGCTCTTTTACCGAAATCAAAAGGAACCCTCCTTTTCGTTATTTCTTTACGCTTATTATTTCCATACTTCCCCTGTAATGCTCCGAAATCGCGTATTCCAGCGGGGACAGCCCGCACATATCAAGCAGCTTGTAAAACGATTCCCTTGAAAAATAGTTTACGTGCCCGCATTCGAGCTTCATAACGTCTTTGTGCCCCAGGAGCAGGCTCCAGTAGTTTTCAAAATTCGGCGTGGACACCCACAGAAGCCCCTTTTCCGCCAGCAGGCCCGCCGCCTTTTTCATAGCTTCTATCGGGTTGGGCACGTGCTCGATAACGTCTCCCATAATAATCAGGTCGTAGCGCGAGCCGTCGTCATATTCCATAAAATCGGCGGTTTCCGCGTTCAGGCCGAAGCGCCGCGCCTGCTTCACATTCGCGGGGATAATGTCCAGCCCCTTGGCGTCAAAGCCCATTTCCCTCGCGGCGAGCAAAAGCTCCGACGCGCCTATGCCGATTTCCAGCAGCGGCAGCCCGTCGGCGAGAAGCGGAGCCGCCTCCCCCCGAACCTCGCGAATATAAGTTAAGCATTTGTTAAGCACTTTGGAGTGGAACGGCCCATACCCTTTCATCTGCATCGGCCGCCCGCCTCCGGACACGTCGTAAAGCGTCTCCGGCAGGCTCTCGGCGAAACAATGGTTGCAGTCCGCGCAATGCATCCACACGCGCACGGGGTTATGCCGGTTATTGTAAGAAGCCGAGTGCGGCGTGGCGTATGCCCAGCGCGGCGCGGCCTTTTTCCCGCACAGCGGGCAGTCCTCGCGCCGGGCGTGGTCGTGCCGCCCTTTATACACGTACTCCGGGTGCGTCTTTTCAAAAAACACAGCCCCAGCCCGCCCGTCCGGGCAGGCGTCAAAGGCTTTGTAATACAGCTCCTCCGCCAGCCGGGGATTGCCCCGGGCGTTCTCCACCTGCGCCAGCAAAAAACAGGCGAAGCAATACGTGTCCTTCCCCTCGCCGGTAAGCGGCTCCAGAATCGCCGCCGCCTCGCCGCACCTGCCGTCGTTTATGAACGCCCAGGTTCTTTGCTGAAGTTCGTCAAAACCTTTCATACTCCCGCTCCTTTGAATGTATTATAATTTCAATACTTTAACATATTATGAACGAATTGTAAATCTTTTATCGCAATAACCGCGCCCTCCGCTTTAGCCCCCTCTACCGTCACAACTCCGTAGGAAGGGTTTGCGCCGTCCCGCCCTCGGGAAACGCTGCCGGGATTCATAAACAAGACGCCGCCCTCCCGGAACACGGCGGCGCGGTGCGTATGCCCGAAAAGGGCGACGTCCGCCCCGCGCTCCGCCGCCGCGTAGCAAAGGCGCTGTTCGTCCGATTTTACGTTATACCTGTGCCCGTGCGTTATAAATATTTTCAGGCCGCCGAACTCAAAAAAATCCTCCGCCGGAGCGGACGGCGCGTAGTCGCAATTTCCGGAAACGCCGTAAAACCGCTCGATTTCAAACCGGGCGCGGAGCTGCTCCCCGTCCGAGTAATGGTCGCCCAAATGGACTACCGCGTCCATCCCCCGCCCGATTTTATCGAAAACCCGCTCCATATACGTCAGATTTTTATGCGAGTCGCTGAAAACAAGGAGCTTCAAGAAAACACCCCCGCCGCGCGGAGTTTTCCCGCAAGCTCCCGCAGGGCCTTGCCCCGGTGGCTGATTTTGTTTTTTTCCTCCGGAGACATTTCGGCGGTGGTCCGGCCGCGGCCGGGCACGTAAAAAATCGGGTCGTAGCCGAAGCCTCCGCCCCCCGCGATTCTATCGTGGATAACGCCCTCGGCCGAAGCCTCCGCCGTTATAACCCGGCCCCCCGGCTCCGCGTAGGCCGCCGCGCAGACAAACCGCGCCGAGCGCCCCTCTCCCTCAACCCCGGCCAAAAGCCGCAGGATTTCGGCGTTTTTCACTTCATACGGCGTGCCCTCGCCCAGCCACCGCGCCGAGCGCACGCCCGGCTCCTTGTTCAAAAAATCCACCTCAAGGCCGGAATCGTCGGCTATTACCGGCTTTCCCAGCTCGCGGGCAAATTCGACAGCCTTTTTGACGGCGTTTTCCATAAAAGTCTCCCCGTCCTCGATAACCTCGACCCCCGCGCCCGCCAGAACCTCGCACTCCGTCAGGATTTCCCGCGCTTCCCTTAACTTGCCTTTGTTTGACGTCGCGAAAATTATTGTCATTTCGCCGCCTCCCCCTATCCGTTTTTATTTATCATATGCGCCAGATACCCCGCCCCGAAGCCGTTGTCGATATTCACGACGGAAACCCCCGACGCGCAGGAATTCAGCATAGAAAGCAGGGCGGACAGGCCGCCGAAATTCGCCCCGTAGCCCACGGAAGTCGGCACGGCGATTACCGGGACGGACACCAGACCGCCGATTACGGAAGCCAGCGCCCCCTCCATGCCCGCCACGGCCACGACCACCCTCGCCGCCATAAGCTCGTCAAGCCGCCGGAAAAGCCGGTGAATCCCCGCCACGCCCACGTCATACACGCGCGTGACGCGGCTGCCCAAAGTTTCGGCGGCGACGGCGGCTTCCTCACACACGGCTATGTCGGAGGTCCCCGCTGCCGCCACGACGATATTCCCCGAAAGCTCCCGCTCCGTTTTTTCGCAAACGCCGATACGCGCCTCCGCGTAATAGGTCAGGCGCGTCCGGGCCGCCAGGAACTCCGCCTTTTCCGGCGAAAGGCGCGTCGCCATAATATTTTTCACCCCGCGCCCGGTCATCTCGCTCAGAATCCCCAGAATCTGGCAAGCCGTCTTCCCTTCGCCGAAAATGACCTCCGGCGCGCCTTTGCGCAAGGCGCGGTGATAGTCTATGTCCGCGTAAGGCAGGGCCGACGCCTCCGGAAAAACCGCCGCCCTCAGCGCGGCCGCGGCGTCCTCCTCCGGTATTTCCCCGGCTTTGACTCCTCGCAGAAGTTTTATAAGCTCGCTTTGCTCCATTTCAAATTCCCTTTCTCTGAGGCGTGTTGACACAAATGGGTCTGGCCGCGCGGATTTAAGGAAGCGGCTTTTTCGGCAGACCAACTTGCTCGGCGTTTTGGATTGTCTAAAAAGATTTAGACAATCCAAAACGCCGAGCAGCCGCAAAGACACGTAACAGCTTTGTGTCAACACGCCCTAATATAACGAAATATTTAATCAGGCCCCGGCGCGAGCCGGAAAAGCCTTTCGTGTAACTTCACGCGTTTTCATATTATCCTTCCGCCGCCTATAACCGTGTCCCCGTCGTAAATAACCGCCGCCTGGCCGCTTGTGACGGCCCTTTGCGGCTCGTCAAACTCAATCCGGAGCCTGTCCGCGCCCGTCCGCTCGATAAAGGCGGGCTGTTCGGCGTGGCTGTACCGTATTTTCACCTTTGCGCGGAGCCTGCCGTCTATATCGTCAGCGGCGATAAGGTTTATATCGTCGATTTCAAGCGTTTTTGAGAAAAGCTCCTCGTCCGCGCAAAGGGTGACGGTATTCGCCGCCGGGTCGATTTTCCGGACGTACAGCGGCGCGGGGGCGGTCACGCCAAGGCCTTTGCGCTGGCCGACCGTATAGCGGATTATCCCTTTGTGCCGGCCGATTACCTTGCCGTCCGCGTCAATAAAATCCCCCTCGGGGAATTTTTCGCCGGTGAAACTCTCGATAAACCCGCCGCAATCCCCGTCCGGGATAAAACAAACGTCCTGGCTGTCGCGTTTGCGGGCGTTGGCGAAACCCGCCGCCGCGGCGATTTCCCGCGCTTCGCGCTTAGTAAGCTCCCCTATCGGGAAAAGCGTCCGCGCGAGCCGCTCCCGGCTGATTGTATAAAGGGCGTAGCTTTGGTCCTTCGCGCCGTCGGCGCCTTTTTTCAGTAGGAAACGCCCGCCGCTTCGCTCCACCCGCGCGTAATGCCCCGTAACGATATAATCGCACCCGATTTCCTCGGCCCGCCGGGCGAAGCGCTCAAACTTCATATAGCGGTTGCAGTCCACGCAGGGGTTCGGCGTTTCGGCCCGTTTATACGAAGCGACGAATTTTTTAACGACCCGCTCCTCAAAATCCTCCGTAAAATTAAACACATAAAACGGAATACCGATTTTATCGCACACGGCGCGCGCGTCAAAAGAATCCTCAAGGCCGCAACACGAACGCCCGCCTCCGCCTCCGCCGTACAGCTTCATCATCGCGCCGACGCACTCGAAGCCCCGCTCTTTCATAAGTTTCGCCGCCACGGAGCTGTCCACCCCGCCGCTCATCGCTATAAGGGCTTTTTTACGCCCTCCGCTCATTGCCGGCCCGCCTCCCGTCCGATTAAAGCCCATACTTCCGGGTCCTCAAGCCCGCGCTTCCAGAACGACACGCCCGCCAGCCCGTTTTCCTTGTATACGCCGAGCTTCACGGCGAGCGTCCGTTCGTCCTCAATCCAGATTTTATAGGTCGCGTCCCGCCCGTTTTCGTTTTTGACGTACTCCGCGTAATTTGTGCCCTCGTCGTCGTAATAAAAGGTCCGCGCGCCGTTTTTCGCCGGAATCGCCGCGGCCGTCTCCATTCCGTAAGCCCCGGCCACCTCAACCGTCCCGTCCGGCAATTCCCGCCACAGGCGGGAGTAAAACGGGATTCCCAGAATCACCTTTTCGGCGGGGACTTCCTCAAGCGTCTGCTCTACCCCCTCCCGCACGAACGGCGCGGACGCGACCGGCCCCGCGCCGGAAGCCGGCCCCCAGAACTCGTCATAGGCCATAACGCATATGAAATCGGCGGTTTCGCCCACGGCGGCGCGGTTGTAATATTTTGTGAATTTCGGCACGAACATATCCACGGAAAGGCTCTTTCCCGCCTTATGGAGCGGCGGGGCCAGCTCCCGCAGAAACTCGATATACGCCGGCGCGGTGTCCTCCTTAATCTGCTCAAAATCGATGTTTATCCCGTCCAGGCCGTACTCCGCGCACAGGTTAAGAAGCGCGTCCACCGCCTTGCCGCGCTTCGCCGGGTCGGTCAGGATTTCCCGCCCGACCGCCGAGTCAAAATTATCGGAAACAAGCGCCCAGACAAGCGCGGACTGACTGTGCGCGTTTTCAACATACCCCCTGTCCGCAAGGCTCGTTATGCCGCCGTCCATACTTTCGGCGAACGAAAACCAAGTCGGCGAAAGGACGTTCACGGGCGCCGGCTTCACTTTTCTGTCGGGCGCGCTGTTGGCGGCGGCGGTCGTCACCTGGTCCCACAGCATTACCGCCTTGCCGTCAAGCGCCTTAAAGGGAACCGCGTCCGAAACCGGTTTCACCGGAGGCTCGCCGGGGCGCGCCTCGGCCGAAGCCGCCGTAACATAGCCCAGAATCCCCTGTTCCGTGCGTATCCTGAGGTATTTTCCGGAGCTGTAAACGCGCACCTCCTCGTTCTGGCTCAGTTTCTGAATAATCGGGGATTTTTCGCTCGGCTCGGCGCGTAAATTGACTTGTTTTCTCATAATCACCGCTCGGTTTTGCGGCTCCGTGAGCGTGTCCGCCACGACAAGCCCGCCCGCGCCCGCTCCGCCCGCGTAGCGCGCCCGCAGGGGGTACAGGCTCTCCGCCAAGCTTTCGGGAACGTACATAACGCCGTTTTCGTTTATCACGCCCTCCGGGCCGCCCGCGGAGAATTTACGCACGCTCCCCGCCGTCGTCACGGTCAGCAGGTTATAGTCCGGCTCCGCGAATATGTATTCGTCAAAATATTCCTTTATAAAGTCCGACGGCAGGTATAGCTCCCCGCCGCGAAAAAGAGGCGGCTCTCCGTCCTTCACCGCCCGCCCGTCCAGAATGATATACGCCCGCGACGGCTCCAACCCGTAATACGCGAAAAAGTCGGCCTTTTTCAGGCTCGGCATACGCTTTACAAGCTCCGCCGCGGCAAATACCGCCGCCGCGAGCGCCGCGAAAACCAAAATAAACAAAACTCCCTTTTTCTTTTTCATAAACTCCTCCAGATTCCTATGATAACCCCCAGAACCGCGCCCGCCAGAACCTCCACGGGGCTGTGGCCAAGCAGCTCCTTCAGCTTTTTGTCGAGGGTTACGCCCTGATTTTCTATGTTTTCAACTATCATATTTATGACCTTCGCCTGGGTGCCCGCCGCGCGGCGCACGCCCGCCGCGTCGTACATAACGACTATCGCGAAAACCGCCGAAACGGCGAATATGGCCGAGCCAAAGCCCTCCCGTATGCCTATGGCGGCGGTCAGCGCCGTCACGAAGGAGGAGTGGCTTGACGGCATACCGCCGGAGCTTATCAGCAGGTAAACGTTTAGCTTTTTCACGCGCCAAAGCTCGATTATAATTTTTATGAGCTGCGCGGCGAAAAACGACAGCAGCGCCGCCACAAACGGGGTGTTCCCCGCGATTTCCGATAAAACGACCAAATTGGCGCCCGCTTTCTGTTAGAATGTTTTACAAAACCCCGCATATATTTAAGACAACCAAGCCAAGACGACCGGGGAGGAAACCTTGCTTAACTTCGTATGGGGCTTTATGATTATCGTGGGGGTGGTCGCCGCGGCGTTCACCGGGAGCCTGAACCCTCTCACCAACGCCGCCGTTTCAAGCGCGCAGGACGCGGTGTCGCTGTGCGTGAAAATGCTCGGCATAATCGCTATGTGGAGCGGTATGATGAAAATAGCGGAGGATTCCGGGCTTGTCCCCGCGCTTGCCGGGAAAATGTCCCCGCTTTTGCGGTTTCTGTTCCCGAACCTGCCGCCGGGCGGCCCCGCGGTTAAATACATATCCGCCAATTTCATAGCCAATATCCTGGGAATCGGCTGGGCCGCCACCCCCGCCGGGCTTAAGGCGATGGAGGAGCTTCAGAAGCTCAACCCCCGCAAGGACGCCGCCACCAAGAGTATGTGTATGTTTCTCATTTTCAATATGTCGTCGCTTCAGCTCGTCTCGGTGAACATAATCGCCTACCGCGCGGAGTGCGGCTCGAAAAACCCGGCGGAAATCATCGGCGCCGGCCTGCTCGCCACGCTTGTATCCACGGCGGCGGCGGTGCTCTGCGCCAAAATATTCGAGGCTTTAGCCCCCGAGGAAAGGAGTTAGCCCTTGAAAGCCCTGATGTTTTTCTCCGACTTCATAATCCCCGGCGTATTCCTCCTAATCATCTTGAGCGGCCTGAAAAACCGCGTCGATATATATAAATCCTTCACGGAGGGGGCTGTGGACGGCTTCCGGACCGTCGTCGGCATAATGCCCACGCTTATAGGGCTTATGGTGGCCGTCGGCTTCCTCCGCGCGTCCGGCGCGCTTAATATGCTCAGCCGCGCCCTGGCCCCGGCGACCGGCCTTATCGGCTTTCCGCCGGAGGCCGTGCCGCTGGCGCTTATGCGGCTTGTGTCCTCCTCCGCTTCGGCCGGCCTGCTCCTCGACCTGTACAAAACCCACGGGCCGGACTCGTTCCTCGGACGCTTCGTCTCCGTTATGATGAGCTCGACCGAAACGGTCTTTTACACAATGAGCGTCTATTTTATGAGCGTCAAAGTGACCAAAACGCGCTATACCCTGGCCAGCGCGCTTATAGCGAACCTCGCCGGGATTATCGGCGCGCTTTTTATCACGAAAGCGGCGTTCGGGTATTAAAAGCCGTCCTTTTCCGCCTCCGCCTCTATCTCCCCGTTTTTAAGCAGCAGGCGGATAACGCCGCGTTTATCCTTACCGTCAAAATCCCCGGAAAAAATCACCTTGTCGGCTATAAGCCGCTTCACCTCGGAGTCGATTACGTGGATAATCTCCCTCGCGCCGAATTTTTCGGCGCTGGCGCGGCTCGCTATACGCTCCGTTACTTCGTCGGATACTTTCAGGGCATAGTTTTTCTTTTCAAGCATTTCCGATAAGAGCGCCAGCTGCCGCTCCGTAATCCTCCGCGCCATTTCGCGGGAAAGCGGGTTAAACTTCACGCACGCGTCAAGCCGCCCCCGGAACTCCGGAGAGAAAACGCGCTCGACCTCTTTATCCACGGCGGAGCCTCCCCACACTCCGGACTCAAAGCCCACGACGCGCTTATTCATATCCCGCGCGCCCGCGTTTGAGGTCATTATTAGTATAATCTCGCGGAAATCCGCCTTTTTCCCGCCGTTATCCGTCAGAAAACCGTAATCCATTACCTGCAGCAGCACGTTTAGTATGTCCGCGTGGGCTTTTTCTATTTCGTCAAGCAGGAGCACGGCGTAGGGCGTTTTGCGCACCGCGTCCGTCAGCAGGCCCCCCTCCTCGTACCCGACGTATCCTGGGGGCGCGCCGATAAGCCGCGCCACGCTGTGCTTCTCCTGATACTCCGTCATATCGAAACGCAGGAAAGCCGCCCCGAGAGATTTCGCCAGCTGCCTGGCCGTCTCCGTCTTGCCGACGCCCGTAGGGCCTACGAAAAGCAGGCTGGCCACGGGCCGCTCCGCCGGCTGAAGCCCCGCGCGGGCCAGCTTTATGGCGGAAACGACCCGGCCCACCGCCTCGTCTTGCCCGAAAACCGCGGCCCGGAGATTTTCCTCAAGGCTCTTGACGCGGCCGAACTCACCCTCGGTAAGGTTCCTCCTGGGGATTCCCGCCATATACGAAACACATTCGTCTATGTCGTCAAGGGTTATTTCATAGCCGGCGCCCCGCCCGGACAGGACGGCCCGCGCGCCCGCCTGGTCAAGAACGTCCACGGCCTTGTCCGGCATGGCGCGGTCTTTAAGGTATTTCGACGAAAGCCCGCAGATTCGCCCGATAATCTCGTCGGTATATACGACGCTGTGAAAATCCTCGTATTTCCGCCGGATTCCGGCTAAAATCATAACGTTTTCGGCAAAATCCGGCTCCGGCACGTTTATTTTAAGGAAACGCCGCGTCAGCGCGCTGTCCTTCTCAAAATGCTTCTTATAGTCCTCGAACGTCGTGGAGCCTATGAAGCGCACGCTCCCCTTGGCGAGATACGGCTTGAGTATCCGCGCCGCGTCCGTGCTGCCCTCCGCCGCGCCCGCGCCCACAATCGTATGTATCTCGTCAAGGTAAATTATAGGGAATTTGACCTTCGCGGCCCGCTCCACGACGCTCAGAAGCCTCTCCTCAAAATCCCCCCGGTATTTTGTCCCCGCCACAACCGCGGCCATATCTACGGAAAAAATGGTCGCCCCTTTCAGAAACTCCGGCGCGTCCCCCTCGGCCAGCTTCTGCGCCAGGCCCTCCACCACGGCCGTTTTGCCCACGCCTGGGTCCCCCACAAGAAGCGGGTTGTTCTTAAGCCTCCGGCAAAGCGCCAGCATAACTTTTTCCATAATTTCCTCGCGCCCGATGAGCGGGTCGAGCCTGCCCTCCGAAGCCGCGCGGGTCAGGTTCACGGAGTATTTCTCCAGAGCGTCGTCCTCTTTTTTCGGCGCGGCTTTCTGGCGCTCGGCCCTCTCCCGCTTCTCCCGCCTGTCCGGCCCGGCTTTTTCGGCCGCCTCGCGGGAGACCGCCCGCTGGGTCATTTTCCGCAGAACGGCCAGTTTGTCCGCGCCGTGCTTGTTGAGTATATAAACCGCGTAGGAATGTTCAAGAGTAAACAGCGCCATAATAAGGTAGTCCAAGGTGATGACTTCCCCGCCCTGGGAAAGGGCGTAGGCCGCCGAAACCTCAAACATGCTGACGAGTCCGATTGACTCCGTGGGGCGGAGCGCCTCCGTTTTCGGCACCATAGTCTCGAAGAAATCCTGGAGGTCGGCCGCAATCTCCGCGACGTCCCCGCCGCCCGCCGCTATAAGGCTCTTCCCGCCCTCGAAAAGCAGCGCCGCGTACAGAAAATGCTCGGGGAGTATATATTCGTGAGACTGCATCTGCGCTTCGTTGACCGCGACGATGTATACTTGGTGCGCCAGGTCGTCAGGTTTCATAAGCCCTCATCTTCTTTCAGAACGACGACGCGGAGGGGATAGCCCTCTTTCTGCGCCATTGCCTTAGTCTGCCGCGCTTTTGTGGCGGCTATGTCAAAAACGTATCTTCCCGCCGTGCCGCGGCCCTCCTCATGTATCTTCATCATAAGAGCGGCGGCCTCCTCCGGTTTTTTGCCGAAAAGCTCGATAAGCACTTTCACAACGAAATCCATTGTGGTATAATCGTCATTGAGAAAGACGACGGCAAAGAACGGCGGGGGCGCCGGCTCGGTAAGCTCCCGTATGGTTTCTCGCGTTTTTGTTTCGGCGTTCATAAAATCACCTTAGTAATTATTGTTTTTATTTCAAACTTCTGTTATTATAGTACGGATATGATTTTTTTTCAAGGAATTTAATATTTTTTAATAATTGCCGAAGAAAGCTGTGTCCGCCTTATGAGCAACCCTACAGACGACCGGGACTTTTCGTCGCCGTCCAATTTCGCCGCGTACTTCGCGCGGCTTGTCGGCGCGTATGAATCCGCTCACGCCGAAGCGTACGAAAAAATGAACGCTCGCGGCCGTATGGATTTTTTGAAATATACTAACCTTACCTTCAGCCGCTGGTACAGCTCCGCGCTTTTCAAAGGCTCGGCGCTTTCCCCCGCGTACATTATGAGGCTTATAAACGAGCGCTGCGGGAACGGGCGTTTTTACGTAATTCCAGGGGTGACGACCGCCGCTTCCTCTTCTTCGGAGGAATACCGCCTGCGGTTTTCGGCCTCCGCCTACAGCCTTGACCATCACCCGATAGCGGCGGACCTCCGTTTCCTGATTGACTATATAAAGCCGTCGCACGATTTTTCCGGCCCGCGCTTTTTCACCGTCGCCCAGGAAAGCGTTATTATGCAGAATATTTCCATAAAAGACTCGTTTTATTTAGAATATCTGATGATAATCGCGTATAACCTGCGGCTTGTAAAAAACTTAAAAGGCGTGCGCGTCTCCACCGCCGTCCCCACGAAGGAGCTGCCGGCTTTTCTGGAGCTGCCCGACAGGGAGATTCTCAGCCTCATCGCCAAGGAATCCGTAAAAATAAGCCTTGGCCATATACGCGGCATGATTCCCGGGTATTCCATACCCCTCGACGAAAGCTTCATATACGACCTTATAACCCGGCCGCAGTCCACCGAAGAGATTTTAAGCCGGATTTACATTGAGCTTTTCCACTCGTTTGAAAATATGATTGAAAGCGGAATCGAGTTTGAAATCTCGCAGGCGATGGGTCCGAAAAAATCCCTCCACAGCTCGGAGATTTCGGAGGAGGATTTATACAACCTTTTCGCCTCAAGCCGTATGGTGCTCAACTCCGTGCTTGTAAAATATTTTTTCGCGATTTTCGGCGGCTTCCTTAAATTTATCGACCCGTTTTTCGACAAGCCGTGGAACTTTAAGGACTTCAGGAAAGCCCTGACGGAAAACCCTCAGGACGTGGTGGTGATGTTTTTCTCCCCTTGCGACAGGTACGAAGTCTCTCCCCTGGGGCTTGAGTTCTTCGGCGGCAAAGCCGCCAAAGGGCAGGCGGCGACTTCCCTGCCGCTGTCCGCGCTGTTTGAGATTGCCGGCGGGAAAAAACCGCCGAACCCGGCGCGCGCCGCGGCCGCCGGCCCTCCCGCCGGATCGGCCTTCCGCCTTAAAGTCTATCCCGTCGCCTCTCCCTCTTTATGGAAAATCATGGAAATTGAAGGCGGCTTTACCTTAGACCGGCTCCACCAAACCATTTGGAGAGAGTTTTTCCGGGACTGCCCTTACCTTAACTACAGCTTCAACACGGACGCGAGCCTCTCCGCGTTCACCGCGTATACCCCGCCGGGGCGCGGCCCCCGCTTCAAAAAAACGGTCTCCGTCTCGCTGGCGGAGCTGGGCCTTGAGGAAAAAAGCTCGTTCTACTATATTCTGGAAAGCCCCGCCTCCCCGCTTATAACCCAGAACGAGGCCGCCGGCCCCTCCGTGTATCGCATAGACGTTATAAAAATATATCCGCACGCCGGAATAGAGCTTTTCCCGCAGGTCACGCACACAAGCGGGGCGCTCCGGAAAATGGAAAGCATGTTTGACTTTATGGAGCGCTTCGACTAATAATACCCAAGAATGTCCGGCTTTATGGGGACAGGTTCTAAATCTTCAGAGGAGGTATTTTAATGAACTATAAGGAAGCTGGCGTTAACGTCCACGCGGGGTACAGGAGCACGGAGCTTATAAAAAAGCTCGCCGGGGCGACCCTTCTCCCGCAGGTGCTTTCCGGGATAGGCGGATTCGGGGCTATGTTTTCCATTAAAGAAGCCAAAGAAATGGACGACCCGGTGCTTGTCTCCGGGTCGGACGGCGTGGGCACGAAGCTGAAAATCGCCTTTCTGACCGGGCGCCACGACACGATAGGCGTTGACTGCGTGGCTATGTGCGCCAACGACATAGTGTGCTGCGGAGCGAAACCGCTCTTTTTCCTTGACTATATCGCCTGCGGGAAAAATTACCCTGAAAAAATCGAAACCATCGTAAAGGGCGTGGCGAACGGCTGCGTCGCGGCGGGAATGAGCCTTATCGGCGGGGAGACCGCCGAAATGCCCGATTTTTACGCGGAGGACGATTATGACATAGCGGGCTTCGCCGTCGGCGTTATCGATAAGCCGAAAATCATAGACGGCTCCAGAATACGGGAGGGGGACGCGCTTATCGGCCTGGCCTCCTCCGGGCTTCACTCAAACGGATATTCGCTCGCGCGCAAGGTTCTGCGCCCGACCGCGGACACCGTTTCTCAGCACATAGATTCCTTCGGCGCGACCCTTGGGGAGGAGCTTCTGCGCCCGACGGAAATATACGTCAGGCCCGCGCTCTCGCTCATATCGCTGGTTCCGGTGGCGGGCATAGCCCATATCACCGGCGGCGGCTTTATAGAAAACATACCGCGCATGTTCGCCAAAGACAGCGGCCTGAACGCGAGAATCCAGATGGGCGCGTGGGAAATCCCGCCGATTTTTGACTTTATAAAGGCCCAGGGGGATATTAAGACGCTCGATATGTACGAAACTTTCAATATGGGCATAGGAATGGTGTTCGCCGTGCCGGAAAAGGACGCGGAGTCCGCCTTGAAAATACTTGAGGAGCAGGGCCGCCGGGCGTTTATAATCGGCTCCGCCGTAAAAGGAGACGACATCGTAATATGCTGAAAGTCGGGGCGCTTGTGTCGGGCGGCGGCACGAACCTCCAGGCGGTCATAAACGCTTGCGAGGCCGGGGAAATCCCCGCGAGGGTCGTCTGCGTAATATCCAATAAGCGGGAGGCTTACGCGCTTACCCGCGCCGAAAAGCACGGAATCCCCTCTTTTTTCCTCCCTAAGGAAAATTTTGAGGCGGAGGCGGAGGCTCTTTTAGCGCGGCGCGAGGTCGGGCTGGTCGTGCTGGCGGGCTTCCTGCGCGTCTTATCGGAGGATTTCACGAAAAAATTCCGCGTGATAAACGTTCATCCCTCGCTTATCCCGTCTTTCTGCGGCAAGGGCTTCTACGGGCTGAAGGTTCACGAGGCGGCCCTCGCGCGCGGGGTTAAGGTCACCGGCGCGACGGTTCATTATGTTGACGGCGGGTGCGACAGCGGCCCGATTATCCTGCAGAAGGCCGTGGAGGTCAGGGACGGCGACACACCCGAAACTCTGCAGGCGCGCGTTATGGAGCGGGCCGAGCGTATAATCCTGCCCGAGGCTATCGGGCTTATAGCGAAGGAAACGAACGCGGATCAGAAAAATAATCGCAAAAATAACCTGGGGTGATTTTATGAACGTACTGGTAATCGGCGGCGGCGGGCGCGAACACGCCATTATCCGCAAGCTGAGGGAAAGCCCCCGCGCCGGCCGGATTTTCTGCGCTCCCGGCAACGGCGGCATAGCGAGGCTCGCCGAACAGGTCTCCATAGGAGCGCTGGAGTTTAAAAAACTGGCGGATTTCGCCGCGGAAAACGGCGCGTTTACGGTGGTCGGCCCGGAGGTTCCGCTGGCGGAGGGCATAGCCGATTACTTTATATCGCGCGGCCTGCCCGTTTTCGGCCCGGTTAAGGCGGCGGCGCGGCTTGAGTGGAGCAAGTCCTTCTCCAAGTCTTTAATGAAAAAATACGGGATTCCGACTGCCGGGTATGAGGTTTTCACGGACGCGGAGTCCGCGCTTGAATACGTGGAGCGCGCCGCCCGGCCCCTCGTCGTCAAGGCGGACGGCCTGGCGCTCGGCAAGGGCGTGACCGTATGCGAGAGCCGGGAGGAAGCGCGGGAGGCCGTGCTCGGCGCTATGCGCGGAAAAAACGGCCCGGCGGGAGAAACTCTCGTGATAGAAGAATTCCTGACCGGGCCGGAGGTTTCCGTGCTGGCCTTTTGCGACGGGAAAACCATCTCTCCCATGCTCTCCTCAAAAGACCACAAACGCGCCCTCGACGGGGACCTCGGCCCGAATACCGGCGGAATGGGCGCCATCTGCCCCAGCCCGCGCTACACGCGGGAAACCGCGAGGGAATGTCAGGAAAAAATATTCGAGCCGACGCTCCGGGCCCTCCTCGCGGAGGGGCTTGATTTCCGGGGCGTTCTGTACTTCGGGCTTATGCTGACCCCGGACGGCCCAAAGGTAATCGAGTACAACGCGCGGTTCGGAGACCCGGAGACGCAGGTCGTCCTCCCGCTTCTTAAAACCGATTTGCTTGAAATTATGACGGCCTGCGCCGAAGGGCGCCTCGCCGAGCTTAAAATCGAGTGGGAGAGCGGGGCCGCCGCCTGCGTCGTTATCGCGAGCGGGGGCTATCCGGGAGATTACGAAAAAGGCAAGGAGATACGCGGCCTTGACGAAATTGACGAAGCCTCCGGCGTCTGGGCGATCCACGCCGGAACGGAGCTTCTGGACGAAAGAATAATCACAAGCGGCGGGCGCGTGCTCGGTATTACCGCGAAAGCGCCGAATTTGAGCGAAGCCCTTGTAAAGGCCTACGGCGCGGCGGAAAAAATCCGGTTCGACGGCGCGTTCTATCGGAAGGACGTCGGGCGGTGACGCCGCGCCCCCGTTATTGAAACCGCCCGGAAGCCTCATATATCAATTCCGTTTTACATAAGCGAAACGGAGTTGATATAATTTCCTGTTTGACAACCGGCGGAGGATAGCCTATAATATGTAAAAACGCTTTGCTGTAAAAGCGGCCGCGCGGAGGAAGCCCATGAAAAAAGAACTTGCCAAAATTTACGACTTCAAGGCGGCCGAGGATAAAATCTACGCGGCGTGGCTTGAAAAAGGTTATTTCCACGCGGAGCCTGACGAATCCAGAACCCCTTTCACAATAGTAATCCCGCCGCCGAACATAACCGGGCAGCTTCACCTTGGCCACGCGCTTGACGGCGCGCTCCAGGATATACTCATCCGATTCAAGAAAATGCAGGGTTATAACGCCCTGTGGCTTCCCGGGTGCGACCACGCGAGCATTTCCACCGAGGTTAAAATAACGGAGGCCTTGGCCAAAGAGGGCCTCACAAAAGAACAGCTCGGGCGGGAGGCTTTCCTGCGCCGCGCGTGGGAATGGAAAGAGGAGTACGGCGGGCGTATCCTGACCCAGTTTAAGAAGCTCGGCTGCGCCTGCGACTGGGCGCGGACGCGCTTCACGCTTGACGAGGGCTGTTCCCGCGCCGTGCGGGAGGTCTTTATCCGTATGTACCGGGACGGAAAGATTTACCGCGGCGAAAAGCTCATAAACTGGTGTCCTCACTGCCGCACGACCATTTCCGACGCGGAGGTGGAACATTCCGAAAAGGACGGCTCTTTTTGGCATTTACGCTACGAAATAGAAAACGGCGGGGGCTTTCTTGACTTCGCCACGACCCGGCCGGAAACGATTCTCGGCGACACGGCCATAGCGGTCAACCCCGCCGACCCGCGCTATACGGCGCTTGTGGGCAAATCCGTGAACGTTCCCATTATTGACCGCAAAATCCCTATCATCGCGGACGAGTACGTCGATACGGAGTTTGGGACGGGCGTGGTGAAAATAACCCCCGCGCACGACCCAAACGACTACGAGGTGGGCCTGCGCCACGGTCTGCCCGTTATAAACGTCATGAACGACGACGGCACGATGAATCAGAACGCCGGAAAATACGCCGGCCAGACGGCCTCCGCCTGCCGCTCGGCCATAATAGAGGACTTCAAGGGGCTTGGCCTTTTTATCAAGGAGGAGCCTATACGCCACGCCGTCGGCGTTCACGAACGCTGCGGCGGCGTGGTAGAGCCGCTTATCCGCAAACAATGGTTTGTGGCTATGGAAGAACTCGCCAAGCCGGCAATCGCCGCTTATACCGAAAAGCGGCTCAACATAGTGCCGGAGCGGTTCGGGAAAATTTACCTCAACTGGCTTAACAATATACGCGACTGGTGCGTCTCCCGCCAGCTCTGGTGGGGCCACAGGATTCCCGCGTATTACTGCGCGGCCTGCGGCGCCGTGAGCGTAGGCGAAGCCGCGCCGGAAAAATGCGCCTGCGGCGGCTCCTCCTTTTCTCAGGATGAGGACGTGCTGGACACGTGGTTTTCGTCCGCGCTCTGGCCGTTCTCCACGCTCGGCTGGCCGGAGCGGACCCCAGAGCTTAAGTATTTTTACCCCACGAGCGCGCTCGTCACGGGTTATGACATAATCTTTTTCTGGGTAATCCGCATGGTGTTTTCCGGGCTTTACAATATGGGCGAAGTCCCCTTTAAGGACGTGTTTTTTCACGGCATAATCCGCGACGCGGAGGGCCGGAAAATGAGCAAGTCCCTGGGCAACGGCATCGACCCTATTGAAGTCATAGACAAATACGGCGCGGACGCGCTCCGCGCCTCTCTCATAGCCGGCGCCTCCCCGGGGAGCGATTCCCGCTTTAAGTGGGAAAAGGTGGAATCCGCGCGCAATTTCCTCAATAAACTTTGGAACTCCGCGCGGTTTATACTTATGTTTGACACCGTCGGCCAAGCTGGAGCCGACGATAAGTTGCTAAAAATAGAGGACAAATGGATTCTCTCCCGCGCGAACGACCTTGCGCGGGAAGTCACGGATAACCTGAATAATTACGAGCTTGGCGTGTCCATAAGCGCCGTCGTCAGCTTCGTGCGGGACGAATTCTGCGACTGGTATATAGAAATGGTTAAATACCGCCTTTATAACGACGACGACCAAAGCAAGCCCGCCGCGCTCCGCACGCTGAAAACCGTGCTTGTTTCGGCGCTGAAGCTGCTTCACCCCTTCATACCGTTTATAACGGAAGAGATTTTCCTGAGCCTTCAGGACGAGGACGAGAGCCTGCTCACGTCAAAATGGCCGGTTTACGACGAGCGGCTGCGCTTTCCGAAAGAGGCCGGGAGCGTCGATTTAATCAAAGCCGCCGTGAAAAATATACGCGGCGTCCGGCTGGAGATGAACGTGCCCCCGTCGAAAAAAATAAAAGTAACCGTCGTTTCGGAAAAACCGGAAATCCGAGAACTTTTCAGCTCGTCAGAGGATTTTTTCAAGATGCTTTCAAACGCCTCCGAGCTTGAGACGGCCGAAATTTTCACCGGAAATCCAAAGGATTACGCCGTTTCGGTGATTCCCGGCGCGAGCGTTTACCTGCCCCTTTCCGGGCTTGTGGACGCGGCCAAAGAGCTGGAGCGCCTTTCCCGCGAAAGGGACCGGCTTTTAAGCGAAATCAAGCGCGCCGAGGGGAAACTGGGCAACAAAGGCTTTACGGACAAAGCCCCGCGCCCGCTTATAGAGGAGGAGCTCGCCAAGCTCGAAAAATACCGCGAAATGCTGGCGCAGGTCGAAAAAAGGATTGAGGCCCTGCCGGGCTGATTTCTTAATATATTACTTTTACTTTTCAAGAACTTATGAAGAAGGGGGCTTGAGACTGCCTGAAGTTTTTCAGGCAGTCTCAAACACCGGGCAAGAAGGGGGCTTGAGGCTGCCTGAAGCTCTTCAGGCGATCTCAAACACCGGGCAAGAGTAAAAGCGCGGCGGTCTCACGAGGAGTTTCCCCCGAACAAGTTCGCGCCAGCCTATTGTGAAACCGCTATAACACCAGATAAAACGGATTCCCGTCGATTAAACAACCCTAAGGAGGGGATTTATTTTGGCAGACTACAACGATTACAGGGCCGCGATTAACAAAATGATTTTACCGCAGGAAGTAAAGGACCTGCTCAAAGCCTGCAAGGAAGTCACCGTGCCGGAAAACCGCGCGCACCTGCTTGAAATGGCGCTCGGCGGCAATGAGAACAAGACTTTCGACGTTTCTTTCGACGTCAACGGCAAAACCGTGCGCGAGGCGAACGTCGTCCGCTGCAAAAACGGCATCTGCGCCAACTATGACGATACTTATATGCGCCGGCGAGACCCGGACAGCATGGTCATAGCGGACGACCTGCCCACGGATAAAATCACGCACGAAGCCCGTTTCGGCAAGCCCTTCGAGCCTATACGCCAGGAAACTTTCCAGTGGCTCTCTAATCAGGAGCTTATCGTAATGCCGTTTTATTCCGGCAGCGCGCCAATGGACCTCGGCTATCCGTCTATCGTCATTCTGCCGAAAAACTCTGCGTTTTTCGCGATGGCTTTAGCCGATTTGCAAGGGTATGTCGAGCTTAACGACATCCCTAATTTCTTTAAGCCCCGCGCCGTGATTTACGTGGCCCCCCCGTTCCGCCATACGCATTATGACGGGAAACAGGTGGTTATCCATAACCGCCGTTACGAGCTGCACGAAGTTTTTTCATACAACCTGTACCCCGGCCCTTCGGCCAAAAAAGGCGTATACAGCGTCCTCCTCAATATAGGCGAGACTGAAAAATGGGTGACTCTCCACGCCTCCACCGTCAAAATCGTCACTCCTTACGAGCTGACCACCGTAATTATGCACGAAGGAGCCTCCGGCGGCGGCAAGAGCGAAATGATTGAGCCGCTTCACCGCCAGCCTGACGGACGTTTGCTTCTGGGGTATAATATCGCCACGGAGGAGGACGTGCTTGTGTCCATCGCCGATTCGTGCGAGCTTTACCCCGTGACGGACGATATGGCGCTGGCCCACCCGTCCATACAGACGGACAGCGGCAAGCTCTCCGTGGCCGACGCGGAGGACGGCTGGTTTCTCCGCGTTAATCACATAACAAAATACGGCACGGAGCCGTCAACGGAGCGCAACACGATTCACCCGAAAAACCCGCTTGTTTTCCTTAATATAGAAGGCGTGCCGGATTCAACCTGCCTCATCTGGGAGCATATTATGGACGCGCCGGGCAAGCCCTGCTCAAACCCCCGCGTAATAATGCCGCGTAATCTGGTCGATAATCATATCGACGGTGCGGTGGAGGTGGACGTGCGCAGCTTCGGCCTGCGCCAGCCCCCCACCACGAGGGAGAAACCCGACTACGGAATCGCGGGGATGTTTCACGTGCTGCCGCCTTCTTTGGCGTGGCTCTGGAGGCTTGTCGCCCCGCGCGGTTTCGCTAACCCGAGCATTACGGACACCGCCGGCATGAACAGCGAGGGGGTCGGCTCGTACTGGCCTTTCGCCACCGGAAAAAGGGTTGACCAGGCTAACCTTCTGCTGACGCAGATTCTTAAAACCCCGGAAACGCGCCATGTCCTTGTGCCCAATCAACATATCGGCGCGTATAAGGTCGGCTTCGCCGGCCAGTGGGTAACCCGGGAGTTCCTGGCGCGGCGCGGCGGAGCGAAGTTCCGCCCGGAGCTTCTGACCGAGTCACGCTGTCCGCTTCTTGGTTACGCGCTCGAATCCGTCAAGGTGGACGGCACGGTCATAAGCAAGTCTTTCCTGCAAGTCAACCTCCAGCAGGAAGTCGGCGACGACGGATATGACGCGGGCGCGAAAATGCTCACGGATTTCTTCAAAAAAGAAGTAGAGCAGTACCTGACGAACGATCTTTTACCCTTGGGGCGGCAGATTATAAAGGCTTGCCTTGAGGACCGCGGAGTCGAGGATTATTTTGAACTGATTCCAAAGCTGTAAACCACCGAAAGGATAATTTTATGGACTTAAAAGGCTCAAAAACTGAAGCTAACCTCAAGGCGGCGTTTGCCGGCGAGGCCCAAGCGGCTACTAAATACGCTTATTTCGCTTCCCGGGCAAAGAAAGACGGTTATGCGCAGATTTCGGAAATTTTTGAGGAAACCTCCAGAAATGAGCGCGAACACGCCAAAATCTGGTTCAAACTGCTTCACGGGGATTCCGTGCCGCCGACCGAGCAAAACTTAGGAGACGCGGCCGACGGCGAAAACTACGAATGGACGGAAATGTACAAAAAATTCGCTCTGACGGCGGAAACCGAGGGTTTCGCGCGTATCGCAGGTTTGTTCGAGCGCGTCGCCGCCATTGAAAAGGAGCACGAGGAGCGCTACCGCAAACTTTTACAAAACATCAAGGACGACCTTGTCTTCAGCGACCCCGACGGCGGCAGGGTTTGGATTTGCTCTAACTGCGGGCATATCCATAAGGGCGGCAAAGCCCCGGAAGTTTGCCCCGTATGTTCGCACCCGAAGGCGTATTTTGAAAGACGGGCGGAGAATTACTAAGAACCCGGATACGAACGCGTAAAACAGGATTAACCGGCAATCCTTTGACAAGCAAAGTGTCGCCGCGTTATTCCTGTTTTTTCGCCGTAATACGGCGGAAAGAAAGGCCCGCGTCACGCGGGGCAGACCTGTCAAAGATTGCTTTCGCGCCAGAGAGCGGCCTGCCGCAAGTCGGCTCGTCCGAAACGGAGCGGCTGTTTGACCAGACGAGGCCGATTCTGTGCATAATTGACAAAATGCAACTGACTATTTATCGCGAACCAGCGGGAAAAACGGCTGAAATTCTTTCTTTCGCCGGTTATCAGGAGAGTATGTCTTTTCGGATAAAAGACACGTCTTGCTCTTTTATAGCTTTCCATTCGCGTAGTTTAGCATCGCTTGGCAAATCCTTTTTGGGCAAAATTTCATAAATAAACAGCCAATACTGCTCAAAATCAACAGACGACTTCGCCAAATCCTCGGCGTGTTTTACAAGTTTTTTCTTTTCCGGTTTGATTTTATTTGCTTTGAAATATAGGTGCAGCAAAACAAGAAAAACACAATCCCCGCTATCAATTCCAATATCGGCATTAAGCGCGACAAGTACAAACTTGTATTTTAACGCAAAATAGACGCAATACGCCGCCGCTTCATAGTTGCGGGATATTAGCGCCGAGTTTAGCATAACATTACAATATTTCTTAATCTCAAAACTATTAACGCCCAAAGGAACGAATACGTATTTATCCAGCAAACCTACTAAATATGGATAAATAACGCTTAGATTCATTACGGTTTTGACCGCGTAAATATTCGCGTTTGTTGTCAGCCCTTCCTGCCTGGACAGAACTTTTACCGCATATTTGAGTATACTTGAATTTGATGAATTTTTCTCCATAAGCTCAACAGCTAAATCCAAATAAGCGCGAACAGACTTATAATCCAAACGTCCCTTTCTCTCAAAATTAGAAATATAATCCATTCGGCGTACCCAATGCGTGGTTGCCGCCGTAGGCAGTTCGAGAATTTCCGTTTTTTTATGATTAAGCGACAAATTGTATTTCCCAATTTGTCTATTGAGTTCGGTTAGGAATAATTCCGCCTTTTCACGGCTTTCAACATAGCAGGCGTAATCGTCAATATTCCTGACATAATCCCATTTTTGTTTGCCGTTGCGCAGTTCGTTGTCAACCGCTACAAGTATTATTTCTGACAGCAAATTAGAGGTGTGCGGACCTATTGGCAAACCGTTTGTTTCTCCGTCTTTAATATTTCGGCCGCGCTTGTCAATTTTGTTATACCAAAACCTATCAGTACGATCGTCCTTTGCCACATCTTTTCCGGCAATAGCCCAAGGAATTGAATGTGTGTATATGCTCGGAAAGCAGTTTGATATATCCGCGTTTACAACCCAGCGCTTTCCTAAAAGCATATCCGTTTCAGGAGTTCCGTCTGTTCTCCAATCTTTATAAGTCATATCAAGCAGTTCGTTTCTTAACGGCGTTTCAGACGGTATGTCGTAATCCATTACGAACAAGGCCTCTGTGTCAAGCATTTTGCGTATATGTATCCTGCTTACCTTATGGCGGTTTTTCTTTGTGTTTTTATCAAAAAAGTCAAGCATATCCGACCAGTTATCGCTCAAACATTCACATAATAATTGGTATGCGAATGGATTTGGAATAGATAAATGGCGAGGAACATTTGTGTTTCTCATATTTTTGTAAGAAATTAATTGGCAGGGCTTATCTTGAAAGTTGTGTTGTTTGGTTTGACAGTAATCAAAGAATCCCTCCGATGTAAAAATCGGCGGCAATTTCTCCGAAAACATACCAAAGGCTAACAGACCTCTGTAAAGTTCGTCTCGCGAAATCTCACGCATTAAGTCGTTGTATGTTTTTTCCATATGATGGCTCCTTGCGTCATTTTTTATATAGCGTCTACACAAGTTTGACGGGCTTTTTCAGCCACAAGGCGATACGGCGGACGCAAAACGGCGGCAAGGAAAGAAGCGGCGTTTTTGGCGTAATGAGTGGCGATACCACGCCAACGCTTCAATTCAAGGAAAGCGTTTTCAACCAAATGCCGTTTTTTATAAAGCTCCTTATCGTATCCGCATTGTTATTCGCGATTTCGTTTCGGCGGAATAACGGCTTACAGGCCAAGAATTTCCGCCGTTTCGAGGAAGCCGTTCGCGTCAATAGCAATTCCGCGTTTTACTCGCAAAACCGGAGCTCGGCGTTGATAACTCGGCGGGTAACGCCCAAACTTCGCCGGTTATGTCGTGGCGGTTATAGTCGGGTTCATTATAGAAAATTTCCTTTTATTGTTTTTCTATATTATAGCAGATTTCTTGTGTAGACACAATATAGCGCCGCGCGAAAAAGCCGCTTCCTCGCTCGGCGGTAACGGGGATTTCGCTGAGGAGTTTTTGAGAGAGTGCCCCCCCTTTTCCGCTATCCCTCGCCACTTCCCGCAAACCCTTACTAACTCACGATTTTCCCAAACCGCTTTCCGCTCAACTCCCGCAAAAAACAGTAAATATCA
>JAITSQ010000036.1 GCA_031287685.1 Clostridiales bacterium | reverse complement strand
GACAGACGACCCCATTCCGCCAACGGCGGTCTGACTCCTAATCAAAAGGAGGCGGCGCTATGAATTTTTTCGCGCTTTTTATCCTTTTTTGCTGTCTACTCTATTGACTATGGTGCAGTATAATGTTAGGTAAGTAGTAATCACCAACAAGTGTGTACTGGATTTCACTCATTTTGTTTGCTCCTTTCTCGGCTTGCGCTGCGTTTTTGTTGTAGCTGTGTCCGTTCACCTGTGCCGCAAGCGTCCGACTGCAAAAAAAATAATAATAAAGGCGCGTGTTCCATTTGCACCTTTATCATCATATAGCTTCCCGAAGCTCCCGAATATCGAACACCGCGAGCCTTGCGCCGCAGGAAATCAATATGGATTTAGCCGTTTTACCGCTAACCAAATTATACATAAAGCCGGACCCTCCATAATAAAATATTAAAAACCCCGGGGAAAGGGGGCGCGGCGTGGCGGATTATCAGGATTTTCTCGAGATACTTGGATTTTTTCAGAAAACGCGGGAGAAAGCGCGCGGGCCGGGCGCTCTACATAGGGAAGGCGCGCCGGGCGGGCCTGAAAACGGGCGGTACGAAAGGCTTCAAAAAGCGTTGCGCAGGGAATTACAAAAAGAACGCGGGGGAACGGCGGATTTTTTGCGGCGGGCAGTCGGCGCGGCGCGGGCGCTTGAACTGGCCGCCGACTTCGCCGGGGACCTGCGGCAAGTATACGGAGAGGACTGGCAAACGCGGTTTTTGCTTGAAATACGCCCCCGTTTGGACGAAAAACGCCGGGAGCGGGCGGACGCGCTGCTGAAAATTACGGAGATAAGCGCCGTTTTTGAGACGATAGAAACGCTCAGGGCAATGGGGCTGGCAAAATAGGCAAAAACGAGCGGGCGGCCTCGCGCGTGTTTCTCGCGGATAATTCCGCGTAAACCCGTCGCCGGGCCGCTATAACGAAGCGCGAAAGAGTAACTTGCGGCTATAAACTTACGGAAATATAAAAGACCCCTTTCCTGCTCGGCGCTTTGGGCTGCCTAAATCTTTTTAGACAACCCAAGCACCGGGCAGGAAGGCGGCTTTGGGTCGTCTAAATCTTTTTAGACAACCCAAAACGCCGGGCGAGGGCCTTTTGAGCTTAAGCTTATTCCTTTTCCTTCGGGTTAAAGCAAAGCGCCGCGAGGAAGCTTCCGCAGACCGCCGCCGCAATCCCGGCGGAGGCCGCTTTCAGCCCGCCGGTGAGCACGCCCAGAAAGCCGCTTCGGTCAATCTCCTCCGCCGCGCCTTTGTAAAGCGCGTAACCGAAGCCCGGCAGGGGCACCGTGGCCCCGGCTCCGGCAAACTCCGCCAGCGGCGCGTACAGCCCCAGCGCGCCCAGGACGCACCCCGCCACGACGAATAAAACCAGAATCCGCGCCGGCGTGAACTTCGTCTTGTCGATGAGCAGCTGGCCTATTACGCATATAAGCCCGCCGACTATAAACGCCTTTATATACACTATAATACTCCCTCCCTTCTGAATATAGCAATTCCGTTTGACATAAGCTGCGCTCGGTGTTTTTTGGCGGTTAATGCCCCGCGAAAAAGCCACCTCCTTGCTCGGTGTTTTTTCGCGGTTAATGCCCCGCGAAAAAGCCGCCTTCTTGCCCGGTGTTTTTTGGCGCCTCCCCGCGTTGGCTTCGCGATTTCCGGCTCGAAAGCAGCAAGTCAAACATGGAATCGCTCTATCTGCTTGTTTCCAGCGCCACCGCGTGGGCGATGGCGGGAATGTTTTCCCCCTGCATAAACGACGTGGGGGAAAGCAGCGCCCCCGTCGGCACAAAAAGCACTTTATTCAGGCTTTTTTCCTTCAGCTTGCGCCAAAAATACGCCGAAAACACGGACGCCGCGCAGGCGCACCCGCTCCCGCCGCTGTGCGTGTCCTGGCTCTCCCTGTCGAAAATCTCTATGCCGCAGTCCTTGTGATTGCGCGATATGTCGTACCCCTCGTCCTTCATAAGGGTGTACAGCAAGTCGCGCCCGACATACCCCAAATCTCCCGTAAGAATCAAGTCGTAATAATCAGGCGCGCGGTTAAAATCCCGCAAATGAGAGGCTATGGTGTCCGCCGCGGCCGGCGCCATAACCGCGCCCATATTGTTCTGGTCCTTCACGCCCATATCGACGATTTTCCCGGTGGTCGCGCCCGTAACGAACGGGCCTTCGCCAAGGTTTGACAGCACAACCGCTCCGTGCCCCGTCACAGTCCAGGTGGACGACGGCGGGCGCTGCGACCCAAGCTCAAGCGGAAACCGGAACTGTTTCTCCGCCGCGCAGAAGTGGCTCCCCGCCCCGGCCAGCACATTGTAGGCGAAACCGCCGTCTATCAGAACCGACCCGAGGGCCATACCCTCCCCAATTGTGGAGCACGCGCCGAATATCCCGAAAAACGGGCGCTTCGTGTCAATAACGCCGAAAGTCGAGCCGGTGCTCTGGTTAAGCAAATCCCCCGATATTATATAGTCCATATTGTCCATCGGCAGGCCGGATTTTTTCACCGCCAGGTCAAGCCCCCGTCGCGCGAACTCACTCTCGGCCTTTTCCCAGCTGTCCGCGCCGAAAAGGTTATCCTCGCACACAATGTCGAAATATTTGCCGAGCGGGCCCTGCCCCTCCTTCGGGCCGACGACGGAAGCCGCCGCGTTCACGGACACGACGTTTTCAAACCAGACGGACTGAGCGCCTAAATGTTTATTCATATTTTCACCTCATCCTCGTAAACCAGTAAATTAAGCCCATTATCATAGAGGCGAGCGTCCCGAAAACTATGACCGGGCCGGCCACGATAAACATCCGCGCTCCAACGCCCATAACAAGGCCCTCTTTTTTGAACTCTACCGCCGGGGCGGCCACGGCGTTCGCGAACCCCGTAATGGGCACGACGGAGCCGGCCCCCGCGAATTTGCCTATTTTGGCGTAAAGCCCCGCCGCCGTCAAAACCACGGAAAGAAGCACAAGAATCACCGCCGTGTAGGACGCGGCCGGGTCCTTTCCGAAGCCCGCGCTCGTAAAACAATTATTTATAAACTGGCCCAGAACGCATATCGCCCCGCCGCATAAAAACGCCCGGAGGCAGTTTTCGCCGGTTTTGCTGTCCGGCGTCACGGCGTTTACAAGCTCTTTGTATCGTTCCTCAGCCAAAGCCTGCTGATTCATTAAAAGCCCTCCTTATCGCTCACGCTGTAACATCACATATTTTTGTAAAATCCGGGCGCCGCGTAATAAATAACGGAACCCGCCAGCTTCCCCAGCGCTATCCCCGCGACGAAAAAAAACATTCCCGTTTTTATATTCAGCCGCCTTTTTAATATGGGTATCACGTTAAGCACCTCGGCTATGGACATAGCCAGGCAGCCGTAAAAAACCCCGGCGGCCAGGCTGTACAGAACCGCGCCGAAGCCCCCCGCCGGCACCCGGACGTTATCCTTAAGCAGGAGCAGCGTCCCCAGAATCCCCCCGGCCGCCACGCAATCCTCGTAACGCCTGATATGGCGCGTCGTCCGGGTTTTCTGCGCCAACCGGGGCACCACGCCTATGACGGCGATAAAGGCGAAAACCGCCCCGGAAATGACCGCCCCGGACGAAAAGCCGACAAAACAGCTTAAAGCCTCCCTCATTTCGTCACGCCTTTCCCTTTCCCTTTTCCTTTTCCTTGCTTAAAGTTTCAATAAGCGTATCGGAGACTTCCTTATCGTAAACCGCCGTCTGGACTTCTATCGGCGTAGGGTCCCGCGTTACGCTTTTACCCGCGAAATGGTTAAAAAACAAAATTATGCCGAACGCCAGGCCGAGGGAGTACGGAATGTCGATTAAAAGGGGTTTGTCCGTCTCCCTCCCGAGGAACATTTTGTGGTAGGCCTTGAATATCTCCGGCATCTGCGCGTCCGCGTGAAAGCTCATTATGGCCGTCGCGGAGCCGGCCAGAAGCACAAGAGACACCAGCGCCACCTTGATTATCTCCCGCGCGGAGCTTTCCGGCTCCGTCTCCGCCTTATACTCAACAAGCGTGTCCATCTCGCCCACGTTTATCACCGTATCCCCCGGAAACGCGGCCTTGACGGCGTTAATCATATCTATCACGGAAATCAGGTAATTTTTGTTGATATTTTTCGGAACCTCCAGCAGCCGGATCCCGCCGACCGCCTCCGCGAGCCCCGGCGGAGCCGAAACCCCGCTTACGTCCCGCATATAAATTTCCGAAACGCCCGACAGCCGCGCGGTCTTTTTCGGCTTAATGTAAACGTCCATTTGCCCGCTCCTTTCCTTAGAACCTGTACCCATAGGATAGAAACGCCGTCTTTGTGAGCGAAGCGAAAATGCGGGGTTCCGACATTCCTACCTATGAGTACAGGTTCTTAACAGCAATTCCGTTTTACATAAGCAAAACGCGGAATTGCTCTAATTCGCCAAATCCCTGCTGTATCTGTCTATATCGTCTTTGGTTATCCCCTTGTGGATCCCTATATTTATAGCGTTGCCGATTATCGCGGCCAGCCGCTCCACCACCGCGTCCACCTCCTTCGGGGTGACGAACATATTTTTGTCGTAAGGGTCGAGAATTTTCCGGATTATGCCGTATTTTTCCTCCCTCTCAAGCTCGGAGAGCATTTTGTAAAAATCGCTCCCGCGCTCGGTTTCGCTTATCATCTGCTCCAGGCAGATGTCAATCGTATCGCCCACGAGCGTCGCCGCGTCCACCACGGTGGGCACGCCCACGGCGATAACCGGCACGCCCAGGGTTTTTTCGTCTATAGACATCCGCCGGCTGCCCACGCCCGCCCCGGGGGAAATCCCCGTGTCGGACATTTGAATCGTGGCGTTTATGCGGCTGGCGCGGCGCGCGGCCAGCGCGTCTACCGCGATTATGAGGTCGGGCTTTACCTTTTCTGCAATCCCGGCGATGATTTCCCCGGTTTCCGCGCCGGTCTGGCCCATAACCCCCGGCGCTATGGCCGAGACCGGCCTGAGCCGCCCGGCAATCCCTTTGGGCATAGCCTCCCCGAGGTGTCTTGTCACCAAAGTCCGGGCGACGACCTTCGGACCAAGGGCGTCCGGCGTGACGTTGCGGTTGCCCAGCCCGGCCACGAGCACCTGAGCCTCCTCCGGCAGGCTATGGAGCCGCCCTAACTCGTCGGCCAGCGCCCGCATTATTTCCTCGTGCGCCTCCGGCTCGTTTTCTTTCATCAGGCCGCTCTCGATTGTAACGTAAGTCCCGCGCGGGCGGCCCAGCGCCGCTTCTCCCGCCTCGCCCTCTATGGCCACGGTCGTCACGAGAATATCCCGCGAAAGCCGCCGCTCCGACACCGAAACCCCGGGAAGCCCCGCCGGCCCTTCCCGCGCGTCGACGCCCGGCGCTTCTATAACAAGGTCCGTCCGATAATTTCGCAACGCCTCAGCTCCTTTCTTTCCGGTACAGTCGTTCTTACTTGAAAAAGGCTGACTCTGAATTTTCGCTTCGCGAAAGCGCGCTTCGCGCGCCGGCGCCAAAAAACACCGAGCATTAGGCGCGTTTCAGGCGACGCTTAAAGCCTATTTTCAAGTTGAACGACTATAAGCGGCCGTTTCAGCTGTATATAGCAATTTTACAAAACGTTGACTGGCGCGGAGCGGAAAAACGCCGATTTTAAGCCGTTTTTCGCGAACGCCGGCAGTCAAGGAGGGGGCTTTGAGCTTCTCAAGGAGGGGGCTTTGAGCTTCTCTTGGAAGCTCAAAACACCGAGCCACGATTTTGAAAATTGCGAAAAAACCGTGAAACAGCCGCTTATATTTTTAGCCGGATTGCGGGATATTATGTACGCGGCGGCGCGGCGGCGTAAAATTCTGCCGAGGCTTATTTACAGCGCCGATAAAATTTGGTATAATAATAAAGCCCAAGCTAAGCCGCGCCGAGCCGCGCGCGTTACGAAACGCGGATTACAGGCGCTAAGGCCGGAAAGGAACTTCAGAATGGCCAAATCCAGCAATAAAGTAACTCTTTCAAGCTGTATGATAGTAAAAAACGAGGAACGCTGCATAGCCCGCTGCCTGAACAGCATAAAGGAAATAGCGGACGAGCTTATAGTGGTGGACACCGGCTCTACGGACAGGACGGTTGAAATAGCCGAATCCTGCGGAGCGCGGGTTTTTCACTTCGAGTGGGTGAACGACTTCGCCAAAGCGCGTAATTTCGCCATAGACAAGGCCACGGGAAACTGGTTTATGTGCCTTGACGCGGACGAGTGGTTCGACTCTCCGGAGGACGCCAAAAAGCTCCTGCGCGACGTCCGGGAGGCGCATAAGATGAAGCGAATTCTGTCCGTCGAGGTGCTGCTTAAGAACGTGACCGCCGCCAACACCAAGCAGGTAATGGACGAGGGAGTTTTACAGCGCGCCTGGCGCAACCTGCCGCAGCTGCGCTACCAGCGGGAGATACACGAGTATATCGGCGTGCCGCCTAACCTTCGGTACACCAACAAAGCCGACCCGCCCATCCTCTGGCACGACGGATACACCGGCGACGTCACAAAGAAAAAGGGCGAACGCAACCTTGAGTATCTGCTGACTCAGCGTGAAAACGGCAATATGGACAGGGAAATCGACTATAACATAGGCGTTTCCTACAATCAGATCGGCGAAAACGAAAAAGCCCTGGAATATTACCTGGTCTATGTGGACGCGCTGCTTGAGCAGCCCGCCTTCCGGCGCTCCCCCTACGCCACAATGGGCATAATGCGCACTCTCACCTTGCTGGAGGCGCTCAAAAAGCCGATTGAGGATTATCAGCGCCTGGCGCACATAGCGCTGACCGCGTTCCCGAATAATTTTACGTCCCACCTTGTGGTGGCCTTCACCGCGAATAAGGAGCACAAAACCGGCGTGCTGCTCAAAGCCGCGGTAACCGCCGTAAAAATGCGCTATTCGCTGGAATACTACTCGAAGCAGACCCCGCAGGAAATGTTTCTGTTCGAGACCTGCCATATATGGATCGCGGACATCTACGCGCTTCTGCGCAACTGGGACAACGCGATTAGCTGGCTCACGAAGTGCCTTGAGCTGAACCCGCGCAACGCCCAGGCCTTAATGAAGCTCGGCGCGATTTACTTCCGCAATCCGCGGAATTTAAGCTATGAGCAGAACGTTTCGGTGTTTTTGAATATTATAAAATACGTTTACAAGAACATAACCCCGGCGGACTATCAGTATATAATGGGCGGGCTCGCCCGCCGTGCGCCCGACCAAGGCGGGTGTTTCCTCCGGCTTTGGTCGGAATATTTCAATCTATACAAGAGCAAAGACATTTTCGGGGCCTTGGCCTCGGCGTTAAGCGGAAACACCGACCAGGCCTTTACGTTTTTTGAGGAGATTATAGAAATCGTCGCCAGCCAAAACGGGGATTATGCGGTGCCCGCGGAGATGGCGCTCTCGATGTGCTTGGCCCGCGAGCGCGCCGACTTGTTCGAGCGGCTCTCCCCGCGCTTAATCGACGCGCAAAGGTCCGTTTTCTCGGGGGTTTTCGGCGAAAACCCGCAAGCGGACCTGAGCGGCGACGAAAACATAAACGCTTACAAAAAAATAACCCTGAGCACGCTCCAGTTCTTCGGGCCGGACACGCCGGGCTTCAAGCGGCTTCTGGAGCTTGCCCGCGATAATTCCGCCCTTCTTGAGGCCCTCGGGCGGGAGCTTTATTTGATGTACTGCTTCGATGAGGCCAAAAGCGCCCTCCTGCGCTTTATCGAAATAACCGAGCCGGAGGAGCGCCACGGGAACGATATTTACATTCCGCTCGCCGATTGCTGTTATTTTACGAACGACTTTGACGGCGCGGAAACTTACCTCAAAAAAGCCGCCGAAATCGACCCGACTTGGGAGAACGGCGTGCCGTTTTACCTGGAGTGCGTAGAGGCCGAGAGGAAGAAAGTGACGCCGTGAACCCGCTTACCCGCCCGCTTCTTGGGCTTAAGGCCTTTAACGGCCTGACGGCCGCCCTGGAAAACCGCAAAAGCCCCGTATCCGTATCGGGGCTTTCTTCCGTTACGGCAAAAACGCACCTTGCTTTCGCGGCGGCGGAGGCGCTTGGCCGCCCCGCGCTTATAATTGCCCACTCGGAGCTTCGCGCCAGGGAAATCCACGAGGATATGGCCTGTTTCTGGGGCGGCGGCGCGAAGTTTTTCCCGTCGAAGGACCTGCTTTTTTACGACGCGGACGTAAAGAGCCGCGACTTGGCCGCCGCGCGGTTCGAGGTCCTGCGGGCGCTGTCCTCCGGCGGCCCCGTGGCTGTGGCGGCGGGGGTGGAGGCGCTGTTCAACCGGCTCTCGCCGAAGGCCGCCGCCGCTTCCCGAGTAATCAGCCTTTCCGTGGGCGGGTCCGCCTCTCCGAGGGAATTGTCCGAAAAGCTCGTCGGAATGGGCTACTCCGCCGCCGCGACGGCCGAGGCCCCGGGCCAGTTCGCCGCGCGCGGCGGTATTCTGGACGTGTGTTCTCCCGCCGGCGCGTACCGGATTGAGTTTTTCGGCGACGAAATAGACTCTATGCGCAGCCTTGACGTAAAAAGCCAGCGTTCTCTTGAAAACGTGCCGCGCGCCGAAATTTACCCCGCGAGCGAGGTTTTTGCCCAGGACGCTTCGGAGGCCGCGCGGGAGCGCCTCCTTGCCGCGTATCTGGCCCACAGGAAAAATCTGGAGGCCCTGGGGCTTCACAGCGCCGCCGCGGCTCTCGCCGGCGAGTTCGCCGATTTTGACGCGGCTGAGGATTTTTCCGCGCGTGAAAGCCGCTTTCTTTCCGACGAAAAATTTTCCGGCTTTTTTTCGGACACGGACGTTAACCTGCTTGACTATCTGCCTGAAAACGCCCTGATCTTCTGGGAGGAGCCGGACCGGATAAAATCCCGCGCGGAAGTGTTTTTCGCGGAGTTTCTCGAGAGTGTGGCGCGCCGGGCGGAGTCCGGCCTTTGCCTGCCGGAGCAGGTCAATATGCTCATTCCCTACGAATCCGCCGTGCGCAAGGCGCTGCGCTTCCAATTAGTCCTTTTCGGCGAGGGCTTGGGCGCGGGGTTTAAGCCGGAGGAGAGCTTTTCCTTCCGCGTCAAGTCCTCCATGGTTCTCAAAAACCAGATAAATATGCTTTTCGGAGACATAAAGGAGAAGTGCGCCGACCACGCCGTCGTCGTGCTGACCGCGTCTACCTCCCGAGGGGAGCGCCTCACGCGGGAAATGCTTGATTTCGGGATCCCCGCCGCTTTCAGGGAGGCGGAGCGGGCCGACCCGAAGCCGGGCGTCGTCTCCGTCTCCCGAGGGAGCCTGCGGGAGGGCTTTCTTTACGAGGATATAAAGTTCCTCTTAATCACCGACGGCGATATTTTTTCCGAAAAAAAGCGCAAGCTGAAAAAGGCTAAAAACCGGAGCAAAATCGAAAGTTTTCTCGACCTTAAAACGGGGGACTACGTCGTGCACGACGCGCACGGCGTGGGCGTTTACGAGGGCATCGAAAAAATAGAGAACGGCGGAGCCTCCAAGGATTATATGAAAATTCTGTACGCGGACGGCGGCGTTGTTTACGTGCCGGTCAACAGCGCGGACTCCGTGGGCAAATACATAGGCTCGGAGAACCCTAAAGTGAACAAGCTCGGCGGCGCGGAGTGGAGCCGCGCCAAGAGCCGCGCCCGGGCCGCCGTTCAGGATTTGGCGGCGGAGCTTATTAAACTCTACGCCGCGCGGGAGGCCAGCCCCGGCTGGGCCTTTTCCGCCGACACGGTTTGGCAGGCGGAGTTTGAGGACAGCTTCCCCTATGACGAAACCGACGACCAGCTCCGCGCCATAGCCGAAGTAAAAGCCGATATGGAGAAGCCGCGGGTAATGGACCGGCTCCTTTGCGGGGACGTGGGCTACGGCAAGACCGAAGTGGCCATCCGCGCCGCCTTCAAATGCGTCCAGGACAGCAAACAGGTCGCCCTGCTCGTCCCCACGACGATTCTCGCCCAGCAGCACTATATCACGTTCACGAGGCGAATGAAAGAATACCCGGTGGAAATTGAGCTTCTGAGCCGCTTCCGCTCCCCAAAGGAGCAGGCGGAGAGCCTGGCCCGCCTGAAAAGCGGCGCGGCCGACATTCTCATCGGCACGCACCGCGCGCTTTCAAAAGACGTCGTTTTCAAGGATTTGGGGCTTATCATAGTTGACGAGGAGCAGCGCTTCGGCGTTACGCACAAGGAAAAGCTCAAGAAGCTCAAAACAACGGCGGACGTGCTTACGCTTTCCGCCACGCCCATTCCGCGCACGCTCCATATGAGCCTTTCCGGAATCCGCGACCTTAGCGTGATTGAGGAGCCGCCGGAGCACCGGCGCCCCGTCCAGACCTACGTTATGGAGTATAACCCGGACTTCGTGCGCGACGCGATTTTGCGGGAACTTTCCCGAGGCGGGCAGACCTTTTACCTGCACAACCGCGTCACCGGCATAGACGACGCCGTGGCCAGGCTCAAAGAGCTGGTCCCCCAGGCGGAGATACGCGGGGCGCACGGCCAGATGAGCGAGCGCGGCCTGGAAAATATTATGAACGAGTTTATTTCCGGCGAGCTGGACGTGCTTGTCTGCACGACCATAATCGAGACCGGGCTTGACATAAGCAACGCCAACACGATAATAATTGACGACGCCGATCGCATGGGGCTTTCGCAGCTTTATCAGCTGCGCGGGCGCGTGGGGCGCAGCCGCCGTATGGCCTACGCCTACCTTATGTACACGCGGGACAAAATCCTGAGCGAAGTGGCCGAAAAGCGCCTCCAGACGATACGGGAATTCACGGAGTTCGGCTCCGGTTTCAAAATAGCTATGAGGGACCTTGAAATCCGCGGCGCGGGCAACCTGCTCGGCTCCCAGCAGCACGGGCACCTTGACTCAGTGGGGTACGAGCTTTACTGCCGCCTTCTGCAGGAGTCCGTAAGCGAGCTGCGCGGGGAGAAACCCGCCTCTTTCGACACGCTCATCGATATGAACGTCAACGCCTATATCCCGGATTTTTATATATCGTCGGAGCGCGTGAAGCTCGACGTTTATAAAAAAATCGCGGCGATTCGCGGGGAGGAGGATTTGTCCGACGCGCGGGACGAGCTGCTCGACCGCTTCGGAAACCTCCCGGCGAGCGTGGCGGGCCTGCTGGAGGTGGCCGCGCTTAAGGCCGCCGCCGGCAGAATCGGCGCGGAAAGCGTCACCCAAAAAGGGGCTTCGGTGATTATAACCTTCCATAAAGACGCGGACCTCTCCGAGCTGAAATTTCCGGAGCTTTTCCGCAAATACCCCGGGCGGTTTTTTTACACCAACAGCCCGAAACAGTACCTGACCCTGACCGCCGTTCCGGGAGAGACGGTCGGCCCGCAAATGGTCGCGAAATATCTGGAGGAGCTGTAAAAAAATGCCGCGGAACGGGAGTTTGACTGCGCGCGCTGTTTACTCGCAGAGCGATTCCAGGTTTGACTTGCTGGTTTCGAGCCGGAAATCGCGTTGCCCGGTGTTTTGGGTTGCCTAAAAAGATTCAGACAACCCAAAACCCCCTTCTTGCTCGGTGTTTTCATTTGTCTAAAGCAAGCTTAGACAAATGAAAGCCCCCTTCTTACCCAAACATCGGTTGTATCTGCCTCCCCTCCAGGGCCAGCTCAAGCGTCTCCGTCAACAGCTCCATCCGGAAAGTCAGGGACTTCGCCTTGTTCACGCAGTCGTCCTGATACATCGGCGCGAAATATACGTTCTTTACGTTCAGCAGCTCGCCGAGGTTTTTGGCGTTCGCGCCGAGCGCGTCGTTCGTCGAAAGGGCTATGACAAGCGGCTTGCCCCCCCGCAGGTGGGATTTTGCCGCCATTGTCACCGCGCCGTCGGTAATTCCGAGCGCCAGCTTCGCCAGGGTGTTGCCTGTGCACGGCGCGATTAAAAGCAAGTCGAACAGGCCCTCCGGCCCGACGCGCTCCGCCTCCGCAATGCTACGTAAGCCCGGCTTTCCGGCGATTGCCTCAATCCTTCGCGTCACGTCCGCCGCCGCGCCGAACCGCGTGTCCGTCGTTTGCGCCGCCTCAGAAAAAACCGGCGTGAGGTCAAACAGCCCGGCCAGTTCTTCTATCCTCCCCAGGAAGCGGCTCAGCGTGCAAAACGAGCCTGTGACGCACAGGCCGACTTTTTTCTTATATTCAGTCACCCTCCGCGCCTCCCTGTTCCTGCCCTTGCTCACGGATAACCCGCAGAATCCCCTCCAGGTTATACAGGGCGGTGGTTTTCGGCGCGGTGGACCCGGGGAGCGAGCCGGTAAAAATGACGTTCAGTCCGCGCGCCTTAGCCGCGCCGTAATCTACCCCGTGAGGCGCGGAGGAAACGTCCACAATCAAAGCGCTCCGCCGGATATGCTTGGCGTTGCGCCGGGTTATGACGCGCGCGGGCGCGGTGTTGATAATAATGTCCGCCCGCGCCAGCTCTTCGTTTTCAAGACTCACCGGCCGCACGCCGCAAAGCCGCGCGGCGGCCGCCTCCTCCGCGCCCCGCGCCGCCGCGCGCAGGTCGGCGCCGAACCCGCGCATAATCCCGCAAATCGCCTTGCCGCACCGCCCGTAGCCGATTACAAGGATTTTCGCCTCGTGCAGGGTGGCGTCCGTATTTTCTATGCACAGCCGCGCCACCCCCTCGGCGGTGGGAATGGCGTTAAGAATGGCGAGGTCCTCTCGCCGCAGCAGGTCCCGGTATTTTACGCCGTATTTTTCGGCCAGGCGGATAGTTTCCTCCCGCAGGAAGCCGCCGAAAAAAAGCTGACCCGGCTTAATAAGCCGGAAAAGGCTGTCGGCCGTCTCCGTCCGGCTCGAAAACGGCATATTCAGCGCGCCCCCCGCGTCCGCCGCCGGCGTGCCCCCGATGATTATGTCCGCGCCGCTGACGGCTTCGTACAGGTTCCTGGCCTCGTTTATAAGCTCGGCCTCGTACAGGTCAAACCCGCGGCACCTAACCGCCGCGCCTCGCTCCGCCAAAAGTTTATACAGATATATATTGCGCTTATCGCCGCCTATAACGGCCGCCGTCAGCGCGGATAAGTCCTCCATTTCGACCACCTGACCCAACCTTTGATACTTTATAATATACAAAGATGAGCGCGGAAGATACCGCTGTTTTTACTTAAGGAGGGGCTTGAGGTTGTCTGAAGCTTTTTAGGCGGGTTAAAGCGGCGGGTTAACGCCCTTGAAGAACGCAAGCGCCGGCTGGCGAAGCGGAAACTTAAAGGGGAATACGGGGTTGGCCCCTTCCTTAATGTAATGTTTCACCAAGAACGAGAACCACCACCCGCCGCCTCGCCGCAGAATTACAACAGAGTTACAACATATTCTCGCCGCGCCGTTCATCTTGAATTTATGTACTGTAAGACACTAAAAATTATATACCGATCAGTAATCGATCTATTTAAGACAATGAGATAATATAAAGTAATTCTCGCTGCCCTCGACAAGATTAAACCGCTCACTTGAATTTCATAATTAAATCCTATTAACCTTGTATAATTCTTACTCAACTGGACTTGATAGCTGCTCAGATACTTGTCATAACCGACAATCGTTCCATTTGTCGCGGAAATCGCATTTTCGACATCTGATTTGCTTACATTCTCACCCACGGTAAAAAGCAACTCGTTGTTGACATAGCCTGTTCCACTATTCTCGTCAACGATAATATTCTCAATGGCTGTCTTATGCACATAAAGAACATCTGACAAATCGGCTGCGTCGTCTATGGCAGGTGTTCTGCTCGAAACAAAATCGCCTATCAAGCGCGTACCTACGAACGCTATTGCCAATGCCAAAATCACGCATACGAGCGCGATAAGCGAGATTATTATTTTCTGCTATTTTTCCCTTTCATATCGCACCTCGTATCCTTGATTTTATTCTACTACGGTTATTGTGCCTTTAAGCATACCCACCCAGTCGCTGTAAGCGAACACGCCCGTTTGCGTCGGGGTAAACTCTATCACATTATCTCCGATTTTGAGTTCATAATCGGAAATATCAAAACTCGGAATGACTATACGGGAATTAGAGCCATTAAGTACACCTTCCGGCACGGTAATTGTCCACTTAACCGGGATATTAACCTTGACTGTGATAGACGGTAACTGGCTTTCCCGCAAAGTCGATTGAACGCTTTGTTCATCGTTGGAACTACTTGAAGCGCCAAAGTTAAAGTAAAGAGAGGGATTAGCGTCTGTCTCCGAGCCTATCGCTTTGTTAATCCCATCTGCCAAAGCTGTTGCGGAATCTTTCGTGAAATCTCCGCTAATAACGAATATGTCTCCACTAAGCGGAGAGGTCACGGTCGGCGCGGAGTAACACACATCGTTAAACCATATCGAAACAACCCCATTGCTTTTAGCGAGTTCGGTTGTTGCATCAAACATTTTCTGCTGTCCGATTTCATTCAGGTATACAGCAACGGCAATTTCATATTCGCTTCCAAGGGTCGCAACGGCCTGTTTAATATCAGTATTTTGAATAATTATCGGGTCTGACAACATATTTCCCTTGCGGAAAGTTACCTCCCCTAACCCTTTCCGCGCTGAATTTTCAGATTGCGGAGTTAGTTTATCAGTATTGTCGGTTGTAGCATACTTAACGCTGTCTACAATCGACTTGTATTCACTTATCGCCCGTTCGGAAAACTTATCATTGTACACATAAAAGGCTATTTCAAGCATATTGTTGTCTACCCAATAATGCGTGAGATATTGTTTTACTCGACCACTACCATTTTGAATTGCAGCCAATATGTCCTCTCTATATTCATCACTTGTTGCGTTTGAGAGATTCCACTCACCGCTAAATTCAATGGCGTTCAAACCATTTTTTTCTGATGATGTTTTTATCCATTCAGAACCTATACCATCGAAAGCCTCGGAAGATGAAAGATAGTCTATCATATCCTTGTACTTTTCGCTTGAAATAGCATCAGAGTACAAGCTAATATATGCGTCACCAACATTGTCGTTATCGAAATCAGCCCAAAAAGATTTCGATAGTGTTGTTGCCGTCTGCGACCATATACCAGTAAGATTTATAGAGTATTTCCCAATTATCAAATTGCTGCTTTGAGTTGCGACATCAGATTCCGCGCTTTCGAGCAAATCCCAATCAGATACGTCGCATTGTCCGTTTGCATCTGTTCCCGTTGCCACGACCGTTCCGTCCGATTTTAATTCGACAGTATGAGAATTGCCTGCCGCAATCGCGATGATATTTTTCCACGCGGTTATATCGCACTCGCCGTTTGGGTTCTGTCCTACGGCAACAACTGTCCCGTCTGACTTCAAACCGACGATATGATGGTCTCCGCCCGCTATTGCAACTATATTACTCCAAGAGGCAACATCAATGGGGTTTCCCCATTTATCTATTCCCGGTGTAATCACTACGGTGCCATCAGATTTTAGTCCGATGACTTGGCTATTTCCCCCCTTCGATAGTAACAATATAGCGCCATTGCGATACAGCCTGACCGTAATCACCGCCCGCTGTTGTGACAACCGTGCCATTAGATTTCACTCCGAAAACTTCGCTTCCAAAAGCCGTTATTGCGCTGATACCACTCCAATTTGGAGCTTCAACCGGGTTAAAATATTCATTAAGCCCGGCGGCAACTAAGGTGCCATCAGAGCGCAGACCATATGCTCTACTTCCGTCCGTTGAGATTGAAATTATGCCGTGCCAGTTTGATACATCATACCAACAATTATCCTTAAATGTGAGTGTGCTTGCAACTAAAACAGTTCCGTCAGATTTTAGACCGAAAGAACCGTTGTGTCCCGTTGCGATTGCTATAATATCTCGCCTTTGGGTCGGTGACCACGAATGACACGGGGTAATCCTTTGAGCGGCATTGCATTAAATTAGGCTTAACGAAAAATCTTGTCTTGCCGGTGCCGGAGCCGCCGATTAAAAGCACATTTTTATTCCTCGCGTGTGCGGGATTTTTCGGTCTGCCAGACAACATCAAACTTTCACTTGCGGTGAGAATGATATTATTATCAGGCTTCGGGTCAACGAACGGCGCGATGTCCTGTTTATTGCCCCACCGCGCCGAGCCATATTCCACTTCCTTTCTCCACTTTTTACGGTGGTGCTTTTTATACATCACGAACCCGTAGACCGCCGCCGCGCCGAGCAGTCCGATTAACAAATCGAACGGCTCAAACGACAGCATAGGGCGCGACCGCGCGATATTCAGGTTCGCGACCGCGCCTCATCAGCTTCCGCAGAACGTCAACACCGGGCGATATTCGGAACGCCTCGCCGCATTTGTCGAACATCCAAAACAGCAGAGCATAGGGGAGGTTTGGGAGAATTATCTGCTTGATTCGCTTCGTGTTCATAGCTCACGCTCCCCTCGGTGGCGGTTCTTGACAGGCGCAAGCTCCGATACAAGCTCTTTCGCCTTATCGACCTCCGGCGAGCAGCGACGGCTTGCGTTCTTTCTTGCGTAGCGTGACCTTGCTATTCCTCGAAAGCCGCCGTGAGCGCGGCGGCGTCTTTCGCCTTGAAAAACACTAACCATTTGGGCGGCATCTCTGTGGTATCGCGTTTGAGCGCGAAGTCAACATTGTATTTCCTCAAACTCTCCTTTCTCGGCTTGTAGCCGTGCTGTGGCGTCCGTCCGTTCGTGCCGCAAGCGCCCGACCGCTATAAATAATGGACTCCTGATTAGGAAGTCCATTAGATTGTATCAGCCCCCGATTTATGCTATACTTCGCGTTCTCGCTGCTTATTACCGTCAACTGGGCATTTCCTGTCAGCGCCGCGGCGGGAATAGTAATTGCCCTAGCCGCCGTGCTTGCTGCTGACGGCGTGCTGCCGATAGTTACGTTGCCGTGGCCGCTCCCGCCGCTCACTGCCTTTTTACTTTCGCCGTCAAGCCCGAGGGCAGGCTCGTAATCCACGAGGTTACGTTCGCGTCTGCCGCCAAGGCTTTGAATGTATTATTCCTCAGCGTTAGTGTTATACAGAATTGTATTATCCTCGTCACCTTCAGGCGCAAATTCCACCAAAACGACGACGAGGTTTTCGTCGCCCGCTTGAGCGGCGAAATTATATGAAGGCGCCGCATCCGGGTATAACCCGACTCCCGGACGTATCGGCGCCCTGCGAGCGCGAGAATTGTTGGTCACAACAATTATTTTGAGGTCTTAAAAAAACGCTTGCAATTAGGCTCCAAACGTGCTATAATATGCAAAATGTTCAGGGGTGTTCTCCCGCAAGCGCGGGAGAACTGAGAAATAACCCTTTGAACCTGACGCGGGTAATGCCGACGTAGGGAGAACAGACAAACGAGTTTTAACGCCCGGCGTTTCGGGCGGAGCGCGCTTGCTTTTCTGTTTTGAGAAGCAAGTTTTTATTTTTGTCAGGAGGAATTTTATATGGACTATCAAACGCAAATGGAAGCCGCGCGACGTGGAATTATCACGCCGGAAATCGAAATCGCCGCCGCGGACGAGTATATCGCGGCGGACGAGCTGCGTCAGCTGATTGCTGGCGGTCAAGCGGTTATACCCAAAAACGTCAATCACGAACGCGGCTGCCCGAAAGCAATCGGCAGGGCGTTATCCACTAAAATAAACGTCAATTTGGGAGTCTCGAAGGACTGCGCGAATTTTGACGTTGAACTCTCCAAGGTTGCCGAAGCGGAAAAATTCGGCGCGGACGCGATTATGGATTTGTCAACAGTTGGAGATACGAGAGCGTTTCGGAGAAAACTCGCTGAAACTTGCAAAGCCGCGCTCGGAAGTGTGCCGATTTATGACGCGCTTGTTTATTACGATAAGGATTTAGAAAAAATCACATCGGACGAGTGGCTTAATATCGCGCGGATACACGCCGAGGACGGCATGGATTTTATGACAATCCATTGCGGAATGAACAGAGCTACCGCCGCCCGCTTCAAGCGAAACCGCAACAGACTTACCAATATCGTTTCGCGCGGCGGCTCGCTTATGTTCGCGTGGATGGAGATGACGGGCAGGGAAAATCCGTTTTATGAGCGCTTTGACGAGCTTTTAGCGATTTGCCGGAAGTATGACGTGACATTAAGTTTGGGCGACGCCTGCCGCCCAGGGTCTACCAATGACGCCAACGACGCGGCGCAAATTGAGGAAATGATAACTCTCGGGGAACTTACAAAAACCGCTTGGGAGCAAGATGTGCAAGTGATTATCGAAGGTCCCGGGCATATGACACTTGACAAAATCGCCGCCAATATGGAGCTTGAGCGCACGCTTTGTCACGGCGCGCCGTACTACGTTCTGGGTCCGCTGGTAACGGATATCGCGCCGGGCTACGATCATATCACCGCCGCGATAGGCGGCGCGGTCGCGGCGGCAAACGGAGCGGCGTTCTTGTGCTATGTCACGCCCGCCGAACATCTGCGTCTGCCAAATGAACAAGACGTTCGCGACGGGATTATCGCCGCCAAAATCGCCGCTCACGCCGCTGATTTAGCCAAGAATATCCCTCGCGCCGCCGACCGGGACAATGAGATGTCAAAAGCGCGGCAGGCGGTTGACTGGGAGAAAATGTACAGCCTTTCGCTTGACCCCGACAACGCCCGGAAAACGCACGAGGAATCCGCTCCGGAGTGTGCGGATACCTGCACAATGTGCGGGAAATTCTGCGCCATGCGTAATATGAATTTAATCCTGAACGGCGAAAAGGTTACGGCAAAATAGGAGGATTTCGATGAAAACAGCGTTAACGATAGCAGGCTCCGATTGCGGCGGCGGAGCGGGGATTCAGGCCGATTTGAAAACTTTTTCGGCTCACGGGGTTTTCGGAATGAGTGTTATAACGTCTGTCGTCGCCGAAAATACGTTCCGCGTGATTGAATATCAGGACGTCCGCCCCGATATGATAGCGAAACAGATTGACGCGGTGTTCGAGGATATTGTTCCGGCTTCCGTCAAAATCGGTATGCTGTCAAACCGCGAAACAATGCTGATTGTCGCCGATAAACTGAAAGAATATAAACCCGCGAACGTGGTTATCGACCCTGTTATGTACGCGAAAAACGGCAGCGCTTTAATGAACCCGGAAGCAATAGAGACGCTGATTTCAGAGATTGTCCCGCTTGCGGACTTGATTACGCCTAATATTCCCGAGGCTGAAAAAATGGCGGGAATCAAAATTGAAACGCGGGAGGATATGAAAAAAGCCGCGAAAATTATCCGCGAAATGGGCTGCCGCGCCGCGCTTGTCAAAGGCGGTCACTCCGCTGGCGACGCGGCCGACATATTGTATGACGGAAGCGAGTTTTACAGTTTTACGGCGCGGCGAATTGACACAAAAAACACTCACGGAACAGGCTGTACGTTTTCCTCCGCGATTGCCGCGAACCTTGCTTTGGGATTGACATTGGAAAAAACGGTGGAAATGGCGAAGGAATATGTCACAGAGGCTATTCGGCACGCGCTGCCGCTTGGCAAAGGAAATGGCCCCACAAATCATTTTTACAAGTTTTTTGACAACTAATACGAATTCCGGTTTGAACACGCTGTTTGGAGCGAAGCGAAACGCCGCGCCTGCGGCGCGTCCGGATTTATTCTCGGCGCGGTTTTTGCGTTTTGAGCGAACAAAGAGCGTTGTGAAAATGGAATTAGTATAAAACAGGAGGAATATCGAATGAAAATTTTCAATTTAATCGAAAAAGTGAGAGCAAAAAAACCGCTTGTTCACCACATTACAAACTATGTCACCGTAAACGATTGCGCCAACGTCACGCTCGGCATCGGCGCCTCTCCGATTATGGCGGACGCGAACGAGGAGGCGGCGGACATAGCCGGAATTTCTCAAGCGGTCGTGCTGAATATGGGAACGCTCAACCCCCGAACGGCGCGGTCAATGCTTATCGCGGGTAAAGCCGCGAACCTCGCCGGAGCGCCGGTTGTGTTTGACCCGGTCGGGGCGGGCGCGTCCGCGTATCGCAATGAAACGGCGGCGGCGTTGATATCAGAAGTAAAATTTGCGGTGATTCGCGGAAATATTTCCGAAATAAAATATATCGCCGGGCTTAAATCCGAAACAAAGGGCGTTGACGCGGGCGAGGGCGATATTGATTCCGCTGATGGGCAAAATATCGCCAAATCGCTTGCCAAAAGATTAGACTGTGTGATTGCGATAACGGGCGCGACCGACATTGTTTCGGACGGCGAAAAAACCGCTTTAATCAAAAACGGACACTCTATGCTTGCCAATTTGACAGGTACCGGTTGTATGTGCACGTCGCTCGTCGGCGCGTTTGTCGGAGCGTCTCCGCGCGCACCCTTTGAAGCGGCGGTATGTGCCGTTTTATCAATGGGAATCGCGGGCGAAATAGCTTATGAAAAAGCGGGAGAATTGGGCAACGGCAGCTTCCGCGCGGCCTTGCACGACGCGATCAGCAAATTGGACGCGGCCACGCTTGAAAAGAAGGCGAAACTAAGTGAAGCCTGAAATTGATTACTCTTTGTACCTTGTCACGGACAGCGAGCTTATGACCACGGCGACGGTGGAGGAATCCGTGGAACTAGCGCTTCTCGGCGGCGTGACTGCCGTACAGCTTCGCGAGAAAACAGCGTCCTCTCGCGAGTTTTACAATACCGCCCTAAGAGTACGCGAGATAACGCGAAAACACGGCGTTCCGCTCATTATCAACGACCGTCTTGATATAGCGATAGCCGTAAACGCGGACGGAGCGCATATTGGTCAGCGCGATTTGCCGCCCGACGCGGCGCGGAGTATTATTGGCGAGGACAAAATAATCGGCGTTTCGGTCAGCGGCCTCGCGGAGGCGAAAGAAGCGGAACGCCTAGGCGCGGACTACCTCGGCGTCGGAGCGATGTACGCCACAAACACCAAAACCGACGCCGCTGTGGTTTCTTTTGAAGAGCTGACAAAAATTCGCGCGGCGACAAATTTGCCGCTTGTCGTAATAGGCGGGATTAACAAGGAGACAATCCCGGGTTTTTTAGGAACGGGCGTTGGCGGAATCGCGGTTGTGTCGGCGATTATAGCTCAAACTGACATTACCGCCGCCGCCCGTGAGATAAAAGAGCTTTTTGTAAAGGTGAAGGCGCGGTTGACAAACCTATAATCCCCTTTTTACCCCACCTCCAAAGGGACGCTGATAACCGCCCCTTTCTCAATACTAAACGCTTTCAGCACCGGCGAATTTTCCGCCAATGAAAGAATAAGATAGCTTGCCTTGGCGTCAAGGGCCAGGCGGATATCTTCCTCTGACGGTCTGGCGGGCGTTTCGGGATGGGAATGAAAATTGCCCAGCGGGTTCAGACCGTCTTTGCGCATATCCTTTATTGCCGCGAGCTGCTCCTTGGGGTCAATGGAAAAATGCTCCCGGCTTTGGTCTGCGTTGGTGAGCAAGTACACCTTTTCGATTACGCGGGTATCGCCCTCGTCGCGCCCGGCAATCAGGCCGCAGGCTTCCTTTGGCAGCGCCGACCTCGCGTGGGCGGCAATAGCCTCATAGTCCGCTTGTTTTATTTTAATCACCATTTAATGGCCGCCTTTCAAATCGCACGCCGTCTGCTCATAATCAAACGGCTCAAGAATAGAAGGGTTTTTCCCGCAAACAGGGCAGGAATCGTTTCCGGGCAGCTTGATTTTTCTAAATTCCATTTTCAAAGCGTCATAGGTGAGGAGATACCCGGTCAGCAGTTCACCTTTGCCGATGATGTATTTAATAGCTTCCATAGCTTGCAGAGAGCCGATTACACCGCCCATAGCGCCGATAACCCCCGCCTGCCTGCAGGTCGGAACGGCCTCGGGCGGCGGCGGTTCCTTGAACACGCAGCGGTAGCACGGCCCTTTATCGGGAGCGTAGGTCAAGAGCTGTCCCTTGAAGCGAATTATGCCCGCGTGGGAAAACGGCTTTTTCGCCAGCACGCAGGCGTCGTTAATCAAAAACTTCGCGGGGAAATTATCCGTTCCGTCAATTATAAAATCATAACCGGCGATAAGTTCCGGGATATTTCGAGCCGTTACGAAGGTGTGATAGGTGTTGACAGTTATATCCGGGTTAATAGCCTCCATAGTTTCTTTCGCGGATTGCGTCTTGGCCTTGCCCACGTCGGGCGTAGTATGAATAACCTGCCTTTGCAGATTGGATAAATCCACCGAGTCCGCGTCGGCGATTCCGATTGTCCCGACCCCCGCCGCGGCAAGGTACAGCGCGGCGGGCGCGCCCAAGCCCCCCGCCCCTATGATAAGAACCTTGCTTTGCAGAAGTTGTTTTTGTCCCTTAACGCCGACCTCGCTCAAAATAATGTGGCGGGAATAACGCTCCAGTTGTTCGTTTGTGAAAGCCATCAGCGCCCGCCTCCCATGAAGTACAGAAATTCCACGCTGTCGCCGTCGCTCAGCGCCGCCGTGTCAAAATCTCCAGTCGGGATAAATTCGTCATTGACGGAAACCGTGACATATTCCGGCGTTTCCACTTGCTCAAGCTCAAGGAGCTTCCTCACGGTCAAACCGCCGGCGTATTCTTTTACATTTCCCGATACCGTAAGCTTCATTTTATTCCCCAACCTTTCTTACAATAAGATTATAGGTTTCGTCGCCGTTAGCCGAAAGCTTCAAAATTTGATGCCCTTCCTCCTTAAGGCTCCGGGGCACGTTTTGTACAGGCTCGCCGTCATTTATGCGGATAGAGATAATTTGCCCGTCCTCCAATTCCTCCAGCGCGACCTTAGCCTTCACAAAAGTAACAGGACACACAACGTCGGTTATGTCCGCCTCCGCGTCAATTTGAAAATCAGCCATTATAAGCCGCCTCCATTTCCGTTTCAAGAGTCTGTCTAAAAGCCTCCCAGCCCGCCCGCTCTATAGTCACGCGGAAACGCTCGCCGGGCTTCGCGTATTTATCAAAGAAAGCAAGGGCCGCGTCAGCGGCGCGGAACAGCGCGTCCTTGTCACGGAGAATGGGCAGAACCGGCTCCCCTTTGGCAATCAGGTTCCCGAAGGTTCCCCCGAAAGAGAGAATATAGCCCGGTTCGCCCCTCCACGCGTCAAAGGGGCAGGATTTGACACAGCGTCCGCAGTTACTGCATTTGGTTTCGTCCAGCAGAATTTCACTCTCGGTTTGGGCGATCGCCCCTTCCCGGCAGGCTTTGGCGCATACTCCGCACAGGGTGCACGCTTCCTTAATCCATTCTATGGTATACCCGCCTTTTATGCCCAAATCATTCTCTTCGGCCTTGAGGCAGTTGTTCATACAGCCGGTCACCCCGAATTTGAATTTATGGGGCAGTTCGCGGCCAAAATAACGATCGGATATTTCAAGCGCCAGCGGATATGTGTCAATACAGCCGGAGGGGCAGATTTCCGCGCCCTGACAGGCGGTCACGGTTCGCACGCGGGGTCCGCACACGCCCGTGTACACGCCGCCCGCCTCAAGCTCCGCCTTTACCTTATCCACGTCGTCTAACTTGATAAACGGAATCTCAATTCCTTGCCGCGAGGTGAGATGAACCTGCCCGCAGCCGAAGGTTTTGCTGATTTCGGCAATGGTCGAAAGCTGTTCGGCGGTGAAGTTCCCTCCTATCGCCTTCAGCCTCAGGGAAAAATGGTTCTTTTGCGTCTGACGCATAAATCCCCCGTCTTTGAGGGCTTTGTAATCAACAGCCATCTGCTTCACGCTCCCTTAGTGTCAAATCTCATAATCCTTCTCCCAAACGCTGATTTTACGATATTTTGTAAAATCTCTGGGAGGGGGGATGTCCAAATCCAGACCTCTCGGATCCAGCAGGGCATACCTCGGCTCTCTTGCTCCGAACCCGGTAAAAACGCCGTTACGGACATTGGCGAAACCAAAATCAGAAGCGACGTCAAAATCGCTCGGATAGGCAAGACCGGCTTCCCTCAAGGGCAAAGCGTCCCCCGGCTTATATATGGCCGGATTGGGGCTGTGCCGCAGTATGGCGTGAATATCCGGGTGGTAGAGGAAGCCGTCAAAAAGCGAAACCTGCAGGCTGTGTTCGCCGTCGTTTAAATAAACCCCGGTTCCGGCTTGTTTTCCCGCCGAGGTTATCACTCCGCAGGCCGAGGTGGCGTGGGATACCCTGTCAATCAGGATAAGCCCCCCCAGGCCCTTATGCGAGCGAAACTCGCTCAATACAGCCGGTTCCGACAGGACAAGCTCACACTCAACAATTTCATTTTTGCCTATTGAATCGGCCGCCGTCAGTTCGCCGCTGTTGACGTCCACCTTGTGGCGAATACCGGTGACAATCGCGGGAAGCAGCTTAGTCGCGACCTTCACCCAATAGTCTTTGCCGGGAATCAGTTTTTGGTCGTCCATCCAAAGCAGGGACGCGAAAAACGACTTTTCCGTTTTGAGCCCCGCGTTCCGCGCCAATACGCACCCTCGAGAAACATCTACCTCACGGTCGAGCTGAAGCGTCACGGGCTGGCCGACAAAAGCGCTTTCCACCTTTTTGTCCGCGAGATAAATTGACTTTACAAGGGCGATTTCGCCGCTGGGGAGCGCCGTCAGCAGGTCCCCAGCGCCGACCCTTCCGGCTTCTATCTGCCCCTGGAAGCCCCTGAAGGTGTGATCCGGGCGGCATACGCGCTGAACGGGCATATAAAAGCCTTCTTCAGGCGACGCGCCGGAAATGTCCGCGGTTTCTAAAAATCCGAGCAGGGTCGGGCCTTCGTACCATTTCATGCGGCAGGAAAGCTCCGTCACGTTGTCGCCTTCCGTGGCGGAAACCGGAATGGCGACGACATTTTCCAAGCCAAGCTCCCCGCTGAGGGCGTTTATGCCGGCTGAAACAGCCCGGAAAGTTTCTTCGCTGTAAGCCTCCAAATCCATCTTGTTCACGGCGAACACAAAATGTCTGATCCCCATTAAGGCGCAGATTCGGGCGTGCCGGCGGGTTTGCGTCAAAACGCCCCGGGACGCGTCCACCAAAATCACCGCCAGATCCGCGAAGGAAGCGCCCACCGCCATGTTTCGGGTGTATTCCTCGTGTCCGGGCGTGTCCGCCGCTATAAAGCTCCGCTTGCTTGTCGCAAAATACCGGTAGGCCACGTCAATCGTGATTCCCTGCTCCCTTTCGGCCATAAGCCCGTCTAACAGCAGGGAATAGTCTATCTCGCCGCGCCGGCTGCCGACTTGGCTGTCTAAAATAAGGGCTTGCTCCTGGTCGGCGAAAAGCAGCTTGGAGTCGTATAAAATATGCCCGAGGAGCGTGGATTTCCCGTCGTCGACGCTTCCGCAGGTAATGAATTTGAGCAATCCGTTTTCAGAGGCTTTCGTCATTAAAAATACCCCTCCCGCTTGCGGCGTTCCATACTTCCGGAGGCTTCCTTGTCAATCACGCGGCTGGTCCGCTCGCTCGTAACCGCCGAAAGAGCTTCGGCGATAACGGCGGGAAGCGTGTCCGCCTCCGAAAGCACGCCGCCCGTGAGCGGATAACAGCCCAGCGTGCGGAAACGAACCTTTTTCATTTGCGGAAGCTCCCCGGGGGCAAGGCGCAGACGGCCGTCGTCAACCATGATGATGTTGCCGTCGCGCTCGACCACGGGGCGTTCCTTCGCGAAATACAGCGGCACAATTGGGATGTTCTCTCTTTCGATGTACTGCCAGACGTCTTTTTCCGTCCAGTTGGAAATAGGGAAAACGCGTATACTTTCGCCTTTGCGGAGCTTTGTGTTGTAAAGTTTCCACATTTCCGGGCGTTGATTTTTGGGGTCCCACGCGTGGTTCTCGTTGCGGAAGGAGAAAATCCGCTCCTTGGCGCGGGATTTTTCCTCGTCGCGCCGCCCGCCGCCGAACGCGGCGGTAAAGCCGTATTTGGTCAGCGCGTCCTTCAGGGCCTGGGTTTTCATTATGTCGGTATACGCCGCCCCGTGGTCAAAGGGATTGATTCCCTCCGCAAGGGCGGCCTCGTTTCTGTATACAAGCATATCAAGTCCCAATTCCTTCGCCCGTCTGTCGCGAAACTCTATCATCTCCTTGAATTTCCAGCCCGTATCGATGTGCAAGAACGGAAAAGGCGGCTTCTCGGGATAAAACGCTTTCATCGCCAAATGAAGCATAACTGAGCTGTCCTTGCCGACGGAATAGAGCATCACCGGGCGTTCGCACTCAGAAGCGACCTCACGGAATATGTAAAGGGCCTCGGCCTCAAGCTTATCCAACTGTGTTTGCGGCATAGCTTCCGCCCCCCTCTCAATATTTATTGGCGTCCCCGCTGTCCACGGTGATGGTTTTAAGCCCGCCGCCAGGCTTTCTTATATCCCAATGAAGCATAGAAGCTTCGCGGCGGACGCTCATTCTTCCGCCCCTTCCGCCCATATCCGCGCCCAAAAAAAACTCTATGGCTCGCGCGGGGCACTCCTTGACGCAGGAAACACAGCCCCAGCAGCGTTCCGGCTTGGGGATAGCGGCCTTGCCCTTCTCGTCAAGCAGGAGCAAGCTTCCGGGGCAAGCCTCGGAACACGCCCCGCAGCCGGCACAAGCCTCTCGGTTTATCTCAATGCTCATATATCTCGCCCTCCGCAACCAAATCCCGGAATATAATCTCAAATTCGTCAGTATGAGGATTAAACCGGGAATTTACATATTTAAGAAAATCCTCGCTCGTATCCGGGTAATCCGTGTTTTCGGCAAAACCGCGCCAGCGGGTTTCCTTCCTTGCCAAAAGGTGGGCAATCAGCGCCCGGCAGAGGATAAGGCGTTCCGTAAGCTCCAGTATATAAACAAGCCCTCGCGTGTCCCTCGCCTTGGTAAGGTTAACTCTGTCCGTAAGCGCGCGGATTTTCTCCTCGGCTGTTTTCAGGCTTTCCTCCGAATAGCGGTAATGCCGGCTTATCCCTCCGGCGTACTCGTCCATAATCGACTGCATTTCCTCTTCCAAACGGTCGATTTCGTCAGAATCGGCGGCGGCGTCCAGCCGCGCCTCCAACAGAGCCTTAACGCTGTCGGCGCCGTCCCCAGGGTCAGTCAGCTCGTCGCCCAAGTATTTCAGCGCGGCCTTAGCGGCAATCTCACCCTCGACAAACGCCCCGGTGACATACTTTTGCGGGCAGCCGCCCGCGGCGTCGCCCGCGGCGAACAGCCCGCGTATGGTGGTTTCCCGGTTGGCGTCCACCCAATAGCCGGAAGCGGTGTGCCCGCCCGTGATATACGGCTCCGTGCCTTCAATTTCCACGTTTTGCTCGGACGGCGGGCCGCCGCTTTCAATCCAGCGCAGGGTTTGGCTCGGCGCCATATTTAAGTAGGCCTTTTGCAAGTCCTCGTCCTGCTGGCGCGATATTCCGGCGGTGCGCAAATAACACGGCCCCCGCCCCTCCAAATTCTCAACGACCGTTCCGTAAAGGCGCTGGGAGGTCGTCACGCCATATTTTTGCTCGTATACCTCTCCGAGAGAATTAATCTGCTTCGCGCCGACTCCTTGCGCCAGAGTCCCCGTGGGGGCTATGGTATCCTTGCAGCGCAAGGCGATAAAACGCATTTCAAGCGTCGTCATTTCCGCTCCGGCGCGGATTCCCATAGCGCAGGCCGCGCCGGTGTTAAAGGGGGGATACCACATTTTATGGCGGGAAAATCCCGGATTGTTCGGCTTATAGAGGCCCGCCGCCCCGCCCGCCGCGCAAAGGACCGCCTTGGCCGAGATAACGTACAGCGACGGTTCGTCCACGCCGACGGCATACGCGCCGCAAATCCGGTTTTCCCGGACAATATACTCAAATACGCTCACGCGGTTAAGCACGGATATTTGAGGCTCTTTTGAAACGGCCCCAGCCAATATTGGTTTGATATTCTCCCCGTTTATTTTCAGGTTGCGGTTTCCTCGGGCGGCGTAGCTTCCGTCCGGGTTTTTTAATATAGTCAGCCCTAACTCCTCTAATTTATGGGTCACGCGGTTAAGCCCCTCCGCCATGGTAAGGAGCAAATCCCCCCGGACAATGCTGTGGGCGTCGCCCCTGGCGTAATCCACATAGTCCTGAGGCGTTTTCCCCGGGACGATATAAGCGTTAAGAGCGTTGACCCCGGCGGCGAGACACCCGCTCCGCTTGATGTTCGCCTTTTCCGCTATCAGAACCCGCTTGTCGGAATGTTCGCAAAAAGTCAGCGCCGCGTAAGCGCCCGCCGTCCCCCCGCCTATAATCAGAAAATCCGTAGAAAGCCGTTTCACCTGAAGCTTCAACACATCACCCGCTCAAAATAACTATTTTTTATATTATAAAGGGGTTCCCGGGGAAAAGCCAGCGCAAATTGCGCAAACGTTTTCTCTGTTTTCTCTTGTAATCCGCGCAAGCTCGGTATATAATCCTTATAGAAAAGGCGGTTTTCCTACTTAGAGAGGTGCTTTCGCTTTGACTTTGAAAGAAATAGCCGCGCTGGCGGGCGTTCACAGTTCCACGGTATCGCGGATAATCAATTCCCCCGACGACCGCTTCGCGAGCCGCGAGGTGCGCGAAAGAGTTTGGGAGCTTGTTAAAGAAAACAGGTACGTGCCGAATAAAAGCGCCCAAACCCTCAGGAAAAAAGGTTCGCGGGAGGAACCCGGCGAAAACGGGCTGCTTGCTTGCGTACTGGGACGCGCGAAAAACACGGAGGATAACCCCTTTTTCTCCGAGGCCGCGAGGGCGGTCACGGCCCACGCGCTCTCCTTCGGATACACCGTTCAGATGCTCTATTCGGTGTTGGAGCCGGAAGCGCGGCCTGCCGCCGCAAAATCCGAGCGCCAGCTGGGCGCCGTCGTTTTGGGGCGGTTCGAGGGCGAATCGGCGGCGCGGCTCCTTGAAAGCAAATATAAAAATATTGTTTATTTAGGGCGCAACCCGATAGACGCCGATTGGGATCAGGTTATCTGCGACGGTTACGCGGCGGCGCGGACCGCCCTTGAGTATTTAATCTCGCGCGGGCACACGCGGATAGCCTATATCGGCGAAAAGAAAAACGAGGCGCGTTACAGGGCGTATCTTGATATGGCCGCGGAGGGCGGACTGGAGAGCGACCCGAGCCTGTCCGTGGACTGCCCGCAAAACAGCGAGGGAGGGGGCTGTCAGGGGGCCGAAAGGCTTCTGCGGCAGGCAAAGCCCCTTCCCACCGCCATATTCTGCGCCTCCGACCTTATCGCCCTTGACGCTATGAGCCGCTTGCGGGAAGCCGCCATAAAGGTTCCCGAGCGGATTTCAGTAATCGGAATGGACAATATAGTGTCTTCCGGCTACGCGTCGCCAATGCTTACGACTATCGGTATGCCGACGATTGAAATGGCTAACGTCGCGGTGCAGACTTTAATCGGCCGCATTAGAAAGCTGCACAGGCTTCCGCTGAAAATCAATCTGCCCTGCAAGCTGGTGGCCAGGGAAAGCGTCGCCAGCAACTCCGGAGCCTTTGAGGGGATGCATATATGAAGAAGCTTTTTTGTCTCGCGCTTGTCGTCCTGATGGTTTTGCTGCCGGCCTGTTCGCGAAAGAGCAATAGGGAAAACCCCGATTCACAGCCAATACAAGCCCCCTCCTTCACCGACGCCCTTGGAAATGACCTTTCGGTATCCGACTGCGGCAGAACCGTCGTTTGCTCCGGCAGTTTCGCGCGGGTCTGGATACTTGCCGGAGGAGAGCTTCTGGGCGCGACGAGCGATTTTTTCGAGGACAATTTTTCTGACGGCACAGAGGGCGTGACCGATATAGGCGGTCTGCACGAGCCGAGCCTGGAGCGGATTTTAGCCTTGCGGCCAAGCTTCATAATACTTTCCGCCGACATACCCGCCGAGGTTAAGCTGAAGGAGGCTCTCGCGTCGGCGGGAATTCCGGCGGCTTACTTTTCGGTGGAAACTTTTGACGACTATCTCGCCATGCTCAAAATCTGCACGGACCTCACCGGACGAAGCGATTTATACGAACGGAACGGAGAGCGGATTCGCGCCGATATTGACGAGATTATCGGCAGGGCGAAGGACAAGCCCTCCCCCAAGGTCTTGCTCGTCCGCGCCGGGGCGGGCAAAGTAGCCGCGCGAGGCGGCGACACTATGGCGGGAGCTATGTTAAAGGATATGGGCTGTGTAAACATCGCGGATACGAATGAAAGCTTGCTCGCGGATTTGAGCATGGAAATAATTATTAAGGAGGATCCCGATTTTATTTTCGCCGTGGCTATGGGAGATGAAAGCAAAAGCAGGCGGCTTCTGGAGGAAACCTTGCAAAATGACCCCGCGTGGAGCAATCTGTCCGCCGTAAAAAACAACCGGTATATTCTTCTTCCGAAAGATTTGTTTCACCAAAAGCCAAACGACCGCTGGGCGGAAAGCTATGAATACCTGTGGGATAAATTGTATGGGTAATCGCATGGATAATGGAAAAAACGGCGCCGTATTGCTGGCTTGCCTTGCCGCGCTGATTTTCTCCGCCGCGCTGGCCTTGAACCTGGGGGCGGTCAGGCTCACCCCCTCCGAGGTTTTTCAGGGCTTGTTCGGCTCCCCCAATGACGCGGCGCGGCAAATTATGCTAAATGTCCGCCTCCCGCGCCTGCTGGCGGGAGCTATGGCGGGAGCGGCGCTGGCGGTTTCCGGCGTTATTCTTCAAACAATACTCTCGAACCCCTTGGCCGCTCCGGGGATAATCGGCGTAAACGCGGGGGCCGGGCTATTCGCGGCGGCGGCTATGGCGCTTTTGCCGGGAGCTTTTTGGGCTGTTCCGGTTTCGGCTTTTCTTGGGGCGCTGCTGACTGTGCTGCTTGTTTACGGCGCCGCCAGAGCGGCGGGAGCCTCGCGAACAACGCTGATCCTGTCAGGCGTGGCCGTTTCAAGCCTTATGACCGCCGGAATTAACACATTATTAAGCTTATACCCCGATATTCTGCGGGGGCTTCGGGATTTTCAAACGGGAGGCTTCGCGGGCGTTTCGATAAGACAGCTTCTTCCGGCGGGGGTGGTCATAACTATCGGCCTTCTGACGGCGTTGTTTTTCGGCGGGGAGCTTTCCGTATTAAGTCTGGGCGAAGACTCGGCCAGAGCCTTGGGGCTGAATGCGGGCCTGTTTCGTTTTTTGTTCCTGGGGCTGGCGGCGGCTCTGGCGGGAGCCGCCGTGAGTTTTTCGGGGCTTTTGGGCTTTATCGGCCTGATAGTGCCGCACATGGCGAAATTGCTTTTGCCAAACGGCGGCAAGAGAATGTTTATCGGAACCTCCGCGATTATGGGGGCGGCTTTTTTAACGCTGTGCGATACCGCCGCCCGGACGCTTTTCTCGCCGGGAGAGCTTCCCGTGGGGGTATTGGCCGCGTACTTAGGCGTTCCGTTGTTTATGTGGCTGTTATATAGGGACAGGAGGAGGAGGCGTGATTGAGCTTAACAACCTTTCGGGCGGCTACGGACGCGCGGCGGTTACCAAAAATGTATCCTTGACCATACCAAACGGAAAAATCACCGCTATAATCGGCGCCAACGGCTGCGGGAAAAGCACGCTGTTAAAACTCATCTGCGGACAGCTGAAGCCCTCCGGCGGCGAAATCCTTATCGACGGCAAGCCGCTGTCCGGTCTGTCTCGAGCGGAGGCCGCGAAATCCATTTCTTATCTTCCCCAAAGCCGAACCGCGCCTGATATTTCTGTGGAAGCCCTTGTCTTGCACGGACGCTTTCCGTGGCTTGGCTATCCGAGGGTATACCGCGCGGAGGACAGAGCCGTAACCGAGTCCGCGATGGAAAAAGCGGGGATACTCCATAAACGCCGCGAAGCGCTCCCCCGGCTTTCAGGCGGTGAGCGGCAAAAGGCCTATATTGCCATGACCTTGGCGCAAAACACAAGCCACGCTTTGCTTGACGAGCCGACAGCTTATTTGGATATCGCCCATCAGCTTGAGTTTATTGAGCTGACGGAGTTGCTGAAGCGGGAGGGAAAGGCGGTGGCGGTGGTATTGCACGACATAAATATGGCGCTGGAACGCGCCGACAGCCTGGCGGTCCTGAAGAACGGCGAAGTGCTGGCGGCGGGCGGTCCGGAGGAAATTCTGAGAACAGGCGCCATAGAAAACGCGTTTGGCGTGAAAATCAGTAAGTATCCGCAAATTGTTTTTTCAAAGGCGGGGCAGCTTTAAAAATCAGCAAGGAGCGCTGACTTAAGCTGACTTGCTATATTATCAATAAACACCTCCCGCACGGCGGGATAATCAATCAGACCCTTGGCGACGCAAACCGTTTCAACGCCCGCCGCCTCAAGCCGTGAGCGTATGCTTTCCCCGCCTCGGCCTATAATTTCATTTTCGGCGTGCCGCCCCATGCTTATCATCAGCGGGACGAGGAGAGTTTTGTCAATTTTGTTTTCGGCAATCCATTCCCTCGCGGCGGTGAAATCTTCGTCAAGCACGCTCAAAAAGAAACGCCCGCCGCTCTCGCGGCGCAGCGCTTCCCCCAATTCGCGATACAGCCGCCCCGACGAGTGATTTGTGCCGTGGCCGACAAACAAGGCGTTTTGATTTCCATATTCCGCCGAGAGTATGCCCGCGAGCCGGTTAACAGCGGCTTCATCCCGCAGAAGCGGCTCGCCGAGCGTGACTCCGCCGGAATAAGCCAAGGCCTCCCGGAGCAATTGCTCATATTTTATCCCGGGCAAAAGATAAACAGGCTGCACTATGTGGTTATCTGTAAATTCTATTCCTTTCGGCAGGGCTTTTGCCGCCCATACCGCGCTTTCCGGAAACCGCTCGGCGGCGTCGGCCGCGAGGGCCGAAATATCCCCCGCTCCAATCAAATATATGTTCATCAGATAAAGAAGCTGCCCTCGCTTTTAATGGAGTGGTTTTCCTCCAGCCGCACTTCGTTTTCGCCAAGCAAATACAGACGGTAAATTAACACGCTGACTTCCTCGCCCACAGAGAAGGAGGCGTCGTCCAGCGATTGGTACGCGGTTATTTTCTGCCCGCCTAAGTCCACGCGCAGCTCCAGCGTGTTTCCCTTGAAGAAAATATTTTCCACGATTCCCCGCTGGGACGCGTGAGGATACAATTCTTTTTGGACTTTTGTAATATGAACGAACTCCGGGCGCAGAACGGCGCGGTCAAAGCCTTTGACCTTCTCAAAGCCATGCAGTTTGTCATAATCCGCGAGTGTAATAGATTCGCCGATAAACTTTGCCGCAAAGTGGGTTTTAGGGTTTTTATAGATTTCTATAGGCGTTCCGACTTGCTCCACGCGCCCGCTGTTGGTGATTATTATCTCGTCGGCAACCTCCACCGCTTCCTCCTGGTCGTGAGTGACAAAAATACTCGTAATCCCGACCTTGTTAATCGTCTCTCGAAGCCAGGAACGCAATTCCTTCCGCACCTTGGCGTCGATTGCCGCAAAGGGCTCGTCTAAGAGCAATAAATGCGGATTGGGGGCTAAGGCGCGCGCAAACGCCACGCGCTGTCTTTGCCCGCCGGAAAGCTGATGGGGATGGCGTTTTTCCATTTTCTCAAGCCCTATAAGCTTAATCAGCTCGCTCACGCGGCCTCGGATGTATTCCTTGTCTCTTTTCTGCACCGTCAGCCCAAAGGCGATATTGTCAAAAACCGTCATATAGCGAAAGAGGGCGTAATTTTGAAACACAAAGCCGATTCCGCGCTTGGCGGCGGGCAAATCGTTTACCCTGTCCCCGGCGATAAAAATATCTCCTGAATCCGGCGTTTCAAGCCCGGCTATCATTCGCAGGATCGTCGTCTTGCCGCTGCCGGAGGGGCCGAGCAAGCCGATTAATTTCCCCTTTTCTATGCCGAAACTTATATTGTCTGACGCCTGAAAGCCGCCGAAACGTTTATTGAGGTTTTTCAATTCAACATACATTTTACTCCTCCTCTTTCTTCAGGCGGTATTCGACAATATTCCGAAGAATTAGTATGATAACCGCGATTACCACCAAAACGGAGGCCACGGCGAAAGCCGCCGTCAGTCTGAACTCGCTGAACAGTATCTCCACATGGAGCGGCAGGGTATTGGTTTTTCCGCGCAGATGCCCTGACACCACCGACACCGCGCCAAATTCCCCGAGGGCGCGGGCGGTGCAGAGAATGACGCCGTACAGCAATCCCCATTTGATATGCGGAAAGGTGATTTTGCGGAATATTTCAAGCCCTTTGGCGCCCATAAGCGCCGCCGCTTCCTCCTCGTCGCTGCCCTGGGACTGCATCAAGGGAATCAGAGCGCGTGAAACAAACGGAAACGTAACAAAAATAGTCGCCAGCACAATTCCCGGAACGGCGAACACAATTTTAACCTTCCACGCCTCCAGCAGCGGATAAGCCCAGCCTATACGCCCGAATATCAGGATAAACACAAGTCCCGCTATGATTGGCGAAATTGAAAACGGTATGTCTATCAAGGTGGTAAGCGCCTGTTTTCCGCGAAAGCGAAATTTGGTGATGGCCCACGCGGCGAAAATACCGAAGGTGGTGTTGACCACCAGGGTGATTCCGGCGGCGAGCAAGGTTAAATTCAGCGCTTTTACCGCGTAATTGTCGGTTATGGCAGCGGCGAAAATCCTCCACCCTTGCCGCAGGGCGTAGGCCAGGACCGTGGCAAGCGGCAGAAGCAGCATAAGGGCGACGAACAAAACGCCCAGTAAAATCAGAAAAATTTGAAGCGTTTTTGAGCGCAACCTCAGCTCCCCCTCGCGATTTTATTTATTTTAGACTGCAAAAGGTTAATCCCGAATAAAACGAGGAAAGAGAAAACAATCATCACCAGAGCGATGGAGGTCGCCGCGGGGTAATTAAACTGCTCCAGCTTATTCATAATAATCAGCGGCGTAATTTGCGTTTTATAAGGTATATTCCCGGCGATAAACACCACGCTGCCGTACTCTCCGACGGAACGCGCGAAAGCCAGGGCAAAACCGGTGAGCGCGGCGGGCAGAAGCTCGGGAAGCACCACGCGGAAGAAGGTCTCCGCGCGCCCGGCGCCCAGCACGGCGGCGGCCTCCTCATACTGAGGGTCAAGCTTTTCCAGCACCGGCTGAATGGAACGAACCACAAAGGGGATTCCGATGAAAATCATGGCAATCGTAATCCCTTTTGTGGTATAGGAAATTTTCACGCCGATTTTGTCAAACAAAGAACCAATCCAGCCCTTGTCGGAATAGAGAGTCGTCAGCGCTATTCCGGCCACAGCCGTGGGGAGCGCGAAGGGCAGCTCAATCAGGCCGTCCAAAATCCGCCTGCCCGGGAATTTATAGCGGGTAATAACCCACGCCAGCAAAACCCCGAAAACGACATTGACACAGGCGGCTATCCCCGCGCAGGAGAGGCTGATTCTATATGTGGCGAGGGTTTGCTTATCCGCCACGACTCTCCAGAATTCCGCGAAGGAATAGTCCCTCAATACTAACAAAACAGACGCGAGAGGGATAAGAACAATCAGACTGAGCATGGTCAGCGTTACGCCCATCGAAAGCCCGAACCCGGGTATGACATTGTTTCCGCGCCGTCTAAACGGAGCTTTCAAGCCTGACACGCGAAAATCCCCCCTTCCGTAAATCCTTATAGCGGTTCCGTTTTACCTCTTGTAAATCTGGTCGAAAATAGCTCCGTCGGCGAAAAATTTCTCCGTGGCGGCTTCCCAGCCGCCAAAATCGTCGTCGATGTTGACAAGCTTGATATTCAGGTCGAAAGTGTCGCCAAATTCCTTCAAAATATCCGGATTTGAAGGGCGGTAGTCGTTTTGCCCCTCCAAACGCTGAGCCTCGTCAGAGTACAGGTACTGTAAGTACGCTGTGGCGACTTCCTCCGTGCCGTGCTTTTTCACATTGGCGTCCACCACCGCAACCGAGGGCTGGGCTAAAATGCTCAAAGACGGTGTCACAATCTCAAAATCCCCGGGATGCTCTTTTTGGGAAAGGAACGCTTCGTTCTCCCAAGCCAAAAGCACATCGCCCTGCCCGTTTTCGACAAAGGTGGTGGTGGAGCCGCGCGCGCCGGAGTCAAGCACCGTCACGTTGGAGTACAGCGCCTTCATAAATTCCTTGTTTTTTTCTTCATCGCCGCCGTTTTGCTGATTGGAAAACGCCCACGCGGCCAAGAAATTCCAGCGCGCCCCGCCGGAGCTTTTGGGGTCGGGCGTGATAACCTCTATGCCGGATTTTACGATGTCGTCCCAGTCCTTTATGTTCTTAGGATTGCCCTTGCGCACCAAGAAAACGATTGTGGAGGTGTAGGGCGCGCTTTCCTTATCAAGGCGTTTCACCCAACCCTCGTCAATCAGTCCGGCTTTGCGTATCTCGTCCACGTCGCCCTCAAGGGCAAGCGTAACGACGTCGGCCTCGTTGCCCTCTATAACGCTGCGCGCCTGCTTGCCTGAACCGCCGTGGGACTGGGTGATTTCGACCTCCTGCCCTTTTTCCTTAAGCCAGTATTCCTGGAAAAGTTTATTGTACCGCTCATATAACTCGCGGGTCGGGTCATAGGATACGTTAGTGATGGACACGCTTTTGGGCGCGGCGGCGGGTTCTTTCGCGGCCCCCGCCGGAGTTGGGTTTGACGCGTCCGCGGAGGCGGTATTGCCGCTGGTGTTGACCGCGCCGCCGCCTGAGCATCCGGGAAGCGCCGCGATTAAAAGAAACGCGCCAAGCGCGGCGGCGGTCGTCTTGCTCAGAATAGATTTTTTCATGGAAATTGCCCCTCTCAAAGCAAACGCCTTGTTTTCATATATGTAAACATATATGTTTAATACATTTTCAGTATACTGGATTGCCCTTCAAAACGCAAGAGGAAAATGCGCAATCGTTTTCGTAAATCAAAACCCGCTATAAAGGGCATTTTGAATCTGTGAAGCCGGGCTTTCTGTGCGTTCGGATTTCTTTCAGGCACGATTTTTACGTTTTGAGCGATGGATGAACAGTTTTCAAACGCCTTTTCTATAAAGGAACGCGCCGTTTTCCTCTCGGTACTCCACGATATTTTTAGCCGCAGCCACGCCGATTCCCGCCATATATAGCCCGCTATCAGCCGCTTGCGGCTGTCCGCCAAGGTTGATTGAATCAGCTCCGTGAAGATGTCCGGTTCCTTGAGGGCACGTTCCGCCAGCAATTTAACCGCCAAATCCGCGCCTGTCTGCACCTTAACCTTCAGCTTGCCCTCCTTCTCCCCGCGGTTTATCGCTAAAACGCGATGATTCGGGATTTTCGCGATAGGCTCGCTGAAATCGCGGTATATCTCGCAGACGGTTTTCTCGTCTTTATTGGCGGCTTCGCTGACTATGGCGCCCTTCCGGCGTTGGCGAAGCCCTTTTATTCATTAACATAGGGTGCCGCCAGCGATTCAAGCCCGGCGTCGCGAGCCTTGGAAGCTCGCGTGGCGCGTTTCTTCTTACTTATGGCTTGTACAAATTCTCCACGCGTTGCCAAAGAAGCGCCCGCTCAATTTCCGCCCGCGGTTCGGGCGGAAATTTGCCTTGCTCGTCGATAAGCTGCAAAACCTCGGTCTTGCGGGCTTATCGACCGCGCATCGTCCAGAGCCCCAACCGGGCGGTTTCGGCGCAGTTTTTCAGCATAGCGGCAAAGCCGGATTTTTCGCGGCTTTTCGGGCTGCCGGCAGACAGCGCGAGTCTTACCATTCCCTCTGCCATGCGCCCAACCGCAGGGCTTGTTTATGAATGATAATTAAGGCGTTACGCGCGTCCTCCGCGCCGTCTTCCCGGTCTATGCTGTAATATATGTAATATTAAAGCATTAGCGGGAAAGCCCTATTTTTCGGGCTTTCCCGCTTTTCTTGTCACTAACGTGTTATTAGATAGCTAACCGCCCCTTTTTTTATGCCAATTTTCCCACCCGGAGGTGTTTATGTCGCCGCTCAAAAAACGAAAAAAACGAATATCAGTATTTTTAGCCATTCTGCTCATCACGGCAATCGCCGTCAAGGTCATAGCCGACTACGGCAGC
>JAITSQ010000024.1 GCA_031287685.1 Clostridiales bacterium | reverse complement strand
CCAAAATTTTTTTTTAACTGTGGCCTCCATACCCCCCCCCCCCCCCCCCCCGAACCTCGGAACAAACGGGAAATAAACCTTATGACCTCCTGCGACGACGGGTATTCGCGGCTTCTGCTTCCGCAGCTGGCGAGCATACATAGCAGCCTCCGCGAGTACTCCGTAAATTTTTATCTTTTCCACAGCCGGATTTCCCGGGACAATTTGTCGCTCATATCGGAATACGCGGAGACGCTCTCGGACGTTATTTCTTTCCGCGAGGTGAGAATTTCTAACAGCGCGCCCTATGAGGAAATGGCGCGGTACGGAGGCCGGTGGTGCGCGGAGGCGTATTTCAGCCTGTGCGCGCATAAATATCTTCCGCAAGACGCGGACCGGGTGCTTTATATAGACACTGGGGATATTACGATTGAAGGCGATATAGCCGAATATTACTTCGCCGATTTCGAGGGGGCTGCCCTCCACGCGAGCGCGATGAGGTTTGCGGCCGCTGAAACGGGCGCGCTCCGCGCGTTTACCAAGGACGACCTGCTGCACCCGGAGAGATTGAAGGACATCGCTAAAAACGGAGTTTTTAACTCCGGTTCTTACGTCATTAACCTGGAGAAACTTCGCGGTGAAAACGTAAGCCTTGAGCGGTTTCTTTCCTTAAGCCGCTCCCTTTGCGAACTTTCGGGAAAAAAAACCGAGGTTTATGTTGGCGACCAGGGCCTGCTTTCGGCGGCCTTTTGCGGGGATATAAAACTTTTCGCGTACCCGGAAAGAACCGACTACTGGTATCTGCCCTATAATTTCGGCCTGTGGTATTTTCTGGACTTTGACGAGCTGTCGTACGAACCCCGGATTATTCATTATCTGGGAATGAAAGGGAAACCGTGGCAAATCCGGATTTCGCCGGAAACGCTTGAAAAGCACGGTTTTCAGCCCGGGCGGCCGGCAAAGGACCCAATGAGCTTTTTTAACTTTTCGTTTTATCTGAAGGCGCGCCCTTTCTATGAAAAATGGTGGGAGCACTGCGCCAAAACCCCGGTTTATGACGAGCTGAGCCGCGGCGCGCGGATTTACTCGAAGGCCGTGGAGGATTACTACCTGCCTTTATATAAGATTTTTAACGCGCAGAACGCGGTCATAGATAAACAAAACGAACTTTTCCAACAGCAGCAGGCTGTGCTCAGCCACGCTAAGTCGCTCTTGCAAAAAGCCAATCTTATATAGTATAATAAATAAAAAGCCATTGAAAGCGCGGGGTTACTTATGGACGAATCCAAAAAGGGTATAATTACCGTAATAGGGCACGACCGCGTGGGCATTATCGCGCGGGTGTGCGCATACCTTTCGGAGCGAGGCGTGAATATACTGGACATCTCTCAGTCCATAATCCAGGGATACTTTAATATGCTGATGATTGTCGACTTGGGCGGGCAGACGCCGTTTGACGCCCTGGAGAGCGGCCTTGCCGCCATAGGGGAGGAAATCGGCGTAATTATAAAGCTCCAGCACGAGGATATTTTCAACACAATGCACCGCCTCTGAAAATTTGTAACGGAAATATAATGTTTGCGGCCGGCCGAGTTTTGTGCTATAATGTAATATTATATAGAGCGGACAGGGATTATCTGATGACGGAAAACGAAAAAACAATCAGTTTAGATAAACTGCGCGTGGGAATGGTCGTCGCTAAGGACATAACCGACCCCGCCACGGGCAAAGTTTTAATCGCCGCGGGCAAAATTCTTGACTTTGAGTCAATTGATACGCTCAAGGAATTTTATTTCAGCGGCCTTTACAGCGATGGGGATTTCTCCGAACCCAATTTTTCTGAACCTGATTTTTCCGAAGAAGCCGAAAAGCGCCTTTCGGATGACGAAAAGGCCGTTTTCGGTAGCTTCAAAAACGCCTACTCCAAGTCCTATCAGAACGTCAAAGGCCAGCTCGACAGCATAATACAGGCAAAATCCTGCGATTTGGACGCGCTTACGGGTACTGTGGAGGAAATTTATTCCACGACGCGCTATAACAGCGACATATTTTTTTACTTGAATTACCTTAAGGTACGCAACCTGTTTCTGATTGACCACATAATGAGTGTGGCGCTTATCTGCCGGGTGTTCGCCGAGTGGCTGGAGCTGCCGGAGGAGGAAACGCGGGAACTGCTTAACGCCGCTATGCTTCACGACGTGGGCATGGAGCAGGTGGCGCACCTTTTTATGAAGCCGGAACCCCTGACTAACGACGAGTTGTCGCAAATAAAGCTGCACCCGCTGTACAGCTACAATAAAATTAAAAACCTTGACGTGTCCAAAAACGTAAAAGACGCGGTCCTGCAACACCACGAGCGCATAGACGGCTCCGGCTATCCCAGCGGCCTCCAGGATGAGGAAATTAACCGCCTGTCGAAAATCCTGAGCGTAGCCGACGTTTTCGCGGCGATGATTTTTGACCGGCCGTACAGGGCGAAGCTCGTCCCGTTTAACACCCTGCGCATCCTTGAGCGGGAACAGTTCGGAAAGCTCGATACGGAGTGCCTGCTTGTATTCCTGCGGAACATTGCCTACGAATATATCAACCGGTCCGCCAAGCTGTCCGACGGGCGGTTCGGCAAAATCGTGTTTATAAACGGTCAGCAGCCAAGCGCCCCCATCGTCCGGCTTGACACCGGCGGCTGTGTGGATTTACTGAGCGATAAATCGGTAACTATAGCGGAAGTATTCTGAGCGAAGGAGGAGTCTGCTTGAAAGTTATTTTGCTTGAAGACATAAAGGGAGTGGGCAAAAAGGGAGACGTGTACAACGCCGCCGACGGATACGCCCGTAATTTTCTTTTCCCCGGCAAAAAGGCCGTAGAAGCCACAAAGTCTAACCTGCGGGAGCTTGAGCTGAAGCAGAAAGCCAACGCGCAGAAGTCGCTTGAGGAACTGGAGGAGGCGCAGAAAACCGCCAAAACGTTCGAGGACGTCACGGTTGCCGTCACGGTTAAAACCGGTGAAAACGGCAAGATTTTCGGCTCCGTGAGCAATAAGGAAATCGCCGAGGCTCTTTCCGTGCAGTTTAACCTGCACGTGGATAAAAAGAAAATTACGCTTAAGGAGCCGATTAAGACCGTCGGCTCGTTCACGGTTGACGTTAAGCTCCACCCGAAAGTTACCGCAAGGGTCAAGGTTGAAGTAAAGGGAGGGTAATCGGTAACCCGTGAAAAACTCCTGATTAAGGTGGTTTTTATGGACGACAGTTCCCGGATAACCCGTATACCGCCGCACGATTCGGACGCCGAGGCGGCTGTTTTGAGCTGTATGCTGACGGACAAGGATTCGCTTTCCGCCGCGTGTGAGCGCTTAGCCCCCGAAGATTTTTACAATCCGCAAAACGCCGCGCTTTTTCGCGCCCTGCTCGAAATGTACGCGAAAAGCGTTCCGGTGGACGCCGTGACCGTTTCCTCATACCTTAAGGAAACGAATATGTATGACGCCGTTGGCGGGGCCGCCTATGTTTCCGGGCTTATCGGCCTGTTTTACGCAGCCTCCTCCATAAAGCACTACAATAACATCGTCGCCGAAAAATCCGTTTTCCGCCGGCTCGTCAAAGCGAGTGAAAATATAGCCGATATGGCCTACGCTTCGCGGGTTTCGTCGGATTCCGCCATAGAAACGGCCGAGAAACTTATTTTTGAGATAGCCCAGAACCGCCGCGCGTCTGATTTCGCGCATATTAAGGAACCGCTTTTTGAGTCAATCGAGCGCATTGAGCTGCGCTACAAGAGCAAAGAGCGCATTACGGGCGTACCCTCCGGATTCGCGGAGCTTGACGACAAAACGGCCGGTTTTCAGCCCTCCGACCTGATACTGGTGGCCGCCCGCCCGTCTATGGGCAAGACGGCTTTCGCTCTCAACGCGGCCCAGAACGCAGCCCTGAGCCGGGGCGTGACCACCGCCGTTTTCAGCCTTGAGATGTCCGCCGAACAGGTGGCTAACCGTTTGCTTTGCTCCCAAGCGGTGCTCGACGCACAAAAAATACGCACAGGGGAGCTTTCCCCCCAGGACTGGCGGCAGATAGCTTACGCCGCCGGCGCGATAGCCAAATCTCCCATATACATAGACGACACGCCCGGAATAACCGTCCCGGAAGTTCGAGCGAAATGCCGTAAACTTAAAATTGAGAAAAATTTAGGACTTATAATCATAGATTATTTGCAGCTTATGGGCGGCGCGGGCAGGAGCGAAAGCCGCCAGCAGGAAATATCCGAAATCTCTCGCTCTCTTAAAGCCCTCGCTCGGGAAATAGGAGCTCCCGTAATCGCGCTTTCCCAGCTTTCCCGCGCGCCGGAGTCACGAAGCGACCATCGGCCTATGCTCTCCGATTTGCGCGAATCCGGCGCGATTGAGCAAGACGCGGACGTCGTGATGTTTATATACCGCGAGGAATATTACTTCAAGGACACCGAAAAGAAAAATCAGGCGGAAATCATAATCGCCAAGCAGCGCAACGGACCCACGGGGACGGTTGACCTGATGTGGCTTTCGCAGTACGCGAAATTTACAAGTGTGGAACGGCATTTTAACGCCCAGTAAAAGACACGGAGGTCTTGCCTTTTATGGAAATCCGCAAACGGCTTGTTGAAAAGGAGAAAAAGAATCATCCGCGAACTCCTATTCTGACCGTAAATTTCATCACGGTCTATTATTTGAATTCGACGGGGGTTTCCGCTGAAAAATGGGCCGAGTACCTAAGCGGCGGTTCCAATGGAAAGCCCGAGAGCTGGCATTATACTGTGGACGAAATCGGCGTTTGGCAGTCCTTTGAGAACGACCGCGCCTGTTTTCACGCGGGCGGCGTTCTGAATACGGCGAATCTTGAAAGCCTGGCCCTGAAAATCTGCGTGCAGAACCATAATATGGTAAAAACCGCTTGCCGAAACGCCGTCGAGCTGCTTGTTCATCTTCTGCCGAAGCATAACCTATCAATTTGCGACATCGTCCCGGCGGGATATTGGGACGACGACGAGCTCGAGGAAGCCCGCTTCGGCGGCACCGGAATGGGCTTTGACGATTTTTTGCTGCTTGTGCGCGAAAAGCTGAATAAGGAAAATGAAGAAGCGGAGCAGACCGACGCGCCGATTTTAAGCCCGCCCACCGCCACGATTGAGCAGGCGGAGGCTTGGGCGCGGGATAAATACGCAACGAACGAATTTATATCGCTTGCGCATATGTACTGGCAGTACGTAGGCAACCGCGGCGGAGTTAACCCCGTGGTCGCCTACGCTCAAAGCGCGGCGGAGACCGCTTTTGGAAAATTCCTCGGAGTAGTGACGCTGGCCCACCGCAACCCCTGCGGAATGAAAGTCAGCGCGGGCGGGGATGACGCGAACCCCCTCTCGTATATGCGCTTCAATTCGTGGCACGACGGCGTGAAAGCGCACATCGACCACTTGGCGCTATACGCGGGCGCGGACAGCTATCCAAGGACCATAACGTGCGACCCGCGCCATTTTCATATGCTATCGGGCAAGGCGAATACGGTTCGCGCGATAGGCGCGCAATGGATGGAGTCGGACGACAACGCGGCCAAAATCCTCAATTATATGAGTGAAATTGAAAACACGACGCCTGACACGGAAATTGAGTACGCCCTTGATATTCTGCTTGAACGCGGCGTTATCTCCGACCGTGATTACTGGGCGCATAATTACGACAAACTGAAAGAGCTGGACGCGTTGATTATAAACGCGGCGCGGGAGATTACAAAGCCGAGAGTGTGAGGTTATGGCGGCGAAAAAATAACCGCGCGGCGGCTAACTGCGCGGGGCGTTTAGGATGGCGTGGCTGTACTACTTGATTTCCACCCCGGTGAAATAATGCCGCAGAATCTCGGTGAAATCCATACCGAGTTCCGCCATGCCTTTCGCGCCGTATTGCGAAAAACCCGCGCCGTGACCGTTTCCGCGCCCGACGAAAACAACGTCCCCGGAAACGGTCTTTGTTTCGCCGAAAACCGAGGATATGAACCCGCCCATATCTCCGAAAGAGCCGAAATTATCAGGGGATTGGGCCGATTCGCCGCTTGCGCCGCCGTGCGCGGGTATGGTTATCGCTCCGTTTGTAATTTGAATGTCCGCGTGGACGGGCATCGACGGCAGACCGTCCCGGACGTGCATAAACAGCCCGCCAGGCGGGAGCGCCGCCTGACCCGCCGCGGATAAAACAGACAAAACAGGCGCGTTCCGCCGCGCTTCAGGGGCGGAAACCGCGGAAGCCGGGGTGTAACCCGCTTTCGCGAGAAGCGCGTCCTTTTCGTCCGGCGAACATATTTCAAAAAGGCGCGAGGGGAGAATATCCTTAAAAAACAAGCGGATTTTCTCCCGTTCTAAGGTTAGCGAACCGTCGCTGCCGTGAATAGTAAGTTTCGTAACGCGACCGCCGTTAGTTTCGTCTATTGAGACGGCTTTAACCGCCCCGACGCCTTTCTCTCCGGAGAGAGAACTAAGCTCCGCCACGCTGTACGAACGCTCCCACAACGCGGACTCCGGTTCGTAAACCTCCGGCACGGAGCGCAGATAAGGCACGCTTTCGCCCCAGACGTCCGACGAATCCGCCGTCAGCCCGCCGGAGGAAGCCGAATAAACCGCCTCTGCGGGCGCGTTATCATAATACATAATCACCCCGTCGGTTTCCCGCAGGGCTTCGTCCGTCCTTGGGTTCTCGGCGGACATACCGAGATAAACCTGGCACGACAGGTCACATATGTCGTAGCCCTCCCCCGCGAACGCGCCCGAGGCCATTCGGTTATACGCGTAGGAACGGCAGACGACCGCTTGGGCCTTGAGCGCCTCCGCGTCCCAATCGGAGGGCATTTCCGCAGGCAGAACCCCGCGCAGGTAATCCGCCATTGTAAGCGTGTTTACGGGCGTTACCGCGCCGGCGCCGCTGACAGAAAGCTCTATTACGCCGCGGTATCTGCGCGTGCCGAGCGTAGTTCCCTCCCCGCCCCAGACGGCGGCTGTCTTTTCGTCGTTATCAAAGACTATGAGCGGGTTTTCGCCGTCCATAAGGCATACCCGCGCCTTTTGCGGCAATGCCCGCGCCGCCGGATATTTCGCGGAAACGGAGGAAAACTCCGCGTTCGCCGCGTATACGGCGAAACAATCGTCGTCCAACATAGCTATTCTCGCGGCTATGCCCGCGTTTTTAGCGTTTTCGGCAAAACCCGCCGCCGCCTCGAAGCTCCCAAAATCCGCTGAAATCCGTATGTAAGAAGCCGTGGCCGGCACGACGGAAAAAGAGGCGCGCGCCGTCACCGCCGCCCCATGGGCCAAATCTCCGGCTTGCGCCCCGGCAAAACCCACGTGAAGCAGTTTCTCATCTATTTGCAGGTTTTGCGAGTTTTTATTTTTCGCCATCAAGCCCACGCGAACGAGGCGCCCGCTGTCCGGCGTCGCCGCCGCGTCCGCGAATACGGCCGTTTTCGCGTATACTAATAAAAACGCCGCCGTGAAAAAAAAACGCCAAAACCTCACCTTGCCGCCTCCACGCGCACCGAACCCGTCTTAAGCTCAAAGTACTGGAACGCCTCGCTGTAATGCTTGAATTTCACGGTAAAAAAGCTGTTCCCTTTGTAAATTATCTCGCCGTCCCTGTGGGAGGACGTGCCTGAGTGGACGCGCACCCTGTCCCCGGTCGAAAAGTCAAGAGGGTTGCTGCTCATAAGTATTCTCCTAATCCGTATTTATATTATAAAACACGATTTCGTCCGGCTTAACATAGCCCAAGCGCTCCCGCGCTATGCGCTCAATATACTCGTCGGAATCCTTGTATTCCTGCTCCAGCGCGAGCTTGCGCGACTCGGCCTCCGCCTCGTCAAGCTGCCTCCGGAACTTCGCCTCCTCCTCCAAATAACCGTTTGCCTTTTGGGTATAAAATAACCCCGCGACAGCTATAACCCCCACGAAAAAAAGCATAGACGCCCAAAACAAGCGTTTTTTCATAATTCTTTCACCTAGCCCTGGGCCAACCCGCGTGTTTTTAAGAAGTCTCTTGCGTAAAAATTTTTTAAGTTTAACCTTCTTTATTTTAACCCAGCCGCCCAATTTTTTCAATAGGTTTTCAATAAATTTTAACGCGGCCGCGAAAAAAAATCTGAAGGGAGCGGCCGCGGCGGTCAGGAGCTTAACGACGAACCGGCTTGCGGTGTTAAAATAAAGCAGCATCCCCAAAAACGCGCCCGCAATGAGGAAAAACCTTATCTCCCCGTGGTTCCCCCGGAGCGCCGAGTAATACATTATAAACGCGGAAATAAGCCAAAAAAGCGCGTCCTGCGCGTGAATAAGCGCGGCCGGGGGCTTTTTTAGCTTTCGCCCGGCGCGGAAAAAGTCATAGAGCAGGCCGATCGCGCCGCCCGCCCCAACGGAGATTAAAAAGACGGCGCCCTGTCCTTTCATCGAAAGTATCGCCGATAAAATCATTTGAACAGCCTCGAAATAAGGCCGCCTTTGCCCTTCATATAGGCCGCGTCCTCATACGCCGCGCTTATGACCGCCCCGTCCACGCATAAATCTCCCGTGTCAAGGTTCAGCTTATTGACGTGCAGCCCCGCGCCCTTGATAATTAAAACGCCCATTTCCGTATCGGCGATGACGTTTTCCTCGTCGAAGGAGAGCACGTCCAGAACCCCGGTTATGCTGACGTTCTCCTTCTGTTCTATTGTCAGGGAATGACGCGCGCGCTTGTCGTGCTTATCGTATGTCTCCATAAAAATAACCCCTCCCGGAAATATAGGCGTTCCGCCTTTATAAAATATATTCCGAAAGGGGCCGGATATTACTGAGTTAATAAGCGGAACATACTCTCCGCCTCTTCTTTGCGCACTGATTCCTTCACGGCAAGAACCTCCGCCGACGTCAGTTTTTCGCCGAAGCGGATTTCTATGACGTCGCCGATTTTGACCTCGTAGCTCGCGCGAGCGGTTTTGCCGTTTACGGAGACGCGCCCGGCGTCGCAGGCGTCGTTAGCCACCTGGCGACGCTTTATAAGGCGCGATACCTTTAAGTATTTGTCAAGCCTCATCGCGGGGCCTTTAGTTGCCGTTCACGGCGTCTTTGAGGGCTTTTCCGATTTTGAAGCGCGGAGCCTTGGAAGCCGGGATGTGGATAGGCTCCTTGGTGTGCGGGTTGCGCCCCTCACGCGCGGCGCGCTGAGCAACGTCGAAAGTGCCGAAGCCCACGAGCTGCACTTTGCCGTCGTTTTTCAACTCCTCAGTCACAACGTCCACGAAAGCGGCGAGCGCCTTTTCCGTGTCCTTCTTGCTGAGTTCCGCCTTCGCGGCCATTGCGGAGATGAGTTCAGACTTGTTCATTGATGGGTTCCTCCTTAAAATAATTTAATCCTGAATCTATTTATACTCGTTTATAAGCGATTTGTCAAGGCAATTTATGTTTTTTTTCTGTTTTTTCACAATAAATTGTGGTTTTTTAATTAAATTTTGGTGTATAATGGAAGTACGCCGTGATAAAAAGATAAAGGAGCGCGTTTCGATGGCCGACGCCGGGATTTTATACATAACCGCCACCCCCATAGGCAATTTGGAGGACGTCACGCTCCGCGCGCTCCGGGTGCTGAAAGAGGTTGATTTCATAGCCGCGGAGGACACGCGGAGGACGCGCGCGCTCCTGACCGCGTATGGCATAAAGCGGCGGCTCGTCAGTTATCACGAGCATAACAAGGAAAAGAGCGGCCGGGAAATTTTGAGCGAGCTTAAATCAGGCAAAAGCGCGGCCCTTGTGACTGACGCGGGCCTGCCCGCGATTTCCGACCCCGGCTCGGACCTCGCGCGCCTCTGCCGGGAGGAGGGCGTGACGGTGACGGTCCTGCCGGGCGCGTGCGCGTTTACGGCGGCGGCGGCCTTATCCGGCCTGGACACGCGAAAAATAGCTTTTTACGGCTTTTTGACGGAGGAGCGCCTAAAGGCCGAAACGGAAAGCCTCCGCGCGGAAACGGGGCTTATAGCGCTGTACGAAGCGCCTCACCGGCTAGCGAAAACCCTCGCCGCGCTTTTCGGCATACTGGGAGACCGGAGCGTATTTATCGCGAGAGAGCTTACAAAACTGCACGAGAACGCAGAAATGACCGCGCTTTCGGCGGCGGCGGCCTATTACTCGGAAAACGCCCCCAAAGGCGAGTTCGCCCTGATTATAGAAGGGCGGGCCGAAACGCCCGAAAATTGGGAAAACTTGACAATTCGGGAGCACGTCTCGCTTTACGAAGCGCAGGGATATTCCGCTAAAGACGCGATGAAGCTCGCGGCGAGAGAGCGCGGCCTGCCCAAAAGCGAAGTTTACAGGCGGCTCCTTCCGGAGGATAACCTATGACGCAACGGATAAAAATTTATGCCGAGGTATTTGCCGTATTCGCGCTGGTGGCGCTGTTTACAAAAGTCCGCTTGACAGGGGCTTTTGTTATCGCGCCGTACGTCGCCGTAATCGCCGTAATAGCGTGCCTGCGCATATTTTACCTGAAAGAGCGAAACCCGCTGAACCTGTCGTTAGCGCGCTTCGGGCGGCAGCTGGCCGTCGCCTCCGCGCTGTTTTTTATAACCTCGATGGCGTTTACCGTCCTCCCGGTGTTTTATCTGGGCTTTTCGCCCGTTTACCTGCTTCAGTACCGCGTGCGTTCTGTTGGTCGGTTCGTGTTTCTTTTTATTCAGCTCTTTTTATTTTCGGGGGTCGGAGAGGAAATAATATTCCGAGGCTACATAATGGAGCGGCTCCTCGCCTTGCCGAACAAAAACCGGGCGGAAACGGGCGTTACGGCGGCGGTTATTTCGGCGGGGCTGTTCAGTCTGGCGCATTTCCGCCCCGGCGGAGACCGCTCTCAGCTTGTCGTGGCGTTTATAACGGGCCTTCTGTACGGCGCCGCGCGGCTTAAAATAAAGGGCTGCGGCGCGCTGACGACGGGAATGGCCCACGGAGCGCACGACAGCCTGCTGTTAGTGCTTGGAAACGTTATGCTGTGAACAATCGAAGTTTACCGATAGTCTATATTTTCCCTAAAAACTCCTCGATTCGTTTCAGCGCCGTTTTTATGCTGTCAATCGAATAGGCATACGAGCAGCGCACGAACCCTTCTCCGCACGCGCCGAAAGCCGTCCCCGGCACGACGGCCACTTTCCCCTCAAACAGCAGGCGCCGGCAGAAATCCTCCGTGGACAGGCCCGTGCTCTTTATGGAGGGGAAGCAGTAAAACGCGCCGAACGGCTCAAAACAGGACAAGCCCATATCAAGAAAACCCTTGCGCATAACGCGGCGGCGCGCGTCGTACTGAAGGCGCATTTCGGCGACGGCGCGCCCGCACCCGCGAAGCGCCTCAATACCGGCGTACTGGCTCGTGGTCGGAGCGCACATTATGGCGTATTGGTGAATTTTTGTCATAGCGGCGATTAAATCCGCCGGGCCGCAAGCGTAGCCAAGCCGCCAGCCCGTCATAGCGAAGGCCTTTGAAAAGCCGTTGATTACAAGGGTTTTTCCGTATATTTCGGGAATATTGGCGATACTTACGTGCGGCTCCCGCCCATAAGCAAGCTCGGAATAAATTTCGTCTGAAATAACCAGAATATCACGGTCTTTAAGCACTCCGGCGATTTTTTCCAAATCCTCGCGGCTCATAACGGCGCCGGTCGGGTTGTTCGGAAACGACAGAATAACGGCCTTTGTGCGCGGGGTAATCGCCGCTTCAAGCGTTTCCGGCGCGAGGCGGAAGCAGTCCTCCTCCTTGGTCTCCACCGGCACAGGCACGCCTCCCGCGAGCGTCACACACGGCATATATGACACATAGCACGGCTCGTGATAAATCACTTCGTCGCCAGGCTCTATGACCGCGCGGAGCACAAGGTCTATCGCCTCGCTCCCGCCGACGGTCACTAAAACCTGCTCCTCCGGAGAATATGTAAGATTATAGCGGCGGCTCATAAAGCTGGAAATTTCGCGCCGGAGAGGCAGCAAGCCCGCGTTTGACGAATAAACCGTGCGCCGCTTCTCAAGGTGAAAAATGGCTTCCTCGCGCACGTTCCACGGCGTAAGGAAGTCCGGCTCGCCCACGCCGAGAGAGATTACGCCGGTCATTTCGTTCGCCACGTCAAAAAAACGGCGTATGCCGGAATATGGCAGGGATTGGATTTTGGGGGTGACGAAACTCATCGGGCGCTCCTTTTAATGTAAAAACGGCAGCGAATTTATTCAGTAACGCCAGAATCAAAACGCTGCGCTAAGCTAAACGCGCGAGTTTTTCAGGCGCCCCGCTTACGGCGACACGATCAGCCTTTCGTCCCCGTGAACCTCAGAGCCTATAATTATCCCGTGGTCCTTATATTTTTTCAGCACAAAATGCGTCGCGGTACTCAAAACTGAATCAAGCGGAGAGAGTTTATCCGACACGAACAGCGCGACCTCCTTAATGGTGCGCCCCTCGACGATTACGGTCAGGTCGAAGCCGCCGGACATCAGGTAAACCGCCTTAACCTCGTCGAAGCCGTAGACGCGCTCGGCTATGCTGTCGAAGCCCTGCCCGCGCTGCGGGGCCACTTTCACCTCAATAAGCGCGGATACGTAATCACGCTCCGTCAAATCCCAATTTATAAGCGTGTTGAAGCCGCAAATGACTCCGCGCCGCCGCAGGTCGTCAACCGCGTCTCGCACGCGTTCCTCCGGGCATCCGAGCATATCCGCCAAATCAGCCGGCGTAAGGCGGGAATTTTTCTCAAGAAACGTCAGGATTTTCTCATTAAAGCCGGATTCAGTCATAATATTCCCCTTATTTTAAGCGCGCTTTTGCCAAAGAAGACAAACTGGACTGGTTGGATTTGAACCAACGAATGCAGGAGTCAAAGTCCTGTGCCTTACCGCTTGGCGACAGCCCAAAATGTTCTGAGTTTTAAGTAATTCACCCATTCTTAATTTTACATATGCTTTTGTATGATATCATAAAAAGTTTCAAAAGTCAATACCCAATCTGAAGCCTCAATAAAAAAGCGGCTTGTCAAGCAAGCAAGCCGCTTTTTTGCGTATTACGTATTACATCATTCCCATTCCGCCGCCGGGGGGCATAGGAGGCTCAGGCTCCTTAATGTCCGCCACAACGCCCTCCGTCGTGAGCAGGGTGGAGGCCACGGAAGTGGCGTTTTGCAGGGCGCTCCGGGCGACCTTTGTCGGGTCGATGATTCCCGCTTCAATCATATCCACGAAGTTTTCAGCCAGCACGTCAAAGCCGATTCCTTTTTCACGCTCTTTAACGCTGTGTACGATAACCGCGCCCTCTAAGCCCGCGTTGTCCGCGATTTGGCGCATCGGGGCCTCAAGAGCCTTCAGCACGATTTGCGCGCCGGTTTTTTCGTCGCCCTTAAGGTCGCCGATAATAGAGGCGACGTCCTTCGACGCGTGAATATACGCCGCGCCTCCGCCGCATACCATACCTTCCTCAACCGCGGCGCGGGTGGCCGCCAGGGCGTCCTCAAGGCGGAGTTTTTTCTCTTTAAGCTCCGTTTCGGTGGGCGCGCCCACTCTGATAACCGCCACGCCGCCGGAGAGCTTCGCAAGCCGCTCCTGGAGCTTCTCCCGGTCAAAATCGGAGGTGGTGTCCTCAATCTGGCTCTTTATCTGGGCCACGCGCGCGTCAATCTCGGATTTCTGGCCCGCGCCGTCAACAATAATCGTGTTTTCCTTTTCAACGCGCACAGTCTTGGCGCGCCCAAGCATATCAAGAGAAGCGTCCTTGAGGTCGTGGCCAAGGTCGGAGGTGATTACCTGTCCGCCGGTCAGAATCGCTATGTCCTCAAGCATTGCCTTGCGGCGGTCGCCGAAGCCGGGGGCTTTTACGGCCACGCACGTGAACGTCCCGCGGAGTTTATTAAGTATCAGCGTAGGAAGCACGTCGCCCTCCACATCCTCCGCTATAAGCAGGAGCTTCGAGCCGGTCTGCACAATCTGCTCCAGAACGGGCAGGAGGTCTTGGACATTTGACACCTTTTTGTCAGTAATTAAAATGTACGGACTGTCAAGCTCCGCTACCATTTTTTCGGTATCCGTGGCCATATAAGCGGACAAATAGCCCCGGTCGAACTGCATACCCTCGACAAGGTCAAGCTCCGTCTCCATGCTCTTTGATTCCTCAACGGTGATAACGCCGTTATTGGTAACTTTTTCCATAGCGTCGGAGATTATTACCCCAACGGAGTCGTCCCCGGCGGAAATCGCCGCCACGCGCGCGATGTGGTTCTTGCCCGTTACGGCCTGGCTCATACCCTTAATAGACTCGACGGCCTTTTCCGTGGCTTTCTGCATACCTTTGCGGAGGATAATCGGGTTAGCGCCCGCCGCTATGTTTTTAAGCCCCTCCCTGACCATAGCCTGCGCCAGGACGGTGGCTGTGGTGGTGCCGTCGCCGGCCACGTCGTTTGTCTTTGTGGCCACTTCCTTGACAATTTGCGCGCCCATATTCTCAAAATCGTCGGGCAGCTCTATTTCCTTGGCTATAGTCACGCCGTCGTTCGTTATAAGCGGCGTGCCGTATTTTTTATCAAGCACGACGTTGCGCCCCTTGGGACCCAGCGTTACCTTTACAATATCGGAAAGCTGATTTACTCCGGACTCAAGCGCCTTGCGCGCGTCCACTCCATATTTTACTTCCTTTGCCATTTTGTAACTCTCCTTTCGGTTCTATGAGATTAGTTTTCTACAACAGCCAAAATATCGTTTTGTTTGATGATTACGTATTCCTCGCCGTCGAGCTTGACTTCCGTGCCGGCGTATTTTGAGTAAATGATTTTATCGCCTACGGCGACCTCGATTTTAACTTCTTTGCCGTCAACAATCGTGCCGGGGCCGACGGCCACCACCTCCGCCTCCTGCGGCTTTTCCTTGGCGCTGTTCGGCAGGACGATGCCGGATTTAGTCTTTTCCTCGGCCTCAAGCTGCTTAATAACAACTCTGTCTGCAAGCGGTCTTAACTTCATTTACATAACCTCCCGTGTTATTTTTGTTTTGTTAGCACTCACTTCGACCGAGTGCTAACGATATACATATCTTAGTAGATGGCGGAGAAATATGCAAATCCGAAGGTGGGCGTATTTCAGCGCATTATATTGCTAAATCTTTTGTTTGCTTCGATTTTCTCGCGTTTACTCTGTTTTAGCATTTTTTTGAATAACGGAATAACATATATAAAATAAAGACTGGGCAATCGGGGGGAAATATGGCTAAACTATTGAAAGCTATGGCCGATTTATTTGAAATCCCGGCGGAGGCGGCGACCGACGCCCCGTATATAACTTTCGTCGGCGGGGAGCTGCTTGTGTCAAATTACAAGGGCATATCGGAATACGCCTCCGACCGGCTCAGAATAGGCACGTCCATGGGGACGCTCCGCGTCGAGGGCGAAAAAATGGCGCTCAGGCGGGTGAGCGCGGAGAATATTTTCGTGACGGGAAAGATACTGGGGGTATACTACACTTAACGGCTTAAACTTTCATAAGCAGCGCGACGCACTCCGCGTGGGCCGTTTGCGGGAAACAGTCGAACACGGTTAAAGCTTTCACCGAATAGCAGGGCGCGAAAAGCGCCAAATCCCGCGCGAGGGTCGCCGGGTTGCAGGAGACGTAAACGACGCGCGGCGGCCCGGCGGCGACGAGCGCGGAAATAACCGGCCGCGCGCAGCCTTTTCGCGGCGGGTCAAGCACGACGGCGGAACAGCCGGCGGCAATCCGCTCCAAATCAGTAAACTCCTCCGTCCGCGACAAGATAAAGTCCGCGTTTGAAACGCCGTTTAAGGCGGCGTTTTCGCGGGCATTCGCCACGGCCTCCGGCACGGACTCCACGCCCGTCACCCGCCCGAAATTCCGCGAAAGCGGCAGCGTAATCGAGCCGATGCCGCAATAGAGGTCGGCGGCGCGCTCTCCCTCTCCGGCGTATTCAAGGACTTTCGCGTAAAGTTTTTTCGTCTGGGCGCAGTTCACCTGATAGAAGGACGCGGCGGATATACGGAAGCGGAAGCCGTTCATTTCGTCCGTAACGCGCGGCTCTCCCCTTAAAACCTGAAATTTTTCGCCCAGAATAAGGTTTCCGCGCGTTTTGTTGACATTTACGAGCACGGAACTCATTCGCGGTATCGCGCTCATCTTTTCGGCGAATTTTTCGGCAAACGGCAACGCGTCGGCGTTTATGGCAAGGCAGGCCATAATATCGCCGTTTTGGGCGACGCGGGTAATTAAATGGCGTATAACGCCGGCGCGCTTCTTTTCGTCGTAAACGGGAATCTTGTTTTCTTGAGCGAAAGCCCGCGCCGCGCGGATAATTTCCGCGTTTTCCCCGCGCGCTATGAGGCAGTCGTCAAGCGGTATCAGGTTGTGGCTGCGCTCGGCGAAATAGCCGAAAACAGGGGACCCGTCCTTGCCCGCGCCCGCGGGGAACTGCGCCTTGTTGCGGTATCTGAAAGGGTAGTCCATGCCAACGGCGCAAAGGCCCTGGAACCGCTCAAGTTCTTCCTCCGGCAGTCCGCCGATTACCCGGAGCGCGTCAAAAACAGCGCCACCCTTGAAGCGGAGCTGCGCCGCGTAGTCCATATGCTGAAGCGAACACCCGCCGCAGAATTTATAGGCGGGGCAGGGGGGCCTCGTCCTTTCGCCCGATTTTTTCATAATTTCGAGTATTTTGGCTATGCCATAGGATTTATGTAGCTTTATGATTTTCGCGCGGACGGCCTCGCCGGGCAGGGCGTTTTTGACGAAAAAAGTAAATCCGCCGTCCACGCGCGCGATACCCGCGCCGTCGGACGACAGCCCCTGTATATCAAGAAAAATCTCGTCATTTTTATCGTACATTTTTCGCGCCCTCACAATAAAAATGTCTTAATCGTACATTTTTCGCGCCCTCAATAAAAATATCTTAAAGGTCAGTTTTTCGAAGGTTGCGCTCGAAACAGCGGCTGAAGCCCGTCCATTCCGTCTTGTGGCAGGAGTTTTTAAGCTCCTCCTCAAAGGCGTTTATTTTCGCGTCCATATCGTCGGCGCAATGCAGGATAAAGGCCTCAAGTATTTTGGGGCGCTTGGCCGCGCCGAACTCATACTCCCCATGGTGAGAGATAAGGCAGTGTTTGAGCAGACAGCACAAATTTTCCGGAAAATCGGGGAGTTTGGCCGCCTCTTTGGCTATAAGCTCCGCGCCGATGTAAGAATGGCCAAGGAGCTTCCCCACGTCAGTATAATCATTGTACGGGAAGTCCGAAAGCTCGTAAACCTTGCCTATGTCATGGAGAATCGCGATAGTTATAAGCAGGTCGCGGTTGACGTTTTTATGCCGCCCGCTCATAAAATCACATATCTGGGCCACGGAAAGGGTATGCTCAAGCAGGCCGCCTATATAGCTGTGGTGCATAGACTTGGCCGCCGAGCGGGAGTGCAGAGCCTGGCGGATTTCCTCGTCGTCCTCAATAATAGCCTTGAGAAGGCCGCGCATATGCGGATTTTCAACGGACTCTATAAACCGGAGCAAGCCGTCGAAAAGCTCCTCGATGTCCTTTTCGGCGACGGCGGCGTAATCGGACACGTCATACTCGTCGTCGGAGCTTTTGCGCAGGCGGGTTATTTTAAGCTGAAAATTATCGCGGTAAAGCGTCACAAAGCCGTCTATTTTTACGTAATCGTATTCGTCAAAATTCTGTATATCCGGCGTAAAATCCCATATTTTGGCGTCAATAGCGCCGGTTTTGTCGCACAGTTTCAGCGACATATATTCCTTGCCCGCGGCTGATTTAAGCGTCTCCTTGCGGCGGCAGAGGTAGTGGCCGATTACCCGGTCGCCCTCTCTGAGGTCTGCGATGTATTTCAAAATTATAGCTCCTTTTGTATGTGTAAATTTTCTTTAAGCGTAAGCCGGCTATACAAGCCTCGCCGGGTAGAGCTTTATGTCAAGCTCGTGCGTGGGGTTGGCGAGCCGCCTCGCGAACGCGTCGTTTATGCGCTGGGCTATTGTTTCGTAATATTCCTCCCGCGCGTTCTGGACGACGATTACGGCAAAATCGTCGTGGGTCATAACGAAGCTGTCGCCGTGCCGCAAGGAATTGCCCAGAGCGAATTTAAGGTTTATGAGCATTTCGTCGGAATCCGCGGACGCGGCCTCCGCGTCCGTCGGCGCGATGCGCACTATGCCCACGGCGATGGAGCCGGACGGCTGATACTCAAGCACAATGTTCCGTATCATATCCGCCAGGTTCGCCGAGGGAGCAGGGCTTAGCTGAGCCTGCGCGGACTGGTGCGCGCCGCCGTGGCGCGGGGCCTCCGGCGTTTCCTCGGCGTCGATTTGCAGCTGGCCGTAGATAGCGCGCATTTTGTCCGACGGCATTATTTTAAGCTCGTTGTGCATTTTTTCAGTTATGTAGGTATAATGCTGCATAGCTCCCGCTAACTGATCACTGGCTATCATAGCCTTGAGGAAATGAATGTTTATGGCTTCGTCCAAATCGTAAATTTTCAGGCTCTGCTCACAAATATCGTAAATCCGGGAGTTATCCCCGTTCGAGGCGATTCTGTCTAAAATCGTGTTGACGGCCTGGCAGAATACCCGTAGATAATAATTGCGAAAACTCACGACCCACGCGTCAATGCGGTTTTCCTCAAGGAAATTGCGCTTGTACAGGCCGATAATGCTCTCAAAAAGACGGACCAGCTCCGCCGTGCCCTCCTCCTTGGAGGCCTGGTGGCAAAGATCCTGAAAGACGTCCGTGTCCATAATTACGTTGTCGGAAAGCTCCGCCTTGTAGCTCCCTTTTATGTTCAGCACGCTTATGTCCGCCGAAAAGTCCAGGCCCGTGGCGTTTTCATACGCCAGGATTTTTCGGAGGCGGTGCACATACGTGCGGATAACCTTTTTTTCGTCAATATAGTCGTTTGCCGGCCAGACGTTGGCGGCGATTGCCTCCGGCAGAAAAATGAGGCCCTTCTGTATTATAAGAAATTTAAGAATGTCGAGGGATTTGCCGCTGTTGCCGACGTTGCGCAGAATACTCGACCCTTTGTACAATATGTCGAAAAATCCGAACATATTTACGTATATTTTGCCGCTGTCCCCCGCTTCAGGCGAAAAACCCGCCGCTTCGTAGTCAAGATGCTTATCCATGCTTACAACCCTTTCTTATGTTAAAAACTTATCCGGAATTTATCTTGGCCGCCTGTACGAGATTTTCCGCCGCCGCCGGCCCCGCCGCATTGAAAAAGTGTTTTTACGGCGTTTTTTCCGCGCCGACGAGATATTCGCGGCGATAAAACAAACGCACACGCCCAGAATCCAGAACGGCGCGCCTTTGGCGGTAAAAGCGTTGTCGCGCACCGCGCCCGCGAAATATGAAACGTCGGATAAAAAACCGCGCTTCTCAACGTCCGTCAGGACCGCCAAATCACCCTCAAAAACCGTTTTGCCGTCTAAGTCGTAACTGACTTTGCCCAAGATTTCATCGGTACTCACCGGCCCGGTCAGCTGGCCGCCCTTTACAAGCGGGGAATCGTAGGTTATTTGCCGCCTTATTTTCCCGGCCTCGTCAGCTTTCAGGAAGTCAATATAAGGCGTAAGCAGTCCGACCGGCGCGGTTTTCGGCGCGCCAAGGCGAGGCTTTGTCACGGGCAGCTCCTCTAAGGCGGTCCGAGCGTCGGCCACTACGACAAAGCTGTAATTATCGAAACCGTACTCAAACATATTTTTAGCGTCGAGCCAGCGCCCGCTGCCCGGAGAATCAAACGCCAGCGCTATAAGGCTCTTGCCGTCCTTTGACGCGGAAGCCGCCAGACACTCCCCGGCAAGGTCGGTGTTGCCGGTTTTTATGCCCGTCGCGTAAGGGTAGAAATGTTCGGAGGCGTCGCGTATAAGCTCGTTATGCGTTATGATATTGTATTCCTTTGAGGAAACGCCGGAGGCGTCCGTCCAAAGCGCGCCTATGGGCGTGCCCTCCGGGGCTTCCGACTGCGGGCGCCCCGCGCCGTCGTCCTCAAAAGTCTTTTCGCCGACGATTTCCCTTATAAGCGGGACGGACATCGCCGCGCGGCAGATTTTGGCCATATCGGCGGCTGTCGTATAGTGGTTTACGTCGTCGTAGCCGTGCGGGTTCACGAAATGAGAACCGGCCGCGCCAAGCTCCGCCGCCTTTTTGTTCATCAAGTCGGCGAAAAGCGCCTCCGCCTGGGGATACGGGATATTCGGGTTGCCGCTTACTTTCCGCGCCACGGCGCGCGCCGCCACACAGGCCGTTTCGTTGCCCGAAGGGATTATAAGAAGGCGTATGAGGTTGTCGGCGCGGACGGTCTCGCCGATTTGGTTGCCGGCCTTGCTTGAGTCCCACGGGACGCTGTCTATTTCGTCGCCGACGACGATGTTTTCCTCAGGGTCAAGGTACTCAAGAGCCACGAGCGCGGTCAGCACTTTCGTGACGCTTGCGGGATAGACGCGCAAATCCGGGTTTTTCGCGTAAAGGACTTTTCCGGTAGTTTCCTCTATGAGCACGGCGGACTTAGCGGTTATGGGCGCGCCGAAAAGAAACGCGGAGCCGTCCGCTTCCCGCCTGTAGGTCTCCCCGGACGCACTGTATTTAGGTGCCATCTCCGTTCCGTCGGCGGAAAGGTAAAACTCGGCGGTCATATTTCCTTCAAAAAGGGACAGGGCCAAACCCTTAGGCGTGTCCTCCGGTTTAAAGCTGCCCGCGCCGGACTTCGCGTCTTTTTCGTACTTGAGGAAGCTCCCGTCCGGAAAAAGCTCAAAGAATGTCGAGCCGTCGCCCGAAAGGACCCATTTCCCGGCGTACCGGGCGTAATCCTCCGCTCCCGCTGGGGCGGAGAAACACGCGACCGTCCGCGCGGCAAGCAGTAAAATGAGGAGTATTGCCGTAAGTTTTGGTTTCATTAAAAGATTCTCCAAAAACATTATTCGCTTATTTAATCAGCGGACTCAAAGGCGCGCCAACTTTCCTTTGGTATTATAACACATTGATTACATAAAGGCTACACTAATCTTAAAAATCGTTATAAAAATGTATTATTTTTTTCTTCACGTCGATTTCGTAAGGTCTCCGAATATAGGGAGCGGCGCGGGAAAGAGGGATTAAGCCCTCCTCCTCAAGGAAATCCGGGCCGCTCGCGCGGACGTCGTTTAAGAGGGTTTCGGAGCGCAGGTAAATCTCCCCGCCGCGTTCCTCGGCGGGAAAGGGCGAGATTATCGTCTTTTCTATCTGCGGCAGGCCCTTTACCCGCCTGTCGAAAAGCGCGCGCCAATCCTCGAAATCGGCTTTATTCAGCGACGCGACGGCGTTTTTATACGCTCTTTTTATAATGTATTCGTCGGTCGCGAGAAAATTTTCGGAGGGCAGGGGAGTGCCCTCGAAAAGGCGCTCCTCCGTCAGAGCGTTGAAATTGACGTAATTTACGGCCTTCACGCGCGGATACTTGTCCGCCAGCTCCGAATAAAAACGCTCTATCCCGCCGGCGGCGGAACGAACGGCGTAAGCGTGGTTTTCGGCGCTTATATGACTGACGGCGAAATTAACGCAAACGGGCTTCTTGCGCTGAAAATAAAAATAAAGCGCGCGGAGCCGCTCATAATCAGGTTCGCCGGCGCCGACGACGGCGGTGACGCCCGCCCAGTCCACGTAATCGTCCCCGGGGTAATACGCCCGCGCGGCGGCGGGGTCGGAGGCGGAAAAAACTATGGCGGCGTTCGGGGCTTCTTTCCGGAAAATGGCGGCGGCTTTGCGGAAAAAGGCGATATATTCGCCGGGCTCCGCGGACTGCTCGTCCGGGTAAAGCTCGGCGAATACCGGCGCGTAAAACTGCCCGATTTGCTCGGCCGTCTCGGAAAGCTCCGCTAACGCGTTATCGTCAAACCTGGCGGCGCGCCCGGCGTTTATTACGATATAAGGCGTTTTCAGGCGGGAAACGCAGCCGAGCAGCCACGAAAGCGGGAACGGCTCCCCGGTTTTGATATTCACGCCAAAAACTTCGTGGGGGGCGGTCTCCCTCTCGAAATCCGAAATATCCTCCCCGTCGGTGAAAACCCCCGCGTAAACCCCGCTGGCCGGCTCCAGAAGGGCAGGGGAGCGCCGCCGCTCCGTCACGAGCACAGAGTACTCCGCGTATTCCGCCTCCGGCGGCGGAGTTTCTTCATTATTATTAGCGATATCCGGCGCGGGCGGCGCGGCGCACCCGATGAAAATAAGCGTAAAAACGGCGGCGGCTTTTATAAGTTTCACAATTAACCTCCTGAAATTAAAACATAGCGTCGCGTCGCGTTGCTTAGCTTGGCTTCGTCTTAATTTTTGCCAAATCAATCTAAGTAAATACAGATTGACTTTAGCGCGCGAGGGTGGTAAAATAAGAATTATTAAGAATTAATGTAAAAACTACAAACAGAAAGGGTGTTTTTATGGCAAACGAGTTTCAGAGGGGGAGGGCGAGAGCGCGGCGCTCGTGTTTAACGAAAAAACTAAGCGCGTTTTTGGCGTGCGCCGCCCTCGCCGCGAATTTATTCGTCGCGCCGGTTTTCGCGGCGAGCAATAAGAGCGACGTGGTGGCGGCGCTCCGCAATATTTCCGCGCAGGAAGCCTATAAAATAAACGGCGCTATGAAAATGACAATGAAATACAGCGTGCCGGGGCTGGGCCTGTCGAAAGGCGAGGATACTTCTCTCGACTTCGAGGGCGCGTTCCGGAAGCCGCTGGACGTCTACCTGAAAATGAAATACGGAAAGGAGACTTTGGAAACTTACCAGAACTCCGAGGGTTACTACGTCAAAACCGGCGACAAGTGGGTAAAGTCCCCCGGAAAGACCGGCGCGGACATAACCGGGTCGGACTTCGTCTTTTCGGGCCTTGATTTCTCCACCGAGCAGATTCTGGATATGATGGCGATGTTCGACATTTCGGATACTTACGAGAAAGACGGAGTGAAATATATCGACCTTTCGCTCAAGCAAAACGACGAAACGCGGAAGCTGCTTGAGGACGCTTTCAGCGCCGGGCTGTCCGCCGGGCTTGACCCCTCGGACAAGACCCTTTCAAACAGCGCCGCCGCCGGTTCCAAGGTGGATTTCAGCCTGAAATATATCCTGAACGCGGACAAAAAGACGCTGGACAGGGTGAATTACGTCATTTCCGTGAAAAACGACGGCGTAAAGACGGACAAGGGCGCGGACTTCGGCTTTGAGACCGCGTTCGACGTCAATATTAAATATACGGCGGCCGACGCGCGGGACGCGGGCTTCCCGTCCGTGTAACGCGGCTTGGCTTACCGCCGGGAAAACTATTTAGGAGGAATTTTTATGAACAGACAGTTAGTACCCCTGACTTTTCGTCAGAAAAGGAGGAGGCTATGAGGCCTCACGTACGGCTGCGGCCTCACGCCGCGTCTTTATTGCTCTGCGCGGCGCTGCTTGTGGCGCTTAGCGCTTGTGTTCCCATTACAAAGAGCAATGATACTGTGACCGTTACTGCAGGCGGCACCCCTAGGAAGCTTACCTCTGTTACAGCTGTTTCTAATCCGAACGTGACGTTAGAGTTATTGGATGACGATCCGGACGCGGGCGAGCGTCTCGAAGCAATCGGCTCCGGCTCTTTCGCCGACCCCGCTATTTGCGGCGTTATTCAGTCCATAACCATACCGGAGACGGTTACGGCGATTGAGGCGGACGCGTTTTCAGGTTGCACAAACCCGAATTTTCGCGTTTACTGCCCGACTGAGGCGATTAGACAGTTGGTTATTGATTCCGGCGTAGCCTCGGAAAAAGTTTTACTCACAGTCGGCGATCGCTACGTCTCCCTCGCCGCGCCGGTCAGCGGCGAGGCCCCGCAAACGACTATCGAAACGGCGCAGTATACCGGCTCGGTGTCGTGGGTTCCGGCTGCGGCGGGCGCTTTCGCGCCCAACACGGAATATGGCGCCTCGATTAGCCTGTCGCCGAAGCCCGGCTATGCGCTGGGCGGCGTTAGAGCTGACTTTTTCAGGGTGCTCGGCGCCACCGTCACGTATCCTAACCGGTCTAACGGCGGCTCGTTTGCCGTGCAATTTCCCGCCACGGACTCGGTGGACCCAGTTGATCCGGTTGAACCGCCTGTGGATCCGGTAGACCCGGTGGACCCGGTGGAACCGCCGATAGAGCCTGCGCCCCCCGCGAACTCCGTCCGCCCCGGCGGCTACCGCTACGGAAGCCGCTCGTCTGACAGCAAGCCTACGCCTATTCCCCCCGGCGGTATGCAGGTGGTGGGAAAGCCCAAAAGCAGCCCGCTGACCGCTGACGAAATCGATAACCTTGTGGCCGACGCTATTGCGAACCGGAAAGCAAGGGTTATTATCGACCTGAAAGGCGCGTCGGGCTTCGAGGCCCGCGCGTCCGCCTTGAATAGGGCCGCGAACTCCAAAAAACCTATCGTCGTTCGCGACGGCTCCGCCGAAGCCGTTTTTTCTCCCGAAAGCTGGAAGGATAAGGAAACGGTCGTCGTGTCGCGCAAAACTGAAAATGAGAAGCTGACGCTTTCGGTTAAATAACAATAAAAAAGACCGCGCGGGCGGTCTTTTTTATTGCAATTCCGTTTGATATTGGCGTTGCTCGGTGTTTTTTCGG
>JAITSQ010000015.1 GCA_031287685.1 Clostridiales bacterium | reverse complement strand
ATAACAAAAACAGCCCCCCCGGAAAATAGTTGAAATCCATTTGTGATTTTGAAAGCAGTCGCGGTTGGCGCTTCTTGGTCTTTGCTTCGCTAATTCTTGTTATTTAGTTCGCTTTACAGGGGGTCAAGCGAGAACCCGCTTTTTAATCTCTACGTTTTTTAACACAAATCCTTAAATTTAGCGGGGTGCCTTGGCTTGCGCAGATTAAAATTTGGGGAGATAACTGGCCCTCCGGCGTAGTGTTCGCGCGGCTTTGCCGAAAAAGCGCTGTAAGAGGTTGAGCCGAAAGGGGGCAAGGGAGATGGCAAAGAGAAAAAGGCGGAGGGAATGTTTAATTCGTTAGGCGATTCAGAGGAGCGCGCGAAAGCCGCCCCAAAGATCAAGGGCAAACAAGCGCGGATGAGAGAATTTAACAACAAAACGGGCTTGTCGCGTCAACGGCAAGGGAACAGATTGCGGCGGGTTCAGGCGGTTAAAAACTGTTGGCGGGACTGAAAAAGCGCGATATAATAAAGGCGGACGGTGAGAATGTGGACATATTACCGAATGTTGGCAAGGCTCGAATACCATATAGAGAATCTTACGGGATACGCCTTGAATCCCGATAAAGATTGCGATAAGGCAACCGCGTTTGACTTGGTGTTGGATCTCGCCCCGGTCCGCCCCTTTAATCCCCAGCTTTGAAATCGTTTTGAAACTTTTTCGCCGGCCATTACGACAGTATCCTTTTTTCCCAATTCCAATTCTTTCCATAACGTATTACACGCGGCGGAAGCGCGAAAATCTTTAGAAAAATACGCGGGTATCGCGAGAGAAAAGTTGAAAAATTAAATCAAATAAAAACCGCGCGGCGGGCGGTTTTTATTTGATTTCTTCCATTACCCTGCCCCGGAAGCACACGGCGGTCAGCCCGGACTCCGAGGCTATTCGCAGCGCCTTTTTGAAATTCGCTCCTATATCGCGGGGGTTGTGCGCGTCGGAGCCGATGGTCACGTATTTCCCGCCTTTTTCAGCGTACCGCCGGTATATGAGGGAAAGCTCCTTTTCCGCCGCGTACTGGCCGAGGCGGCGCGTGTTTATCTCAAAGGCGGTTCCGGTTTCTATGAGCGCGTCGAAAATCGCGTCGTATGCTTCCGTATTGGCGGCATAGGCGAAACTTTCGGAGAGCTTCGCGGCCGGGCCGGAAAAATACCGGTGCGGATAATCTATATGACCGAAAGAATCAATATAATCGTGACTTGTGAGCATATCCCGGACGCACTTAAAGTAAGCCTCCGCCGTTATCAGCGGGCCGCGCTCGGAGTTTTTCGCCTTCGCCTCCCCGGTGAAATGCCCGGTAAAGTCCATATAAATATCTCTTGCCCACACGGTGTGGACGCTGCCGAGGAGGAAGTCAAAAGCCCGGCTTTCGACGAGGGCCAGGTTGGCCGCGCGGGACGTCTCCGTAAGGCCAAGCTCCACCCCCAGCAGGACGTCCGGCGCGCGCAGCGGGGCGTATTCCGAAAGGTACCGCTCCGCGTCAACGCGGAACAGGCCCGGTTCCCCCGAAAAATCCGCGTCGTAATGCTCCGTGAAGATTATGCCGAGGCCCGCCCGCCGGGCGGCGGAGATGGCCTGCGCCGCCGGCATTTTCGAGTCGGAGGACATTTCCGTATGGGTGTGCGTGTCGAAAACCATAGTTAATCCCGCCCTTTGAGTCTGCGCATATGCTCTTTAATCCGCTTTTCAACGCCGTTGTCAGACGGAGCGTAATAGATTCTCCCGAGCAGTTCGTCCGGCAGGTATTGCTGCTCGACGTACCCGCCGTAATCGTGCGGGTATTTATAGCCCTGCCCGCGCTCAAGCTCCGCCGCGCCGCTGTAATGCGCGTCCCGCAGGTGCGGGGGCACTCCGCCGATTTGCTCGCCGCGCACGTCCGCCTCCGCCTTAAAAATCCCCAGGGCGGAGTTGCTTTTCGGAGCGCACGCCAGGTAGGCCGCCGCCTGCGACATATTTATCCGGCATTCCGGCAGGCCCGCGTATTCAACAGCCTGCATAGCCGCGACCGCCAGAAGCAGCGCGTGCGGGTCTGCGTTGCCCACGTCCTCCGACGCGAAGATGATCATCCGCCGGGCTATAAATTTCGGGTCCTCTCCCGCGTAAAGCATACGCGCGAGGTAATAAAGGGCCGCGTCCGGGTCGCTCCCCCGGAGGCTTTTTATGAACGCGGAAATTATGTCGTAATGATTGTCTCCGGATTTATCGTAATTTACCGGGCGCTTCTGCATACACGCGGCGGCGGTTTCAAGCGTTATCAGGGTTCTGCCGCCGTCCGGCTCCGTCGTGAGGACGGCAAGCTCCAGCGCGTTCAGGGCGCGCCGCGCGTCCCCGCCCGCCATATCCGCCATAAAATCAGCCGCCTCCTCCGAAACGGCCACTTCGCCGACCCGGCCGGCCCCGCGCTCCCTGTCCGCGGCGGCTCGGAGGAGAAGCGTTTTTATATCGCCCGCCGAAAGCGGCTTCAGCTCAAAAACAAGCGAACGCGAAACCAAGGCGCGGTTGACCTCAAAATAAGGGTTTTCCGTAGTAGCGCCGATTAGTATCACCGTGCCGTCCTCCACGAAGGGCAGGAGCGCGTCCTGCTGGGCTTTGTTAAAACGGTGGATTTCATCTATAAAAAGTATGCTCCGCCGGCCGGAAGCGCCCAGAGCGTCCCGAGCGCCGGCGACGACCGCCCGGACGTCCGCCGTGCCGGCGTTCGTCGCGTTAAGCCGCGTAAAACCGCACTTGGTGTTGTTCGCGATGATTTGCGCCAGCGTCGTTTTGCCCGTGCCCGGCGGGCCGTGCAAAATAAGGCAGGACAGCCTGTCCGCCTTTATGGCGCGGTAAAGAAGGGCGCCCTTGCTCAGTATGTGCTCCTGCCCCATAAACTCGTCAAGCGTCCGCGCCCTCATACGCTGAGCCAGCGGCGCCTCCCGGCGGAGCGTTTCTTCCCGGTTAATATCAAAAAGATCCATAGGGTTATTATAAGCCCGAAAGGGGCGTTTGTCAAGACGATGAAAGAAGCCAATATCAAACGGAATCGCTTTATTAAGAGGCGCTGCCGCTAAATAAATATTTGCCTATTGCTCCCTGCGGAAAGTTGTGTTATAATGTAATTGGTGCAAGAATCGGTAAAATTAAAAAAGGTGGTATTGAAATGAGATTACTTACAAGGTCTGATTTTGACGGTTTGGCCTGCGCCGCGCTCCTGAAGGAGGTCGGCGTTATCGACAACTGGAAATTCGTTCACCCCAAGGATATTCAGGACGGGCTTGTGGATGTGACGGACAACGATGTTCTGGCGAATATTCCTTACGTGAAGGGTTGCAATATGTGGTTCGACCACCACAGCAGCGAGTCGGAGCGCCTCGGCAGCGGCATTGATTTCAAGGGGGAAAGCCGTCTCGCCCCTTCGGCCGCCCGCATAATTTACGAATATTACGGCGGCGTGGCGAAACTTGGGCATTTTGACGAGATGATTGTGGCGGTTGACGCGGTTGACAGCGGAAATCTCTCAATTGACGACATATTGAACCCGACGGGCTGGGTGCTCCTCGGCTTTATGATGGACCCGCGCACGGGCCTCGGCCGCTGGCGGCAGTTCCGTATAAGCAACTACGAGCTTATGGAGATTCTTATAGAATCCTGCCGGACTATGAAAATCGCCGAAATTCTTGAGAATCAGGACGTTAAGGAGCGTATGGGGGTTTATTTTGAGCAGAACGAGCTGTTCAAGGATATGCTCCTGAAGCACACGACGACGGACGGAAATGTTATTCTGACCGACCTGCGCGGCGTTGACCCGATTTACACGGGCAACCGTTTCCTTATTTACAGCCTTTTTCCGGCGCAGAACATATCAATTTGGGCGGTTGACGGCCGCGGGAAGCAGAACTGCCCCATTGCCGTCGGACATAGCATCCTTAACCGCACCTCCAAGACCGACGTGGGCAAGATTCTTTTCAGCTACGGCGGCGGCGGCCACCGGCAGGTGGGCACCTGCCAGGTGGATTATGACGACGCCGACCGCGTTTTGCGGGAGCTTATTGAGAAAATGAAAAGCGACGGCTGAAAATGCTTATCGGAAACAAAATTTTAAGGTACGCCGAGATAGATTCGACGAACGCTGAAGTAAAGCGCTTGGCTGAAATTTCCGCCGTTGAAAACGGCAATGTCGTCGCCGCCGCCTTGCAAACCGCGGGGCGCGGCCGGCGCGGCCGGCTTTGGGAATCCCCGCTGGGCGGGCTTTATTTCAGCGTTTTTTTAACCCCTCCGAACCTGCCTAACTTGGCGGGGCATATCGCTATGCTCACGGGGGCGTCCGTGGCTTCCGTCGTGAACGAGCTTGCGCCGGGCGCTCCGTGCCGTCTTAAATGGTGCAACGACGTGGTTGCGCCGGGCCGCGGCGGCCAAGGCTGGCGCAAGCTCTCCGGCCTTCTGGCGGAGTCCGTTTTTTTTGGCGAAGAGTTAGAATACATAATTATGGGAATCGGGATAAATATCAATAGCGTGAGCCAGCCGAACTCCGTAAGCTGTTTGGAGCTTGGAGCCGGCGTTTCCCCGGAGGGGCTTCTGCCGCTTGTCCTCCGGGAGCTTGACAAAAATTACGCGCTTCTCGGCACGGCCGGGTTTGAGGCGGTGTCCGGGAAATATAGGGAGCTTTGCGTTAACGTCGGGAAAGAAGTGCGCGTTTTTATTGACGCTCAAGTGACGGAAGGGTTTTGCCGGGGCATAACCCCCGACGGGCATATGCTCGTGGAGACGGCGGGCGGGCTTATAACTGTGCACGCCGGCACGGCGACGGTTCGGGGGGAGGACGGGTATAGCTGACACAGCGGCCCCGCTTTTTTACATAAGCGAAATCCGTTCGTTAAGTTAAGAACGGGGCTTGCGCTGAACCTTTTTTCATAAAGAGATAACGCTCGCCGTAAAATTATACGGCAAAGCGCGGCAAAAACAACCAAAAAACAACACCCGGGCGGCCTTCTTTTCCCCTTGACAAACTCCGCCGTTTGCGCTACACTAAAAGTCAAATAATTCCGGAAAAAGGAAGAAATTTTTATGGGGTTTAGCGTGAGATAACTAAGCGGCGCAACTTTGCCGTTTATATATAAGCCCATTGGGCAAAACTACCAAAATTTTCCAAATAATCTTTAGGAGGTTTTACAAATGGCAAAGTATGTCTACACCTTCGCGGAAGGCGACGAATCAATGAAAAACCTGCTCGGCGGCAAGGGGGCCAACTTGGCCGGGATGACCAAGCTGGGCCTGCCTATCCCGTTCGGCTTCACCGTTTCGACGGAGGCCTGCACCGAGTACAACAAAAATTGGGGCAAAGCCCTCTCCGCCGAAGCCAAGGCGCAGGTTGACGAGGGCATCAAGGCGCTTGAAGCCAAATCAGGCAAAAAATTCGGCGACGACAAGAACCCTCTGCTGGTGTCCGTGCGTTCCGGCGCGCGCGCTTCTATGCCTGGTATGATGGACACGGTGCTTAACCTGGGCCTGAACGACACCGCCGTCGAGGCGCTTGCCGCCGCGTCAAACAACGCGCGTTTCGCCTACGACTCGTACCGCCGCTTTATAATGATGTTTTCCGACGTTGTTATAGGCGTGGCGAAATCCAAGTTTGAGCGTGAGCTTGACGAGTATAAGGAAAAGAAGGGTTGTAAAACCGACCTTGACCTGACCGCGGATGACCTTAAGGCCGTTGTGGCGAAATTCAAGGAGATTTACAAGAACGACCAAGGCAAGGACTTCCCCTCGGACGCGAAGGAGCAGCTTTACGAGTCTATCGGAGCGGTTTTCCGCTCGTGGGATAACCCCCGGGCGTTCGTTTACCGCCGGATGAACGACATCCCTTACGAATGGGGCACCGCCGTAAACGTGCAGGAAATGGTGTTCGGCAACCTTGGCGAGACCTCCGGCACGGGCGTGGCGTTTTCCCGCAACCCGACGACCGGCGCCAACGAGATTTACGGCGAGTATATGGTTAACGCCCAGGGTGAGGACGTTGTGGCCGGCGTGCGCACTCCCAGCCCGATGAGCGAGCTTAAGAACGAAAAGAATATGCCCGGCGTGTACGACGAGTTTGTAACACTCGCCAAGAAGCTTGAGAACCACTACAAAGATATGCAGGATATGGAGATTACCATTGAAAACGGCAAGCTCTATTTCCTCCAGACCCGCAACGGCAAGCGCACCGCCCAGGCGGCGCTTCAGATAGCGGTCGACCTTGTGGACGAAGGGCTTATCGACCAGAAAGCCGCGCTTATGCAGGTTGACCCGAGGCAGCTTGACCAGCTGCTCCACCCCGTTTTCGACACGGCGGCGCTTAAAGCGGCCAAGCCGATTGGCAAGGGCCTGCCGGCTTCCCCCGGCGCGGCGGCCGGCAAAATTTATTTTAACGCCGAGGACGCGGAGGAAGCCGCCGCGAAAGGCGAGCGCGTTATTCTCGTGCGCCTTGAGACTTCCCCGGAGGATATCGTGGGTATGAACGTCTCCAAGGGCGTGCTGACCGTGCGCGGCGGGATGACCAGCCACGCGGCGGTTGTGGCCCGCGGAATGGGCCGTTGCTGCGTGTCCGGCTGCGAGGAAATCAAGTTCAACGAGGAGGGCAAGTCCTTTGAGCTTGGCGGGCGCAAGTTCACCGAGGGCGAGTATCTTTCTCTCGACGGCTCCACAGGCTTCATTTACGGTGAGGACATCCCCACTATGGAAGCCGCTATTTCCGGCAACTTCGCCAAGTTTATGGAATGGGCGGACAAAACCCGCAAACTCAAGGTGCGCACCAACGCGGACACGCCAAAAGACGCGCGTAAAGCCGTGGAGCTTGGCGCGGAGGGCATCGGCCTGACCCGCACGGAGCATATGTTCTTCGAGGAGGAGCGCATACCGAAAATGCGCAAAATGATTCTCTCCGACACGGAGGAGGAGCGCAAGGCCGCTCTGGCGGGGATTCTGCCCTATCAGAAGGCGGACTTCGTGGGCATTTACGAGGCTATGGCTGGCCGGCCCGTTACTATCCGCCTGCTCGACCCGCCGCTCCACGAATTCCTGCCGAACACAGACAAGGATTTTGAGGATTTGGCCAAAGATATGGGCAAGCCCGTTTCGGAGCTTAAGGCAAAGGCCGAGGGTCTGCACGAGCTTAACCCGATGATGGGGCACCGCGGATGCCGACTTGCGGTGAGCTATCCGGAAATCGCGGAAATGCAGACGCGAGCCATTATCGAGGCGGCTATTGAGGTCAAGAAGTCTAAGGGTTACGACATTGTGCCGGAAATAATGATTCCGCTTGTCGGGGAAATCAAAGAGCTTCGCTATGTCAAGGAAATAATTGACAAAACCGCCAAGACGATTTTTGAGGAAACAGGCACGACGCTTGAGTATCACGTAGGCACGATGATTGAGATTCCGCGCGCGGCGCTCACCGCTGACGAAATCGCCAAGGAAGCCGAGTTCTTCTCGTTCGGCACGAACGACCTGACGCAGATGACTTTCGGGCTTTCTCGCGACGACGCGGGTAAAATCCTTAAGGATTATATTGATAAGAATATTTATGAGGTTGACCCGACGGCGCGCCTTGACCAGGTTGGCGTTGGCCAGCTTATGAAAATCGCGGTGGATAAGGCGAAGCCCGTCCGCGCGAACATCAAGCTCGGCATTTGCGGCGAGCACGGCGGCGACCCGTCGTCGATTGATTTCTGCCACCGCATAGGGCTTAACTATGTGTCCTGCTCACCGTTCCGCGTGCCCATTGCGCGGTTGGCGGCGGCTCAGGCGGCTATTAAGAACGGCTGAACCAAATTATAACAAAAAAAATTAAGCCCTCAAGGGGCTTAATTTTTTTTGTACGCGCCTGGCGGAACCCATAGTCGTTCGCTTTTCCGCGGTTATCTTTAGTTAAAGGCCGCGCCGAAGTGGAAAGGCGCTTCCGGTGTCGTGCCGCGATTAGCGGGAGAAGCGGTTATCGAGGGAAACCGCCGGCGGCCGTACTCTTTTGTGTTTTTAAGTCTTCTGTGTTTTTTGCGCTTCGCGGCTGTCGCGCCATTCGTCTTTAGTGGATTGGGAAGCCCCGTTGGCGGCTTCTTTGTCGGTAGTAAAAAATTTGCAGTCGGACGCCTCTGGCGCGGCTCTCAGGGACAGGGGATTTTCCTTTGCCCGTGAGAGCCGAAAATCAATTGATTTTACGTCCGTTAGAGCAATTCCGCTTTAACGCAGCGAACGGATTTTGCTTGTGTAAAACGGAATTGCTATAAATATTATTGCCGTGAGCGGGAAGTTTTAACCGCCTACCTTGAAAACCCGCTGGCTTTCATAAACGACTTGCCAGAATTTGTAAATTTTCAGTTTTCTCACCTTTCTCATCGAAATCGCCTCCCATTAAATTTAAGGTAGCCTCATTTGGGCTTCATTTTGATTTCATCTCTGTTCTATGTTTGTATTATATACCCATAAAGTTACCTTGTCAAGGGGTTTTTGAAAAAAATTTGAAATTTTGTAACTCGTTTGTAATTTTGGAAAAACACAAAGAAAAACCGCTGTTTCCAACGGTTTTTCGTAAAATTCTTAAACAAGACGATTACAAACGGATTACATTATTTCTCGGCGAACACTATATACCCGTCTATATCCGCGCCGGGCGAAACTTTGTCAACCAACACCCCGCCCGCGCCAGTCACCTGAGGCAGCTTATCGGTATAAGCCTTAATCTGGTCTCCGGTTTGAATCGAGGACAAGGCGGCTCTCGCGTTGTTTTTTCCGATGAGCGAGTTGGGGTGCGCCTTGACCTGAATCGCCGCGTCATTATTGCTCACGGGAAGCCACGCGCCCGTCGCGTTGTTCCGGTAGCTCGCGTCGCGGAGGTAGAGCGTGTCGCCGGAGACGCTGTAGACCGTCCCGCGAACCATTTTGGTCGAGTACGGAGCGTCGAGGATTACGGCGGCGCGCCCGCCGTCCACGAGGATATTGTAGACTTTATCAACGACGGTCGTGGCCGTCCCGCCTTCGGAGCGGTCCGTATAATCTAAGAAATCAGCGGTCTTGCGCGGGCCGGAGGAATCAAGGAAAAGCGTGTTGTAATCCACGGCGAATTCTCGTGAAACCGGCGTATACATCCATTTATCGCCCGAAAGCACCGCCATGCTCTGCACCTTGAAGCTCTTGCCGTCGTCCACGGAAAGCACGCGCCCGCGCGCCAGGATGAGCTGCCCAGCGCCCGGCGTGTCGGTGATGTTAACGACGGCGGCGGTGGCCCCTCCGTTGAGCGACACGGCGGCGTAATCGGCCGGCATAATGGCGCGGCCGTCCACGAGCCTCCCGTTGCGGACGACTATGCTGCCCGCGTCGGTGGAGATTTCCCCGGAGGCGCTGGGCAGACTGAACGAGCCGTTTGCCCCGGCGGTCATAACCGCGTCGGAGGGGAGAAGCTGGTCGCGCCCGTCCCGAAAAGTGACTTTTCGCACTTTTTTACCGGAATACGCGTCCTCAAGCGCGATGTACACTTCGTTGTCCGCCCGCTTGAAATATTTCTGGGCGTACTCCGCGCTGATTTGCTTGCCGTTGTGGAAATATTCCGTGTCCCGGCTGGTCAGGCTGAACGAGTCGGACTGTTTGTAGCCGCTCCAGCCGGTCTTGGCGAGCTGCTGAACATTCTGCACGAGCAGCTTATTCTGCACGGGGTCAAGCCCGGAGAGCTGCCCGCGCAGCAGGGTGGTCACTTCGTGCCCCGCGCTTTCTATGGTGATTTCCTTGGCGGACTCAATGAAGCGGCCCGGCCCGATTATAGCCTGATTGACGAGCAGGCGCGCCCAGTCCCCCGCGCGCACGTCCCCAAGGCTCACGGGCTTGCCCCGGCTCGTCACGAAAAGCCCGGCCGGTACGGTGAACCAGGAGGTTTGGCCGTTTTCGTACTGCAAAAGCACTTCATAATAACCGTCGTTCGGCGTGATTTCCTTAATTTTGCCATAGCCCGCGATGTAGTTCGTGGAGGCGGAAATGCTCGTAATATAATCCGGGTCGTCGGGAGAATTGCGGATAAAGACAATATCCCCAGGCTCTATGTCGTCAATCCCGCATTCCGTCGGATTGTACTTGAAATGCGGGAAAATATCGGAGATATAGCCGATTTCGTCAACCGCGTCGTAGTATTGCTTTTTTTTCACGCGCAAATCTTCCGGATAGAAATTTTTGGTAATTTCCCCGCCTTTTTTATCAAGGATTGTCAGATAGCCCATTTCCGGATTATTCTCTATGACCACTCCGTAAAGGTCGTCGGCCAGCTCCGGTTCGCCGAGATAGTCGATTTGGTCAACCACATCGCCCTTCAGCCGGAGACGGAGCGCCGAGCCGAGCGGAATGTTCATCTGCTGGGTTTTCTGATTGTAATTGACGAAAATATAGTTTTTGCCGTTTTCATTATAATACAGCCCGTCTATCATCGTATAGGTGTTAGAAGTGTCCTCTCCCCCGCCGGAGACTCCGGTCAGGGTGATCTGGCCCGCCGGGAGGACAAGGCTCGCCAGCTGGCCGGTGACGTAGCGGACGTCAACGGGCTTCGTGTCGGTAACCTGGACGTAAAGAAGCTGAGAGCCGGCCACGAGGTATTCGACGCGGTCGCCCTCCTGAAGCAGGGCCAGGCCGCCCGCCGCGTCCTCTCGGTATACGGGCGCGTCGGCGACCGCCTCCGGCACGCCCTCCTGCGCCGCGCGGAAATTGCGGAGGACGTTGATTTTGCCGTCTCCGGCGCGGACATAGACCTGCTTGCCGCCCGACGCGGCTCCGGTGGACTGAAATTCCGACGTCTTAATCCCGCCGACCGTTCCGGAGAGCTTCGTTATCCCCGCCGGAACGTAGTAGCTGTCGCCGAGCGCCTCAAAAATCTGCGCCAAATCCCCCTTGGAGACGGGCGCGTCCGGGCGGAAGCTCCCCGAGGCGTCCGCGTTCATAACCTTGGCGGCGGCAAGAGCCTCCACCGCCGGGAGGTTCGGCAGGGCTATCCCCGCCGCGTCCGTGAAGCTGAAGGTGTTCTGCTGGGTCATACCGGCGCTGAAGGCGTTCGGGTCAAGCAGGCGGATAGCTTGATAAATCCAGGCCGCCGCCTGCTGCCGAGTTACGGGCGCGCCGTAAATAAAGTCCCCGCGCGCCGCATCGAGCGCGGACTGGTCGGCGCGGACGTTGTTATATTGCTGGTTAGTAATGAAACCGTCCAGGTTGGCCTGCCGGAGATAGCCGATTGTCTGCGTGTCTTTAAGGGGAGAGCCGGCGGGCAGGCGGTTGCTCTCCGCCGGGGCCAGGGCCGCCGCCGCGTCCTCTCGCTTAATCGCCCGGAGCGCGGCGGTCAGAAGCTCCGCGTTGCTAACGTTTTCCGAGGGGTTGTAGCCCGCCGCGCCGCCTTTTATGATGTTCAGCGCCATAGCGCGGGCGATTTGCTCCTTCGCCCAGTACGACGCCGGAAGGTTCGCCGAGTTGATATTCGCGGCGATGGCCGCGCCGTCCTCCCGCCCGGAGTAATTACCCGTAATCGGGTCGGTGAAAATATTGTCGTCCGTAAGGGCATACGCCGGGGCGGCGTTCAGCGTAAGCGACAGAGAAAGAGAAAGTAATAAAGCCGATAACTTGCGTTTCATAAATCCGCTCCTTCTTTTAAATGAGGTTCGTTTCTTTTTTACATAAGCGTATTTATTATACCACAGTCGATTTTATTTTGCAAAATTATCGAAAAGGTAGAGCGATTCCATGTTTGACTGGCTTGTTTCGAGCCGAAAATCGCGAGCAAGGAGGGGGCTTTTTCGGCGGGCATTAGCGCCGAAAAAACACCGAGCAAGAAGGGGGCTTTTTCGCGGGGCGGTAACCGCGAAAAAACACCGGGCGAAGCCTATGTCAAACGGAATTGCTATATTTTGAAAACTCTACTAAAATACTTTACTTTAGAAAATAATAGGGTTATAATAATTACAGATTTGAGAAAGGGGGCGGGATTTTGAAGCTTTCCACAAGAAGCCGCTACGGCTTGCGGGCTATGGTTCACCTCGCGGCGCTTTCACGCCGAAACTCCTGCCGGGATTGCGATTCGGCGGCTCATTCTCTCAAAACAATCGCCTCCGCGACGGGTATTTCGGAATTTTATCTTGACCAGATATTCACGCCGCTTAAAGCGGCCGGCTTTATCCGCGCCGCGCGCGGGAAAAACGGCGGTTACTTCCTTAATAAACCCTGTAAGGACATTTCCGCGGGGGACGTGCTCCGCGCCTTGGAAGGTTCCCTTTACCCCGTGGAATGTCTGGCGGGGGAGGACGGGGAGGAGCGAGCCGAGTGCCTGTGCGGCTCGGAGTGCGGCGGCTGCGTCACGAAGGGCGTCTGGGCCAAGATGTACGAGGGGCTTTCGCGGGCGGCGGACGCCATAACCCTCGACGCTTTGGCGGAGGAATATTCGGAAAAAAACAGAGAAACTATAGAATTGACGGGAGATGACTTATGATTTATTTTGACAACGCCGCCACCACTCCGGTGAGACGGGAGGTTCTGGAGAAAGCGCTGCCCTTCCTTGAAACCGCGTATGGCAACGCCAGCAGCGTTTATTCCCTTGGGCGGGAGGCGAAAAAGGCCGTGGAAACCGCCCGCGCGGAGGCCGCCGCCGTCATAGGCGCGGACGTTTCCGAGATTTTTTTTACCAGCGGCGGGACGGAGGCGGACAACTGGGCCATAAAGGGCGCGGCCGAAGCCTTGAAAGACAAGGGGCGGCACCTTATAACGACGGCGATAGAGCATCACGCCGTTCTGCATACTTTTGAATATTTGGAGAAAAACGGGTACGAGGCGACCTACCTGCCCGTGGATAAGGACGGCCTTGTGGACCCGAAAGAGCTTGAGGCCGCCATACGCCCGGACACAATCCTCATATCCGTTATGTTCGCCAACAACGAAATCGGCGTCCTCCAGCCCATAGCGGAAATCGGGGAAATCTCCCGGCGGAGGGGGGTTCTTTTCCACACGGACGCGGTGCAGGCTGTGGGGCACGTGCCGGTTAACGCGCCGGAGCTGAAAATAGATATGCTTTCGCTGTCCGGGCATAAGCTGTACGCGCCGAAGGGCGCGGGGGCGCTGTATGTCCGCCGGGGCGTGAAGATCGCCCAGTTTATGCACGGTGGCGCGCAGGAGCGCAAACGGCGCGCGGGCACAGAAAACGTGGCGGGAGTGGCGGCTTTGGGAGAGGCTTTGCGCCTTGCCTCCGCCGAAATGGAGCTGGAGGCGGAGCGCGCGCGGAAGCTCCGCGACCGTATAACCGACGGGATTTTGAACAATATCCCGCATACCTTCCTGAACGGGCACAGAGAAAAGCGCCTGCCGGGCAATATCAATATATCGTTTGAGTATATAGAGGGGGAGTCCCTGCTGCTGCTGCTTGACGGCAAGGGCATAGCCGCGTCGAGCGGCTCGGCCTGCACGTCCGGTTCGCTCGACCCGTCTCACGTGCTGCTGGCGCTCGGCCTGCCGCACGAAAAGGCGCACGGTTCCCTCAGAATATCCATAGGCCGTTTCAATACGGAGGAGGACGCGGACGCGCTCCTGCGCGAGCTGCCGCCGATTGTGGCGCGCCTGCGGGAGATGTCTCCGCTATGGAGCGACCGCTGATTAACCATTGTAATGAAATAATACGAATATGTAACAACGCTGATTAACGGAAGGAGATAATACGAATGTACAGCGAGAAAGTTATGGACCATTTCACCAACCCGAGGAACGTGGGCAAAATCGAGGGCGCGTCCGGCGTGGGCACGGTGGGCAACGCCAGATGCGGCGATATAATGAGGGTATACCTGAAAATTGAGGGCGGCGTTATCGAGGACGCGAAGTTCGAGACCTTCGGGTGCGGAGCGGCCGTGGCCACCAGCTCTATGGCCACGGAGCTTGTCAAGGGCCGCACTCTCCCGGAGGCCCTTGAAGTGACCAATCAAGCCGTTATGGACGCGCTCGACGGCCTGCCGCCGGTAAAGGTGCACTGCTCCTGCCTGGCGGAGGAGGCGCTCCACGCCGCCCTGCGGGATTACGCAAAGAAAAACGGCCTGGAGATAGAGGGCCTTCCGGAACCGAAGGAGGATACGCACGAACGCGAGGAAACAGAGGCGTAAGCGAAGAAAGGGCTTTTGTCCCGGCGGTTTACGCCGCCTGAAAATATTTAGACGGCGTAAAGCCCCGTCTTTTTAAGCGGCGCAATTACAGCGTAAATAAAAACCGAGCGGCTTTTTTGCGGGGATAGGACTCGTCGCTCCGGCCGATTGCCGTGGCCACGGCCTGCCAGGATTTCCCGTAAACGAAACGCAGGCGGATAATCTGCCGCGTTTCCGAGTCGGGGATTTTGCCTATAAAATCCTCCGCGTCCGCCAGAAGCTCCAGGTATTTATAAACGCGGGAGGCCAGAACCCCCCGCAGCCGGAGAAGCCTCCGGCGAAGTTCCGGCCCGCCGTCCCCGGGAGGCTGCGGCAGCACGGCGGATAACCCGCGCTTTTCAAGCTCAGCCGCCTTCAGGCGCAAAAACTTGACCTCCGAGCGCAGCGCGCGGAACTGCCGGAGGACGCGCTTGAACTCTCTTGTTTCCGTAAAATTCCTCCTTTGCCGGCTGCGGCCGCTTACAAGAACATTAAGAATAAGTCCGGAAAGATTTGCGAGTTAAACGGCCGTACCAAAATTTTACATTTTTAACACCGAATAAATTCGGATAAAACCTTGATTTTATATCCGAAATCCTGTAAACTATTTTTACGATTGTTTATTGTAAATAAAAATTAAACCTTAGGGGGCGTTTGAATGCAGGATGTGTTTGTTTTGGAAACGAGAGAGAAACTGCTTCGGGAGTCCGGCTCGAAAAAGAAAATGTTTGTGGGGCTTGACGGTTTCGTGGATGAGGTTATCCACATAGTTGACACCCGGCAGGATTTTGAGCGCTATACCCGCGTGGACACCATTGCGGAGTTCGGGCGGCGCGTTTCGGAGGCGGCGGGTTTTTCCGCCAACTTTGAGTTTGTGCCGAAGCAGTTCAAGCTCGGCGGCAACGGCCCGATTTACGCCAACGCGATGATTGAGAGCGGTATGGCGGATTTGACCTACGCCGGCTCGGTGGGGGAGAAAAGCGTCCACCCCGTGTTCGCTAATATGGAGGAAAAGGGCACGGTCTACCCCGTGTGCGACCCTGGGCACACCGACGCCCTTGAGTTCAACGACGGCAAGCTGATGCTCGGCAAGCACGCCACGCTTAAAAACGTCACCTGGGAGAACGTCCTTAAGGCTGTGGGCGGCTTTGACAAATTCGTGTCGCTCATAAAGGAGTCGGCGCTTTTCGGTATGGAAAACTGGACGATGCTGCCGTATATGAGCGACATCTGGCGGCACGTGGCGGACGAGGTGCTGCCGCTCCTGCCGGATTCGGCGGAGCCGCCCATCGCGTTTTTTGACTTGGCGGACCCGGCCAAGCGCACGAAGCAGGACATAGCGGACGCGATGGGCCTTATATCGCGGTTTGAGGGCAAATTCCGCGCGGTGCTGGGCCTGAACCGAAAGGAAGCCGACGAGGTGGCCCGCGCCCTTGATATAGAGATTAAAGGCTCGGACAATGAGGCCTCGCTGGAGAGCCTCGCCCGCGCTATTTACGAGAGGCTCGGCATATACTGCCTCGTCGTCCACCCGACCAAAGAGGCCGTGGTCATATCCGGCGAGGGGTTTTTCCGCGTGGCCGGCCCGTTCTGCGAGAAGCCCGCGCTCACGACCGGCGCGGGGGATAATTTTAACGCGGGGTTCTGCATTGGGCTTTCGATAGGGCTTTCGCCGCGTGAGGCGCTTGTGCTCGGCGTGGGCACCTCCGGTTTTTACGTCAGGAACGCCAAAAGCCCGTCGAGCGCGGAGCTGGCGGGGTTCCTTGAAAAGTGGGCGAACGGGGTCCTTTAAGACTTTGGGGGACTTTCGGCCCTTCAAAAGGTTTAATTGAAAATTCAGGGGGATATAATAATGAAAGTGTTGTTTATCGGCGGCACGGGAAACATAAGTATGAGAATAACCGACAAACTGGCGAGGGACCCGGGCGTAGAGCTGTATCTCCTTAACCGGGGCAGCCGCTCGGATAAAATCCCCGCCGGGGTTAAAATCCTCAAAGCGGACGTGAAAGACGAAGCGGCGGCGAAAGCGGCTGTGGAGGGCCTTAAGTTCGACGCTGTGGCGGATTTCATAGCGTTTACGACGGCGGATTTGGAGCGGGACTATCGCCTGTTCGCCGGCAGAACGCGGCAGTTTGTCTTTATAAGCTCCGCGTCGGCTTACCAGAAACCGCCGGCCGGTTTCCCCATTACGGAATCCACGCCGCTCGTCAACCCGTACTGGCAGTACTCGCGGGATAAAATCGCCTGTGAGGAATATTTGACGAACCTATTCCGCGAGGGCAAATTTCCGGTTACGATCGTGCGGCCGAGCCATACCTACAGCGCGGACATCTGCGTGCTGCACTGGGGCTTCGGCACGCTTTCGCGCATCGCGCGGGGCAAGACTGTCGTAATCCCCGGCGACGGCCTGACCCTTTGGACGCTTACCCACAGCGACGACTTCGCAAAGGCGTTTATCGGCCTTCTGGGCAACCCGCAGGCGCTGGGGGAGGTTTTCCATATAACGAGCGACCAGGCGCTCACCTGGAACCAGATTTATCAGCTCCACGCGGACGCGCTGGGCGTGCAGCTGCGCGCCGTCCACGCGGCGAGCGATTTTATATGCCGGACCGCGCCCAACGATATGTGGGGAGAGCTTCTGGGCGACAAATCCTGCAACGGGGTTTTCGACAACACCAAGATTAAGCGCGCCGTGCCCGGGTTTTCGGCGGGAATCCGCTTCGACGCCGGCGTGGGCGAGTGCGTCGAGGCGTTCAGGAAAACCCCCGCGCTTCAGGCGCCGAACGAGGCTTACGACAAATGGTGCGACGCGGTGGAGAAAGAGCTTGCCGAGGCCGCGAGCCGCGTAAAGGCGGGCCTTTAAGGCGAGGAGAGGACTCAAAACCACGCGCGAAATTAACCAAGGAGGTAAGGTAAACAATGGTAGAACATCTTGACAAAACGACCTTTTTTGAAGTTATAAACAGCGAAACCAAGCCCGTCATTGTGGATTTTTACGCGGACTGGTGCGTGCCGTGCAAAATGCTCGCGCCGCTTATAGAGGAGCTGGCGAGTGAGCGGCGGGACGTGCGTTTCTGCAAGGTAAACGTAGACCACGCGCCGGAAATCGCCGCGGATTACGGCGTTCGCAATATCCCCGCGCTGGTGTCGTTTCGGGACGGGCAGCGGCTGAACTCTCTGTTCGGGGTATGCCCCAAGGACGAGATAATGGAGCTTATAAGCTGATTTATGGCGGATAAAATAAAACTTGTAAGGCAAAAAAAACGGGGCGTGAACCCTTTTTTGGCGGCTCTTATCGTGGCGGCCTTCGGCGCGGCTATCGCGGGGGGCGTGCGCTACGCCCGGAGCCGCTCCGGGGGCGAGGGAGACAATTTCGTGGAGGCGCGCCGGGCTATGGCCGTTAAACTATACGACCGAGTTAAGGAATACAAGTATAAAACGCCGGAAAGCGCCGAGGAGGCCGTTTCCGTAAGCTGCGACATTCGCCGCCTGATTTATGGGGGTATGCTTAAAAACGACGACCTGCTGAAGCCGCTGATTGAGCAAGAGCGCCGCCTTTATTCCGACGAGTTCCGGGAAAGCCTGCCATTGGGGGAGCAGCTCGACAACTTAAAGTCCGGGTTAAAAAAATACAAAGAACAGAACACGATATGCTATTCGATAGGGATAGAGGCCGTCCATACCAACAATAACACGGGCGCGGACGGCACGGTAAAGACGAAAAGCACCGTCATTTCGCTCTGGCAGACGAATAATATGGGCAAACTCAAGTGGCGCTATACCCTGGATGAAAACAACAAGATAACCAGCGTCGTATACATTCAGTAACGGGGAGGGGGCGGTTTATAATGAACACAGCCAATAAGCTGACGCTCCTGCGCGTCGTCATAATACCGTTTTTCGTGTTTTTCGCGCTGACGGGGAGGAACCTGATCGCGGGAGTTCTGTTCGCCGCCGCGTCGGCGACGGATTTTCTGGACGGATATGTCGCGCGGAAATACAACCAAGTGACTACTTTCGGAAAATTCTCCGACCCGTTGGCGGATAAACTTTTGGTCATGGCCGCGCTTGTCATTTTAAGCGATAATGAAATCCCGTCGTTTATGGTCATAATAATGATCGCGCGGGAGTTTATCGTGACGGGCCTGCGGCTCGTGGCGGCGGAAAAACGGGTGGTTATCGCCGCCGATATGCACGGGAAGGTCAAGACCGCCGTGCAGATGATAATGATACTGTGGGTGTTTTTCATTGGCGCGAACAATGGATATTCCCTCTGCGCGGATTATACCGGCGCCCAGCTTGCGTTAAAGACGGCCATGGACTTGATAACGGCAGGGCTTGTGTGGCTTTCGGCGATACTTTCAGTCACGTCAGGCGCCCACTATCTGTACAAAAACAGGAAAATATTTAAGGAGGGCGAGAATGACCGCTGAAATCCTCTCCGTCGGCACGGAGCTTCTTTTGGGAGATATAGTCAACACAAACGCAGCCTTTTTGTCGCGGAAACTCGCCGGGCTGGGCATAAACTGTTATTTTCAGACGACGGTTGGGGATAACGCCGGGAGGCTGCGCGAGGCCCTTGAGACGGCGTTTGCCCGCGCGGAAATCGTCATATGCTCCGGCGGGCTTGGCCCCACGGAGGACGACCTGACCAAAGAAACCTGCGCCGAATATTTCGGCCTGCCGCTCGACACGGACGAACAGGCGCTGGCGGATATAAAGGCGTTTTTCGGTCGGCGCGGCTTGCCTATGACGGCGAATAACGAGAAGCAGGCGCTTATCCCGCGCGGGGCGGCCGTTCTGCGCAACGGAAACGGCACCGCGCCCGGCTGCGCCATAGAGCGGGACGGCAGGACGCTCATAATCCTGCCCGGGCCGCCGGATGAGCTTGAGCCGATGTTTGAGTCCGCCGCTGTCCCCCTTCTTAAAAAATACGGAGGCGGGACTCTTGTGTCGCGGACGCTCAGAATCTGCGGAATAGGGGAATCCGCCGCCGAAGAGCTTATAAAGCCCTGGCTTGCGGGGGGGAACCCGACCGTAGCCCCCTACGCCAAACTTATGGAAGTGCACCTGCGCGTCACGGGCCGGGCGGACACGGAGGAGGCCGCCGCCGCGCTTATAGAGCCTGTCGCGGCGGAGCTTCGCGCCATTTTCGGGGACAAAATTTATTCCGAGCGGGATAAAAGCCTGGCGGAGACCGTGGCGGGCCTGCTCGTGGAGCGGGGCCTGACCATAGCCTGCGCGGAGAGCTGCACGGCGGGCCTGCTCTGCGCCGCCTTGGGGGATTGCCCGGGCGTGTCGGCGGCCCTGAAAGAGGGGGTCGTGGCTTACGACAACGAGGCGAAGGTCACGCGGCTCGGCGTTTCGCGCGATACATTGCGGGACTTTGGCGCGGTCAGCGCGGAGTGCGCCGCGGAAATGGCCGAAGGAATCACGCGCAATCTTGGAACCGACATAGGCGTGTCTATTACGGGAATCGCCGGGCCGGCTTCGGACGGGACGGGAAAGCCCGCGGGCCTTGTGTATGTCGGTCTGCGCGCGTTCGGGCGCACGGACGTCCGGGAATTTCATTTCACCGGCACGCGGGAAAAAATCAGAAAAAGCTCCGTCGTAAAGGCGCTTGATATGGTGAGGCTGGCGGCGCTGAAGGGATAACCCCGCCGTTGTTTTATGAGTATCCGGCGCTTGGAGCCGCTTTCGGACGCTCCAAGCCCCCTCCTTGCTCAGTATTTTTTGGCGGCTCTCTTTATTTCTCTCGCTGTTTTCGCTTCGCGAAAAAGCTGCCGCAAACTTTCGCGGCCCATCCAAAAGCCCCGCCCTGCCCGACGCCGTAATACCGGGAGGGCGCGCTTACAACGGCGCGGCCCCAACAAGAGCGCTTACATACGAAAGGAACCGAGCCAATGTCCTTAATAATTTCATTCGCCCTGTACGCCGCTGTTATGATGGGCGTGGGGGCGGCCTGCTTCAAGAAAAACGACAGCGCTTCGCAGTATTTTCTGGACGGGCGCAATCTCGGCTCGTGGGTGGCGGCTATGTCCGCGCAGGCTTCGGATATGTCGGGCTGGCTGCTTATGGGCCTGCCGGGCGCGATTTACGCTATGGGCACGGGCCGGATATGGATTGCGGCCGGACTCGCCCTCGGCACCGCCGCCAACTGGCTCATAGTCGCCAAGCGCCTGCGCCGGTACACAATCGCGGCGGGGGATTCTATCACAATCCCGGCATACTTAGAGAACAGATTCCGAGATTCCTCCGGGACGCTCCGGACGGTCTCCGCAGTGGTCATTGCCGTGTTTTTCACCGTATACGCCGCCTCGGCCTTCGTCGCGGGGGGGACTCTTTTTTCGACTGTTTTCGGCACGGGCTATGTGTTCTCTCTGACGGTGTCCGCCGCGCTGATTCTGGGTTATACGTTCATGGGCGGCTTCTCCGCCGTGTGCGTGACGGATTTTCTGCAGGGGATGCTAATGCTTCTGGCCATCCTCTCCGTGCCGATTATCGCGCTGTGCGTAATGGGCGGGGTTGACCCGGCGGCTCTGCCGGAGGGGTTTTTAAGCCCGGTCGCGGGCGGAGGAGGCGCGGTTTCCATAATATCCCAGCTGGCCTGGGGCTTGGGCTATTTCGGTATGCCGCATATCCTGACTCGGTTTATGGCCATACGGGACGAAAAAAGCGTTTCCAAATCCGCCAGGATAGCCATTGTCTGGGTCGTTTTCTCGCTTGGCTTCGCCATAGCGGTGGGGGTGGCGGGCCGGGCGTTTGTGCCGGGCTTGTCCGACCCGGAGACGGTTTTTATAGCGATGATTGACAAAATTTTTATGAACTGGCCCGCGATAATCCCCGCGCCGATCCTGGGGGGCTTTTTCCTCTGCGGGATTCTGGCGGCGATTATGTCCACGGCGGATTCTCAGCTGCTGGTGACGGCTTCCTCTCTGGCCTACGATATATACAGGCCCCTTGTCCGCAAGGACTGCGACGACAGGCGGCTTATGCTCGTCAGCCGCGGCGCCGTGCTGGTGGTGTCCGCAGCGGCGTTTTTAATCGCGCTTGGCAGGAACAGCAGCATAATGTCGCTTGTTTCGGACGCGTGGGCGGGCTTCGGCTCGGCCTTCGGCGCGGTTATCCTGCTTTCGCTCTACAACAAGCGCGTCAACGGGCGCGGCGCCATAGCGGGCATTATAAGCGGCGGGGGAACGGTCATAATCTGGGATTATCTGACGGGGCTTGGCCGGGTCACGGGGCTGTATTCCCTCATACCGGGCTTCGCCGTGTCCCTGGCGGCGACTTTGGCCGTCAGCTTCGCCACCGCTCCGCCTCCCTCCGAGGTGTGTGAGGAGTTTGAGCGGGTAGAAAAGGGCGGGGCGGAGTTTGAGTGATTTGTAAGGAAGGGGCTTTTTCGCGGGGAAGCGCGAAAAAACGCCGAGCCGCGCGAAAAAGCCGCGCGATGGGCAGGCGCGGCTTTTCATTTATTTCAAAAGAGGAAGTTTAATAATAGTATAACCCGGAGCTCCGGGGAAGTCAATAGGCTTCGGCGAAATGTAAGAAAACCGTAAGGAAAAATTAAGGTGGGTTGAGATGAGGCTGCCTTCTGACGCGCTTAAAATAATTGATACGCTGAACGGCGCCGGCCACGCCGCATATGTCGTGGGGGGGTGCGTGCGGGATTCGCTGCTCGGCAAGGAGCCGAAGGACTATGACATAGCCTCGGCGGCCCCGCCGGCGGAGGTCAAGCGGCTTTTCCGGCGCACGGCGGACACGGGAATCGCCCACGGGACGGTGACGGTGCTTCTGGGCGGCGGGGCGTATGAGGTAACGACCTTCCGCGTGGACGGAAAGTACAGCGACAACCGCCGGCCCGACAGCGTGACCTTCACCGGGGATTTGACCGAGGACTTGAGGCGGCGGGATTTCACCGTCAACGCGATGGCCTTTCATCCACGAGAGGGCTTTATAGACCTGTTCGGCGGGCGGGCCGACATTGAGGCCCGCCTGATACGCGGCGTGGGCGACCCGTCGGAGAGGTTCTCCGAGGACGGTCTGCGTATGCTCCGGGCGGCGCGTTTCGCCGCCGCGCTCGGTTTTGAAATTGAGCCGGACACCCTCCGCGCGATATACGAAAAGGCGCCGCTCCTAACCGGGATAAGCGGAGAGAGAGTGACGGAGGAATTTCTTAAAATAATCGGCTCGGAAAACCCGGAAAACCTGCGGACCCTCGCGGACACGCGGCTTCTTTTCTATTATAACGCGAGGCTTCACGATTATTTGGCGGAAAACCTGGATAAAATTATAAGCGGGCTGAGGCGCGCGCCGGGGCTGCCGGCGTTTTTCGCCTTCGCGGACGAGCCGGAGGGGCTGCTGAAAGCCCTGACGCTCAGCAACCGGGAGGTTAAGGACACGCTCGGCGTTCTGCGGGGCCTCCGGCGGGAAATACCGGAGGACGAGCGCGCGGCCCGCTTCCTGATGTCCGAAATGGGGGCGGAGCTTTTTTGGCGGTGGCTGGATTTTCGGGAGAGATTCGGCGGCGCGGCCTGCGAAAAAGCGCGGGAATACGCGCGCGCGGCGGAGCAAGCCCCCATAACAAGGAAGGACTTGGCGGTGACGGGGCTGGACATAACCGCGCTCGGCGCGCGGGGGAAACAGGTCGGAACGGTGCTGACGGCGCTGCTGAACGAAGTTTTGGCGGACCCCGAGAAAAATAATCGTCGTAAGTTATTGGAAATTGCAAATTTACTCTTGCAAAGCGACGTAATTCGTGATACAATGTATTAAAATTCGGAAGTCTTTGCTCTGGGACGGATGAGACACTTTTAGAGGGGGAGATTTTGTATGTTGGTGAACTTAAAGGTGAGCGGAAAGCTGGCTGTGGGCTTCGGAATTTTAATCGCGGTAATTATAGCGATTTCCAGTATGAGCGTGATCAGTATAGGCAGCATTGACAGCAAGTACACGGAGCTTCTGGACTACTCCGCGGGCGGGGTTATCAACCTGATCAGCGCGCGGAGCGAATACCGCTCCGCCAGGCGGCTCGTCACCGGTATGGGGATGAACTACTTCATCGGCGACACGGACTCGGTCAAATCGAACTACAGCCAACTCCAGGAGGGGATGACAAAAATCAACTCGCTCTTTGAGGACTATGACACGACTCTTGATGAAAACGACACTATAACGGACACGCAAAAACAGGACAGAAAACAGAAAGCCGCGAAAATCAAGCAGCTCATAGTCAGCGACTACGCGGCCAACGCCAAGACAGTCTACGACTCGATAATGAGCGGCGCGCCAGAGGCGGAAGTTTTAGCCGGAATAAACGCGGCCGCCCCGATTACCTCGGAAGTGACGGAAAATTTTTACAGTCTTATCGAAGAGCTTCAGACGGCTTACGATAACGCCTCAGACGCGACGACGGTCGAAGTCAGGCGGCTTGAGACGATTATTCTCGCGATCAGCCTCGCGGCGGTCCTCGCGGCGCTCTGGCTGGCGTACACCATCTCGCGGTCGATTTCCACGCCGCTGAATAAGGTCGTGGGCGCGCTTTCCCTGCTTTCCAAGGGGGATCTTGACGCGGTCAAGGGCAGCAACCGGCGGGACGAAATAGGCGTCCTCTCCCGGAGCCTTGTGGACGTGTCCGACGCGATTAAAGCCATAATCGGGGAAGTCAACCGCGTCTCCACGGCTTACGAGGAGGGCCGCACGATGGAGGTTATCGACGAGTCGCAGTTCCACGGCGCGTATAAAGAAGCGGCGGGGGCGGTTAACAGGTCCTGCCAGTTCCTTATACTTCAGCTCCGAGGCGTGGTGGATATACTTGAAAAAATCGCGGCGGGAGAGTTTGACTTTGACGTGCCTAATCTGCCGGGGCGGCTCGGCCGCATTACGGAGGCGGGCAATATCTGCAAGGGGCAGCTGAACAAACTCAGCGCCGACGTGAACGAGCTTATAAGCGAAGCCGCTCGGGGCGAGCTGGACGTGTCCGTGGACGCGTCCCTGTATAAGGGCGAGTGGAATAAAATCGCCGTAGGGCTGAGCAGCCTTATCAAGATTGTATACGCCGCCATAAGCGACATCGGCTCGGTGCTTGAGGAATTGAGCAAGGGTAATTTGGGCGTGTCCGTGGAGCGCGGCTATAAGGGTGATTTCCATAAAATGGCCGAGGCGATGAACATCACCATTAAGACCATTTCCGGCTATGTGAACAATATTTCCGACATTTTGATTAAGATGGCCGCGCAGGATTTGAATCAGCGCGTGGCTATGGACTATATAGGGGATTACGCGCCGATTAAGTCCGCGCTTGAGAAAATCCTGTCGACGTTTAACGAGCTTATCGGCAATATCAACAGCGCGTCCGACCAGGTGGCCGCCGGGGCGCGCCAGATTTCTGAAAGCAGCATGGACCTGGCGCAGAACAGCACCGAGCAGGCCAGCGGAGTGGAGGAGCTGTCCGCGTCGCTGTCGATAATAGCGTCGCAGGCGGAGGGCAACGCCGAGGCCGCCCAAAAGGCCAAGGAGATTACCGAGCGCGCCGCGAAAATGGGCGCCCACGGCACGGAGGAAATGTCGAGAATGCTTTCCGCTATGGGGGGCATTAAGGAAGCCGCCGGCAATATCGGTCGGATTATTAAGGTGATTGACGACATAGCTTTCCAGACGAACCTGCTGGCGCTCAACGCCGCCGTTGAGGCTGCCCGCGCAGGGGAGCACGGCAAGGGCTTCGCCGTCGTGGCTGAGGAAGTGCGCAACCTGGCGGGGCGGTCCTCCGTCGCTGCCAAGGAGACGACAGAGCTTGTGGAGGGTTCTATTTCCAAGACGGAGGAGGGTTCCGCCACCGCCGCCAGAACCGCCGAGGCTCTCAACAATATCATCGGCGAGGTCAGCTCGATTGGGGAGATAATCGCCCGCGTGTCGATAGCCTCGAGTGAGCAGAACGAGAGCATAGGTCAAATAAGCCTAGGCATTAACCAGATTGCCACAGCCACGCAAAAGAACACCGCCACGAGCGAGGAATCCGCCGCGAGCGCGCAGGAGCTGTCCAGCCAGTCCGAAATGCTTAGGGGCAGCGTGGCCAAATTCAGCTTAAGAAAATAATTTTTTGAAAGACTTTTTCGCGCTGTAGCCGTATATGATATAAAGGGTAAAGAGGAACCCGCAGGAGCCGCGCGAGACTCGCGTTCGGCGGCGGGACAGGCTTTGATTTGGGGGCCTAGTCCGGTTCGCCGCCCCTTCCTTGGGGAAATAGGGGCGGGTTCCTTAGAAAAGCGGCCCGGCAAGCCAATAAAGCGGAAAACGGAGGTTATTTATGTTTATGAAAGAGGAACGCGTCACAGTACTGAAAATGGTCGAAGCAGGGAAAATCAGCGCGGAGGAAGCGGTGAAACTGCTCGACGCAATGCACGCCGGAAAATGCCAGAACGGCGGTTCGGAGGAGTTTTCCGAAAAGGTAAAGGAATTTTCTAAAAACGCCGAAATTTTCGCCAAGGACGTAGGCGGGAAGCTCGAGGCAAAGTATAAGGATATGGAGCCGAAAATGAAGGAGGCCGCCATAAACGCCCTTGAAAAAACCGCGGGGGTTATCGACGGTCTGGCCCGCTCCTTGAACGAAAGCGTGCGCAACTATAAGGAAAACAGCGCCGCCGCGCCAGTAAGCAACGGTGAGCCGCCGGCAAAATCGGACTGGATTGACGAAGTAAAAGAGGACTAAGTAAAGGAACCGCGCCAAGCGCGGTTTTTTACTGTAGAATAGAGGGGGTTTGATGTCTTACTCCACGCTTCGCGGCTCCACCCTTGAGGAAATGCTCAACCTGACGAATGAGGCCTACCGCAGGAAGGGCTTGGCGCTCGTTCAGAAAATCCCTACGCCGGTCACGCCGGTGGAGTTTGACGCGGGGCGGCGCGTCATAACCTGCGCGTATTTCGAGAAAAAAAGCACCGTGGATTATATCGGAGCGGTGCAGGGGGTGCCGATTTGCTTCGACGCCAAGGAGACTGCTGAAAAAAAACTGCCGCTGAGAAACGTACAAGGGCACCAGTTTGACTTTATGCGCGATTTTGAGCGGCAAGGCGGTGTTGCCTTTTTGGTAGTGTATTTTCGGGCAGCGGACGAATATTACTTTGTGCCGTTCGCGGACGTCCGGCGTTTAGCGTCGGAACGGAAATACGCCGGGCCGGACGAAATGGACAAACGCCTGCTGATTCCGCGTAAAAACGGTTTTATAGTGCATTATTTGGAAAGCCTGGCGCGGTTTATGGAAATAATTGACAGCAATGGCGGCGCCGCGCCGTAAAATTTTGCGCCGCGCGGCTGAATATCTTTTGAATAAAGGCGGCTTTTGTGATATAATATTATTGTATGATTCCTGTAAAAAATGGAAGCAGCACATAAACGATTTACGGAGGTTTTTATGAGTGAAGATTCGACGCCACAGCCTGAAAAAAAGCCGGTGAGGCTGCCGCGCAGGAAAAAACCGGAGGAAGTGGAAATGACAGGGGTTTCGGAGGCCCCCGCCGCGGAGGAGTCCGCGAAGCGCCCGCCGCGCAAACCCCGGCCCTCGCCCGAAGCCGCCGAGGCTCCGCGCGAGGCGGAGAAGCAGCCGGAAGAGAAAACCGCCGGGACTCCCGAGCCTATAAACCCGGCCCCTCCGGCCGCGGCTATGGCCCCGGAGCCGGCCGAGGCCCCCGCCGCGATTGAGGAGGGCAGAATCCTTGAGGGGAAAATTACTAAAATAAAGCCCTTCGGCGCCCTCGTCCAGTTGCCTGGCAATATCCACGGGCTCGTGCATATTTCGCACATTTCGTCGGCCTATGTCCAGAATATTGAGGAGTACGTCTCCATAGGAGATACGGTCAAGGTCAAGGTGCTCGCCGTCGATACGAAGCTGAATAAAATTTCACTGTCGATGAAAGAGGCGCAGGACAGTCCACCGCCAAAGCGCGCGCACGACCAGGGGCACCACGTTCCGACTAACCTGACTTTTGAGGATAAGCTCAAGGAGTATACAAAAATTTCCAGCGAGCGCCTGGCGGGGCTTAATAAGCGTAATAAAAAACGATAAAGGGGCGGTGCGGGCTTGTCTGACGCGGTATTGGCATTTTTGCGGGCGCAGGGCATAGCGCCGGAGCTTGCTGTTTTTTTGATTTCATTCCTGCCGGTTTTGGAGCTGCGCGGGGGGCTGGTCGCGGCGGCGGTTATGCGGATTCCCATTATAAAGGCCTTTGCCGTCTGCTTTGCGGGGAATATCCTGCCCGTGCCGTTCATTTTGTGTCTGATTAAAAAAATCTTTGGCGTTATGAAATCGCGAGGAGTGTGCCGAGGCCTGGTGACGCGTTTAGAGCGGGCCGCCGAGCGCAAAGGCAAAAGCATACGTGAGAAACAGCTTATCGGCCTGTTTTTTTTCGTGGGGCTGCCCCTGCCGGGGACGGGCGCGTGGACGGGTTCTTTAATCGCCGCTCTGCTTGATATTCCCGCGAGAAGGGCCTTTCCCGTAATCGCGGCGGGCGTGGCCATGGCGGGGCTTATAATGATAACGCTTACATATTTCGCGCCGGGGCTTTTCGGATTTTAGCTTAGCGTCGGCTTTTTGGCTTGGAGTGAGTTTCTTGGGGTTAGATACGCGAATAGGAATAATCGGCGGCGGCCAGCTTGGGAAAATGTTGATTCTGGCGGCCAAACAGATGGGTTTTATGGTGAATACCCTTGACCCCGCGCCGAGGTGCCCGTCGTCGTCGGTGTCGGACAGTTTGATTACGGCGGGGTTTGACGACGCGGAGGCAATCCGTCGTCTGGCCCAAAGGAGCGACGTTCTGACATTTGAATTTGAGCATATAAACGCCGGGATTCTCGCGGAGCTTGAGGCGGAGGGAGCGCGCGTTTATCCTACGGCGGGCAGCCTCCGGCTGATACAAAACAAGCTGGCGCAAAAAGAACGGCTGTTTTCGGCGGGGCTGCCCGTGCCGGAGTTCCGCCGCTTGGATAATGGCGGCGCGCTGCGCGGGTTTGCCGAAAAATGGGGCTTTCCGCTGATGATAAAGGCCGCGCGCGGCGGCTATGACGGCAAGGGTAATTTTCTGGCTAAATCCTTTGAGGAGGCGGAGGCGGCGCGCTGTCTTTTCGCGGGCAGGGAGATTTTCGCGGAGCGGTTCGTGGATTTTGAGCGGGAGACCTCCGTGCTGGCCTGCCGGGGCGTGAACGGCGAGACGGCCGTTTACGCCCCGGGAGAAAATATACACGAGGACAGTATCCTGCGGCAGACGCTCGCTCCCGCCGATATAGGGCTTGCGGCGGCGGCGCGGGTAATGGAAATATCGGCGCGGGTAATGGAAATTTTTGGAGGCGTGGGTATGTTCTGCGTCGAGTTTTTCCTATGCCGCGACGGGAGCGCGCTCGTGAATGAAGTCGCGCCGAGGGTGCATAATTCCGGGCATTACACAATCGAAGGGTGCGTAACGAGCCAGTTTGAGCAGCATATCCGAGCCATAGCGGGTTTGCCGTTGGGCGACGCGTCGCCGCTGGCCCCGGCGGCGGTGATGATGAATCTGCTTGGGAGCGGCGAAAAAGCGGGGAAAGCGGTCGTGGAGGGCGCGGCGGCGGCTCTGGCGGAGCCGGGCGTGTCGCTCCATATATACGGGAAGGAAATCTGCGCGCCAAAGCGGAAAATGGGGCATATAACGGCGGTCGGCCGAGATTTGAGCGAAACGAAGCGGCGTTGCGAAGCGGCGTTCGCGAAGGTAAGAATAAGAGCGGAGTGATACTCTGAGTACAATATTTATTTGATTGACGATGGTTCCTTGTTATGATAGAATGGTGTAGAATAAATATATAAAAACAAAAAACCGCTGAGAAGCGGCAATGTGGAATAATAAACGTGAACAGCGTCGCTCGGCGTTTTATGTTGCCTAAAAGGATTTAGACAACATAAAGCCCCTTCTTGGCGCAGGGAAATGGTCTCCCGCAATAAAAAAAAGAAAACTACCTCGAAGCCCGCAATTCTTTAAGCTCCGAAATCACAGCCACGATAAAACGAATTTCGGCTTCGTCCAAATCAAAAGCCATTGTGAAAAGGGAGGATTTAGCCGCTGCGAGCGGGTCGTCATCATTTTCGCGCAACTTTCCGTCGAGGCGTTTGTCGGTGGTCAGCGCGTCAAGTGAAGTTTCAAAGACTTTGGCGATTTGAAGTAGGTTCTCAATATCCGTGCCGCGCTTCCCGCGTTCAACAAGGCCGATAAATCCGGATGTTAGGCCTAAAATGTCCCCTAAGTCGTCAAGAGACATATTTCGAAGCTGGCGTTCGTGGCGAATATTTTCACCAATAATTTTTTTGAGTGAATTCATAAATATAAACCTCCATTAGATTTGTCAGCTTTTGTGGGGTTCGACTTTTTAACGCATAATATTCCTGTATGCTTTATTTTACAACAGAAAATCCGGCTTGTCAAGAATCAATTAGTATGGTTTTTTAGAGCCTCAATGTGGCGGATAGGCGCGGAAGCCAGTGTTTTCAAGGTTTTCAGATTTTTTGGAGACGGTTTCCTCCAAAAACTTTTTATAATCGGCAATTTTTCCGGAGATATTTTTGTCGAACGCGCCGAGTATGGAGGCCGCCAGAACGCCGGCATTCTCCCCGCCGCCGATGGCCACCGTGGCCACGGGAACCCCGGAGGGCATTTGCACTATGGAATACAGCGAATCCACGCCGGAGAGCGCCCGCGTTTTAACCGGCACGCCGATTACCGGCAGGGTCGTCAGGGCGGCCACCATACCGGGCAGGTGCGCCGCGCCCCCGGCCCCGGCGATAATTACCTTTACGCCGCGCCCGGCGGCCGCTTCAGCGTATTCGTAAAGTCGGCGCGGAGTCCTGTGCGCCGAAATTATCCGCATTTCATAGGGTATGCCGAAATACTCAAGTTTTTCGGCGGCCAAGCTCATTGTGGACAAGTCGCTGTCGCTGCCCATACAGATAGAAACGTCAATCTTGTTACTCATTGTACCCCTCCGTGAGGTAATTTATTCATAAGTTTATAATTTAATCCACATCCATCAAAGGTTCGCCGGCGGACGCGGCTTGGGCCGCCTGCGCTTCGGAGAGATACATAAAGAGCTTCGGCTCCCCGGTGGCGCTTTCCATAAGCATATAAGCGGAGAAATACACGGGCCGGCTGCCGTTTTTAAGAAGCGTGCGCCACTCGCCGCGCCCGTACCGCTGGGCCACGTCTATGAGGTTTCGACGGAGGAACTCTTCCTCCAGGAAAAACACGCAAAGATCCTGCCCGGAGAGGTTGTCCGTCGCGAATAAGGTTTGCGCCTTTTTGTTGGCCAGCTCGATGACGCCGCGCTGGTTGGTGACTATAACCGGCTCAAGGGAAGTATCGAAAACCTTCCGGGTAAATTCCTTTTCATAACCGAGCGCTTTCTCGACATTTTTAAGATAAGTCACGTCCTTGATTACGTTCGTGAAGCCGACGACCTCCCCGGAATGGTCATACATAGGGAAAAGGGCGGCCTCCGCGAAGTAGCTTGAGCCGTCTTTCTTAATTTTCCAGCCGGACTCTTCGTGCCGGCCGTCTCTCAGGGCGGCTTCTATTTTGCCGCCGATACGCCCGCGTTTGACGTCCGCCTTGGACATTATGACGTCTACGCCCCGGCCGATTATTTCGTCCTTTGAATAGCCCAGAATCTGCTCCGCGCCTTTATTCCAGGCGGTGATGTTATGGTTGACGTCTATGGCGTAAATAGCGTAATCCTTAATACTGTCGATTATATTGTTTAGGAACACGGTGCGGTTGTCAACTTTTTTCTCCAGGTCCTCGTTAAGGTTCTGGATGAGCGTGTTCTGAAAGCGCAGCTCGTTCGTGAGGCGCTTGGTCTGTTCGTAGGCGATGGCGTTTCCTATGGAGATTCCGACGTAATAGCGGATAAGCTCAATAATTTCGTTCTGGCTGTCGAGGTAATTATAAATCGAGGCAAGCGTCAGCACGCCCACAAGTTTATCGTTGTTGATAATGGGGATTGCCATAATGCTTTTAGGGCGGATTTTGCCCAGAAAGGTGCGTATTATAAACACGGAGTCGTCGGGAATGTCGTTGATTATGCGGGTTTCTTTCGTCGCGCCGCCGATAAGGCCTTCGCCGATGGTCATATCGAAATCGCTGTAAATGTTTTTGGAAAAGCCGGTGGAAGCCTTTATTTCAAGCTTATTCGTGGCGTGGTTGGCTATATAGAACGCCGCGCAGGTAGAGCCGGTGGCCTTGAGCACTTTCGGCAGGAGGTCGTCAAGAAGGTTGGACAAATCAATATTGACCGCCATCGAGTTAACTATGTTGAGGATTTCCTTCCGCCCGTTCTCCCGCAGGCGGAGGGTTTCCGCCACTATTTTAAGCTCGGCGTAAAATTTTATCATTTCGTTGTCGGAAATGGGGACGGAGTTAAGGTCCATATTTTCGTCCAGGAGGTTATTAAGGCCGAGCGTCGCGTAGTCAACGAGCTTGGTAATTTTTTCCTTGTGACGATGCTGCAGAAACATCGCTATAAGCAGCAGCACAAAGACGTCCATTACTATTATAAGGTCAATAACAAGCATCATTCGTATGTCCATGGAAACCAACAACTTTCTATATAGCAATTCCGTTTGATATTGGCGTTGCTCGGTGTTTCCATTTGTCTAAAACAAGTTTAGACAAATGAAAGCCCCCTTCTTGCTCGGTGTTTTTTGGCACCTACTGCCGTGCCAAAAAGCCCCCTTCTTGCTCGGTGTTTTTTGGCACCTACTGCCGTGCCAAAAAGCCCCCTTCTTGCTCGGTGTTTTTTGGCGCCTACTGCCGTGCCAAAAAGCCCCCTTCTTGCTC
>JAITSQ010000037.1 GCA_031287685.1 Clostridiales bacterium | reverse complement strand
CAGACGACCCCATTCCGCCAACGGCGGTCTGACTCCTAATCAAAAGGAGGCGGCGCTATGAATTTTTTCGCGCTTTTTATCCTTTTTTGCTGTCTACTCTATTGACTATGGTGCAATGTGCGAACGGTCGCGGTTTTTTCCGTTACCTTGACAACCTCGTAAAAATCAACATTCGTTTGCTCGTAGCCCCATACGTCTTTCAGTATGTCGCCGATTATAAGGTTCGCCATTTCTTTCCCTCCGTTCGATTTCGGGGCGGCGGCTTTCGCCGCCCCGCTGATTATTATGTTAGTCAATATTGGAAGCGACAAGGTAATCCGAATAGGTAGCCGCTCTTGTCGTATAATCCCAGTCGCCGCTTCCGCGCCGAAATCCCCTAAACGTCAAGCCGTGCGTTTTCAGCAACCCCACCAGCTTCCGCGCTTGCTTGTTGTATTTATTGATAAGCCGTTCCACTTCTTCCGTGTTGCGGAAATCGTCGCCGCTTTCAAGGTTGCGTTTGATAACGTCTGGCGGAAGCTCCGCCATCTCAATTTCCACAACCCCGCGCCGCGCCTTGACCGCCACCATATCTATATTGATTCTGCCTTGCGCCGCCGTCTTGATAACTTGCGCTTTCGTCATTGCCGTTCCCTCAGTTTTTTGCGGTCGGCTTGTCCGTCGCCCCGCTCCGATAAAAAAATAAATGCGTCCGGCTTGTCCGCCCCGTAAATCGGGCGTTCTTGCCTTTCGCATTTAATTATACATTCTACACGCGGCGAAAAAGCCCCGAAAACAGCTTGACACGGGGACACGGATATTGTAGAATTAAAGTTATACATAGAGGTTTTCCGCGTCAGCTTTTTTTGCGAAGCCGCGGCGGAAAGGAGGAGGCGGGCTTTTGAGAAACGACAGGGACAAAGGGGATACCCTTGATTTTTATAACAGCGATATGCCGAAAACCGCGGTGAAATCTTTAGTCGCCGGGTTCGAAAAAGACGAGCCGCGCGCGCTCCCTCCGGAGGCGCCGTATGACGACGAGCCGGCGGAGGCCGCCCCGCCCGGCAGCCGGGAGGCTTGGCGTGAGCGTTCAAACACCGCCGGAATACCCGAAACGGAGGGCAGCATTGAGGAATACATCTCCCTCTACCGCCAGGGCGAGCGCCGGCAGGCGCGGCGGCGTATGCTGGGGGACGAGCGCGCTTACGACAGCGCCGTCCGCAAGCGGCAGGACGCCGAGGATTACGACGAGGACTACGGCATAGACCCGGAGCGGCCCAAACCGCCCCGGCCGCGCCCGGCCCCGATGAAGCCCGCGCCGCCGAAAAAACGCCGTTTCGACGATTACGACGAGCCGGCCGCGGCGGAAGGCTCTCCCTTAGGCTCCGCGGCGAAAATAGCGGCGGGGATAATCGTGGTTCTGGTTCTTGCGTCTATGGCGGCGCTCATAACCCAGATAAACAAGGTAAACAAAGAAAACGAGGAACTGCGCAAAGCGGCGGAAAACAGCAAAACCGCCAGCGACGACCTGCAGAAGCTCTCGATAGAGGCCTCCGGCTACCAGCAGCGCATCGCGGAGCTTGAGAAGCTCGTCGAGGAGTCTAAATCCGGCGAAGCCCCCGTGGTCGGCTCGGACGGCTCCGAAACGCCGCCGGCGGAACCGCCCGGCGGACAGAGCCATAGCGGTTCGGACGCCTCCGGCAAGAAATCATACACCGTCGCTCAGGGCGATACGCTGAGCAAAATAAGCTCCAAATTTTACGGCACGTCGGGTAAATATCAAGACATAATGACCGCGAACGGCCTGACGAGCGACGTCGTGCAGCCCGGCCAGACGCTTGTTATCCCGTAAGCCAAGCCCTTGCGCTTCCCTCATCAGAAAAGCGCGGACTCGCCTCAAAACAGGCGGCGCCCGCGCTTATTTTTGTTCAGTGTTTACCGCGCTAAAGGTACCGGTGGCCCGGAAAAGGAAATATAAAGAAGGCGCGCTATAGTCCGCCTATAAAAAATACGCCGCGAAATACAGCCCCGCGAACCCCGGCAGCCCCAATATCCCGACGACGGCGCCCGTCAGCCAGTTAGCCGACACGCTCACGCCCAGCGCCGGCGAAAGCGCCATATTGGCCGCGAATATGCCGAAAACGCCAACCGCGCCGCGCGCCGCCGACCGGACGAGCCATTCTATAAACGCGCTTATGCGCCCGAAAAACAGCGTAACGAACAGAAACGCGGCGCTTGCGCCGATACACCAGTAAATCACGAAAATCCCCCCCTTGAGGCGCCCCGCCTATACCCCCGCGCTCAGAGCTTTCCGGCCGGGCCGGAAAAACGCTTCGTTAAGCCCCCTCTGCTTGCATTGGTTATAGTAATATTTATATTTCATATTAAGCGATTGGATTTCAAAAATACAGCTGTCAATAAGCGCCGGCTCGGTCACTTGGTCGAAGCTTTTGTGCAGCTCGTTAAGCTGCGCGCGGATTTTCTCAAGCGTTGATAATATTTCCGCGTCGTCTTTTTTTAATTTAATCTTTTTCATCTTTCGTTCCTCCGTAATGACTATACACCGTTTCCTTCCCTGCATATTATAGTCCTGCCGCTGGCTTTTTATTCCAGAGTAAGGCCGGGGGAGATTTATTTTTCCCGCCCTCTTTTTTCGGCAAAAACCAAGCCCCCCGCGCGCTATAATATAAGGCGGAGGGACTTGACTTAGCTCGACCGGCGGCGAGAGGGGGCGGTTTTACGGCAATTTACATAGACGTGCTTTTTTTAATCAATTTCGGGATGGATTCGCTCCTGCTGTTCGGGACGGCGGTCCTGTGCAAACGCCCGGTGCGGTTCCGGCGGATTTTCGCGGGGGCGGGGGTTTCCTCATTATTATATTGCCTCTGCGTCTATCTTGACATAGCCCGCGGGCTGCCGTCGTATAACCTGCCCGCTTGCTTTGTTGTGTTTATAAGCGGTCTGGTCGTCGCGTTCCGCCCGGCGAGCCCCGGTATTTTCCTCAGGCTCGCGGGGATTTTTCTGCTCTGCGCGGCGGCCACCGGCGGGCTTTGCGCCGCCGTCTATTATTTAAGCGCCGCCTCCCGCGCGTTCGGCGCTCCGCTGGCCCGGTTTTCCGCCGCGACGCTCGTGGTTTCGGGGGCGGGCGCGTTTTTGGCTCTGCGCCGCGCCGCCGCGTTTTTCAGAAAAACGGCCGCCGCCGCCCGCTCGTACTGCTTCGTTAAGGTCTATTTTGACGGCAAAACCGCCGATTTCAGCGCCCTTGCCGACACAGGCCATTCCCTGTCCGACCCGCTCTCCAAGGCTCCCGTAATCGTGGCGGAATACGCCGCCGTCTCCGCGCTCTTCCCGCCGGAATTCCGCCGGGTTTTTGCCGGAAGCGGCGAGGGCGCGCTCGGCGCGGCGCTGGCTCAAATCGGCGGCGAAACCCCGGGCAACCGCCTTTTGCGGAGCCGCTTCAGGCTGCTGCCCTTTCGGAGCGTCGGGCGGGAGTCGGGCCTGCTTGTCGGATTCAGGCCCGACAAAACCGAAATTTTCACCGAACGCGGCATAGCGCGCCCGGACGCCGTCATAGGCGTGTGCGGCTTCCCCCTTTCCCGCGACGGCAGCTGCGCCGGGCTTTTAAGCCCGGAAATACTGCGACAGACTCAGGAGGTATCTTTATGAAATCAATAGTTGAAAAGTTTTTGAGGAAAATACAGGCCTTTTTTCGCCAGCCGCCCCCGGAAATCCATTACATAGGCGGAGGGGAAGCCCTGCCGAAGCCGCTTTCCCCCGAGGAGGAGGGGGAGCTGCTCTCCCGCCTTTACCCGCCGGGCGCGCCGGAAGCCGCCAGCGCGCGGAGCACGCTCATAGAGCGGAACCTGCGGCTTGTCGCGTATATCGCGCGGAAATTTGAAAACACCGGCATAAATATGGAGGACTTGATTTCAATCGGAGCCATCGGCCTGATTAAGGCAATCAACACCTTCAAGCCCGATAAGAACATAAAGCTGGCCACCTACGCGTCGCGCTGCATCGAAAACGAGATACTTATGTATCTTCGCCGAAGCGCCCGCTTTAGGTCCGAAATCTCCATAGACGAGCCGCTCAACGTGGATTGGGAGGGCAACGAGCTTTTGCTCTCCGATATTTTGGGGACGGAGTCCGACATAATTTATAAAAATATTGAGGAAGAGGTTGACCGCCAGCTCCTGCGCGACGCGCTCGGGAAACTTTCCCAGCGGGAGCGGCGGCTCGTCGAACTGCGGTTCGGGCTGTTCGGCCGGAATGAGATGACCCAGAAGGAGGTCGCCGATTTAATGGGGATTTCTCAGTCCTACATATCTCGGCTCGAAAAAAAGATTATAATCCGGCTGAGGAAGGAAATAGCGAAAATGCTGTAATCGGAGCGGTTCCCGCGTTTTTCTTGCGAACCGGCGCGCGATAACCCGCCGAGATGGCTTTGACGACAATTAGAAAATTATAATAAGGCGCCTAACAGCACACAAAAGCAAAGGGAAGGCCGCGAGATAAGTTATTGTAACGCGGTTGTAATTTTGAAAAAAGGCGACGGTTGGCGGCGGACAAAAAAGATGAATGGGGCGCGAATAAATCCACCGAGCATCAAATAGACGCTGTCGAGGCTTTGGGCGTCGGCGTCTCGAAAAACAGCGGCACAAAGCTCGGCGCGGGTGAAAATATCCGCAACAAAACGATTGAGACAAAAGCGCCTGAAGCAAAACCTCGCTTGAGCCTCGAGGAAAAAGCTAAAGCCGCCGCGGTTCAGGCGAACCAGTCCGCGCCGGAGCGTAAACGCCCGGCTGTAAACCCGGGCGTTTGCTCGTATTGTTTTGTTTATAGCAATTTTACAAAACGCCGACAGTCCGCGATTCTGAAAATTGCTATATTTGATTTAACGCGGCGGACGCGTTCCCCGCGTATTGAGCGCGGCCCCTCTTATTCCCCCGCGCGTAACTATTTGACATTCTCTAAAAAGCTTGCCGGAGAGTCAGCCCCCGTAATCGGCGGGCCGTTCCTTTGACAGCCCGAAATGATGCAAAATCGCTCGCAAAATACGCTCGGAGGCCTTGCCGTCTCCAAAGGGGTTCCGGGCGTTTTTAATTTTGCCGTAATGTTCGCGGTCGGTCAGCAGGCGCGCCGCCGCGCCGTATACGGAAGCCTCCGAAACGCCGCCCATAACGAGCGTCCCGGCCTCAAGCCCCTCCGGGCGCTCCGTCACGTTACGCAGGACGAGCACCGGCACGCCCATTGACGGAGCCTCCTCCTGAATCCCGCCGGAGTCCGTCATTATAAAGAAAGAACGGCTCATAAGATTGTGCATATCCAAAATGTCGAGCGGCGGCACGAGGCGCACGCGCGGGCAGTCTCCCAGAATTTCCCGCGCGGTTTCCCGCACCGCGGGGTTGAGATGAACGGCGTAAACGATTGTCACGTCCGGGTTGACCTCGGCTATTCGCCGCGCCGCGCGGCATATATTCCGCAGCGGCTCGCCGAGATTTTCGCGCCGGTGGGCGGTCATAGTTATTATTTTGCGCGAAAAGTCAAGCGTCCGCAGGGTTTCGTCGGAGAAGGAATAGTCGGCGCGGACGGTGTTTTTAATTCCGTCGATAGCCGTATTGCCCGTGACAAAAATATTTTCGGCGGGCACGCGCTCGGCAAGGAGGTTGCGCCGGGCGGCGGCGGTCGGCGCGAAGTGAAGCCCCGCCAGGACTCCGGCGACGCGGCGGTTGGCCTCCTCGGGGAACGGCTCCCGCAGGTCGTAGGTGCGCAGGCCGGCCTCCACGTGCCCCACGGCCACGCCCGCGTAAAACGCCGCCAGCGCCGCCGCCATAGTCGTCGTCGTGTCTCCGTGGACGAGGCAGAGGTCGAACGCCTCCCGCGCGAAAAGCCCGGACAGCCCGGACAGCACCGCGCTTGTAATCCCCGTTAGGGTCTGGCGCTCACGCATTACGTCAAGGTCGTAGTCCGGCGAGATTTTGAAAACTTCAAGCGCCTGGTCGAGCATCTGGCGGTGCTGGGCCGTCGCGCAGACTTTGGAGGAAACGAGCGGGCAGGCGGCGAGTTCCGCGATTAGCGGGGCCATTTTTATGGACTCCGGGCGCGTTCCGAAAACGCTGAGGATTTTTATTGTTCGAGGTTTTTCGCTCATTATAATCACCTGTCGTAAGCCGGCCGGCTTCATTAAAAGATAGTCCGTTTCACACAAATCGCTTAATTATACGCCGGCCGCGAAAATATGTCAAGCGCCGGGCAAAATAAAAAGAGAACCCGTCTCCGCGTTTTAACCCGTTCGTATAAATTGACCTTGCTCGGTGTTTTGTGTTTTCTAAAAAGATTTAGACGACACAAAGCCCCCTTCTTACCACTCGCCCCGTCTCATCCGCTCAAGAGCCGCCGCCGTCTCCTTATCCACCCTGTTCGACAGCCTGTTCGGCTTCACTTCCTCAGCGTCCTCAACCCGCTTTTCCATAGCGCGCCGAGCGGCCTCCACGTTTTCGCGCAGTTTGGCTGAACTTATCCGAAACGCCCCGCGCCCGAGGATAACCACCTGCTCCAAAATATCGTCCGTGGCGACGAAAACCGCCTGCGGCAGGAGCCGCCCGGCGGCGCGCTCTATGTAAGCGTCGGCGGTGTCGCGCTCTTTGGTGTAGACTACGCGCACGCGGCCGCGTTTTTCCACGCTTTCGCCCCGCTTAACGCGGTACGCGTCAAACACCAGAATAACAAGCAGCCCGGTCAGCGCCGCGTAATCGCGCAAAACGTCCGTAAGGCGCTCCCGTGCCGCGTCAAGGGAGATTTCGTTCGCGGCGGCGCGAAGCTCCGCCCAGGCGAAAATTATGTTGTACCCGTCCACCAGGAGGTAGCCTTTCATAAGCTCCGGCCGCCGACGGTTCTGGCGCGGACGATTTCATACATGAGCACGCCCGCCGCGACGGACGCGTTCAGGGAGCCGACCGGCCCGCGCATAGGCAGGGCCAGCGCGAAGTCGCATTTTTCGCGGACGACGCGGGAGACTCCTTCGCCCTCCCCGCCGATTATAAGCGCGACCGGCCCGCGCAAATCGGCCCCGTAGGCCGGCTCGCCGGACATATCCGCCGCGTAGGCCCACAAGCCGGCCTTCTTCAGGCTCTCCACGGCGGCGGCGATATTCGGCACGCGGGCCACGCGGATATATTCCGCCGCGCCCGCCGAAGCCTTCGACACCGCGCCGGAGAGCGGGGCCTGCCTGCGCTTCGGCACGACCACGCCGTGCGCCCCCGCCGCCAGCGCGCTACGCAGAATCGCGCCGTAGTTATACGCGTCGGTTATGCCGTCGAGCAGGACGATAAACGGCGGTTCCCCGCACTCGGCGGCGTATTCAAGCAAATCGGCGATTTCGCAGTATTCCCGCGCGGGGCAGAGGGCCACCACGCCCTGATGATTGCGCGAAGAGGCGATTTCGCCGAGCTTCGCCGGCGCCGCCGGGGTTATTTTTACGCCGGCTTCCCGCGCTTTGGCGAAAATTACCTTAAGCTGGCCGGTGGCGTTCCGGTTTATATATATATGGTCGATTGAGCGGCCGTTCTCAAGCGCCTCAAGGACGGCGGCGCGGCCTTCGATCGTGTTTTGGGCGTTTTCGTCTTTTTCCATTAGGATTCCTCGTTTTCCGCAGCGCGAATGTTTTCGTTTTTTTTCATTAGGATTCCTCGTTTTCCGCGGCGCGAATGTTTTCGTTTTTTCCCATTAAGATTCCTCGTTTTCCGTGACGCATATGTTGAAAAGAAACCGCGCGCGCGCGGTTTCGCCCCTGGCGTGGAGCCAGCCGAACAGCGCCTCAAGCCCCGTCGCCTCGCGGTATTGCGTTACGGGCGTTTTTTTCGGGCGGCTCTGGGCGGAGACGTTTCGCCCGCGCCGGAGCACGTCCGCCTCCTCGCCGGAGAGCAGCGGCGAGATTTTCGCGCACATGGCGGCCTGGGCGGACGCGGCGACCCATTTTTTCGCGGACTCGTTCATCCGCTTGACGGTCCTGTCCGGGCCCAGGGTTATTTTTTCGCGGACAAGGATTTCAAAAACCGCGTCGCCAAGATAAGCCAGCGCGCGGATCGACGGCTCGGCCATTTATCTGGCCCTCGCGTATTTAACGCCCTGCCGGGTGTCCTCAAGGGCGAACCCTTTCGAGAGAAGCTCCGAGCGGATTTCGTCGGCCCGCGTGAAATTTTTGTCTTTTTTTGCCCGCGCCCGCTCGGCGATTTTTTCCTCGATAAACTTAACCTCCTCGGGCGAAAAATCCGGCTTTTCTTCTATTATAACGCCAAGAATCCCGCAAAGTTCAAGCAACGCGGCTTTGAGCGCGGACATGTAGTTTCTTGAGGATTCGCCGTTCGCGGTGGTGTTGGCGAATTTTACCAGCTCGAAAACCGCGGTAATCGCGTCGGCGGTGTTGAGGTCGTCCTCCATAGCGCGGCTGAAGCTGTCCTTAAATCCGGGGATTTTGCCGGAGTTTTCTTTTTCCGCTGGGGATAAAGCCTGGCTTTGCGCCGTTTCAAGCAGGCGGGACAGGGTCTCGGCGCAGTTTTTTACGCGCGTGTACGCCGCCAGGGCCGAATCCATAAGCTCTTCGCTGAAATTCACGGAGCTTCGGTAGTGGCTCGAAAGAATCAGAAAGCGGATTACGGCGTAGGGATATTTTCCCGAAACTTCCCGGACGGTGAAAAAATTGCCGGTGGATTTTGACATTTTCTTGTTGTCAACGTTGACATGGCGCACGTGCGCCCAGTATCTTGAAAAAACCGCCCCGTTCGCGGCCTCGCTCTGGGCGATCTCGTTCTCGTGGTGCGGGAAGATGAGGTCCTCGCCGCCCGCGTGCAGGTCTATCGTGGCGCCGAGATATTTTTTGGCCATAACGGAGCACTCAATATGCCAGCCGGGGCGGCCGCCGCCCCAAGGGGAGGGGTAGGACGGCTCCCCCTCCTTGGAGGGCTTCCACAGCACGAAATCGGCGGGGCTTTTCTTCTCCGCGTCTACGGCGACGCGCGCCCCCGCGTTCAGCTCGTCAAGATTTTTTCCGGACAGCTTGCCGTACTCCGGGAAACTTTGAGTGTCATAAAAAACGGAGCCGTTTTTCTCATAAGCGTGCCCCTTATTTATGAGCGTCTGAATCATCGCGGTTATTTCGGGGATTTCGTTCGTGACGCGCGGGGCGAAGGTCGGCGGCATTACGTTAAGCCCGGCCATATCGGCCTCCGCTTCTTTTATATACCGGTCGGCTATGGTTGGCGCGGGCACGCCCTCCTCCCCGGCGCGCCGGATTATGCGGTCGTCTATATCCGTGTAGTTCTGCGCGTATTCCACGGCGAGGCCCAGGCTCAGAAGGTACCGCCGGAGCGCGTCGAAAACGACCATAGCCCGCGCGTTGCCAACGTGAATCAGGTTATAGACCGTCGGCCCGCAGACATAGATTTTAACGGCGTCCGGGGCTTGGGTCAAGAAGTTCTCTTTTTTTCCGGACATAGTGTTATATATTTTCATCGGGCGGATTCAGCTCCTTTTTACTTTTTATTATAAACAAAATTTAACTTGACGTAAAGCCTAATTTCTAATATAATATAGGTTGTTGCAAAAAAGGCGAAAAACCGTAAACCACGGAAGCGAAAGGGAGTTTTTCACAATGAAGATGACTTATCAGCCGAAAACAAGGCAAAGGAGCAAGGTGCACGGCTTCCGGAGCCGAATGAGCACGAGCAACGGGCGCAAGGTGCTTCTGCGCCGCCGCCGCAAGGGCCGCAAGGTGCTGGCCGTATAATAATGAAAAATACAAGGCCGCTGCGCAAAACCCGCGATTTTTCGGCCGTGTACAAAAACGGCGCCAGCGCCGCCAACCGCCGCCTTGTTATGCTTATTATGGAAAACGGCCTGCCGTACAACCGGCTGGGCATATCGGTCTCAAAAAAAGTGGGCGGGAGCGTCGTCCGCAGCCGCGTAAAGCGCCTTATAAGAGAGGCGTACCGCCTGAGCGAGGGAGAGTTTACCGGCGCTCTTAAGCCGGGCGCGGCGGAACGGGGCGAAGCCAGCGGGCTCAGTCTTGGGCTTGATATTGTGTTCGTGGCGCGGCCGGCCTGCGCGGGGCTGAGCTTTGAGGAAATCACCCGCTCGGCCGCGCAGCTTGCCCGAAGAAGCGGGCGTTTCGGCAAAAACGACGGGAGCGGAAATCCGGACGGACAATGAAAAATTTGTTGATTCTCGCGGTTAAGTTTTATCGGAAATTCGTATCGCCGTGTTTCCCGCCGGCCTGCCGCTTTTACCCGTCGTGCTCGGCCTACGCGCTTCTCGCGCTGTCCCGCCACGGGGCCGCGCGGGGCTTGCTGCTGGCGGCGCGGCGCGTGTTACGCTGCCACCCGTTTTGCGCCGGCGGATACGACCCTGTGCCGGAGGGCACAAAAAAATAGGTTCAAACAGTCGAAGGAGCGCCCTCAATGATACCCAAAAACCCGTCCGTGATAGTCGCCCCGATAGCGGCGCTTTTAGGGCATATTATGAATTTCTTTTTCGAGATAGCCTACGACTTGTCGCCGGCGAATTCTCTCGGAATCTCGATTATAATACTGACGATTATAACGCGGGCGATTATGCTCCCGTTAGGGATAAAGACGCAGAAATCTATGAACGAAATGGCGGCGCTCAACCCGGAGGTTCAGAAAATACAGAAGAAACATTCTGACGACCCGCAGAAAGCGCAAGTCGAAATCCAGGCGCTTTACGCCAAGCACAAGGTCAACCCGCTCGGCGGCTGCCTTCCGATGATTATTCAGCTGCCCATTTTTATGGCGCTTAACTATATAATGCAGTCAAGCGCGGTTTATATAAAGCGGCTCGGCGGGGTTTACGACGCGCTCGCCGCCGGCGTGATGAGCGTCCCGGATTATGTGGCGAATATTAAGGACTTGGCGTGGCCGCACGTGCCTAAGGGAATGACGATAGACCTGGCCGTAAAGGGCGACCTGCTGAAGGTTCTTTACAAATTTACCCAGGACGACTGGACGGCGCTTTTTTCGCGTCTGCCCGCGCAGGCTTCGGGTTCGCTGGCGCCGTTTTTCGCCCAGAAAGAAGGCGTGGAGCATTTTTTCGGGATTGACCTTCTCGCCAACGGCTCGCTTAGCTTTCCGGCGGTGCTCCTGCCGGTTTTGGCGGCGCTTTTTACTTTCTTGTCAAGCTGGCTCGCTATGAAGCTGAACGGGACCCGCGCTATGGACGACGCTATGAAAAATCAGCAGCGCGTTATGATGATTATGATGCCGGTTTTTATAGGCTGGATGTGCCTGTCCTTTTCGGCGGGCGTGGGCGTATACTGGGTTGCGTCTAATATGTTCCAACTGATCCAGCAGATTGCGCTTAATAAGATTTTCGCGAAAAAGGAGCAGGCATAGGTCAGAAGGGAGCGGTTTAAATGAACGCGGTTGAAAAAATAGGGAGGACCCTGAACGAGGCGGTCGAGGCGGCCCTCGCGGAGCTTGGCGCGGCGAGGGATAAAGTTGAGGTTCAGATAATAGAAAAAGGCAGCAGCGGTATTCTTGGCTTAATCGCCACAAAGCCGTACAAGGTGCGGGTAACGAAACTTTTCAGCCCGGAGGCGGAGGCGGAGGCGTTTTTAAGGAAAATCGCCGAAAAAATGGGCGCCGGCGTTCAGTTTGAAATTGAGCGGAAGGAACGCTATATGGATATAGAAATCATCGGGGAGGACGCGAGCTTCCTTATCGGCAAACACGGGCACACGCTCGACGCGGTGCAGTATCTCGTGAACCTGGCGGTGAACAAGGGCGAGGAGCAGTACGTCAACATTCGCCTTGACTGCGGGGGGTACCGCGCCAAGCGCAGGGAGACTCTTGAGCAGCTGGCGCGCAATCTGGCTAAAAAAGTCAAAATGACGAAGCGCAGCGTCACTCTCGAGCCTATGTCGAGTGCGGAGCGCCGCGTAATCCACGCCGCGCTCCAGGGGGATAAATACGTCAGCACCCACAGCGAGGGCGACGAGCCGCACAGAAGCGTCGTTATAAGCCTTAAGGTCCGGACGGCGCAATGACTTCAAATAACGACACCATAGTACAAATCACAACCCCAGCCGCTCCGTCGGCGATTGGGGTTGTCCGTGTTTCGGGAGCGGGCGCGGTGCGCGTGGCCCAGCAAATGTTCAAAAACCGCTCTTTGAGAGAGCGCCCGGAGAGCCACAGGGTCTATTACGGCAGAATAGTGGATCCGTCGGACGGCGCGGAGCTTGACGAGGGCCTGCTGATTTTGATGCTGGCCCCGAGGAGCTACACGCGGGAGGACGTGGCGGAAATCCACGCGCACGGCAACGTCCGCCTGCTTAGAAGGATTCTGGCGGCGGCGGCGGCTTGCGGGGCGCGGCCGGCCTTAGCGGGGGAGTTTACGAAACGCGCTTTCCTGAACGGGCGGATTGACCTCTCGCAAGCGGAGGCCGTGGCGGGGCTGATTTACGCGAACAGCGATATGGCCGCGCGGGCTTCCCTCGCGCAGCTCTCGGGCCGCCTGAGGGAGGCCGTCGGGCGCTGGCGGGAGGAAATTTTATCCCTTATGGCGCGTATTGAGCTTTCGGTGGATTACCCGGAGCACGATATGGAGCCGCTGAACCTCCGGCGGATTGAGGAGGGCGCGCGGGCGCTGGTCGCCGGAATTGACGAGATGCTTCAAAACGCCGGGAGCGGGCGTATTCTGCGCGACGGGGTGAACACGGTCATAGCGGGCCTGCCCAATTCGGGCAAATCCTCCGTGCTGAACGCGCTCCTGCGGGAGGACCGCGCAATAGTGACGGACGCGCCGGGCACCACGAGGGATTTGCTGACGGAATACGCCGCCCTGGGGGAGCTGACCCTGCGGCTGACGGACACGGCGGGAATCCGCGGCGGGGCGCTCGACCGCGCCGAGGAAATCGGCGTGGCCCGCGCGCGGGAGGCGTTCGCGGGCGCGGATTTGGCGCTGTATGCCGTCGATGGTTCCCGAGGCCTGACGGAGGAGGATTCAGCCCTTTTAAGCGGCGCGCCGAGTAAATGCGTCGTGCTGATAAATAAGGCTGACCTGCGGCTTTGCCCGGCTTTAGACGGGGTTTCTCAGGTTATGGGCTTCCCCGTGCTTCGCGTGTCCGCGAAGGACGGCTCGGGCTTTGAGGCCCTGCCGCCGCTTGTAAAATCGATGTTTTTTGACGAGGGCGCTTCGGATTTTTTTATCTACGGGGAGCGGCATATTGAGTGCGCGAAAGCCGCGCGGGCGGCGCTCCTGCGCGCCGCCGACGGCGCGGGCGGCGGGGTTTTTGAGGATTTGCTGAGCCTGGACTTAAAAGAGGCGTACGCGCGGCTTGGCGAGATAACGGGAGCCGAGGCCGGGGAGGACGTTATTGACAGGATATTCTCCGAATTTTGCGTTGGGAAATAAGAACCTGCGTTCAATAATCCGCCGCAAAGACGGAGTTGGACAGTTCCGTAAGAGGTCTATTGAACACAGGTTCTAAGATCGAGGCGAGGTGCCAAATGACTGAAGCCGCATTTGAAACCGCTGTAATCGGCGCGGGCCACGCCGCCTGCGAAGCGGCGCTGGCCGCCGCCAGAATGGGCTGCCGGACGGCGGTTTTTGCCATAAACCTTGATTCGGTGGCGTTTATGCCGTGCAACCCGAGCGTCGGAGGCACCTCCAAGGGGCACCTCGTGCGGGAGATAGACGCGCTGGGCGGCGAAATGGGCCGCAATACAGACAAAACTATGCTCCAGACGCGAATGCTCAACACGAGCAAAGGCCCGGCGGTTTATTCCCTACGCGCCCAGGCGGATAAACGAGCCTATTCCGCCGAAATGAAGCGGACGCTTGAAAATACTGATAACCTGCGGCTGATTCAGGCCGAGATAACGGACGTCCGCCGGGAGAGGGATTATTTCCGCCTGGAGACCGATTTGGGTGAGGTTTACCGCGCGCGGGCGGTCGTGGCGGCGGCGGGGACTTACCTTAACGCCGAGTGCCTCTACGGCCTGCGGCGCGTGGAGAGCGGGCCGTCCGGCTTTCGCGGCTCAAAGCGGCTCCGGGCCGCGCTTGAAAAGCTCGGCTTGGAGTTTATGCGTTTCAAGACGGGCACCCCCGCGCGGCTTGACGGGCGCACGCTGGATTATTCCCGGATGACGCTTCAGCCGGGGGACGACGGCGGCGAGTTTTTTTCCTTTGAAAACGAGGGCCGGGCGGCCCCCGCGGCGGGGCAAACCCCGTGTTACCTGACTTATACCACGGCCAGAACGCGGGAGATAATCCTTGAAAATCTCCGCCTTTCGCCTTTCTACGCCGGGGAGGCGCGGGGCACGGGCGCGCGGTACTGCCCTTCGATTGAGGACAAGATTGTGCGTTTCGCGGACAAAGAAACCCACCAGGTTTTTATAGAGCCGGAGGGCGCGGGCACGAACGAGGTCTACGTCCAGGGCGTTTCGACCGCTTTGCCGCCGGGCGTTCAGACGGAGCTTTACCGGAGCGTCGCGGGCCTTGAGCGGTGCGAGATAACGCGCCCGGCCTACGCCATAGAATACGACTGCGCCGACGCGCGGGGCCTGACGGCGGGCCTTATGGCGCGGGGAGCGCCGGGGCTTTTCCTGGCGGGGCAGGTCAACGGCTCGTCGGGCTATGAGGAGGCCGCCGCCCAAGGCATAATCGCCGGGATAAACGCCGCGAACTACGTCCTGGGGCGGGAGCCGTTCAAGCTTGACCGCTCTCAGGGTTATATAGGCGTGCTGATAGACGATTTGGTCACGAAAGGCACGCGGGAGCCTTACCGGATGATGACAAGCCGCGCGGAGTACCGCCTTGTTTTGCGGCAGGACAACGCCGACGCGCGCTTAACCCCGGCGGGCTTCGCCCTTGGGCTGGTTTCGCCGGAGCGGTGGGCGCGGTTCACCCGCAAAAGAGATATAATAAAGGAAGAGCTTAAGCGGGCGCGGGGATTAACCCTGAGGCCGTCGCCGGAGCTGAACGGGGCGCTGGCCGAAGCGGGAACCGCGCCGATAACGGCGCCGGCGCGGCTGGACGCGCTCCTGCGCCGGCCGGAGCTTAATATGCGGCGGCTTGCGCCGTTCTGCGGCGCGGAGGGCCTGCCCGGTTATATACTTGACGCGGTGAATACGGAAATTAAGTACGAAGGGTATATAGAGAGGCAGAACGAGCAAATCAGCCGTTTCAAGGAAATGGAGGGCCTGGCCCTGCCGGAGGGGCTTGACTACGCCGCGATGTCCTGCCTGCGCACCGAAGCGCGGCAGAAGCTCGAAGCGGCGCGGCCCGCGAATATCGGGCAGGCCGGGCGGATTTCGGGGGTCTCCCCGGCGGATATTTCCGCGCTGATGATCGAGCTTAAGAAAAGGCGCTAAAGTTAGCCAAGATGATTGAGCTTAAGAAAAGACGCTGAAGCAGCGCCAATATAGCAATTTTCAAAATCGTTGACTGCCGACGTTTTGTAAAATTGCTCTATCAAACGGAATTGCTATAAAGTCGGCCAAGCAGTACACAAGAAAAGCGGGCGCCGCATAAAATATACAAAAAGACAGGAGGCTCTATATTGAAACCCATATTTATCCCCGTCAGAAGCTCCGGGATATGCTTCAAAAAGATTCCGTGCGAGCTGCGCGGCCCCTTTTTTTCCATAGCGGACGAAAACGGCACGGCGGGGCTTTTTATAGACGCCGTTTTAAGCGGGCAGGTGGAGACCGCCGAGCGGCTTGTCAGCCGGAGCGTTCCCGCGAATATAGATTTTTACGAGGTGCGCGCGCTGCTTGAGTCGGCGGCGGACTACAAGCGCCTTTCGTCGTTCGGCAGGCCGCCGAGGCTCTGCAAGACGGAATCCCTTCTGGTAATAAATAAAGAAAGCCGCAACCGCGTAATCCACGTAAGGCTTGTCAGAGAATCCGACAAATATTCCAAATGGAAAGTGGTCGGGGTGGAGGCGGAGTGAACGTCGAAAAGTATACCGAGCTTCTTATAAAATGGAACGAGAAGTTTAACCTGACCGCCGCGGGGAGCCGGGAGGCAATCCGCGAGCGCCATTTTGAGGACAGCTGGGCGCTCCTGCCGTATATACCGCCGGGCAGCCGCGTTATAGATATAGGCAGCGGGGCGGGCTTTCCGGGCGCGGCTCTGAAAATAGCGGAGGAAACCCTTGACGTGACGCTTCTTGATTCCCTTTTGAAGCGCGTCAATTTTCTGCGGGCGGCGGAGCGGGAAATCGCCCTGCCGCTTAACCCCGTCCACGCCCGCGCCGAGGACGCGGCGCACGAGCCGGATTTCCGGGAGCGTTACGACTTCGCCGTCTCCCGCGCGGTGGCGGCCCTGCCGCTGCTCGCGTGTTGGTGCCTGGGCTTCGTGCGCGTCGGCGGCCGGTTTATAGCTATGAAAGGCGCGGACTGCGCGGGCGAGGCGCGGGAAGCGGAGGAAGCGTGCGCCCTTATGGGCGGGAAAATCACGGAGATACGCCCTTATGTCAACAGCGGGGCTTCGCGGAGCCTTATTTTTATAGACAAAATAAGCGAAACGCCGGAAAATTTCCCCAGGAAACTTGTTAAAAAACTGAAGTTCGAGAAAAAGCGACAGCCCTTTTGACGAATCGCGCGATAACAAAATTTGCCCCCGGCGCGCCGTTGTGCTATGATTACAGCAGGCAAATACATATGGAGGGGGTGTTTTTGTGACGACAGAAGTTTTGTACATACCGTTGGAGCAAATCAGCCCGAACCCGTATCAGCCGCGGAGATATTTTGACCGGCGGAGCCTTTCGGAGCTGGCGGAATCTATCCGGGCGCACGGCGTGACCCAGCCCGTGAGCGTGCGGCTTATCGGCGGGCAGCGTTACGAGCTTGTTTCAGGGGAGCGGAGGCTGCGCGCCGCGCGGATGGCGGGCTTCCGCACCATACCGGCGGTGGTGGTGGAGATGACCGACAGGCAGAGCGCCCTGGCGGCGATGCTTGAGAACCTCCAGCGGGAAAATCTGAATTTTATTGAGGAGGCCGAGGGATACCAGAGCCTGCTCAACGACTACGCGATGACGCAGGAGGAGCTTGCGCGGAGGTTAGGGCGGAGCCAGTCCGGAATCGCCAATAAGCTGAGGCTGCTTCGTTTGAGCGAGCCGGTGCGCCGCAGGCTCATCGAACTGGGCTTGAGCGAGCGCCACGCCCGCGCCCTTCTGGCGCTTAGAACCGAGGCGGAGCGCCTTACCCTGATTGAGCGGATAGAGGCGGACGGGTTTTCCGCGCGAGAGACGGAGGAGATAACCGAAGCGGCGAAAAACGCGCGGGGCGGGCGCGTGCGCCTGCTTATCCGGGACGTGGGCATACTCAAAAACACGATTCAGGAGGCGGTCGAGGTTATGAATATGTCCGGGCTGAAAACGGAGTACGAGGCGGTTGAGGACGACGAGGGCCTGGAGATACGCGTGCGCGTTGGGAAAGTATAAAAACGGGTTTAAGGGTAAATAATATTTTCATACGGGAAACAAGCCCAAACGGAAGGAGGCGGCCTTATGGACAGCAAGAATAACAACAATAACAACAACAAAAACAAAAATGATGAAATCAACATCAACAACAAAAACAACTGTAAATAAGGAGGGGGCTTGAGATTGTCTAAATCCGTTTAGACAATCTCAAACACCGAGCAAGGAGGGGGCTTTTTGGCACGGCAGTAGGTGCCAAAAAACACCGGGCAACGCGAAAAACAGAAAGCCCCCTTTCAAAGGGGGCTTTTTTTAATCCCTACAAATTCTCCCGGAGATACTTCAGCGCTTTTTTTTCAATCCGCGATACCTGCACCTGCGAGACGCCGATTACTTTCGCCACCTCCGTCTGCGTTTTGTCCATAAAATAGCGCATTATGATAATCTGCCGCTCCTTTTTCGGGAGGCTGCCTATTATCTGGCGCAGGGCGATGTTGTCCACCATCTCGACGGATTTATCCTGAGCGGGCTGGCGGTCGATGAGGCAGGACTCTCTTTCGTTCGGCGCGGCGGCGCCATAGAGAGACTCGACGGCGAAGCCGGCTTCCAGGGCCAGGACAAGCTCCTCGACGGACACTTCGAGGGATTTCGCCACTTCCTCTGTGGTGGGGCTTCGCCCGAACTCGTGAGAAAGGCGCTCCTGGGCGTATTTCGCCTTTTGCGCAAGCTCCTTTATCGGGCGGGAGACCTTGAGCATCCCGTCGTCGCGGAGGAAGCGCTTGATTTCGCCCATAATCATCGGCACGGCGTAGGTCGAGAATTTCACGCCGTATTCCGAGTCAAACTTTCGGATGCACTTCAAAAGGCCGATGCTCCCGACTTGAAATAAATCCTCGGCTTCGTACCCGCGCCCGGAAAAGCGGCGCACTATGCTCCATACAAGCCCGGCGTTCTCCCGGACGAGCTTTTCGGCGGCGGCGGAATCCCCCGCCTGAGCGGCGGTTATCAGAGCGGCGGTGTCGGGCGTTTTTGTATCCCCCATAAGCTACACCGCCGCTTCCGCCAGGGTTTTGCTCATACTGACGGTTGTTCCGCGCCCTTGGCGCGACTCGACGCGCAGGCTGTCCATAAAAGTCTCCATAACGGTAAAGCCCAGGCCCGAGCGCTCGTCCTCCGGGGAGCCTGTGTAAAGCGGCTCCCGAGCGCGGGCTATATCCTCTATCCCCACCCCGAAATCCGTCACCTCTATGTAAACCGCTCGGTTTTCGGTTTTCATTTTCAGGATTATTTCCCCGCCGTCCCGTTCTTTATAGGCGTGAATCACGGCGTTTGTGACCGCTTCGGAAACGGCGGTCTTTATGTCGTTAAGCTCGCCCATAGAGGGGTTCAGGGGGGTTATGAAGGCGGAGGCGGCTATTCGCGCGAAGGCCTCGTTTTCGGAGACGGCGGGCATAGTTATGGCCACTTCGTTTTTATATCCGTTTAACCCGCCCATTTTACGCCCCCTCCGCCAAGTTTGAAACAGCCTGCTCCAGGCTGTCGTAAGCCGTTATTATTTTGCCCAGCCCCGCCATATCAAAGAGGACGCGCAGGCTCGGCGAAAGCCCGCACACAAGGAGCCGCCCGCCGATTTCGCTGAGGCGCTTGTATCTGCCTATTAAAAGGCCCACGCCGGAGGAATCCATAAAATCCACGCCGCTCAGGTCTAAAATAAGCCGGCTGGGGAGGGAACGCATAATCTCGCCGTCAATGCGCTCCCTCAGGCGGGCCGAGTTATGCTGGTCAAGCTCCGCGCGGATACTGGCGCACAGCGCGCCGCCGCGCCGCGCAAATAATAAATCGTCCATAAAAACCTCCGAAAATTTGGTGTGCGCGGTTATTTTTAACAATTCCGCGTAATATAATAATAACCCGTAAATCAGACAAGTTCAACAACTATCGCAGGACAAATAACGATTTTTCTTGACACGCCGATTTAGACGGCATAAAACGCCTTCTCGCCCACGCGGGAAATAAGCCGGCCGCCCCCGCCGCGATTTGTCAAGGACTTTTCGGGCCTTTCCAAAGTTAATTGCGTAAAAATCTCTCGTTCAAGCATATAATCTTAGATTTTAACAGGCCGAAGCCGCGACGTCCATACATAACACGCTCGATGAATTTGATTTCGCGGACGCCGCCCTAGGCGAGACCGTTGCTGCGATCGCCGGCGAAGGGCGTTCTTAACAGCGTCAATATCGCGTAAAACGCCGTTTGTAAAGCCGTTTATTTCTTCTGATACTAATTCTGGATTAAAAACATAACCCGCTCTCGGGCAAGAAGCAATCCGGTGATATGTCAACAGGCTAAACGAAAAACATTTTTGGGAAAAACCTTAAAAACCATCAACAAAAGGATACACAAACAAAACCTTTTGACGGCATCTCAAAAAGCGTGACTAATAGAACTATTCACTTGTCCCTCCCGCCCAATCGGGCGAGCAGAGCCGGCCCTTGCCCAGCAGACACCGCAAGATAGCGGACGCGCGAAGCGCGGTTTTTCGCGCAGCGAAAAATGATGGAGACCAAAGACCAGACGGACGAATTTCCGTGCCGTCAAAGCGATAGCGCGAGTGTGTTTGCGGTTATTAGCTTCGCAGCAGGGATATACGGCTTCCGGAGGGGGAAACCCCGAGCTTACGCGCTGGCCGCGCAAAACGTCTGCCACTGGCGGACTGCGCCCTCGCGTAATCGGCGCCCTCCATGGCATTTGACGCGTAAGCCGGGCGTCTGGCTCTAACAGCGGCGGCGATAAACGTCCCGCAAGGTGAATAAGGCGCAGCCCGCCAAAATATCCGATTAAGGTATATTTTATACCGAGGTTTCCGTCCGGTAAAGCCTTAAAACGCGTTGGATAAGGAACGAATTATGGCGTGAGACGGCTTCAGCATTGCCGCCGTCGGGCAACGAGAAGGGGGGGCTGCCTGTTTACGGCAGGAGTTTTGCGGAACGCAAAACGGTATTAAAGAATCAGCATGGATTTGGAATCGTGAGAGGTTCCTTATCTCGACAAAACATATTATATTAGACCAGCTATTAAAAGTCAATAGGTAAATTGAAAAAAATTTTATAAATAACAGAAACCACAGGAATGAAAAAAGGACACAGCAAAAAGACCTAATGACATCGAAAAGGCGGGGAGA
>JAITSQ010000008.1 GCA_031287685.1 Clostridiales bacterium | reverse complement strand
TGCCGCCCGAAAAAGCCACCTTCTTATCGGTGTTTTTTGACGCCTACTACCGCGTCAAAAAGCCCCCTTCTTGCCGCCGATTTTCCGCTCCGCGCCAGTCAACGTTTTGTAAAATTGCTGTATTGAGAGGGACTGTATTTTATGGAGAAAAAGCTGAAAGCGGGAATAATCGGCGCCACGGGTTATGTCGGGCAAAGGTTCGTGACCCTCCTTGACGGGCACCCTTGGTTTGAGGCGGCGAAACTGGCCGCGTCGGCGGCCTCCGCCGGAAAAAGCTATGAGGAGAGCGTGTCCGGCCGATGGAAAATAGACCGCGAATTGCCCGAATACGCAAAAAAAATGCCCGTTTATGACATAGCCGGCGCCGAAGCCTTTTGCGAGGGCTTAGACTTCGTGTTCTGCGCGGTGAATATGAAAAAAGAAGAAATCCGCGAACTGGAGGAAAAAATAGCGCGGCTTGAGGTGCCCGTGGTGTCGAACAACTCCGCGCTTCGGGGCGTGCCGGACGTGCCGGTGATTATTCCGGAGCTGAATTTCGGCCACTCGGCGGTCATAGAGCACCAGCGCAAGCGGCTTGGAACTAAGCGCGGGTTCGTCGCGGCCAAGCCCAACTGCTCGATACAGAGCTACGTGCCCGCGCTCTTCCCTCTTACGGAATACGGCCCGCGCGAAGTGTCCGTCTGCACATATCAAGCGATAAGCGGCGCGGGCAAAAAACTTTCCGACGCTCCGGAGGTTATCGGCAACATAATCCCCTATATCGGAGGGGAGGAGGAAAAGAGCGAGCAGGAGCCGCTGAAAATCTGGGGCGGCGTCGGCGATTCGGGCATTATCCCGGCCAGCCTGCCCCTGATTTCCGCGCAGTGTTACCGCGTGGGCGTGGCCGAAGGGCATATAGCCGCCGTTTCGGTGAAATTTGAGCGAAAGCCCGCCCTTGACGATATTCTGGCGGCGTGGAAAAACTGGCGCACCGAGCCGCGGAAGCTCGGCCTGCCCTCCGCGCCGGAGCCGTTTATCCGCTATATGGAGGACGAAGGGCGGCCCCAGCCCGCGCTTGACGCGGGTTTTGAGCGCGGAATGGGGATTTCCGTCGCTAGGCTTCGGGAAGACAGCTTGTTTGACTATAAGTTCGTCTGCCTGTCGCACAATACGATTAGAGGCGCGGCGGGCGGCGCCGTGCTGACGGCGGAGCTGCTGAAAAAACAGGGCTGGCTTGACTAAAGCAAATAAAAAAGGCGCGCGCGCCTTTTTTATTTATAGAGCAATTCCATAGACGCGTTTAGGTTTTGCGCGGTTTCAAGCGCCAAACCCGCGTCGAAGGGTTTTTAACCCGAAGGCGTGTTTAGTGTTCGCGCGGCTTTAGGCGCGAACACTGCGCCGGAGGGCCGGCAAGCGGAGCTTGCGAGAGGGCTAGTAGGCGCCAAAGAACACCGGGCAAGAAGGTGGCTTTCATTTGTCTAAACTTGTTTTAGACAGATGAAAACGCCGAGCAACGCCGATATCAAACGGAATTGCTATAGCGGCTGAACCTCAAGTCATACGAATCCCAGTTCACACATTCCGTCGTTCGGTCAAAACGTTCAGCGCCCTCTGGCGCTTCACTTCCCTTCGACGGAATGGTTCAGATTGGAATTCGTATCAGAACTTCACTTTTCTCACGAATTCATCAATTTCCTCGTCGCGCAGGTCTTTTTTCACCGGCCATTTCACATTTACGCGGTCGCCCTCCCACCGCGGAATCAGGTGCGCGTGCAGGTGAAAAACGGTCTGCCCGGCGGCGGGTCCGTTGTTCTGAAGCACGTTCAGCCCGTCGAAGCCCAGCGCGTCTTTCAAGCGGCCGGCCGTCTCCTTTATCAGCGGCGCGAGCCTCTCAAGCTCCGCCCCGTCAAGCGCCAAAATATCGGGAATATGGCGCTTCGGCAAAATCAGCGTGTGCCCCAGCCCCGACGGAAAAGCGTCCAAAATAACCAGGAAATCCTCGTCCTCGTGCAGAATCCTCGCGGGGATTTCTTTTTTTATTATCCGGCAGAAAATACAGTCGTCCAATTCAAAACCCTCCCATTTTTATAAAATGATAACCCATATTTATCTAAAAGTCTACTGTTAAAAAAATATTATTTTTTCCGGATTCCTCTTGACACGCAAATTATATCGTAATATAATGGTTTTTGTAATATATTGTAATATCCATGTGGAGGTATGTTCACTTGAAGCTCATTAAGAAACTTGCCAGAACCGCCTTGATTTCCGCCTTTTTCTCCATTCTCGCCGCCCTGCCCGCCTCCGCCGACGCTTCCGGCGTCGTCAAAGGGAGCAACGTCAACGCGCGGAGCGCCCCAAACACCGATTCACAAATCGTAACACGTCTTAACACCGGGGATTCCGTACGCATCCTAAGCTCCTCGGGAGACTATTTCAACGTGTCCTACAACGGCAATTCGTCGTTATACATATCAAAAGACTTTGTTTCCGTAAAATCAATACACGGAGTCATTGCCGGCAGCGCCGTCAACATACGGAAATATCCCTCGACGGAGCTTGACGTTATGGCTCAGGCTGAAGCCGGCGACGAGTTTGAAATCCTGGGGCGCACCGGCGAATGGCTTGAAATCGCCTATAATGGGGATACGGCTTTTATCTGGAAAGATTTCATTGACGCGGACTTGCTCTCCGCCCTGCCCGAAGTGAGCGCCGCCGTACCCGTTGCCGAAAACGGCGCGGATTCCGGCGGCTCAAAGTACGCGGTGGTTAACGCCCCAAGCGGCTTAAACGTCCGCTCCCTGCCTTCCCAAGGCGCGAGCGTCCTGGCGGCTTATCCGAGCGGCACGACGATTGACCTCCTGGGCGATTACGGCGAGTGGCTCAAAGTGTCGGGCGGCGGTTCCGTGGGCTATGTCAGCCGGGAGTTCGTGTCAATAAAAACTGGCTCGCCGCAAGGCTATCCCAGCGGCACGGGCGCTTTAGGCTCCGAAGTGGTTGAATACGCGAAACAATTCGTCGGCACCCCTTACTCTTGGGGCGGGACTAACCTTAATTCCGGCGTAGACTGCTCCGGCTTCGTCTACGCCGTTATGAAGCATTTCGGCGTGAACCTCAACCGAAGCAGCGTCACAATGGCAAACAACGGCATCCGCCTCCACAAGGATCAGCTCCAGGCGGGAGATTTGGTGTTTTTCGACACCGACGGCGCAAACGACGGCCATATCTCCCACGTGGGCATTTATATGGGCAACGGTTATTTTATCCAGTCCTCCAGCGCGAAGCGCTCGTGGGGCGTGGTTGTGACCTCAATGAGCGACCCGTATTATGTGCGGACTTATGTGACCGCTTGCCGGGTGTTTTAAGTTTAAATAAATTATAAATCAAGCCAAGATAGGTTCCAGCCGCTTTCGCGACTGGAGCTTTTTTATATAAAAAATTACTTGACAAGCATAGTATACTCTACATATGTTAATTAACATATGTAGAGGCTTGCCCGGTGTTTGTGATTGTCTAAAAAGATTTAGATAAACCAAAGCCTCCTTCTTAACCACGAAAGGAGTTTTAGTATGAAAGCTAAATTTGAGGATTTTCTTTCAGAAAATCCGAATTGCTCAAAGTTCTACAACAACTTCGACGCGAAAGCTATTTTTGATTTATTGTCGAAAGACGAAAACATCATCAAGATGATTAACGCGAGCGAAGAAAAGCTCCCCGCTCTGGCGGCGTGCGTAGAGCTAGTGGAGTCCTATGTAACCTCGCGCAACCCGAGCACCATTGACCTCTCGGATAAGTTTACCCGCACAGCAATCGGCCGTATGGCGAAAACAATCCTTAAGCCGTTCGGCTATGAAGTCCGCGCTCGCTCCGCGCAGGAAAATTTATCCAATAAAGTAAACTCCAAATATTTCAAATCCGCCTCCCGATATGAAAAAACCGGCAGCTCCACAATGAAAATAAAGGCCGTGGTGGAACAAATATAGGCGCCAAAATAAAAAACCGCATACGCGGTTTTTTATTTTAAGAAAAGCGCCGTGCGAAGGGCGTATTCAGTAAACAGGCGCGACAACTCTTCCCTCGGCGCGAGATTTGCCTGCACGGCTCCGTTTATCACCTTTTGGGCGGCTATGGCATACGCAAAGGCCCTTTCGTATAAATACGGACAGTACACTTTAAAAGTAAACTCAAACTTGCCGTCAAAATAATCCGCCAGTTCTTTCGGAGTACCCTTGATTTTCTCGTCGAACGAAGTGCGCCAGTAGTCCTCCGAGCCGAATTTGTCGCGCAGTTCATTCGCCTGAGCCGTCACCTCCTCAAGCACAGCTTTCCCCTGCCCTGTCGCCGTGGCGGTAAAGTTCATAAAATTTTCGTACAGCTTGGGTCCGAAGGTCACAAAATGCTCCCCCGAAACCGTTTCAAGGTCCCACATACCTAAAACGGCCGCGTGCGGCCCGGCGGCGGCAAAAACGCCGCGCTTAAGCTCCCTGCCGCCAATCGCGCCGAGAACCGCAAGCTCATCTCCTATTGATATTTGCCCGTCCCTAAGCAGCCACCGCCCAAGATTGGTCACAATTTCATCAGAAGCCAGCTTCGCTCCGATAAACGGGTCCTCCCGGCGCTTCCGGTCAACTGTCTCCGCCAAAACCACGTCCTGAGGGCGCTCCGGGTCGTCCGGAGTTTTGTCGGCGGGTCGGACGGTTATGTCCGCGTCCGGGCATTGATATGGGTAATATGCTCTTTTGAAATGCTCAATCGCGAGCTTTGTCTCGTCTCCCTCCGGCGAAGCCTGCCCGCCCGGCGGCTCCGCCGGAGCCGCTTTTTTGCGTCCAAGCCCAAGCTCAAGCAGTTTTTTAATCCCAAACATCGAATTCGCCTCTCCCTAATATAGCAATTTTCAAAATCGTGGATCGGTGTTTTGAGCTTCCAAGAGAAGCTCAAAGCCCTCTCCTTGACTGCCGGCGTTCGCGAAAAACGGCTTAAAATCGGCGTTTTTTAGGCGCTACTACCCGCCGAAAAAGCCGCCTTCTTATCGGTGTTTTTTCGGCGCTAATGCCCGCCGAAAAGGCCCCCTTCTTGCCGCCGATTTTCCGCTTCGCGCCAGTCAGCGTTTTGTAAAATTGACATAACTTACAAAAAATCGGGAACCGCAGACGACTCCGCGATTCCCTGATTTTACGCCTGTATCATTGTTTTAACCTTAATCAGCCGCACCAAATTGCTCCTCTCGTTCTCGTCGAGCTTCATTTTGATGTACTTAATCGTTTCTTTCAGCTGCGGAATCGTCATATACTCCAACGCGTTCACGCGCCTGCGGGTCTTTTCGATTTCATCCGTCATAAGGTTGCAGGTCTTTTCCACTTCGCCAAGCTCAAGCAGTTTCGGCAAAATGTCGTACAGCGTTTTGAGCGCCCTGTCCGCCTCGTCCGAAGTGCCCAGAAAGCCGTAAGGGAATATGTCCGCGTCTTGAAGCAGGGCTTCCTCCTTAAACTCCATTTTCGGGACGGTAACGCTCATTACGTTCTGCGTAGTGACCTCAAGCGACACGCGGCGCGTGGGAAGCAGGAGCGCCTCCTCCAGAAACTCGGAGGAGACTATCGCGGAGGCCAAGGCAAACGCCTTATAAGCCGCCAATAATTCCGCTTCCACGTTCTTGCGCAGCTCGTTGTTATGGCGCACCAAATCTATGAACCTGCGCATAAGTTCATCCTGCTTATCCTTCAGCAGCTTATGGCCTCTCACCGCCGTCACCAGGCGGCGTTTCAGCTTTGTAAGCTCCATACGGTTGGGGTTTACGTTCAGTTTTGCCACATTACACCTCAGTTCTTTGCGGGGGTTATCGCTTAAAGTCTTTGCCCGAAGCGTCCTTCTCGTACCCCTCCATACTTACTCCGACGCCGCTTCCGTTTTCTTTTCAGGCATGTACTTTTCTAAATATTCGTCGCGGATACGCTTAAGCTCCGTCCGCGGCAGAATCGTGAGCAGCTCCCAGCCTATCGCGAGAGTTTCCTCAATCGTGCGGTTGCCCGTAAAACCCTGCGCCACGTATTGTTTCTCGAAAGCGTCGGCAAAACGCGCGAATAATTTATCCGCGTCCGAAAGGGCCGACTCGCCCAGGATTACCGCAAGCTCCTTGGCCTGCTTGCCCTGCGCGTAAGCTGAAAACAGCTGATTCATCGTATCCGCGTGATCCTCCCGCGTCTTGCCCTTGCCGATTCCCTTGTCCTTAAGGCGGGAAAGCGACGGCAGCACGTCAATAGGCGGCATTATTCCCTTGCGGTACAGTTCGCGCGAAAGGATAATCTGACCCTCCGTGATATATCCCGTAAGGTCGGGAATCGGGTGGGTCTTGTCGTCCTCCGGCATCGACAGAATCGGAATCTGCGTAATCGAGCCGCCGCGCCCCTTGATACGGCCCGCGCGCTCATAGAGCGTCGAAAGGTCGGTGTAAAGATAACCGGGGTAGCCTCGGCGCCCGGGCACCTCCTTACGCGCCGCCGAAACCTCGCGGAGCGCCTCGCAGTAGTTGGTTATGTCGGTGATTATAACGAGCACGTGCATATCTTTCTCATAAGCCAAATACTCCGCGCACGTCAGCGCCATACGCGGCGTGGCTATACGCTCGGCGGCGGGGTCGTTGGCAAGGTTGATAAAGAGCACGGCGCGGTTAATGGCGCCCGTGTTCGTAAAATCGTTTATGAAAAACTGGGCTTCGTCGAAGGTTATGCCGACGGCGGCGAACACAACGGCGAAGTTAGTATCCGCCGAAAGCACCTTAGCCTGGCGGGCAATCTGCGCCGCAAGCTCAGCGTGGGGCAGGCCGGAGGCCGAGAAAACGGGGAGCTTCTGCCCGCGCACAAGGGTGTTCAGCCCGTCGATAGCGGAAATCCCCGTCTGTATAAACTCGGACGGATAGTCTCGCGCAACGGGGTTAATCGGCACGCCGTTGATGTCCACGCGCTTGTCGGGGATAATCGCGGGGCCGTCGTCCTTGACGCGGCCAAGCCCGTCAAACACGCGGCCGAGCATATCCACCGAAACGCCAAGCTCAAGCGGGTGCCCGAGGAATTTCGCCTTGCTTCCCGCAAGGTTTATGCCCTGGCCGCTCTCGAAGAGCTGAACGACGGCTTTGTCACCGTTTGCCTCAAGCACCTTGCCGCGGCGGATTTCCCCCGTCTGAATCTCAATTTCAACGAGTTCGTCGAACTTAACGCCTTCGACGTTTTCAACGACCATAAGCGGCCCTACGACTTCTTTGACCGTTCTGTATTCCTTAAGCATTGATGTTCGCCTCCTCGTCTATAAGCTCCCTGATTTTCGCGGTGTATTCGTTCTTTATGTCCGCGAACGCGCTCGCCACGTCGGCTTCGGCGGTGTATTTCGCGCGGGAGATTTTATCGCGCACGGTGAGGGCGAGCACATTTTTAAGGTAAACGCCAGCGTCTATCGCCTTTTTCGCCTCGTCTCCGAAAGAAAGCACCAAGTCGAGCATTTTGCACTGCTTGTCAAGCGAAGCGTATGAGTCAAGCTCGTGGAAGGCGTTCTGCTGCAGGTAATCCTCGCGCACGGACTTCGCTACCTCAAGCTTCAGCTGGTCTCCCTCGGAAAGCGCGTCATAGCCGACGAGGCGCACGATTTCCTGAAGGTTGGCTTCCTCTTGAAGCAGGTTCATAGCGCGGAGGCGCAAATCGCCGAATTCCTCGTTTACGTTTTTATTCACCCAGTCGCATATTACGTCGGCGTAAAGGCTGTAGGAGTTGAGCCAGTTAATGGCGGGAAAATGGCGCCTGTAGGCCAAATCCGCGTCAAGGCCCCAGAACACCTTAACGAAACGGAGCGTGTTCTGCGTAACCGGCTCGGAAAGGTCGCCGCCGGGGGGTGAAACTGCGCCGATAGCCGTCAGGGCGCCTTCGCGGTTATCCGAGCCGAGGCAGACAAATCTGCCCGCGCGCTCATAAAACTCCGAGAGGCGGCTGCCGAGATACGCGGGGTAGCCCTCGTCGCCGGGCATTTCCTCAAGCCGTCCGGACATCTCGCGCAGAGCCTCCGCCCAGCGGCTTGACGAGTCCGCCATAAGCGCCACGGAATAGCCCATATCCTTGAAATACTCGCCGATTGTGATTCCGGTATAGATAGAAGCCTCGCGCGCCGCAACGGGCATATTAGACGTGTTCGCCACGAGCACGGTGCGCTTCATAAGCGGCTCGCCCGATTTCGGGTCCTTAAGCTCCGGGAATTCGTTCAGAACGTCGGTCATCTCGTTGCCGCGCTCGCCGCAGCCAACGTAAACAACTATCTCCACGTCGCTCCATTTGGCCAGCTGATGCTGCACAACCGTCTTGCCGGAGCCGAACGGGCCGGGTACGCACGCCGTCCCGCCTTTGGTCACGGGAAAGAACGTGTCTATAACGCGCTGCCCCGTAATCATCGGCGCTTCGGGCGAAATCTTGGCCTTTGTGGGGCGCTGCCTGCGCACCGGCCATTTCTGCATCATCGTAAGCTCCCGGTCGCCCTTGTCCGTCGCGATAGTTACCACGACTTCGTCTAAGGTGAATTCTCCGGATTTAATGTCTTTTATGGAGCCGTTCACGCCGACAGGCACCATAATTCTGTGTTCCATAAGTATGTTCTCTTGAACGGTGCCGATAATATCGCCCTGTTCAACCTTGTCCCCCGCGTTTTTCACCGGGACGAATTTCCATTTCTTCGCGCGGTCAAGAGATTTTACGTTTACGCCGCGCTCGATAAAATCACCGGCGGCCGCTTTAATAGCCTCAAGCGGGCGCTGAATCCCGTCGAACATACCCTCAAGGAGACCAGGCCCGAGTTCGACCGAAAGCGGCTCCCCCGTCGTCACGACAGGCTCGCCCGGCCCGAGCATAGAGGTTTCCTCATAAACCTGGATACTGGCGCGGTCGCCGCGCATTTCTATGATTTCGCCGATAAGATGCTTATCCGAAACGCGCACAACATCATATATTTTAGCGTGTCCCATTCCCTCCGCTATAACAAGAGGCCCTGAAACCTTGACAATCCTGCCTACTTTTTCTGTTTCTGCCAAGAGATGATACCCTCCTTCTAATGCCAGCTTAACATCGATGTTTTACGGGCATTATCCTGTTAATCCAAAATGTTCATACCCACGGCTTTTTCGACATTCGCGCGGATTCGCGCCATACCCACGCCAAGAGAGCCGGTATTCCCCGGAATGAGGATAATGGCTGGCGTAATGGCCTTATTGTAGCGGTCGATAGTCTCCGTTATTGTCTGTGCTATTTGCTCGGTGATGAAAATCAGCCCGTAATCCTCGCGGGCAAGGCGGTCAACAATTTTGCGCGAATCCTCCGGCTGGTGGGCGAACGCCGGAAACACGTCAAGCCCGAACGCCTTGAACGCCAAAATAGAGTCTTTGTCGCCGACGACGCCTATTTTACGCATAATTATCACGCAGCCTTTCCCTCAAAATATCGGCGCTTATGCCGTTGAGCTTGCACGTCATAATAACGCGGATTTGCCGGGCTTCGCTCTCTTTGCACAAAATGTACGACAAGAGAACCTCCGGGCCGAAAGCGACGTATTTGGATTTTTTAAGATGCTCGATTAAATAATTATCCAAAGATTTCTCAAGCGCGCTGAAATTGCCGTTTTTCTCGTAATCCTCAACCGCGTGTTTGAGCGCCTGGCCGAAGTATTTATAGTACATCTTCGAGGCGATAACGTCATACGGCTGGTCGAAATTCTCGGCGAAAACGGACGCGGGCAGCGCGCCGTCCGCTTCGGCCAGCGCGCCTTTAAGAAACCGCGCCGATTTTCCGATTGCTTTGGCGCGCATAAGCGTTTTCAGGTTATAAAAATCAACGCTGAAACGAGCGTATTCCCTCAAAAACTCGCTTTTCCCGGCCAAGCCGCCGATATAGCCCAGCATATGCTTATCCACGGCTATGTCAAGAACCTGAGGGTCCCGCGTCTGCTCGTAGACCGAAATGCCGAGCCGCACCGCCTCCGCCAAATGCTCCGGCAGGGTTTCGGCCTTTTCGCCGGCGGCCGCGGCGCGGATAAGTTTTGAGGAAACCGGTGTGTAATCAAAGTATAAATATTCCGGGTCGCCTGATAAATATTTAGCTTTAACGGCGGTTTTCACGTTATGGTAATCATATTTCGCGAGCGCTATCGAGATAGTGGCGGTTTCCGGGGCTTTCGCGTAAAGCTCGGCAAAGGCGCGCTTAAGCTCCGCCTTGACCGCCGCTTCGTACATTTCCGGAGCCTCTATGCCCGACAAGTCGAACTGGCTCGTTTGCGAAATAAGTTTCACCGCTTCCTCCGCGTTCGGCGCGTCGATAAGGCGCTCCACGCCCTCGCGGTTCAGGAGGCGCTTCTCAAGCACACGCAAATAGCCCGTAAGGCTTGTGTAATCGGTGTCCTTCATACGCACCTCCTAAAATAACGTGTGTATCACGTCTTGTTCAAGCTCGTTCCGATAAAACTCAATAAGCGCCTTGAAAGTGTTGTTCTGCTCCACGCCGCCCGACACAAGCACGAAGCCGCCGTCTATCAAAACATTCCCTTTATATTCGGAAAGCCTCGCGTCGACGTCTCCCGGTTTGATTGCGCTGGTTTTCGGCAGGATAATCTGGTCCCCCTGCTTGATTTTGGCCGCCCGGACCGCCGCCCGGATAAACCCGGAGAGCTTCGCGTCGTCGAGCGCGTTAAGCTCCTCAAGCGCCTTCGCGAAAACACGGTCGATGACCTCCTGCTTCGCGGCGAGCTTTTCGTTGCGCACGGAGAGGTTCACGGAAACGAGCGCCTGCTCCCGGATTTTCTCCGCGTCGGCTTTCGCCAGCGCGGTTATCTCGTCCGCCTTTTTGCGCGCCTCGGCCTTTCTGGACTCAGCCTCGGCCTTCGCCGCGGACTGCGCGCCCGCCTTTATTTCCGAAGCCTTGGTTTTCGCGTCCTCCTGGATTTTACTTATGATATTCTCAAGATTTTTGGTGTTAGACAAGTTATCAAATCCCTTCCCTGTTCATACCCGCCAAGCCGCGCGTTTATACGGACGGTTTGGTTACGAACAGAAGGATGATGGAAGCGACGAAACCCAGAATGGCGTAAGTCTCAACGATAGCGGCGAATATAATGCCCTTCGTGGTCTCGCCGGGGTTTTTCGCCAGAATCTGAAGGCCCGAAGCCGCCACTTTCGCCTGGGCGATAGCCGAGAGCAAGCCCACTATACCAACGGGGAGCGACGCCGCGAACAGGTAAAGCCCCTGCGTGAGCGACGGGTTCTGGGGAATCTGGAGAGCGATAAGAAAGCCGATGATGAAGCCATAAAGGCCCTGCGTGCCGGGAAGAAGCTGAAGGATAAGCGCCTGACCGAATTTCTCAGGTTCCTCGGTGACGATGCCCGCCGCCGCCTGACCTACAATGCCCGTGCCTTTAGCGGAGCCTATACCCGCTACGAAAACCGCGATAGACGCGCCGAATGCCGCGAAAACGATACCGCCGTAGTTAGTCCAAAATTCTACCATAGATGTTTTCCTCCTAAAAGATTTGGAAATTTAGTTAAAATCCCTATTCATTGTTCGGGTCTTTTACCTTGGCAAAAGAGTTTTTCATAGCGAACGCCTTAAAAGGCTTGCCGCCGCCTTCGTAAAACTTGCCAAAATACTCTACGTACTGCAGGCGGCAGGTATGAACGTAGGCGCCCAGGGCCGAAAGCCCCAGGTTAAGCGCCGCGCCCAGCAGCATTATAATCACTCCGAAAGTGGCCCGCATAGCGCCGCTCATAAGAGTCGCGCCCGTCTTTTCGTCCAAAGGCAGGAAACCGCCCATAAGGTTGAACGAATAGGCGATATACGCGCCGGACAGAGCCAGCGCCACAAGGCGCGTGTAGCTCACGAAGTCGCCGACATAGCTTGTGATGTTATATACGGAATAAATTCCGTTGCCGATTTTCCCGCCGAGGCTCTTGGAGGCGCGCCCCTGCGTGCAGGCAAGCCCGATTATGGAGGCTATGAGCACCCATTTGCATGGCCCGGCTATTTGAGGATTGCCAAGCGCCGTCCCCGCGAGCAGGCCTACGAGAGAGATAACCGTTGTTATCCAGAAGCCACTGTCAAAGAGCGCGTCGAGCGCCTTGCCGTCCCTTATGAGGACGTACCCCTTGACGGCCAGGCCCACGAGGATTTGTATAACCCCCAGGCCGATTGACGCAAGCAGCATTGTCGGTATGTCGAGCTGGCTGTCCAGCAGGGCCTTTGATTTAAGCGCGCCCTCCGCGTCCATATAAGACAGCGGCTTGAACACCGTAAATCCGAACACCGAGCCGAACACGATAAACCCGACGAGCATAGTGGCTATGCCCAGATAGTTGAAAAACCGCATAAAGCGCTTCATACCCGGCTTCAGATTAAACGCGTTAAGCGCGATCAGGGAGCCGAGGAATATGACCAGCCCGTAACCCGCGTCCCCGACCATAATCCCGAAAAACAGGAAATAAAACGGCGCCAGGAGCGGCGTTGGGTCAATCTCGTTGTACTTGGGCAGGCTGTACATTTCCGTAATGTTTTCAAACGCGGAAACGAACCGCCCGTTTTTAAGTTTTATGGGCACCTCGGCGGAGTCCTTCTCCACGTCCGCCACCTCAAGGTAAAACTCCTGGCCGCACACGGCGCGAAGCAGGCTCTTGAGCCTGGCGGCGTCCGCCTTGGGCAGCCACCCGCCCACGACGCAGGTTTCCTGCGTTTTAAGCAGACATTCGCCGGCCGCCACGCGCGCCGCCGCGGTTTTGAGGTAATCCTCAGAAATCCTGAGGCTCTCGTATTCGCCGGCCTTGTTCTTTATAAGCGTGAGCTCCTCTTCCTCCAGCTTTTCCGTTTCTTTGGCGCGAGCCTCGTTGGCCTTTATGACCTCCGCCGGCGCGGCCAAAAGATTCAGCGGAGCTTTGCTGAAAGAGTGGGCTTTGGCCAAGGCGGACGCCCCGTCAAAATCTTCCGCGTGGAGGATTATGAGAACGCCCGTTTCGTCCTTGACCGTATCGAGAAACTCCGCGTAAGACGCGGGATAGTCGTGATAAAGCTCCTCGGCGAAAGGCTCCGCGGAGGCCTTGGGGAGCGTCCCCAGAAGGTATTTCGCGGTTTTGAGCGCGTCAAGCTCACCCGTGCCGGCGTCGAGCTTGAGCCAGCCGGAGAGCGCCGCGTCGTCCGCGCGGAGTTTCCCCCGCTCAACGCGCAGCGCCTTGATATTTTCGTCGGCGCGCTTAAGCTCCTCATAAACCGCTTCAAAATCATAATTGCGCGTAAAGTCCTCAAATTCGTCAAAAGTAAGCTCTTTCGGCGCGGCTTTGGCCGCCGCCAGACCCTTAGGCTTTTCCACGTAAGGCTCTATTTTTGATATGGCAAAGCTGACCTTCGCGAGTTTGCCCGAAACCCCCGCCGCCTCCTCTCCCGAATAGGCAGACAAAAGCCCGTTAAATTCCGAATCGTCCGCTTCCTGTTCCAGCTTGAGGTTCTGGAAGTGCACCGTCTCGGATTTCTGCAACTGGGCTAAAAGCTCTTCCTTATGGGCTGCCAAAGTCAAGAGAGTGAATTTGCTCATTTCCACTATCGCCATACATTCACTGTCCTTCCCGTTTGGCTTATTCGGCGGTTTTCTTGGCGGACGCCCTATGCCGGGCGGGCTTGTGCCCGCTCTCGGGGGCGGTCTCCGCTTCCGCGCTTTTTTCATCGGTTGTGGTTTTTTTACGCGTTTTTACGTGTTCTTTTTGCTCCTCGCCGGAATGGGCCTTTTTAGGCTCCTCTGCCGGCGGCGCGGTTAACGGGGCGGGGGCGCGTTCCGCCGGGGCGGGAGCCGGAGGGGCTTCTCCGACGCTGCCCAGAACGCGCTTCACGACAAGCTCAACCGCCGCTCTGAATTTCCCCTCCTCGGGGTTTAAGATTCTGGCGGCTTCCTGTCTGCCTTTTTCCGCAATCGGAGCGCATTCCTTGTTAGCGGCGTCTCTGGCCTTTCCCGATATATCTTCTTTTGTTTTGGCGGCGTCTCTTAGAATAGCCGAAACGTCCGCAGCCGCCGCGCTCGCTGTATCCGCCGAGAGCTTTCGGCCCTCTTCGGCCGCCGCGCGCACGATTTCAGCCGCCTCGTCCTCCGCCGCTTTAATGCTTGCTATCGCTTCTTTAGCCAAGCAATCACCTCCTTAAAAAATAGGGTAAATTTGGGCAAATATTTGTCTTATGTAAAACCCAAATAATAACGTGAGTATTATAACACAACTCCGCTCGTCTTTGCAACCTAAAAATGTTTTTTGGAAATATTTGTGGAATATTATATAGTTTTAGCTGTACTTTTTGGAGAATATGCACTATAATTATTTCAGCGTCCACAGGTTAGCAAGGAGGAAGCGCTGCTGAAAAAAATACTTTTTGTCTGCCTTGGGAATATCTGCCGCTCACCTATGGCGGAGTGCCTCCTGCGGCATAAATTGCGTGAACGCGGCATAACCGGAGTCTCGGTCGATTCAGCGGGCACCGGAGGCTATCACGAAGGAAACCCGCCTCACCCCGGCACGCGCCGCGCTCTCGATGCGCGCGGGGTTTCTTACGCCGAATCCTTCGCGCGAACGCTGGTCAGGTCCGATTTTGACGAGTTTGACCTTATTATCGGTATGGACGGCGAAAATATGCGCGATATCAAGCGGATTTTCGGAATCGGCGGCGATTCGCCAAAAGTGCGGAAACTATCGGAATTCGCGCTGACGGACTGGGGCTTCAGCGACGTGCCCGACCCGTGGCACACAAAAGATTTTGAGGAGACGTACAGGCTCACGGACGACGGGACGGAGGGACTGATAAAGAAGGGGGCTTTTGTTTGTCTAAATCTTTTTTAGACAAACAAAACCGCCTGAACACCGTTAAAAAGCACAGAGGTTCTACGCCCTCCTGTCAAACCCCAGCTTCGCTCCGCCCTTCCCTCTCGCCGCCTCCGCCGGTTCCTCACTCACAATCGAAAACGGCTCCTCAAGCCGCCTATAAAGAACGTCCCCGACTCTGAGCCCAAGCAGGCCCGCGGCGTTTATTAGCGCGTTCATATTAGTCCGCGCTAATTCCGTTACCTCGCCGCTTTCGAGCCTGAACTGAAAGTTCACCACGTCCCCGTACTTCGTTATATACGTTTCAACCCGGCCAAGATTCGCCGTGTCCAAGGCCACGAGCGCGGAGCGGCCCGTTTTTCCGCCTTTGCTCCCGCCCTTGCCCCCGCCCCAGACATACAGCTCGGCGTTTTTCGGCTCGCCGCCGATAATCAGAGGGATTTGCAGGAACACGGCGTTCTCCTGCCGCGCTTGGAACGCCAGGTTTTCTTTAAGCGCCGAAAGCGCTTCGGAAACCCGCGCGGGGCGGCTCTCCGGCGGCGCTTTGGCTATGGCCTCCTCGGCGCGTTTTACCGCTCCGGCAAGCTCTCGCGCGTTTTCCGCGAATTTTTCTTTCGTCAGCCCGGACGGCTTCAGCAGAAATTTTTCGACGACCCGCGTCCTGGCGGCGCTTTCGGCGGCCTCTCGCGAAAGCGGCTCCCCCGCGTCCCGCTCCGCCCGCCCGCCGTCCGCTTTTCGCGCGGTTTCGCGAAGTTTTTCCGTCAAAATTTCCGTTTTTTCTTCACTTTCTTCGCTAAGAAAAACGTCGGCAGACTTGCTCGGTGTTAAAGCCCCCTTCTTAAGCGCGCCCCGCGCCGTTTCCGGGGTGATTTCCCCCGCCGGAGGGCGGGACGGCCCGACCGCCGATTCGGTGATTCCCACGGCTTTATTCCGCGCCGGGTCCGGTTTTGGCTCGGAAACGGACACGGTTTCGGCGGGTCCTGTTTCCTCGCCCTCCGCGCTCACGGCTTCTTTCGCGGCCTCCCCAGCCCGCGGCCCCTCTTTCGCCGCTCCCTCCGCCCGGGAAGCCTCCGCGGTTAACCGCGCGGGTTCCCGCGAAATAGGCGTTTCCGGACTTTGCGGCTCGGCGGGTTCGGCTGGCGTCGTCGGCGCGCCGGGTTCCTCCGCCTTCGCCCCCAGAATATGTAAAAGCTCTGTTTTCAGCGACGATTCGGGCATTTCCGTTATTTCCCCGGCAAGCGCCGAAAGCTGGGCCGCGAGCGCCGTCCCGTTCTCGGCGTACCCGCGCAGGGCCTCCATATTCGCCGGCACGGCGCGAAGCCCGTTATTCAGCATATACAGCGCGAACCCCTCGAATTTTTCGCCGAAAAAACTCAGCGCGCGCTCCGCCGTCTTGAACGCGCCTTCGCTGACCGTCTGCCCGCTGCTTATCAAAAACTCCAGAATTTTTAGATTCTGCGGCGTGGGCTTCAAAGCGAAATCCCGAAGAAGGTCCGCCATAAGCCGCTCCTTTGAGAGCGGCGCCGGAGCCAAATCCGCCGCCGCCCCCGGCGGGCTTTTAGGCGCCGCGGCCCTCCCCTGCCCCGCTTCCGCGGTTAAATCCCGCGATATTTCCGAAATCTCCATAAAAATCACCCTTTTCGTATTATTATATTATAACATCGGCTCACCCTCTTGTACACGCCCAAAATTTCTGTTATTATAAAATGAGACGTAAAAGGAGCGGATTGCGATGGGAAAAAAGATACTCGTTGTTGACGACGAAAAGAACATAGTGGACATCACCGCGTTTAACCTTAAGAAGGAAGGTTTTGAGGTAATCACCGCTCACGACGGCAAAACCGGGCTCGCGGCCGTTTTCGCCGAGTTCCCGGATTTGATTCTCCTTGACATAATGATGCCGCAGATGGACGGCTTTGAGGTCTGCCGCCGCATAAGGGAGAAATTTCAGACGCCCGTAATTATGCTGACCGCGCGGGCGGAGGAGGCCGACAAAATAATGGGGCTTGACCTCGGCGCGGACGACTATATTACGAAGCCGTTTTCAATAAAAGAGCTTATGGCGCGGGTGCGCGCGCAGCTGCGCCACTCGGATTCCCTGCCTTCGGGGGAGCCGGTCTATGTGAGCGACCTTATGATCGATCCGAAAAAGGCGGAGATTTTTCGGGACGGCAAGCCGCTCGACCTGACCCCGCGAGAATACGACCTTGTTAAATTTCTGGCGGAAAAGCCCGGCCAGGTCTTCACGCGAGAACAGCTTCTTGAAAAAGTCTGGGGCTACGAGTATTTCGGCGACCTGCGCACAGTCGACGTGACCGTCCGCCGCTTACGCTCGAAAATAGAGGATTCCCCCGAAACCCCGAAATACGTCATAACAAAACGCGGCGTGGGTTATTATTTCAGCGGATAAAGCAATTCCATGTTTGACTTGCTGCTTTCGAGCCGGAAATCGCGGGCAAGAAGGGGGCTTTTTCGGCGGGCAGTAACGCCGAAAAAACACCGGGCAAGAAGGCGGCTTTTTCGGCGGGCGGTAACGCCGAAAAAACACTGGCTTCAACGCGTTTCCGGCGATGAATAAGAAGGCGGCTTTTGGGCGCGGTCACGAGCGTTTGCAACAGCTTTTTGGCGGAGCCAAAATAGCGAACGCAAACGCGGGGAGGCGCCAAAAAACGCCGAACGCAGCTTATGTCAAACGGAATCGCTATAAGCGCCTGTGAAGCAGCATACGGAAAATCCGCCCTAAGGCGCGAATCCGCGGTGAAACGAGGTTCAACCGTGAAAAGCAGCATACACGTAAAACTTATAATTTCATTCGTGGCCCTTGTTTTCGTCGTTATGCTCGTCAGCGGGACTTTTATAATCCTGCGTATCCGCCTGCAGGAGTTCGCGCGGCTTGAGACGGAGCTTTCGGAGTTTTCAAGCCTGGCTATAGGGGAAATTTTCACCGGCGCGGACAAAACCGAGGACGACTACGCGGCGGCGCTGTCCGGCCTTGTCAAAACAAACGGCGGGCGCGTGGAGGCTGAGCTTCTGTCTGGGGAAGGCGCTTCGCTCGACCCGGAGAAACAGGGCACGGTCTATAAAAACGCGGCTGTCGTCGGAGCTATGGCCGGGCACAGCGCCACGGGCGGCGGCAGCCTCTCCCGCGGGCGGCTCGACTACGCCGCGCCTTATATGGAGCGCGGGGCGGTGCGCTATATCGTCTATTCGCAGGTTTCGACCCAGACCGTGCTCGACCGGCTCTCCTCCGTTGTGATGACCCTGGCCATAGCTTTGGCCCTAGCGATGTGCCTGACCGGCGTAATGGGCGCGTTCCTGGCGCGGACGATTACCGCGCCGCTGACGCTTCTGACAAAACGCGTGCGGGAATGGGCGCGGGGCAGCTTCGAGCACAAACCCGTGCTCCAAAGCCCGGACGAAATAGGCCAGCTTGCCCGCACTTTTAACGAAATGTCGCGGGAGCTGTCAAACACCCTCAAACGCGTCACGACCGAAAAAAACAAGATGGAAATCCTCCTGTACAATATGACGGACGGCGTGCTGGCTTACGACAGCCATGGCGTTTTAATCGAGGCCAACTACAGCGCGCAGGAGCAGCTTGAGCTTAAAAACCTGCGCACGCTGACCCTTTTTGAGGTTCTTGAAATCTTCGGCCTCGAAGCGCGCGATATGTCCGGCCTTGACGGCTGCGCGGACGCCACGGTCGCCATAGGGGAAAAGTATATAAACCTGATTTTCTCCCCCTATTACGAGGAGGACGCGGAAAACGGCGAAAGCCTTGAAGGGCTTGTGCTCGTCCTTCAGGACGTGACGAAGCACAAAAAGCTCGACGATATGCGCAAGGAGTTCGTGGCCAACGTCTCCCACGAAATACGCACGCCCCTGACCACCATAAAAACCTACACGGAAACCCTGCTCGACGGGGCGCTTGAGGATACGGAGCTGGCGCGCTCCTTCCTGACGGTTGTGGATAAAGAGGCCGACCGTATGACCGTCCTCGCGCGGGACCTGCTGATTCTCTCCCGGTTTGACAACAACTCCTCCGACCTGACGATTAAGCCCGCCGACCTTAATGAAATCATCGAAAGCTCAATCACCCAGACGGAGGTTCTGGCGGCGAAGAAAAATCAAACCATACACTACGCGCCGCCGGGGAAGGCTCACATTATAAACGCCGACAGCGCGCGCATCAACCAGGTAATCGTTAATATACTCTCAAACGCCATAAAATACAGCCACGACGACACGAATATATATATAACGCAGGAGAAGTCCGATAAATATTACAGGCTGTATATCAAGGACGAAGGCGTGGGCATCCCCAAAGACGACCTGCAAAGGATTTTCGAGCGGTTCTACCGCGTGGACAAGGCCCGTTCGCGGGAAATGGGCGGGACGGGCCTGGGGCTTTCTATCGCTAAGGAGATAATGGAGGCGCACGGCTTTCACATATCCGCGGCGAGCGAGCCGGGCAAGGGCGCCACAATGATATTGAGGTTTAACCGGGTATGATAGAAAAAATTAAAAACGCGGCTGTGTTTCTGCTTATCCTCACGGCGCTCTGCCAGGCGGCGAATTTATGGACGGACGCTTCGGCGGATTACAATCCGTTTTACCTGGCGCGGTCGCTTTTTTTCGAGCGCGAGGAATATCTGGGCGAAAAGGCGGCGCTGGCCGTCCCCTCCCGGATTATCTCTAAGAACTCGGGCGGCGTTTACCGCGTAAAATACAATAACCTCGGCGCGAACGTGGGCAAATACAACTGCGACGCCGTGCTCGACGAGTTTTTCCTCTCGGGGAAATTTGAGGGAATAAAGGAAATAGACCCGGACGACGCGCCCTCCTGCGTTATTTACGACTACTCGGTGAAAATCCCGTCCGAGGCTTTCGCGGAGTGCTTCCTGCAGAACGCCTCCTCCTTCAAGGCCAAGGCCAATAAGCTGGCCTCCCGCTCGGAGGGCTTCCGCCGCGTCGTCTTTATCCCCTGCCCGGAGGGCGACCCGTCAAACATAGCGACCGTCTGCTTCGACGACGGGTCCTCCGCCGCCGTTTTCACCGTTAAAATAAAGCCCTCCGTCAACTCCAGCCTCTGGCTTTATATTAAGGACGGCTCCGTGAGCGACCTGACGTATTTCCGGCAGGGCGGCCTGTTTATCCCCATTTTCCTGCGCGACGGCTTCGTGTATCACCCGCTTTACGGCAGCAACCCGTATATCTCCCCGGACGGCGTGCTGACTCTTAAAAGCGCCCAGCGGACCCTTTCCCCCCTTTTCGGGAACGCCTCCATAACCCAGGCCGAGCCGGACGACGCCGGCTACAGATACTCAAGCGACGCCAATTCCGTCGTCAAATACAACGCGGCGGCGAACGTCGTGGAATATTCCGACTACAGCGCCGCGGCGAAAAACGCCGCCAACACCCTGCCGCTCAATTACGCGGCGGCGGCGGCTTTTCTTAACGCCGACCCCGCGCTTAAAACCGACCGCTATCTGGCCGGCTATGATTTCGACGGCTCGCGCTACAGCTTTTACTTCAACTACGCCGTGAACGACTTGCCCGTCTTTATTCCCGACTCGATGAAGCAGGACCTCGGTATGAGCTATATGCTTGAAATAACCGTAACGCGGCAGAAAGTCGTCAAATATAAAAAAATCGCGCTTAACTTTTTTTCGGACGAAAGCTCTTTTGACGCGGCTACCTTGAGCTACCGGGATTTTTCCGAGCCGCTGTCCGAAGGGGGCGGCCAGCCCTCCGACGTTAAGCTGGCGTATAAATACGATAAATTCAGGCAGCTCACCCTCAGCTGGTTCCTCAGCCTGAACGGGCGGAGCTACGCCCACCCCGCGCGGGGATAGCAATTTTACAAAACGTTGACTGGCGCGGAGCGGAAAATCGGCGGCAAGAAGGGGGCTTTTTGACGCGGTAGTAGGCGTCAAAAAACACCGATAAGAAGGTGGCTTTTTCGGGCGGCA
>JAITSQ010000025.1 GCA_031287685.1 Clostridiales bacterium | reverse complement strand
CCCCCCCCCCCCCCCCCACCCCCCCCCCCCCCCCCCCCCCCCCCCCCCCCCCCCCCCCCCCCCCCCCCCCCCCCGGGCCCCCCCCCTGGACGACACAGTTCATAACTCCTTTTCGCGCTAAGTGATTAAGTATAGCACGCGGCGCGAAATCTGTCAAGATAAATGTCCCGCCGGCGGACCCGCCCTACTCTATCGTTACGCTTTTCGCCAGATTCCGCGGTTTATCAATATCCGCGCCGCGCATCGACGCCACGTAATAACTGAAGAGCTGCAGCGTAATAACCGAAAGCGACGGCGCGAACAGGTCCTCCGTTTCCGGCACGTACAGCGCGAAATCGCAGCTTTCCTCTATGACTTTGTTGCCCTCCCAGGTGACGCCGCAGACGCACGCGCCCCGCGCCTTCACCACCATCACGTTTGAAATCAGCTTGTCGAACAGGCGGCGGTTTGCGGCTATCGCCACCACAAGCGAGTCCCGCTCGATAAGGGCGATTGTCCCGTGCTTCAGCTCTCCGGCGGCGTAAGCCTCCGAATGTATATAGGAAATTTCTTTTAATTTGAGAGAGCCTTCAAGCCCCGCGCCGTAATCCATACCCCGGCCGATGAAGAACACGTCCCTCGCGTTGAAATGAAGCGCCGCGAAACGCTGAACGTCGTCCTTGTTCTCAAGGATTTTCGCCACTTTGCCGGGCAGGGCTTTAATTTCCTCAAGCAGGCGCCGCCGCTCCGTCTCGGCGACAGAGCCGATTTTTTCGGCCATATAAACCGCCAGGAGGTAGAAAATGATAAGCTGGCAGGAATACGCCTTGGTCGTAGCCACGGCAATTTCCGGGCCGGCGTTCGTGAACAGGGTCACGTCCGCCTCCTTCGCGATGGAGGAGCCGACGACGTTCACGACGCCAAGAACCCGGGCGCCCTTCGCCTTGGCGTAGCGCAGAGCGGCCAGGGAGTCCGCCGTCTCCCCGGACTGGCTGACGACTATGACAAGAGTTTTTTCGCTGATTATCGGGTCTCCGTAACGAAACTCCGAAGCCAGCTCCACGTCAACCGATTTTCGCGTGAGCGACTGTATCACGTATTTGCCGATTATACCCGCGTGGTAGGCCGAGCCGCAAGCGGTAATGTAAATTTTGTCAAACCCGGCGATATCCTCCGCGGTCAGGTTAAAATCGCCGAACAGCACCTTATCCCCGTCAAGGCGCGGGGTTATGGTATCGCTGATCGCCCTGGGCTGCTCCATAATTTCTTTAATCATAAAATGCTCGTAGCCGCCCTTTTCGGCCGCGTCCATATCCCAGTCCACGTGGAAGGTGGATTTGCTCAGCGCCTCCTTATCCGAATCGTAAAAGGCTATGCCTTCGCGGCTCAATATGGCTATTTCGCCCTCGCCCAGCTCATAAAAATCGCGGGTAAATTTAAGCATAGCGGGGATGTCCGACGCGAGCATCTTTTCGTCGCCGCGCTCCCCCAAAATAAGCGGGCTGTCCTTGCGGATTACGGCAATCTGCCCGGGGTTGTCCGCCGACAGCACCCCAAGGGAATACGAGCCTTTCAGCCGCGTCTGCAGCTTATTCAGAGCGTCCACCATATCCCCGTTGTAGTAACGCTCGATAAGATGGGCGATTACCTCCGTGTCCGTCTCGGAGGCGAACTCATAGCCGCGCCGGATAAGATGATTCTTAAGCTCCAGATAATTATCAATAACGCCGTTATGGACGACGACAAACCGGCCGGAGGCCGACGGCTGCGGGTGGGCGTTGACGTCGCTCGGCTCCCCGTGCGTGGCCCAGCGGGTATGCCCTATGCCGACATTCCCGCTTATCATATGGTCTCCCCGGATTTTTTCTTCTAAGGCGGAAAGCCGCCCCTTGCTTTTGCGCACAACTATACCGTTTTCCGTCGATACGGCGATCCCCGCAGAATCGTACCCGCGGTACTCAAGCCGCCGCAGGCCCTCTATCAGAAACGGCGCGGCGTCCTCCCTGCCGACATAACCAACAATTCCGCACATTTTAATTCCCCCGACCGCTTTTAATGTTATATTATATTCGCGTTAAGCCTGTATTTCCACCATTTCGTGCCTTTTCGGCCCGTTTGACAGCATAGTGATTTTCACGCCTATTCTTTCCTCGATAAATTTCACATAATCCCGCGCTTCCCGCGGCAAGTCGGAAAACCTGCGGACGCCCCTTATGTCGGCCTTAAATCCGGGGAGTTTTTCAACGACGGGCTTGGCGCGGCCCAGCGCCGCCGTGTTCGGGAAATCCTCCGAGACGCGCCCGTCGGTTTCGTAAGCCGCGCACACGGGTATTTCGTCCAGATAACCCAAAACGTCAAGCCCCGTCAGGGCAAGCTCCGTCGCGCCCTGCAGCTGCGCGCCGTATTTTGTCGCGGGTATGTCGAACCAGCCCACGCGGCGCGGCCTGCCTGTCGTCGCGCCGTACTCGCCCGCGTCGCCTCCGCGCCGGCGAAGCTCGTCCGCCTCCGCCCCGAAAATTTCCGAAACGAAAGGACCCTCCCCCACCGCGCTCGAGTAGGCCTTTGTGACCGTGAGTATATTTTTAATCTCATACGGGGGGATGCCCGCGCCGACGGCGGCAAAACCCGCCAAAGTGGAGGACGACGTGACGTAAGGGTAAATACCGTGGTCAGTGTCTTTAAGCGCGCCGAGCTGCCCCTCCAGCAGAATGTTTTTCCCGTCCCTCAACGCTCGGCGCAGAAACGCGGAAGTGTCCGCCGCGTATTTTTCGATTTCCTCCGAAAGCCGCCTGAGTTTTTCATACAAAACGGAAGGAACAAGCGGCTCCGCGCCGTAAAGGGCTTTCAGCGTGGCGTTGATTTTTTCCAAAGAGGCTTCGATTTTCTGGCGCAGAAGCGCCCCGTCGTAAAGCTCGTTTACCTGAATCCCGGTTTTGGCGTATTTATCGCTGTAAAAAGGGGCGATGCCCGATTTTGTCGAGCCGAACCGCCTGTCCCCCAGCCGCGCTTCCTCAAGCTCGTCAAGCAATACGTGATAAGGGCATAAAACCTGGGCCCTGTCCGAAATCATCAGCTTAAAATCCTTCACGGCGGCTTTCACCGTTTCTATTTCCTTAATAAGAAACTCTATGTTTAGGGCGCAGCCGTTCCCGATGACGTTTGTGGTTTCCGCGTGAAATATCCCGGAGGGGATTTGGTGCAGGGCGAATTTTCCGTATTCGTTTATAATCGTGTGCCCCGCGTTGCTCCCGCCTTGAAAACGCACCGCCACGTCGCTGCCGGCGGCGCGTATATCGGTTATTTTTCCCTTGCCCTCGTCGCCCCAGTTGGCGCCGACTATCGCTGTTACCATATTTTTCCTCCTTATTTCAAGAGCGCTTCTTAAATCTGTTCTTTGTGTTAGCGTAAACCGCCGCGGCTATCACAAGCGCGAACTCCAAACCAATCGCGGCGCAGCTTACCGCAGGGCGGCCTAACTTGACCCCGAGCCTGAAAAACAGCGAAATAACGCCTATGACGATTAACAAGCTCCCGACGAATTTCGACAGCGCCTTTTCGTCATACCGTTCTTTTTCTTCTTTCGGGAGAGTATTATATCCGGCGATCAAAAAAATCAATTTCCCTCCGCGAAGGAATAAACCCGCGCAAGCTAAGGTAACGCCAAGGATAATATCCATCGTCAGCGCCTCCGCTCTATACGTTTATTTCAGCCGCTTCTAAACTTTCAAGTCCGGAAAGCGCCGGGTCGGCGTAATCCCTCAGAAATTCATCAACCTGCGCGGCGCTCCTGCCGGTATAATTCTCCGGCCGCATAGTTTCCTCTATCTCCTCGCGGCTGATTCCGAAAGCCGGGTCCGCGGCTATGCGGTCTATGAGGTCGTTTTCCCCGCCGTCGTCCTTGACGCGCGCCGCCGCCGCCTGGGAATGAACGCGGATTTTCTCGTGAAGCTCCTGCCTGTCCCCTCCGCGCCGGACGGCGGCCATAAGTATATTCTCCGTCGCCATAAACGGCAGCTCCGCGTCGATCCGCCGGCGTATCATTTTCGGATACACGACAAGCCCCCCGGTGATGTTTATATACAGCGACAAAACGCCGTCCGCCGCCAGGAACGCCTCCGGGATTGTTATCCGCTTGTTGGCGGAGTCGTCGAGCGTGCGCTCGAACCACTGCGCCGCCGCCGTGTGCGCCCCGTTCTGCGCCAGGCTTATAATGTGGCGGCAGAGCGCGGCTATGCGCTCGCTCCGCATAGGATTGCGCTTGTACGCCATAGCGGAGGAACCGACCTGCCCCTTTTCAAACGGCTCCTCAATTTCCTTCAGGTGCTGAAGAAGCCTCATATCTCCCGAAAATTTATACGCGCTCTGGGCGATTTGCGAAAGCGCGTTCAGCACGCGGCTGTCTGCCTTGCGCGAATAAGTCTGCCCCGAGACGGGGTAAACGCGCTCAAACCCGAACTTCGCGGCGATGATCTCCTCAAGGCGCTTGACCTTGCCGTCGTCGCCGCCAAACAGCTCCATAAAGCTGGCCTGCGTACCCGTTGTGCCTTTCGAGCCGAGAAACTTCAGGTTTTCTAAGGTGAAGTCAAGCTCATCCAGGTCCATAAGAAGCTCGTGGAGCCAGAGACACGCCCGCTTGCCCACAGTCGTCAGCTGCGCCGGCTGAAAATGCGTGAAAGCCAGAGACGGCATTTCCTTATACCGCGCCGCGAACCCGCGCAGGTTTTTAATTACCGTCAGGAGCTTGCGGCGGATAAGGCGAAGCGCCTCCCGCATAAGGATAAGGTCGGTGTTGTCCCCGACATAGCAGGAGGTGGCGCCGAGGTGGATTATCCCCGCCGCTTTCGGGCATAAATCCCCGTACGCCCTGACGTGCGCCATAACGTCGTGGCGGGTCTCGCGCTCGTAAGCGGCGGCGGCCTCATAATTTATATCCTCGGCGGCGGCTTTAAGCTCCGCGATTTGTTCAGCCGTTACAGGCAGGCCAAGCTCCGCCTCCGCCTCCGCGAGGGCAATCCAGAGCTTGCGCCAAGTTCGGAATTTCCTGTCGTCCGAGAAAATCTCAAGCATTTCGCGCCCGGCGTACCGCGCGCGCAGCGGGGACTCGTATTTATCGCGCTTTTCGTAATTATCGCTCATTTCGCGCCTCCTCTATTCAACCGGGTATTCCCCCGAAAAACAGCCCGAGCAGAAGCCCGTTCTGGCGTTCGGGGCTATTTTATATAAATTTTCTATCGAGAGGAAGCACAGCGTGTCCGCCTCTATATAATCCCGGATTTCGTCAATGTTGTGCGAATAGGCTATGAGGTCTTTTTTCGACGGTATGTCCGTGCCGAAGTAACACGGGTTCAGGAACGGCGGAGCGGAAATCCGCACGTGGACTTCCTTGGCCCCGGCGTTGCGCAGCAGCCGCACTATGCGCTTGGAGGTCGTCCCGCGCACTATGGAGTCGTCAACCATTATGACCCGTTTGTTTTCGACGTGCGGGCGTATGGGGTTCAGCTTGAGCCGAACCGCCGCCTCCCGGCTTTGCTGGGTCGGGCGTATGAAAGTGCGGGTAATGTACCGGTTTTTCATAAACCCCTCTTCCATAAGAATCCCCGAAGCGAGCGAATATCCGCGCGCCGCGCCCAACCCGGAATCCGGCACGCCTATGACAATATCCGCCTCAACGGGCATCTGCGCCGCCAGAAGCCGCCCGGCCTCCCGCCGCGCCTCCTGCACGAACTGCCCTTCTATCACGCTGTCGGGCCGCGCGAAGTAAATGTACTCAAATATGCACAGGTGGGAATTTTCCCGGCAGTTATCGCGGTTTACCTTAATATCGGGACGCTCGGAGCACGGACATTCCGCCCCGGTTATCCGCGGGCGCTTGACCGCCACTACCTCCCCCGGCATAATGTCTCGCTCGAAGCTCGCGCCCACCGCGTCGAGAGCGCACGACTCCGACGCGAAAACGACGGAGCCGCTTTCCGTCCGGCCCATACACAGCGGGCGGAAGCCCCAGGGGTCTCTCGCCGCTATGAGCTTCTGCGGGCTCATAACTATAAGCGAATACGCTCCCTTCAGGATTTTCATCGAAGCCGCCACGGCGTCCTCGATGCTGCCCGTGTTGAGCCGCTGTTTGGCGATTGTGTAGGCTATGATTTCCGAATCCGCCGTCGTCTGATAAATAGCGCCGGTCTTTTCGTATTCGCGCTTAAGCTCGTCTGAGTTTATAATATTGCCGTTATGGGCGACGGCCAGAGTCCCCTTGACGTAATTAAGCACCAGGGGCTGGGCGTTGCGCACCCCGCCGCCGCCGTACGTCGAGTACCGGGCGTGCCCGACGGCTATATCGCCCTGGAGCGCGTTGATTTTATCAGTGTCAAAAACATCGTTGACAAGCCCGACGTTTTTATAGTACTCTATTTCGCGGGCGTTGTTCACGGCGATTCCGCAGCTTTCCTGGCCCCGGTGCTGCAAAGCGACAAGGCCGAAAAACGCCGCCGCCGCCGCGTGCCCCCCGGAATAGTCGTATATGCCGAAAATACCGCACTCTTCGTGTATTCCTGACATTTCTTAGCTCCTATCGCTGCATTTTTGTTATATCAAGAGGCGCGAAGTCCTGATATTCCCCGCGGTTTTTCAGGCAAACCGTCAGTATGCTCGCCGTGTCGACGCTTGTTAAGCACGGTATGGACATCTCTACAGCGGCGCGGCGCATTTTTATGCTGTCAAGATACGCCTCCTGGTGCTGTTCGGAGGTGGAAAACACGTACTGTACTTTTCCGCTCTGGATAAGCGTAAGCGTATTTTCCTCGGACTGGTGGATTTTTGCCACCGCCTCGGCTTTAACGCCGTTTGCCTCCAAGAACTTGGCGGTGCCCCGCGTGGCGTAGATTTTGAAGCCCAGCTCGCTGAATCTCCTGGCGACGGGGAGCATACCCTCCCTGTCGGCTTTAAGCACCGTTATCAGTATGCCGCCCTCCGGCTCCATTTTATATCCCGCCGCCAGAAGGCCCTTATACAGCGCGTCGGTTATATTTTCGGCAATCCCCAGAACCTCCCCTGTCGATTTCATCTCCGGGCCGAGCAGGACGTCCACGCCCTTGAGCTTTTCAAACGAAAACACCGGCACCTTCACCGCGACGTACTTTGACTTCTTGTAAAGCCCCGTCCCATACGGCAGGTCTCGAAGCTTTTCGCCAAGCGCAACGCGCGTGGCCGCCTCCACCATAGGCACGCCCGTCACCTTGCTGATATACGGCACGGTGCGAGAGGCGCGCGGGTTCGCCTCAATTACGTACACTTTTTTATCGTAGATAACATACTGGACGTTAAGCAGGCCCTTTGACTTCAGGGCGAGGGCCAGCCGCCGCGTATATTCCACGAGCGTGTCCACCGTTTCCGCCGAGAGCGTCACCGCCGGATACATAGCTATCGAATCTCCCGAATGAACGCCCGCCCGCTCGATGTGCTCCATTATTCCGGGGATAAGCACGTCCTCCCCGTCGCAGATAGCGTCCACCTCCGCCTCTATTCCGGGGAGGTATTTGTCTATAAGCACGGGGCTTTCGATATTCTGCGAAAGTATCAGCTCCATATAGCTTTTAACCGTGTCCATAGCGTAAGCCACGACCATATTCTGCCCGCCGATTACGTAGGAGGGGCGCAAGAGCACGGGGAAACCAAGCTCCTCCACGGCCTTTATGGCGTCCTTGGCCGTGAACACCGTAAGGCCCTTCGGCCGCGGGATGCCGCACTCGGCGAGCACCTTGTCAAATTTTTCCCTATCCTCGGCCAGGTCTATGCTTTCGGCGGAGCTGCCCAGGATCTTCGCGCCGCTCCTGTGGAGAAAGCCTGTCAGCTTAATGGCCGTCTGGCCTCCGTAGGCCACCACAACCGCGTCGGGCTGTTCGGTGTTTATGACGTTGGCCACGTCCTCCTCGGTCAGCGGGTCAAAATACAGCCTGTCCGAAATGTCGAAATCCGTCGAGACGGTTTCGGGGTTATTGTTCACGATCGCCACATCGTAGCCCATTTTTTTAAGCGCCCACACGCAATGAACGCTTGAGTAGTCGAACTCTATCCCCTGCCCTATTCTTATAGGCCCGGAGCCGAACACGACTACGCGCTTTTTATCCCTGTCGATAAATTCGGCGGCCTCGTTGTCTGAATCATAGCCCCCGTAAAAATACGGCGTGGCCGCCTTAAACTCCGCCGCGCAGGTATCCACGGTCTTGTAGGCGGCGTGAAGTTTCTCCCGGATTTTCGCTCCGGAGATACTCTCGACGTCCTTATCCAAATAGCCGTGTTTTTTTGCCGAAAGATACAGCTCGTCCGGCACGTATTCCTCTGATACTCCGGCAAGCCGCCGCTCGGTTTTCAGCAGGCTGCCGAGCTTGCTTAAAAAATATCTGTCGATTCTGGTTATGTCGTAAATCTCGTCATAGGAGACGCCGCGCTTCAGCGCCTCGAACACCGTAAAGACGCGCGTGTCGTTTTTAATTTTAAGCAGGGCGCGTATCTCGTCGTCGGTCTTTTCGGCAAGCCCGCGCATATTGAGCGTAGTCATAGATATTTCCGCGCCGCGCACGGCTTTCATAAGCGCCTCCTCAAAAGAGGAGCCGATGGCCATAACCTCTCCCGTGGCTTTCATCTGCGTGCCGAGCCGCCTGTCCGCGTACACGAACTTGTCAAACGGCCATTTCGGCATTTTCACCACTACGTAATCAAGAGCCGGCTCGAAGCAGCAGTTTGTCTTTTTTGTAATGCTGTTGCGGATTTCGTTCAGGCGGTACCCAACGGCGATTTTCGCGGCCACTTTAGCTATGGGGTATCCCGTGGCCTTACTGGCGAGGGCGGAGGAGCGCGAAACGCGCGGGTTGACCTCGATAACCGCGTAGTCGAAGCTGTCCGGATAGAGCGCGAACTGGATGTTGCAGCCGCCTTCTATCTTAAGCTCGGTGATTATTTCGAGCGCGGCGCTCCGGAGCATCTGATACTCCTTGTCCGCGAGCGTCAGCGCGGGCGCGGCCACGATAGAATCCCCGGTATGGATTCCCACCGGGTCAAAATTTTCCATACTGCAAACGGTGATTACGTTGCCCGCCGCGTCGCGCATTACCTCAAACTCTATTTCTTTCCAGCCGGAGATGTCCTTTTCAATCAGCGCCTGCCCAATGGGCGAAAGGCGAAGCCCCCCCGCCGCTATCTTGGCCAGTTTTTCGGGCGTGTCGGCTATGCCCCCGCCCGACCCGCCGAGCGTAAAGGCCGGGCGCACTATGACCGGATAGCCCAGCTCGCCCGCCAATTTCAGAGCGGAACCCGCGTCGCGGACTATCCCGGAGGGGACGGCGGGCTTGCCGAGCCGCAGGAGCATCGCCTTGAAACTTTCCCTGTTTTCCGCCATATCTATGGTGACTGGGTCAGCCCCCAGGAGGCGCACGCCCATTTTATCCAGATACCCCTCCCCGGCAAGCTCCATCGATAGGTTCAGGCCCGTCTGGCCGCCCATTGTGCCAAGCAGGCTGTCCGGACGCTCCTTTTCTATTATTTTTTTGACGACGTCCGCCGTCAGCGGCTCAATATACACGCAGTCCGCCATATGCGCGTCAGTCATAATGGTGGCGGGGTTTGAGTTGACAAGGATTACTTTTATACCCTCCTCCGCTATGGCCCTGCAGGCCTGCGTGCCGGCGTAGTCAAACTCGGCGGCTTGCCCTATGATTATGGGTCCGGAGCCTATCACCAAAACTTTTTTAATGTTTGTGTCAAGCGGCACGCTGCTTACCTCTTTTCTTTCATTAAGCTTATGAATTTTTCAAACAGAAACGCGGTGTCTCTCGGCCCGGCGCAGGCCTCCGGGTGGAACTGCGCGGAAAAGGCCGGCGCCGCGGAATACGTTATCCCCTCGCAGGTTCCGTCGTGGTCGTTAATCATCGTCACCCTGCCGAACTTCGGGGAAAGAGTATCCCCCGAGACGGTATATCCGTGGTTCTGGCTCGTTATATAAAGCCGCCCGGTCTCAAGGTCGGCGACGGGGTGGTTGGCCCCGCGGTGCCCGTATTTGAGTTTTTCGGTGCCCGCGCCGAAAGCCCGCGCCAGGAGCTGGTGCCCGAGGCATATCCCGAAAATAGGGATTTTCGCGGCGGCGGCTTTTTTAATCTCCGCGACGATGGGCTCATTGTCCTTCGGGTCGCCCGGACCGTTTGAAAGCATTATGCCGTCGGGGTTCTTTCTAAGAAGCTCCTCCGCGCCGGTCCCGGCGGGGAAGGAGGTCACGCCGCAGCCGCGCGCTGTCAGGGAGCGGATTATGCCGCCCTTGGCCCCAAAATCCCAGAAAGCGACGTTAAACGGCTTATCATATTCCGCCGAAGCCGCGAAAAACTCAATTTTATCCGAAGTCGCCTTAAGCACGGGGGAATCCACCGAATATTCGCGGATTTCCTTAAGCAGGCCGGCGTATTCCTCCTCCGGCAGTTTTCGCGGGTCCTCCGGGCAGACGGCGGCGTTAATCGCGCCCTGCTCACGAATGATTTTAGTAATTTCGCGGGTGTCCACGCCGGTAAGACCGATTTTCCCCTGCTTTTTCAAAAACTCCGCCACCCCCCCGCTCGAGCGGAAGTTGGACGGCTCGTCGCAGATTTCCCGCGCGATATAACCCGACAGGTGAACGCCGGCGCTCTCAAAGTCCTCCTCTATAACGCCGTAATTCCCTACGAGCGGAAAAGTCTGCAGGACAATCTGGCCGAAATAGCTTGGGTCGGTCAGGGTCTCTAAAAAGCCCGTCATCTGCGTGGTGAACACAAGCTCGCCTATAACCGGGCGGTTCGCGCCCGCGCCGCAAAGGCTGCCCTTAAATATTTTTTCATTAGCGAGAAGTAAATAACCCATTGAGTTTTCTCCCTCTAAAGGCTGATTATTAAACCTTGGGGCTATGCCCCCTCACTTGAAAAAGGGCTGTTACCGCTGAAAACGGAAACAACCCCGAAAAACTTATCTGTCCCTTAATTTTTTATAAAGCTCGACGTATTTTTTCGCCGAAGCCGCCCAGGAATAATCTTTATTCATGGCGTTTTTAATAAGTTTGGTCCAAGCTTCCTTATTATCCCAGAAAAGCCCCAAAGCGGAATTTATAGCCCACATCATGCCGGAGGCAACGTAGTCGTTGAATAAAAAGCCGGTTCCGCCGCCGGTTTCAGGGTTATAAGCCTCAATTGTATCGTTAAGCCCGCCGGTGCGCCGGGCAATCGGGATAGTCCCGTAGCGCATAGCGAAAAGCTGCCCCAAGCCGCACGGCTCAAAAAGGGACGGCATAAGGAACATATCCGAGCCGGCGTAAATACGCTGCGCCAGTTCGTCGCTGAAGAAAATATTCGCGCTCATCTTGTTGGGGAAACGCCAGGAGTAGTGCTTGAAAAGGTGCTCATAACGCCCTTCGCCCGTGCCGAGCACGACGACCTGAAGGTCTTTGCCCATAAGCTCCTCCATACAAAGCGCCACAAGGTCAAGCCCCTTCTGGTCAGCCAGACGGGAAATTATGGAAATAATCGGCACCTCCGGGCGCACGTCAAGCCCAAGGTCTTTCTGAAGCTCCGCCTTGTTTTTCGCCTTGCCGGAAAGGTCGTCCTTGGAGTACGGCGCGTAAATGCGGGAATCCGTCTCCGGGTTGTTGTGGTCAACGTCGATGCCGTTAATCACGCCGTAAACGTCGTCTCCTCGGCTCTGAAGCACGCCGTTGAGCATATAGCCGAAGTTGGAGTATTTAATCTCGCTGGCGTAAGTCTCCGACACGGTGGAAACCGCGTCCGCGTAAACAATAGCCGCTTTCATAAAGTTGATATTGTCGTAAAACTCCATTTTATCCGGAGCGAAATACGAGTCGTCAAGGTCGATAGTTCCTAAAACTTCGCGGCCGAAAACGCCCTGATACTGCAAGTTATGTATCGTGTAAAGCGATTTTATGCCGTTGAAGAAAGTAAACTTTCCGTACACATCTTTAAGATACACAGTAGCTACGCCAGTCTGCCAGTCATTAAAATGAATAACGTCGGGACGGAAATCTATTTTGGTGAGCATTTCTATAGAAGCCTTTGAAAAAAAGGCAAACCGCTCAAAATCGTCCCCATAGCCATAAAAGCCATGGCGGCGGAAATAAAAGTCGTTTTCTATTACGTAAGTCGGCACTTCGGCCTTAATCTGGTGGATAGACGCGCCCTGCTTGCGCCAGCCAAGAGCGACGACAATCGAGTCAACATATTCCATTCCTTTGAACCAGTCGTCCCTGATGTCCTCATACTTGGGGAACACCACGCGGCAGTCCACGCCAAGTTTGCAAAGCTCCCTGGGCAGGGAACCAGCCACATCGCCCAATCCTCCGCTTTTGGCGTAAGGCGCGACCTCCGAAGCCACTATAAGCACTTTCAAATCTTCCGCTTTTGGCGATTTTGCCGGCATCGCGGCGGTTTCCGCGTTTACAGCAGTGTCTGACATAAAATGCCCTCCTATGCTTTGTCCCGTTTGGGGTTCTCTCTATAAATAATACCTTTTTCCGCGCGTTTAGTCAACAAGTTTTTTATCATTTTCTCCGCCGTTTGCGCCGGTGGCGTTTATTGCGCCGTTTTCCTATCCTTAAAGGGCTGCGGCCTTTACAAGTGTGGCTGCGCCTGCTCAGCCGGGGCGCCTTCTATGAATATTGTTTTCCCGCCTTTTTCCCCGCAGGCGGTCAAACCCGCGGCAGCCGCCGAAACCGCCAGGATTATCTTGAATTTTTTCATTCGGCCGTTCCCCCTGAATTTTTATTTACGATTGTCTGAAAAAGCTCACGCGCCAGCCCGCCGCCGCTTTCCTCGCTTCCGTAAGCGACGTACAGCAGGCCGCCTATCGTGCCGTCCGAGTCTTTTAATACGCCGGTTCCGTTTGCCGTCAGGGCGGCGCGCCGGCTGAACGCGCCCTCGTTCCCTTCCATAGCCTTTTGCAGAGGTTCCGGCAGGGTCTCCGCGGCGTGCTCTTGCGTTAAAGTCACGAAATTATCAAACGGCTTCACGTTGTGATACTCCCCGCCGTAAAACACCTTGAAGCCTTCGGAGGGGTCACTCTCCTCATAAGCGTTGTTGGTCAGGCTGCCGTCGCTTTTTTCGTCCCCGGAAAGGTTCCAGGTATATGCCCTGTCGCTGCCGTTCGCGTGGATATAAACCCATTTGCCGTCGTCGCTGACGCGGACGAGGGCAAAATTATCCCCTTGGGTGTCCCCGCAGCCGATTTCCTTTAAGTCAAGGCTGCGGGTGATTTTGCCGGATTCCAAATCATAGACGAACATTCCGAAATACCCGTGAAAAATAACCCGCTTGAGGTCGGCGTAGTCAAGCTCCACCATATCCGCGCCGGCCGCGCCGTTAAGGTCGTATTCGGCTTCTTTTGGGTTTTTCTCCCACTTGGAGACAAATTCCGCCTCCCCGTCCTCCTCCGCGGCATAAATTCCCCTGGACACAGCGCCGTCCGAGCCGTCGGGCGCGCCGGCGTTCAGCTCGGCCGGCCGGGGCGGTTCCGGAGGTTCGGCCGCGCGGCCTCTCCCGCAGGCGGTCAGAAGCGCCGCGCACATTGCCGGTATCACGATTTTTTTAATCATAAGCGCCTCCTGAAAATCATATGCTTATACGCGCGTCGCTTTTTTCAATAAAAAACGCCGGACAATACGACAGCTTGGCCTTCCGCAGGCCCTCTATGCCCATATCCTCCATAAAATTCACATATTGCAGGCCGGAGAAATTGCGCTCTAAAAAAAACTTGAAAAGCGCGACGGACGCGCCGCGCACGGAAACGTCGCACCGCGCCACGTGCAGCAGGGCGTACCCTCGGTGCTCCTGCCCAAGAATCAAGCCGACCGGGTCTCCGGAGGCTATGAGCAGCTCTCCGCGCAGGCCAAGCCGCTCTCGCTCGCGGAGCATAAAAAGCGTGCTCTTCAGCTCCCGCTCCGAATCGCTGCTCCTGTCCTCTATGACGCGCTCCAGAAGCCTCTCGCACAGCCCTATGCCGTCCTCCGTCACTTCCCGCATTTCATAATCATAGTTCGCGATAAAATGGTTGAAATGGTTCTTTTTCCCATGGAGCTTCTTTCCGGCAAGCGTCACGAGCCTTTCACGCTCATAAACATAATCGAACGTGTCCCGTCGGGGGGTTATCTCGGCGCTTATCCCGAATTTGCGGAGTTTGTCAAGAGCCTGCTCGGACTGGCCGGTCAGCGTAATTTTCCCGCCGCGCTCGGCGGCTATGGCGTAAATCGCGGCCTTCGCGGCCTCGTCGTCACCCATTGGGAAGTAAAATCCCTCCTTGCCGTTAACGTCCGTCCATTTCACACACAGCGCGCCCTCCGCGAAAGCGTATTCGATATTACAAGCTTCTTGCCAAGCGCGCATTATGGTAAAGCTGCATTCCGAGTTTACGAAGCCCGATTTATTAATATACGGGACAAGCGCTTCCTTGTCCTCCGTCCTGACGGGCTTAAAGTTTATCATCAAATAACACCTGAATCTATTCCTAAAATAATTTTATAATTTCGCCGACAGCGCGCATATCGGCACGCCAAGGCCCACAAACCGCTCCTCGTATTCCGTAAGGAGCGCGTCCTCGGCCACCCCGCCGCCGTGCAGGTCATACGTCGCGCCGGCAAGCCTGAAACCAGCCTTTTCAAGCTGTTCTACCGAAAAGTCGAAAAGCCGCCTGTTGTCCGTCTTGAAAAAAATCTCCCCGTCGCGCGCCAGAATCCGCTTATAAATCTCAAGGAAATTCATATGCGTCAGGCGGCGCTTTTCCCATTTTTTGCGCTCCCGCCAAGGGTCGCTGAAATTCAGGTATATGCGAGAGATTTCGCCCTCGCCGAACATTCCGCCCAAAGCCTCCGCCTCGCCAAGAATGAAGCAGAGGTTCCGGGGGCCGCCCGCGCCGGACGCTTCGCGCAGAGCGGAGGCGATTATAATCCGCTCCTTTTCAAGTCCTATGAAATTGGCTTCCGGCGCGGCGGCGGCCTTTTTCGTTATAAACCGCCCCTTGCCGCAGCCGATTTCAAGATATACCGGGTTATCGTTCCCGAAACGGCGGCGGACGAAGCCCTTCTCCGGCTCCCGCGCGAGCATCGGGTTTTCGGCAAGCTCACGCCCCGCCCAAGGTTTTTTCCTGTTTCTCATTAAAATCCTTATCCTTATAGCAATTTTGAAAATTGCGATATCGCCGTTTCAAGTAAAAACGGCTGTATCGTATATTTCCTCATAATTATACCACAGGCAAAGTCATAATGCAATAAGCCGCGTCCGGGTCGCGGCAGAGGCGTATTTCCGTAAAACCCAGATTATACAGGGCTTTCACGCGGTTTTGGCTCTCCTCTTTTTTTATTTCAGCTATGGGCGCGCCAAGAAGATAAAGATTTTTATGCCGCGCCAGGATAAAGTGCTTGTTCTGGCGGTAAACCGCGTTGACCGCGTAGTCTCCGGCCGTCCGCTCGTAATCCAGCGGCAGCAGGGCAAGCTCCCGCAAGCCGATTTTCACGAACATTTCCGGGGACTTGCCGTCCTTAAAAGGCGACATTCGCGTCCCGTAATCAAAAATATAATCAAGCGCCGTCGGCGGATAATCGCGCGTTTCCGGCGCCGCGCCGTTAAAGCTGTCCGGCTCGTTCAGCGCCTCGCGCACCCGCCGCGACATCGCCTTGAACATCTGATACATATCCGGAGTTTCCGCCGCGCGCTCCGCTCCGCACGCGGCGTGCGGCTTCTCGCCAGGGTTCTCCCCAGCGTTTTCCGCGGAGGGCGGCGAGGTTTCCTCCGGAGTTGGCGGTTTCCCCTCCGGGACGGGATGAGCGTACTCAACCCGCGGCCCTTCCTCCGGGACCGCCGGTTTCTCCTCGCTTTTCGGCGGCTCCGCGTTTTTTCTTCGGGCTTTCATAAGGGCTTCTCTATAATTGACCGTGTCGCCGACGAAGCCGACGAGCGCGGCGGCCCCGTCTTTATCCGCGATAACCGCAGTTTTTATGACGAACGCCGCCGTTTCCGGCGTAACGCGGGCGTTTATCTTGCCTTTCATATCCGTTAAGAGCTTAGAGGCTTCCATTCCGTCCGTATCGCCCAAAAGATACAGCCAGTAAGGCGAGCCGGCCTTCAGCCCCTGCGCCGATATATTCGCCCGGAAGCCGCTTCCCGTCTCTATGACGCACTTTCCCAGAGCCTCCCCGCCGGACGCGCCGCGCATAGGTATGAATATTCTTTTATAATTCATAACAAACTCCTTGCAATTATCGCTGTTATTATATATATTATGTGGAGAGGCAATTATTGACAAACGGAAAGAGGGGGAATACAATGTTAATCACGGACATCCACGCGCACGTCTACCCCGACAGGATAGCCGAGAAAGCGGCGCAAAGCATCGGGGCGTTTTACAACCTCCCGGTGAGCGCGAGCGGCACGGTTTCGGAGCTTCTGACGCACAAAAAAATAAGCCGGTTCGTCGTCCATTCGGTGGCGACCGCTCCGGCGCAGGTTTCGTCGATAAACAGCTTTATAGCGGCTTCCGCGGCGGAAAACCCGCGATTCGTCGGCTTCGGCGCAATGCACCCGGATTTTCCGGATTTTGAGGCGGAGACGGAGCGGATTATCTCCCTGGGTTTGCGCGGACTGAAGCTGCACCCGGATTTTCAGCGGTTCGACATAGACGACCCGAAAATGTTCCCGTTATACGCGCTGCTTGAGGGGCGGCTGCCCTTGCTTCTCCATTGCGGGGACCCGCGCCTTGACCACTCCGCGCCGGAGCGCGTAGCCGCCGTTTGCCGCAGGTTTCCGCGCCTGACGGTGATAGGCGCGCATTTCGGCGGCTGGTCTCTGTTTCTTCGCGCCGCCGAAGTCCTCTCCGAGGTCGATTGTTATGTGGACACGTCAAGCTCGCTTATGTTTATGGAACCGGGCGACGCGCGCGCCCTCATACGAAAATTCGGCCCGGAGCGCGTCCTGTTCGGCTCGGACTACCCGATGTGGAAGCCCGGAGAGGAGGTTGACCGGCTGCTCGGGCTGGGCCTGACGGACGAGGAATACGAAAAAATTTTTTATAAAAACGCGGACGAGCTGTTGAAAAATTAAAACCTCGGGCCGATACTAATTCCAATTTGAACACGCTGTTTGAAGCGAAGCGCCACGCCCTCTGGCGTGGCGCGTTTTGAGCGAACAAAGAGCGCTGAGCGTTGTGAAAATGGAATTAGGTATGAATAGCAAATCCCCGGTCCGCGTTTTTTCGCGTTTTTCAGTTTCCGCCGTCCTGTATAGCAAGGTCTATCATATACAGCGCGTCGGCGTAAGTCAAATTCCCTGAGAGCGAGGGCGTTCTGTCAAGCAGGCCCACCGCCTCCGCCTTTAGTATGGCGGTCTTCGCGGCCTTATCCTGCCCGTCGGCTTCGGGATAATCCGAAACCGAGCCGTAATCCTTAATTTGGCCGGCTTTCGTCTCATAAAGACGCACCAGAGCCTTAACGCCCTGAAGCTTCGGCACCTCGCCCACGGGCACGGACATCCCCGCCTTTGCGAGCGCGTCCGCCGCGTCCTTAGGCAGGGGCGCGTTCACGGCGGCGGTTCTCAAATTTTTCGACACGGCGTAAATAAGCGCGTTCAGCTGGCCGCCGTCTATAGGGGCCGCCGGGTCGATTCTCGGCAGGTCGGTTATGTCCACGCGGCTGGTCAGGTTTTTAAGCGTGTAATCCGTGTACTCGTCCCCGGTTGAGGCGGGCGCGGGCCGCGCGATAACGGCGAAATTAGACAGCTTGGGCGAACTGGCCGCGTAGCTTTTCTCCTTCGGCGAATAATCCGCGTTCAGGCGGCTCCAGCCGCCCGTGTTCGTATCGCTGACGTAAACGCCGGTATTCTCGCCGTCTTTGGCGGCCGGCGCCTTAAACTCAAGCGACATCGGCTGAGCGAGCGTTTTCAGGTTCGCCGTGTTCATATCCGCCTCTATGGTCACGCCGATTTTGCGCGGGGCGGCGGCGTATCTCTGCCCGGCCTCAAGCGCGTGCGCGGGCGGGTTCTCCGTTACCCGCACGCTTATATACGACGACGCGCCAAAATTGGGGACGGCCTTCGCCTCCGGCGTGTTCAGGCTGCCCGGCGCTATGGTCAGGCCGAAATCATCCATTTTTATATTGAGGCTGATTTTGCGCTCGTCGAACGCGCGGTAAATCGAGTAAGGCATTTCAAAGCGCCGCTCCTTGAGCGCCCGCCCGCTGTACTGCGACAAATCCGCGTCATAGGTAAACGCACCCTGCTTAATCATATTTGAAATGAACCGCTGGTCAACCTGATTGTCGTTGTTGCCCTGCTGGTCTTTCTTGTTGCTCCTCATACGATAGGTCAGAGTCTGCGCGGCCGCGTCGTAAATTATCTCAAAGTCCTTAGTCGGCAGCGGGTAATGGTTGGGGTTTACGTTTGTGTCGTAATCGTCCCCGGACTTGCCGGTGGTCACGTTAATTGTCGAAGTCCAGGCGGACTCCTTGCGCTTGGCGCTGACGTTATCCACGGTCTCGGGCTTCAAATCCGGGATTATTTTTTCGACATAATCCACGAAATCCGGGTCGGCGGACACCTGCACGACATAATTATACACGGGCGTATACGGCTTGCCGGGCTCGCCCTTGACTATGGTCAGGACGGTCTTCGCCCGCGCGTAATACCGCTTATTTGGCGTAAGGTCAGGGAAATACGCCATTACAAGCGGGTAAAGGTCGGCCGCCGGGTCGGCCTTTTCCCCGCCGCCCTTGGACTCTTCCGGGTAAACCGTGTCGTTTAAGTCCATCATCCACTCAAGGATAAGGCTTTTCGGGTCGCTCCCGTCCCATTCCGTGCCGAAAATCTTGTTGTGAAGGCCTACGCTCTCTTTTCCCGCTATGCCGAAACCTCTCGGCGGGTCGGGCGGCTGCATTTCCTTTGTCGTTTCCGAAACCGGGTTGGATATTTTCGCCTTGTCCTTATCGCCGCCGCCCTCGCTTCCCGCGGGGCGCACCTCCACCCAGAAATGATAAGCCGTCTCCGGGAAAAGGTATTTTACCGTATATTCGATAAACGGCTGAACCCTGCCGGTTTCCGGGTCTTTGCGGTCTTTTATTATCGTGCTGTTCGGGGGCTTAAGCTCGTCCCACGGTATGGCCACTCCGCCGTTTCCGGAGTGGTCGGACGCAAGCTCCGAATAATGCAGTATATACTCCATACCCTCCTGATACGTCCAGTAAACGGTTATATCCTGGTCGGTGGTTTTGGAAGTATCAACGCGGATGACCGGGGTCGTCGGGTCTATGTCGAGAGGCGGGCGCGCCTCAATTGTCGTCGCCGTGATATAAGCGGGATAATACGCGTCCTTCTGGTTATCATAATACGGCAGAAGGAAAATCACGTAAGGGGTGTTCGGTTTCAGTTCCCCGCCTGGGTTCTCCGTCTTGTCAACGACGTAGGAAAGCGTGTAGGCCCCTTCTTTTTGGGGCGCGACGTCCCGCCGCCAAACCGCGTCTCCCGCCAAAGCCCCCGTCACGTAATTGTTGTAATCGCTTGAGATTGCGGAATCCTCAGCGGTGTGAACGGCGTAATTAGCGTAACGCCCGGCGGCCGGCGCCGCGGCTTTAGAGTCCGGCTCGCTGGGCAAAGCGCCAAGGTCGATTACGCGAAGCGGAATATCCTCGGCGCTTGGGGTGGTGTTGCCGCCAAGTTTCGACGAAAGCGCCGCGCGGGCCTTCGTCAGCATTTGGTTCGTGTCTTTTTCGGGTTTTACGCCGAGCAGTATATTCTCGTCGGACGGCGAACCGCCGAAAACCGGGGCGGCGTTGCCGTTTTCGTCCTTGCCAAGGAGCGCCTGGGAATACCACCGGTTGGTTTTCGCGTCATAAGCCTCGACGAACCGCGTGTCCCACTCAATAGCCACGGTCGTGTCGGTGATTTTCTCCAAGCCCTTTTCGTCACGCTGGATTCTCAGCGGCGGCGCGGAAATCATCAGCGGGCGCTCGGCGGCCCCGGTTCCCGGTATGAATATGCTTCCTCTGCCGGGCCTTGACTGTTTCGGGGGATTGGTCAGCGGCACGCGCTTGGCCACAATCCTGAAATAATAAACCTTGTTAGGCTCAAGAGGCTTATACTCAAAACCGCCGCTTGCCGACCGGGCCGCGTATTCTTTAATGGCCTTGCCGTCCTCTTCCCGGAGAACATAGGTGGGCTTAATCCGCGTCTTGGTCTGCCCGTCCGTATCGACGAAAGTCTCCGGATAGTTTTTGACGTCAAGATTCGCAGTGGGCAGCTCCGTGCTGTTTTCGTCGCCGAGGCGGAGGGCGAAAGTCTGAAACGCGTCTATGTCAAAATTCGACGCGTCGTCCGTCACCCAGATGTTATAGACTAACTGGTTGTCGATAAAGCCGTCGTTTTTGCCGTCTCCGTCCGAGTCCCAGTTAAGCGGCTCACTCTGAGGGTAATACGGATCGCGCTGAAACGCCAGCCAGCGCATATCGACGGAATACTCCGTCTTGCCGTCCCCCTGCTTTTCGTTCGCCTTAAGCTCGTAAATTGTCGGCAGATACGGCAGATACTCTTCATCTCCGTCCAAAACGGACGCCCAATCCGGGCGGAGCGGCGGGTCGGCCTGTTTGCCGTTAATCGTGTAGTAAACGTCTATGGTGTATTCTTTGCGCTCATACGGCGGGGTTTTCTCCGGGTCGTCCGTAATCCAGAAATTTATATCCTTCGCCGCAAGCCCGTAAAGGGTGCCGATAATTTTCGGTATCGGGTCAGTTTTAGACCTTTCGTAAATCACCACGGAAGCGATTTTAATTTCGTCGCCGCTGCTTCCGCCGCTGCCTGAGCTTGTTTCAAAGGCGCTCAGGTCCGACCACTGGATAATGATTTTATCCGCGCCGTACTTATGCACAGTCACCTGCGGCTCTATTATGAAGCTGCAGCGGTATTCCCGCCCGGAGAAAACGACCGCTTTATCGTTGTTGTTTCCTATGTCAACGGCGGGATAATCCGTGCCGCCGACAGTAACTACATTGTTGTCAAAATTCGGGACGACCTTAAGCTGATACGGCTTCAGCGGCTCGACGTTGCCGGGCGCGCGGAAAGTGTAGCGCAGTTTGCCGTCGGAGAGCGTCTCTAATTTAGGGTCGTTGTTGTCCACCCGAACGGCTACTTTCGTCCGCTCGTCCATGGGAATCTCCTCGTTTTCGCTGACGGGGGCGTAATAGATGTCAAACTGCTTTATTACGCTGACCCCGTCGTAGGCCGGGTTATCCCAGGTGACGGTGACGTAAGTTGAGTTTATGCCGCCCGAGCTTTCAATATATCCGCTGGCCTCAACGTCTATATCCGTCAGATAAAAGGCGAACGGGTTATCCGCGGGCGTCCTTTTCTGAATATTCGGCCTTGTCGGAGTGCCTATATCGTCATAGTGATAGGGCACAGCCGAAAAAGCGTACAGGCTGCCGTGCTGAAGCTCGCTCTGCCTGAACTGCTTTGAGGCGCTCGTGGCGTCCGGCGCAAACGGCTTGTCGGAAAAATAAACCGGGGTTTTATTGCTTGAGGTTTTATTTACGCCGCTTACGTCATATCCCTCAAGAGGGTCCTCGTTCGGGGCGGCGTTGGGCCTGGCCCAGAACATCTTTATATTGTAGCCCGAGCCTTGCTCGCTGTTGCTGCTGTCGGTCAGGCGCACCCACGGCACGGGGCTTTGCGCGGTGGCGAAAACCGCAACCGCCGGCAGGGCCGCCGCCGTCATTACTGCCGCGCATAAAAACGCCGCCGCCCGCTTTAGCTTTTTAGCTATATTTTTCAAATATAATCACCTCATAATTTGGCCTTTGAGTCCACGTCCCCGAGCAGCTTCAGCAGACCGCCTATCCCGGCCGTCCCGGCGAAGTCGGTAATATCGCCCGTCAGCCCAAGCTCGGCGGCGGCGGCGACATACGGCTTGTAGCTGGCCGAAACGCCTGTGAAATCCCTCGAGAAATCCTTGATTTTTACGGACGACGCTTTCGTCCCCGTCTTTTTCTCGTACAGGAGCATCGAAAGGTAAATCAGCTCGTCGTTTCTGATTCCTCCGGAGGGGCTGCGTGACGAAACGGACGCTCCCATATTTTCCTTAATCCACTTGACCGGGTCGTCGGCTTTGGCGGCCCCGGCCATACGCGCCACGGACGCTATGGCCATACCCCGCGTCAGCGCGCTGTCCATATTGACGTTACTGCCGTCGCCAAGCAGGTCTCCCAAGCCGTATTTACCGACAATCCCGCTGATATTGCCGCCGTGAGCCATATCCTGCACTCCGGGGATATTTACTATTTTCCCGGCGAATATGAACGTCCCCTGCCTGGTTGCGCTGATTTTCGGCGGAGTCAGGGAAATCGGGATTTCCCTCCAGCCGCCCGTGTTCTCGTACCCTTTGACGGTGGCCAGCTCCTGCGTGTTGTCCTGCGTTATTATAATCGGCTTTTCAATCTCGTCGATTGTGTAGGTCTGGCGGATTCTCCGCTCGGGAGAGCTGACCGAGAACCGCCGCCTCGCAATACTCTGGAAAGTCCGGCGCGTGTTCTCGACGGTGCCCTCCATAAACTTAACCAAATCCTCGTCCTGGATTTTAGCCGTGACGCGCTGGTCAATCGCCTTGCGGAGGTTTTCGTCCTTCAGTATTTTTTCAATAATAGCTTTGTAATCCGCCGTAAGCTGAGCGTCAATCGTGTTTGAAGGCTCCACCGCCGCCACGAGTTCAAGGAAAACCGTCACCTGCGGGGACATCGGGTCGTTCCCGTCGATTTGCGCGGAGGTCTTGACGAAGTCCGTCCGCAAGCGGAGATAATAGTCCGCCGCGCGCCCGGCTTTAATATCCTTCGCCGCCGCCGCGACCGCTTCATTATAAGTGGTGATTGCCAGGGGTGAAACGGCCGCGGACGTATCCCCGTTCTTTATAAGAAGGCCCTTGTTCCTGTCGTTCAGCTGCGTAAGGACTTTCTGCGGGATATAATAAGTTCCCTGCGCCGCGCCGTTGTTATAGAGCGGCACGAGCGTCCCGGCCTTGTCGAGGGAGTCCATGAAGTAATCCGTCTTGTACTCAAGCTCAAGAACGCCGTCGTTTACCTCGCTCTCCCAGTAAGGCTTTTTAAGCAGGTCGTTCAGCAGCTCCTCAATGCGTTTCAGAGCGTCGTCGATTTCTTTCTCCTTATCGTAATCCTTCTGGTTAAACTCCGTGCGGAATTTTATGCTGTTCGTCCACTGCGAAAAATCGCCGGTGTTTTTATCCTTGAGGCGCACGCGCATTTCATACTGCTTGCTGGCGGACAGGCCCTTCAAGAGATAGGTATACTTGCGGTATCCGTCCGCCGTCGCGTCCCCAGGCTTAACGAGAAGCAGGTCGGCCTTGGTCATAGCCACCGGGTCTCCCCACTGGCCGTCGTCGATTTTCAGCTGATACTGCAATTCATACAAGGAGTCAAGCTGCTCGTCGTCCGTCACGGGCGCCTCAAACTCCACATAAACCTGCGTTTTCGGGTCGAACGCCGCTTTCCTGTCCTCCGGGGTTTTGGCCAGCTTGAGGTTTCGCGGAGCTTTGACGGGGTTTGTGGTAAGCGTCGCCCTGTTCCATACGGAATAAAGCTCCGGCCCGTCAGGCGTTCTTTTCGCGGTGCGGATATAATAAAAGTAAACCTGGTTCGGGTAAAGCGTCATATCCTTGATTTTGAGCGGGTCCGCGTCAAGGTTATAGGTCAGCTTATTTCCGTCGGCCTTCGCGCCGAAGCTGGCCGTGTCGGGCGGGGAGTAGCTCCCGTCGTAGGAGAGAAGCTCGTCGTCCTCCCCGGCTATGACATAGGTGCGCAGGCCGAGCTTGTCGCCGTTTGATGAAAGCGCCGCCCACACCTTGTTGAAGTCGGACTTGTTGGAGTTCAGAAGCTCGTCGGGCATCTGCGTGTCCTTCAAGCGGATAAGCTCATACTCAATCGTCGCGCCTTCGGTATCGTCAGCTATGGCTTTCCACTGCATATCGGCGGTGTTGTTGGTCTTATCCGTGATTTCAAGCGTCGGCGCGGGCGGAACCTTATCCTCCCCGGTCGGCACTTTCGGGTCGTCGGGCATAACTACCGATACCGTGGCGGAGAGCTTCGACGCGAACTCCATAGCCTTCGAGGCGAGCGTCCCGGGAGTGCCCGGAACGCCGGGAGTGTCGCCCGGGTTCGGGATAGTCAGGAAAGTCTTATGCGTGCCGTTCACCGGTTCGCTCGCGTCAATCTCGACATAGGTGGTCGGGTCGGCGGGGTCAACGGGCAGGTAGTCGGGGTTGTCTGGGTCCGGGCTGGCCGGGTCCACCTTTACCGGTATACGGTATTTTGTCCCCCCGGAGTTTATACTGCCAGCCGGGAGGTTCGCTGGGTCAATCGGGTCTGTATCGTCGCCCAGCACAATATAAGTGGTCGGGTCAGCCGGGTTAACCGGCTGATAGGTGTTGGGGTTACTCACTTTAATGGCCTGGCCGGACCTGGCCGGCTTCGCGGGGATAACCGGGATTCTTTGCCCCGTCTGGGCCGGCGTGCCGGGAATTTCGGCGACGTCCGCGGTGTCCTGATTCTGAATGATAACGTCCGCGCGAACATAGTAATTCTGGTTAACGTCCAGGCCGTCGAAGGTGTAGCTAAACGCCTGGTCGGGGATTTTGCCGTCCGCGCCGACAGCCGTGTTAATCGGGATGTCGGTTATGGCGACGACCTTCCCCTCCCGGAGGGCCTTCCGCGCCTCCTCGATCTGATCCACCTTAATCTGGCCGGAAGAGGTCACGAAAGCGTCCTGAAACGGCTTGTCGTCAAGAGAGGCGTACAGCGCGGCGTTGGGGCGGATGTCGTTAAGCCCGTGCGCGGGCACGTCCTCGGTCGTCCCGTCCGGGAGTTCGGCGGTATACCCGTCCGAGAATTTAACGTCGGTTTTCTGCACGCCGTCTTTCCCCGGGTTGAGGTCCGTCCCTGTTCCGGTTTTGTCTGTGTACTCAACGCGGTACCGCGCGACGGAATATCCGTCGGGCAGGGTCACATTCTCCCCCGTCAGCTCGTCTTTCGCGGTGTGCGTGCGTTTGGCGAAGTCGTTCTTGTTATCCTGGAAATTTTCCTCGTAAATCTTAGTCAGCGCGTCCTCTTTCTGCGTGACGTAGAGATCCGCGAACGCCGTGACCGGATTATCCCCCACCCTATAGGGGGCCTCGCCGTACATCGTGTCAAGGAACTGCTTAAGGTTAGAACCCTGCACCGTCCACTTTATTCCGAAGCTGACCTCCGGCTGTTTCGGGTTGTTCGCGTCCTCAATCTCCGCCCTTTTTACGACGGTCGGGCCGAGCACGGTCAGGCCGGAGGGCGTGATAATTTCCGTGGGGGCCAGGTCGTTGAGCGTGATGCTGCTGTACGGCGAGGTCAGGCCGTCCTCTTCCGCCTTTTGCCCGCCAAGCTCCGAAACCTTTACCTTCATAAAATACACATACGGATACTTGAACGCCTCCGCGTCGGTCAGGTTTATGTGAGACGCGGGGAAAGCCACCTGCAGCTCGGCGTTTACCAGGTCTTTATCTATAGACAGGCCGAAGCTGGCCGGGTTGCCCACCTGCTCGTGGTCAAGGTATTTGCCGTAAAGCGCCGCGCCCGACGGCTCGGTGAATTTAACGATATACTGCCCCTGGCCGGAGGGCAGGGACGGGTCCTCCGTAACCGTGGCGGTAACGCCGAAAAACTCCCTGCTGTCGCCGCCTTGCGGGTCTTTATCGCGAAGGAAGGAATATTTTACCACAAGCTCGCTTTCCGTTTTGAAATAATCCTTGAGCGCGGAGGCCGAGCCTATGTCCCACTTCAGCTTCACCACAACGTCGGCGTGCTCAAAGTCCGTGCGCGTCTTGGGCTTCTGAGAGATAAGCTCCGCCGAAAACGTCGTGGGTATGCCCACGCGGGTGTCCTTAGGCGGGATTATTATAAGATGCTGAGAAATCGGCGCCGCGCCCACATTATCCGGCACGAAAACAATCCAGTACTCGGCGCTGTGCACCCCGTCGCCGTAAATCGGGAACTGAAGCTCATTAGGTCCGTCCTCAAGCGTGGGCGCTTTGTCAACTCTCTTTTCAGCGGCGGGCCGGCCCTCAAGCTCCGGAGTCCAGAGCTGATACGTTCCGGTGACTTTTCTGTACGGCTGGAACCATATATAATTGCCGCTGACCGCCGAGTTGAAGCGAATGAGGGTATAAATCGGCAGCGACGCCGAAATTGGCGACGGCGCGAAGTTATAGTCCGCGTATTTATCATTAACTTCCGTGCCGTCCGTGTTCGGCGCTATGCCAAGGATGGCGATACTCGCGGCGTTGTAAAACTTGCTGGGCGGCAGGTCGTATATATCAAGCGTTATCTTTCCGCTCGCGTCTCCTTTTATCATGGGGTCGGAGCTTGGGTCGTCGTCCGTGCCCCATTCGTTCCTTTGGCCCAAGGCGCCGCCGGCCCCGACGGGAATAGGCGCTCTGGCCGTCGGCGCGTTCACGGTTTTATTCATTTTAATGTAGGGGGAGTTCGTGTTCGCGGCCTCCGGGTCGTTAAGGGAAATCTGCGTCGTGAGGTCATACCCGCTGGTTGACGTAGGCGTGGCGAAAGCCCCCCCCGTCCATTCAAGAGGCACGTTAAAAGAAACGCGCACCCAGGTTTTTTCGGAGCCGGGGGTCACGTATATGGGTTTGCCGTCGCTGCCGGTCGTCACGACGGAGGGAATCAGGCTCTGGCTCTCCGACTCGCCGCCGAGTATAGACGGTATTTCCGTGTCGTTTATATAAAGAGTGTAATTATTCAGATAGGTATGGTCGGTTTTCTTGTCGATATCTTGGTCGTCGGTGTTTATTCCGTTGGCGCGAGCCTCCACAGTCGTCGCGGCCGGGTCGACTCCCGTCACAAGGCGCAGGCCGCCCGCCCTCGTCCAATTGGGCGCGGCGGCGTTTATATCGCTGTGCTCCTCCGCGAATTTAAGCGTCAGCGGGTACAGGCGGCCTTTCTTAATCCCGTCCGTCTGAAACTTAAGGACGGAACCGTCCCACAAAAACGAGACGGCGCGCCCCGCGGCCTGCCCGTCGGCTTTGTACGTGAACGAAAATCCGTTATACCCGTTGTCCGTAGAAATCCTGAAAAGCGGGACGGAGTTGGCGGCGCCGGGCGCGCCGGACGCGATAGCGGCGCTCGTGTCGTCAAGCGGATTGTTCGGCGGAGTTATATACCAACGGCCTAACCCCGTCCCCTGCACGGCGCCGGTATTCTGGTCAACCTTATAAATATTGTGCTGTATTTGCCAGTCATAGGTAAGCTGCTCCTGAAAGCCCGAGCTAAGCGCGGCCCACCGGTTCCACGCCGTGTTGAAGTCGGGGTCGTTTCCGGGGTCGTCTCCCAAAACGGGCGGCGGGGTCGTGCCCGGCGCGGGCGGCGCGGGGTTGTCCGCGCTCGTCTTGCTGTATTTATCCAGATAAGCGTTATAGCTCGTTAAGTAAGCCGCGTCCTGGTGAGTGGGCGCTATGGGCGCGCCGAGGGGCTGCCCGTTTGAGTTCACGGTTTTAAGCCCGTGGTCGGCCCCCTGCGCGTGCCAGTTCGCGTCAGCGGACGCGCCCTTCCTGTAATACGGGTAGTAGTCCCAGTCGTTTTTGTCGCCCTTCACGCCCCGGTCAATCGTCCAAACCTCGTAGGAATCCGTAGGGGTTTTAGGCGTGCCGTCAGCGTCGTTCGCAAAAACCTCATACTTCACCTGAGCGGCGCCGGGCTGGCCGCTGGCCGCCGCCGAAGTCACCATAACCGTAAACTTAACGAAAACTCCGTTTTCAAGAGGATACGAAAACTCGTAAGTCCCCGCGGCCCTGACGGGCAGGTTGAACAGATACTCGCCGTCCCCGCGGCCGGTCTCCAGCTTGGGCGAGGCGGTGTCCGCCGCGGCTCTCAGCTTCGCGCTGCCGGTATCCACCATGGCCTCCGTGAACATATTTTTGTCAAAAACAGGCGCGGCGAACGCCGGCACGGGCGGCGCCCCGGTCATAACGGCGCAAAAGGCCACAAAAGCCGCAGCGAATCTTCGTAAAAATCCTTTTTTCTTTTTCATTATATATCCCCTCCGTTTTTTTTCACGTTAATTATACCATACATATATCGTAAAAGTCCCGCTAAAAATTTAGTGGAATATAATATTTTTCGATTGATTTTTTGTAAAATTTGTGTTAAGATACTAGGGCGTGTTGACACAAAGCTGTTACGTGTCTTTGCGGCTGATTATTCCGCGCTTCTTCGCAAATCCACGTAATCCATTTGTGTCAACACGCCCTAATTTAATAGATAGAAGGAGCGTGGCGCCGTCAAATTATACGGCGGCGCGCGCAGACTGGCTTGATACCGGAAGGAGCCGCGGCAATGTACAAAATAACGCGAAAAAGATACCTGAACCCCTCAGTGGCGCTGATGAAGGTTGAGGCTCCGCTTGTGGCCCGCGCGGCCAAACCCGGCCAGTTTATCGTGTTTCGAGTGGATGACCTTGGCGAGCGCGTGCCGCTGACTATAGCGGACGCGGAGCCGGCAAGCGGTGAAATTACCATAATTTTCCAAATAATCGGCCTCAGCACACGCCTGCTCTCCGAAAAAAACGAGGGCGAATTTATACTCGACATAGCCGGACCGCTCGGCCAGCCGACGGAGACGGCGGGAGCGAAGCGCGTCTGCGTCGTCGGCGGGGGCGTGGGCTGCGCCATAGCTTATCCGCAGGCGAAAGCCCTTCATTCCGCCGGGGTTTATGTTGATATGCTCGCCGGCTTCAGAAACAAAGACATAGTTATTCTGGAAACCGAGATGCGCGGACAGTCAGACAACCTGTACATCACCACGGACGACGGCAGTTACGGCGAAAAAGGCTTCGTGACGGCAAAACTCCAGTCGCTTATAGAGGGCGGAGCGGGGTACGACCTTATAATCGCCATAGGGCCGGTGATTATGATGAAGCTGCTTTGCGGCATAGCCAAGAAGGCGGGAATCCGCGCGATAGTCAGCCTTAACCCGATAATGATTGACGGCACCGGTATGTGCGGCTGCTGCCGCGTGACGGTGGGCGGGCGGACGCGTTTCGCCTGTGTGGACGGGCCGGACTTCGACGGGCATTTGGTGGATTTTGACGAGCTGTCCCGGCGCAACTCCGTATATAGGGAGCAGGAAGCGGCGGCAATGGAAAAACACGTGTGCCGCCTGACGGGGAGGGAAACTGCCAATGGTTGATAAAACCGAAAGGAATATGGCTCCGGAAAAGACTAAAATGCCCGAACAGCCGCCGGAGGAGCGCCGCCGGAATTTTGCCGAGGCCTCCCTTGGCTATTCCGAAACCGACGCTTTGAGCGAGGCCCGGCGCTGCCTTAACTGCAAACACAAACCGTGCGCGGCCGGCTGCCCGGTGAACGTGCGCATACCCGAATTTATCGAAAAAATCGCGGAGGGGGATTTTGCCGCCGCTTACAATATTATAAAAACGACGAACGCTCTTCCCGCCGTATGCGGCCGCGTCTGCCCGCAGGAAAACCAGTGCGAAAAATTCTGCGTGCGCGCCAAAAACGGCGAAAGCGTGGGCATAGGGCGGCTTGAGCGGTTCGCGGCGGACTGGGCGGCGGCCAGCGGCTACTCAAGCCATATTGACGATAATAACGAGGAACCGCGTAAAAACGCCTCTCCCTCCGGGCGCGGGCTTAAGGCCGCCGTCATAGGCTCCGGCCCGGCCGGGCTGACCTGCGCGGGGGATTTGGCGGCGGCGGGGGTCTCCGTCACCGTCTTCGAGGCGTTTCATACGGCTGGCGGCGTTCTTCAGTACGGAATCCCCGAATTCCGTTTGCCCAAGGCCATAGTTGATAAGGAAATTAACGCCCTGAAAGCCTCCGGCGTTGAAATATCGCTGAATACTATAATCGGGCGGACCCTGACGCTTGACGACCTTCGGCAGGAGGGTTTCCGCGCCGTGTTTATCGGCACGGGCGCGGGCCTGCCGTCGTTTATGGGCATCGAGGGGGAGCAGCTTCTCGGCGTGTACTCCGCGAACGAATACCTCACCCGCGTAAACCTTATGAAATGCTACAACCCGGACTACGACACGCCGATTTATAAATCCCGCGCCGCGGCCGTCGTAGGCGGCGGAAACGTGGCTATGGACGCGGCTCGGTGCGCCTTGCGCCTTGGGGCGGAGCGGGTTTACATCGTCTACCGGCGCGGTATGGGCGAAATCCCCGCCCGGGCCGAGGAAATCCACCACGCGAGGGAGGAAGGCGTGATTTTCAAAACTCTCTGCGCCCCGGTTAAAATTCTCGGCGATGAAAACGGCCGGGTTTCCGCCATCGAATGTATAGAGATGGAGCTTGGCGAGCCGGACGCAAGCGGGCGCGCGCGCCCCGTCCCTAAGGAAGGCTCGGGGTTCGTCCTGGAGCTTGACACGGTAATAATGGCCATAGGCTCCTCCCCCAACCCGCTTCTGAAGCGGACGGCGGAAGGACTGCAAACGGACAGGCGCGGCTGTATAGTGACGGACGAACACGGCGCGGCTTCCCTGCCCGGCGTTTGGGCGGGCGGCGACGCCGTCTCCGGCGCGGCGACGGTCATAAACGCTATGGGCGCCGGGAAAACGGCGGCCCGGGCGATTATAAAATATTTAGAGACATCAAGTTAAGGTGGTCAAAATGTACAAAAAAGTCTCCACGGATCTGAACTTCGTAAACCGCGAGCTTGAGACGCTCAAATTCTGGAAAGAAAACAAGATTTTTGAAAAAAGCGTCGAGCTTCGGCGCGGCCGCCCGGCGTTCACCTTTTTCGACGGCCCGCCCACGGCCAACGGCAAGCCGCACATCGGCCACGTCATAACCCGCGCCGTTAAGGACATTATCCCGCGGTATAAGACTATGAAGGGCTTTCGCGTTGACCGCAAGGCCGGCTGGGACACGCACGGCCTGCCCGTCGAGCTTGAGGTGGAGAAACAGCTCGGCATAAGCGGCAAGCCGCAGATTGAAAACTACGGGGTAGAGGCGTTCATCAAAAAGTGTAAGGAGAGCGTCTTCAAATACGAGTCCGAATGGCGGGAAATGAGCGACCGCGTGGGCTTCTGGGCTGATATGGAAAACCCTTACGTTACCTACCACACCGGCTATATCGAGTCCGTCTGGTGGGCGCTTAAAACAATTTGGGACAAGGGGCTTATTTACAAGGGGCATAAAGTCGTGCCGTACTGCCCGCGCTGCGGCACGGCGCTCTCAAGCCACGAGGTGGCCCAGGGGTATAAGGACGTGCGCGAAAGCTCCGTTTACGTTAAATTCCGGGCTAAGGACGCGGACGAGTTTTTCCTCGCCTGGACGACGACCCCGTGGACGCTCCCGTCAAACGTCGGGCTTATCGTGAACGCGGACGAGTCCTACGCCCGAGTCAAAGCAAACGGCGAAACGTATATTATGGCGCTGGCCCTGCTTGACGCGGTTCTGGGCGAGGGCTATGAAATTACAGACACTTTCGCGGGAAAGACGCTCGAAAACCGCGAATACCTGCCTTTGTTTGATTTTACGGCTGACGCGGCCGACCGGCGGGCTTTCTTTATCTGCTGCGATTCCTACGTTACCTTGACCGACGGCACGGGCATAGTCCATTCCGCGCCCGCTTTCGGTGAGGACGACGCGCGCGTCGGCGCGCTCTACGACCTGCCGTTCGTGCAGCTCGTGGACGAGCAGGGCCGTTTCAAGGAAGCCGCCGCGCCCTACAAGGGCGTTTTCGTGAAAGACGCCGACCCGAGGGTTATAAACGACCTGCGCTCCTCCGGCGCGCTGTTCCGTGAAGCGGTCTACGAGCACTCCTACCCGTTCTGCTGGCGGTGCGACACCCCCCTGCTCTACTACGCGCGGGACGCCTGGTTCATCAAAATGACCGCCGTGCGGGAAAAGCTCACCGCGTCTAACGCCGCCGTGACTTGGTACCCTGAAAACGTCAAGGAGGGGCGCTTCGGAAATTTCCTTGAAAACGTCGTTGACTGGGGGATTTCCCGCGAGCGGTACTGGGGCACGCCCCTGCCGATTTGGGAATGTCCGTGCGGACACAGGCATATGGTCGGCTCCTTGGCCGAATTAAAGGAAATGGGGGAAAACGTCCCCGGCGGCGTCGAGCCGCACAAGCCCTATGTGGACGAAATAACCCTCAAATGCCCGCAATGCGGCGGGAAAATGAAGCGCGTGCCGGAGGTTATCGACTGTTGGTTCGACTCGGGGGCTATGCCTTTCGCCCAGTGGCATTACCCGTTTGAAAATAAGGAAATTTTCGAGGAGCATTTCCCCGCCGACTTCATATCCGAGGCGATTGACCAGACGCGCGGCTGGTTTTATACTCTTATGGCCATTTCGACCCTGCTTTTCGAGCGGTCTCCGTTTAATAACTGTATCGTGCTCGGCCATGTGCAGGACAAAGACGGGCGCAAGATGAGCAAACATATCGGTAATGTCGTTGACCCGTGGAGCGTGCTGAACAAGCAGGGCGCGGACGCGGTGCGCTGGTATTTTTTCGTGTCCTCCGCGCCCTGGCTGCCCAACCGCTTCTCCTCAGACGCGGTGAGCGAAAGCCAGCGCAAGTTTATGGGCACTTTCTGGAATACTTACGCGTTTTACATTCTTTACGCGGAAATCGACGGTTTCAGCCCCGAAAGCTACAAGGCGCTCTACGCGGGGAAGCGAGCCGCGGGCGCCCTGCCCGTAATGGACAGGTGGGCGCTCTCGCGCCTGCACGCGCTGATTAAGTATGTTGACGAAGCTCTTGACGGATATAAAATAACCGAGGCCGCCCGCGCAATCGACGGCTTCGCGGACGATTTGAGCAACTGGTACATCCGCCGCTGCCGTGAAAGGTTCTGGGCGGCGGGTATGGAGGAGGATAAAGTTTTCGCCTATATGACCCTATACACCGTCCTTGAAACCGTGACAAGGCTTATAGCCCCGTTTACCCCGTTTATGGCGGAGGAAATTTACGGGAATCTCGTCCGGAGCGTTAATCCCGAAGCGCCCGAAAGCGTGCATTTTCTTGATTATCCGGAGTGCGACGAGGCGCTTATAGACGAAGCCCTGGCGGAAAATATGGACTTCGTGCTGAAAACCGTGACGCTCGGCCGCTCCGCGCGGAATAACGCGGGGATTAAAAACCGTCAGCCCCTTTCGCTTATGTATATAAAACCCGGGCGCAAAATAGAGCTTGACGGCGAATACACGGAAATAATCCGGCAGGAACTGAACCTTAAGGCCGTGGAATTCCGCGATTCCGTAGACGAATACGTCGCCTGCAGATTCAAGCCGCAGCTTAAAACCCTCGGGCCGAAATACGGCAAAATCCTGCCGGCTATAAACGCCGCCTTGCGGGACGGCGACGGCGCGGCGTTTATGAAAAGCCTTAAGACTTTCGGCTATCTGAAGCTGGAAATCGAAGGGACGGAAGTCCTGTTGCAGCAATCAGACCTTATAATAGAAAACGCCACGGCGGAGGGGTACGCCGCCGAAACCGGGTGGGACACAACCGTCGTGATTTCCGCAACGCTGACGCCTGAGCTTATAGAGGAAGGCTTCGTGCGCGAAATAATATCGAAACTTCAAACTATGCGCAAGGAAGCCGGTTTTGAGGTGTCGGATAAAATAACGGCGTTCTACGCGGGTTCGGATAAAATAACCGGGGTTTTCGGACGCAACGAAGCGGAAATCAGCCGGGAGGTCCTGGCGGAGTCCATCGCCCCGTATACCGGAGAAGCCCCCGGCGCGTATGTAAAAAAATGGAGCGTCAATGGCGAGGAGGCCACTCTCGCCGTCAGGCGGTGTTAAAAAATACGATAATCGGGTGCGTTCCAAATGAGGAAAAAACCGCCAATTTCACGAAATACAAAAAGAAACCTAAAGGCGGGAAAACCCACACGACAATCAACGAGAACCGCGCGGAGCGGCGGCGAAACGCGCCGTCCCCCGCGCGCCTCTCAAAAGCCCTCCCCCCCGAGGCGGAAGAAACGCGCCGCGAAGCCCCGCCGCCCGCGCGGGCAGCACTATCATATTGGCGGCACTATCATAATATGCCTTTTTCTCATTGTTATCGCCGCTTATATGATTCGCGCGCTTTACTTCTATTTTAACAAAGACCCGATTGCGACAATGGAGCTTAAGGTTGATTCCATAGACGCGCAGAAGGGTGTGCAGGAGGGCGTTATTATCCGCGACGAAGCGCTTCAGAGCGCGGAAAGCGCCGGGAACCTGACTTTCGTTATAAACAATCGCGAACGCGTTATGCGCGGTTCCGCCGTGGCCCAGATAATTGACTCCGCGGCGGCGGCCCAGGTTCAGAAAGAACTTGAAAAAACGAACGAGAACCTGAGCGACACCCAAGCCAAGCGGAGTGAGTTTTCGCCGTTTTACGCGGACAGCCAGAATCTTAACAACGAGATTAAAGCCCTTATTGAAAATGATATGTATAAATATATGGGAGCTGACGTTTCGTCCCTTTCCGACCTGCGGAGCGCCGTCGGCAACAAGCTCGCCCAGAAAAACGAGATGCTTTCCCGCGAAAACAGCGAATCTCTCAAAGATATAATAGAATCTAAATTTCGCTATGAAAGTGAGCTCGGTAAATACATAAAAAATATTTACGCCGGCTCCAGCGGGCTGATTTCCTATAACACGGACGGGCTTGAGAACGTTTTCAAAATCGCGGGGATGACCGCGCTTACGCCTCAGCAAATACTTATGAAGCCGGATAAAATAATTAACCGCGCGGGCGCGGCGGTCTCGCCAGGAGACCCGCTTTTTAAGGTTGTCGCCTCAAATCGGTGGTATATAGCGGCTTATATTGACGAGACTCTGCTAATCGCGGACGAAACGCCGCCCCGCCAGCTTGAGCAGGGGGACGTCAAAAAAATTTATTTTACCGACGACGCGTCCGCCTCGGAGGAATCCGTGGTGTATTATATCGGCGGGGATAATCTTAAGCCTAAAAGCCGCCTTGTGATTTTCGAGCTTACGCGAGATATTCTCGACTATATAGACGCGCGTAATATTAAATTCCGCCTTAACAGCGCCGTGCGGAAGGGCTTTAAGCTGCCGAACACAGCAATAGTCGCCCGAGTGGCCGTAAAAGTCCCCTCCGATTTCGTGGAGGACGGCTTTGTCTACAAAGCGGGCCAGAAAACCGAAAAAATTTCTCTTTCGACTCTGCCCGCGCCGGAAGCGGGGTATACCTACGCTATTTTTGACTTAAGCAGCCTCCGCGCGGGAGATAAAATAATAATCCCCGAGTCTGATAAAACCGACGCGTTTGAAATAAACGAAAGAGACTTTATTCAGCTGAACGGCGTTTACCGCGCCAACAGCGGCATAGCCAGATTCTGCTCCGTGAATATGGAGGACGCGGTTTCCTCCGGGGGATACACCATTCTTTCGGAGGAACTTAACCCGCGCCTGGCTCCGCACGACATAATCGTCGTGGACTCGGTTAATATAAGTGAAAATCAGATACTCAGGTAAGGTGATTATTATGGAATATATCAGAAAAAACCTCGAGGAAATCCGCCGGAATATCGCGGAGGCCGCCCTGAAATCCGGCAGGGCGCCGGAGGACATAACCCTCGTGGGCGTGACGAAAACCGTCGAGCCGGAAAAAATCGCCGCTCTGCTTGACTTGGGCGTTAAAGATTTGGGTGAAAACCGCGTACAGGAGCTTAACGAAAAAATGCCGCTGCTGACCGCGCGCGCGCCGCGCTGGCACCTTATCGGAAACCTGCAGAAAAACAAGATAAAGTACGTTATCGGGCGTGTGGCTATGATTCAGTCTCTTGAAAGCTCCGCCTTGGCGGAGGCGGTCAGCGCCGCCGCCGAAAAAGCCGGGACGCGCGTTGACGCGCTCATAGAAATAAACATCGCCGGGGAGATTTCAAAGCACGGCGCGGCTCCGTCCGAAGCGCTCTCCATAGCCCGCGGGATAGAGGAACTGCCCGGGCTGCGCCTGCGCGGGCTGATGTGCGTGGCTCCCTTTGTCGATAATTCTGAAAAAAATAGATTTCATTTTCGGGAAATGTTTCAGTTATATATTGACATTCGGGATAAAATGAGACACAATAATATAGACACACTCTCGATGGGCATGTCGGGAGACTACGCCGTCGCCATAGAGGAAGGGGCCACTATGGCGAGAGTCGGCACAAGCCTTTTCGGCGGGAGAAACTGAACTCGAAGTTAAAATCAGGAGGAATAAACAAATGAGTTTTTTATCAAACGTTAAGAATATGCTTATTGGGGCCGCTGAGAACGACGATTCCTATGAGGAAAATTACGAAAGAGAATATTACGGCGACGAGGGTTACGACGACTATGAGGACGAACCGGCGCCCCGCCCCAAGAAAGACAAGAATAAACGCGACGTTTCCATAAGAAACTTCAGTTACAATGAAACCGTCTCCATAAGTCCCGACATAAAGAACGAAACCGTTATACTCTCCCCGCGCTCCACTGAGAACGTTTCGGAAATCGTCAGCCTGCTGCAAGCTAACAAGGAATGTATTTTGAATCTTAAGCCGCTTATGGACTCCTCCGAAAAAAAGGAGCAGCGAATGGCCCAGCGAATAGTGGACTGCGTTTACGGCGTTACGTTGGCGCTCAACTGCGACGTGGCGCGTATTGACGGCACGGACACCTTCGTAGTGGCCCCGCCCGACCGGCTCATTACAAATTCTTTGCGGGAGGAAGCGCGGAAAATGTCTTCGCTGTCCTCAATTTTCGGGGCGAAAAACACCTTGAACCGCGAATAAGGAGCGTTTTCTATGCGCCTTTTGCTGCCTTTAGTCGCCGCAATAGCTTACGCGGGCAGGCTGATGAACCTTTTAATCCTCGTCCGCTGTCTTATGTCGTGGGTTCGCGTGCGCGAGTCAAACGCCTTTACGCGCTTTGTCTTTATGTCAACGGAGTTTATCGTGGCCCCGTGCCGCGTTCTCTTAGACTGGATTCTGGTGAAGGCTTTTGGTATGCGCGGTTTTATGATTGATTTCTCGCCCATGTTCGCGATGCTTCTTATACAGTTTGTCACAGGGGCGCTGCAATGGCTCGTTTTAACCGTCGCCGCCGTGATGATGAATGGATAAGCCGCGGTTCCTCCGGGAATTTAAGGCGGCGTTTGCCGAAGCCTCCGACGACGATTTAACCGCGTTTTCGCGTCTTTGCGACCTGGCGCGGAAAGACGGGGCGGTTGTTTTTTCGCATTTTCACAGCCCCGTTTTCGTCGCCTGCGCGATGGGTATTCTGAGCGGCTCAGGCGATTTGTCGGCGTTCGGGGGGTACGACGGAGCCGAGCGCCAAATTATCGGTTTTTCGGCGGATATTGAGGATTTCCCCATAGCCCGGCTTAAAATAAGTTTTAATGAAAAATTCGCCGAAAAACTCTCCCATCGGGATTTTTTGGGTTCGGCGCTCGGGTTGGGGCTTGACCGCCGGAATATCGGGGATATCGTCCTTTTGGACGGGTTTGCCGTCATTTATGTCCACGAATCCATCAAAGACTATATTGCCGCCAATTTAAGCCGTGTCAGGCATACTCCCGTGAAAATTTCCGAGATTTCTGCGGGTCCGCCCGGAACCGCGCCCGCCGGCAGAATACAAACCAAGACCATTACATCTCTGCGCACCGACGCGCTTATTTCAGCCTGTTTCGGCCTCTCGCGCGAAAAGGCCAAGGCCCTTTTGGACTCCGGCAGGGTTTTCGTTAACTGGCGGCCCGCCGCGAACGCCGCGAAAAACATCGAGCCGGGCAGCGTTATCACCGTGCGCTCTCTTGGCCGCGCCGTTTTGCGCGAAATCCTGGGAAAAAGCAAGAAAGATAAGTTTATAATAGAGGTTGAAATTTTCAGTTAGGAGTTTTCCAATGAAACACACAAAGTACAAGCCATACCCGCGTTTTGATTTTAACGAACGGACGTGGCCCTTAAAATACATAGAAAAAGCGCCGGCTTGGTGCAGCGTTGACCTTCGCGACGGCAATCAAGCGTTGCAAGTGCCTATGGATCTGGCGCAAAAGGTTGAATTTTTCAAATTTCTGGTCGAGATTGGCTTCCGGGAAATCGAGATAGGTTTTCCCGCCGCGAGCGATACGGAGTATATTTTTACGCGCAAATTAATAGACGACGGGCTTATACCCGACGGCGTGGCGATTCAGGTGCTGACTCAGGCGCGCGGCCATATTATGGAAAAAACTTTCGAGGCCCTTGGCGGCGTTAAAAAAGCCGTCGTGCACCTGTATAACTCTACGTCTGTTTTACAAAGGGATGTGGTTTTTAAAAAATCGCGGCAGGAAGTCCGAGAGCTTGCGGAATACGGCGCGCGCCGCGTTCTTGAGCTTGCTGAAAAATACGGCCGGGAGCGCTTTGTTTTTGAGTATTCCCCCGAAAGTTTCACCGGAACGGAGATGGACTACGCCGCGGAGGTCTGCAACGCCGTTATTGACATATGGAAACCCTCGACGGAGAATAAGTGCATAATCAATCTGCCCTCGACGGTCGAGATGACTACGCCGAACGTGTACGCCGACCAGATTGAGTACATCTGCAACAGCCTTAACCGCCGAGACAGCGTAATAGTCAGCCTCCACACGCACAATGACAGAAGCTGCGCCGTGGCCGCCTCTGAGCTTGGCCTGCTGGCCGGGGCCGACCGCGTAGAAGGGACGCTTTTCGGCAACGGTGAGCGCACCGGGAACGCCGACATAATGGTAATCGCGATGAATATGTATTCGCAGGGAATCGACACGGGGCTTGATTTTTCGGACATCGAACGCGTGGTTAATATGTACGAAAGCTCGACAATGCTCCCCGTTCACGACAGGCACCCTTACGCCGGGAGCCTTGTTTTCACGGCGTTTTCCGGCTCTCATCAAGACGCTATTAAAAAAGGCATGGCTAATATCGGCGATAATTATGACGTCTGGGAGGTGCCTTATCTGCCGATTGACCCGGCGGACCTCGGACGCAGCTACGAGGCCATTATCCGCATAAACTCCCAGTCCGGCAAGGGCGGCGTGGGCTACGTGCTGGAGCGTAAGTTCGGCATAGTGCCGCCGAAGCCTATGCTTCAGGAATTCGGCGGGACAGTCACCCGCGTTTCCGACCAAAGCCATAAGGAACTTGAGCCGGGCGAAATTTACAACCTCTTCGAGCGGGAGTATATCAACCTTGAATCTCCCGCGGCGCTGTCGCGCTATAGCGAAAAGACCGACGGCGAAGGGGAAACGGCGGTCTCGGCCTCCATTCTTGTAAACGGCGAAGTTTCAGAAATTGCCGGCTCCGGCAACGGCGTTCTGGACGCTTTCTGCAAAGCGGTTTCGGAGAAACTCCAAATCAGCTTCGACATCGAAAACTATAACGAACATTCGCTTGAGCTTGGCTCAAAGTCCCGCGCTATAACGTATATGAACATTTCCGACCAGCAGGGGAAGTCATATTTCGGCGCGGGCGTGTCATCGAGCATAACGAAGTCTTCCATAAAGGCGGTTATTTCGGCTATAAATCGAATGCTTCAAGGTTAGCGAACGAATAAAACAAAAAACCGCGGTTTTAACAACGCGTTTTTTGTTTTATTCAGAAATCGACTTCTTATAATACTCTCTCAGTTTCCGATACACCATTCCGTGCGCGGCGTCCGACGGAAACTTTCCTTTGTCGCTCAGTTCTCCCGCCTTAACTCCCGTGAGAATCTCTATGCCTTCGTTGACGTGGCTTATAGCGTAAATGTGAAACTTCCCGGCCGCCACGGCCTCTATGACCTCGCTTTTCAACATAAGGTTGCGGGTGTTCGCTTCGGGGATAATGACCCCCTGCCCCCCCGTCAAGCCGCGGGAAGCGCACAGGTCGAAAAAGCCCTCGATTTTCGTCGTGACGCCGCCGATTGGCTGGATGTCGCCATATTGATTTATACTGCCGGTCACGGCAATTTCCTGACTGAGCGGCAGACCGGACAGGCTTGACAAAATCGCGTAAAGCTCTGTGCTGGACGCTGAATCGCCGTCAATCTCGCTGTAATTCTGCTCAAAACACACACGGCAGGAGAGCGACAGGGGAAAATCCCGCGCGTAAGTCGCCCCCAGAAAGCCGATGAGCACTTGCAGGCCCTTGTCGTGTATGCTGCCGCTCATATCGGCCTCTTTTTCAATATTGACAATGCCCGCCTTGCCCACGTAAGTCGTAGCGGTGATTTTCGCCGGACGGCCAAACTCATAGTCCCCAAAATCTATGACTGTAAGTCCGTTGAGCGCGCCGACTTTCGCCCCCGCCGCGTCTATCATAATCTGGCCTTCGTCTGTCAGCTCAGCGAATTTTTCCTCGTACATATCGCGCCGCGCGTCCGAAGCCGCAAGCGAGGCGGAAATATCCGCCCCGGTTATAACGCCGCCGGAGGCCTCCACCGACGCTTCCATTATTATGTCCGCGAGCTTTCCAAGGCGGGCCGTCAGCTTGTTCTGGTGTTCGGCCACCCGCGCCGCGTATTCAAGTATTTTGACGCAAGCCGCGCGGTCTAAATCTTTCAGCCCCTCCCGCTCAAGGAAGCGCTTCACGAAGCCCAGAACCCGGCTCACATTCTCTTTATCCGCCTTCATATCATCGTCAAACATTGCCGACATTTTGAACAGTTTTTTAAAATCGCTGTCGTATTCAGCGAGTATATCGTAATAAATATACGAGCCGAAGAGTATCACCTTGACCGAAATCGGCGCTTTTTCCGGCTTTATCCCCGACAAAGCGATGCCCGTCGTATATTCTCTAATCGGCTCAATAGCCGCGTGCCCTGTTTTCAGCATACGCTTGAGCGCCTCCCACGCCGAAACGGAGGCCAGCAGGTCGTGCGCGCTGATTATAAGAAATCCGCCGTTCGCCTTGTGAAAAGTGCCGGCTTTTATTTTCATAAAATCCGTAGAAAAATTGCCGTATTCGTTGTCATACTCTACCTCTCCGACGAGATTGCCGTAGGTGGGGTTATGCTCGACGATTACCGGGGCGCCGCTAAGGCGCGAGTTATCCACAACCAGGTTCACGCCATATTTGGCGAAAAGCTCCTCCTCCCCGCGTTTTTGGTACCACGGCATTATAGACTGAATGTCCTCCTCCTCGCCCTCCTCCTCAAGAAAAACGTCTATATTGTCAAGAATGTCCTCTTTGACGGCCTTGAGATAATTCAGTATCTGAGCGCAGTCCGCGTATTTGGCGCAAAGCGGCTCCATCAGCTTGCCCACGACAAACAGCGCGGTTTGAAACTCCGCGTCGCTTATTTCTTTTTTGGCGGACTTTTCCCACTCCTTGAGGGTGCGCATTGTCGTGGCGGCGGAGAGGGAAATAGCCTCCGAATTTTTGGAAATCCGTTCCTTCTGTTCGCAGCTCAGGTCGTCAAACTGCTCCTCCGATATGATTTCCCCATCGACTATCGGCATAAAGTAAATACCGGTATTTGTGGTTTTTATGCCGAAATCCTGCTGGCGCGCCTCCTCCGTAATGTTTTTTATGATTCCGTCCTTCCGAGCGCTGTAGCGTTTGAGGATTCCCGCGCGAAGCTCGTCAAGCTCCCTGTCGGCAAAAGTTTTCAGCAGCTCGTAGCGAAGCCGTTCGACAAGCTCTTTCATTTCCTCGCGCAGAACCGCGCCGCTCCCCGGAGAAAGCCGCAGAAGCGACGGCTGCTTAGGCTCCTGAAAATTGTACACATAGCACAAATCTGGCGGCACGGGGGCTTTCCCCGCCGCCGCCGCCGCGTATTTCACGGCGTAGGAGGCCTTGCCGAGCCCGGCGTCGCCCTCCATATATAAATTGTACCCGTTATTTTTTATCTTAAAAGCCAGGCTTACCGCCTCTTGGGCGCGCTTCTGGCCGATTATATCATAAAAAGGCTGAATCTCGGCGGTTGTTTCAAAATCTACAAACTCCGAAAAATCCCGTTTAAGTTCTTTCGGCGACAATTCTCGCATAGAAACCTCTCTCATTTACATATATTTCCACATAATGACCGCATCTTCTTTTGTGTCGTCATAATATGCCTTGCGAAAGCCCTCCGGTTTAAAGCCCAGGCTTGTATACATTCTCTGGGCGTTCTGGTTGCTGACGCGCACCTCAAGCGTAACCCCCGTCATTGCGCGTTCCCGCGCGGCTTCTATCAAGCGGCGCATAATAAGCCTGCCCACTCCGCGCCCGCGGTATTCCTCCTTGACGGCGACATTGGTTATATGGCCCTCGGTTATGATATGCCAAAGCCCGGCGTACCCGACGACGTTCCCCTCGTAAAGAGCCACGATATACACCGCCATATTATTTTCCGTAATCTCGCGCAGAAGCTCCTTGTAGCTCCAAGGGCTTGAGAAACTTCCGCGCTCTATCTCAAAAACCTGCTCTAAGTGCTCCGTTTTCATAGCCGTTATTTCCACGGCGCCAATGTCAAAATTATCTGAATTTTCCAAAATTATACAGTCCCGTTCATACGTTCTAAATACTCGCGCTCCGCCTGCGGCCTGCGGAAATAATTAAGCGAAAGCTCTCCGTATCCGCAGGAATCCATACGAAGCCCGGCCAGAATGGCGAGCCTTGCCCCGTCGATGAAATTCGCGGCGCAATCGGCGCATACGGCGCCCGCCGCGCGGATTCTCTCCGCGTAAAGCTCCGCCGCGTCGCCCAGGAAAATTTTCGGCTCCGGGTACGCGGCCGCCTTTTCCAGGCATCCCTCAAAGGAAAGAGCCGCGTTTTCACAAAGAGCGGTCAGCCCTTCTCCCTCTCTTTTATAGAAACCCGCGTAAACCTGCCCGCGCCGCGCGTCTAAAATCGGGATTATTACGGCGTTCTCGTTAAAAATATTATATGCCAGTGCGTCTAAGGTGGGAACGCGCAGAATAGGCGCGCCCGCCGCGTGCGCCAGGCCTTTGGCCGCTCCCGCGGCTATTTTCAGTCCCGTGAAAGAGCCTGGGCCGGTTGTTACAGCTATGTAGTCCGCGTCGCGCGCCGTCAGCCCCGTCAGCGAGAGCATATTCTGAATCATCGGCATAAGAGTGACGGAATGGCCGCCGGAGCTTCCCGTCATCTGAGAAGCCGCTACCCGCCCGTCTTGGAGAATAGCCGCCGAAACGGTTCTGCCCGAAGCGTCAAGCGCCAAAATCATCATAACGCACCACTTCTATCCTTCTGTGATTCTCTGAAATTTTAGTGATTGTGATAAAATATGTCCACGGAGCCATTTCCCGCACCTTTTCCGCCCATTCAATAAGGCACACCCCGCCGCCGCCAACATAGTCCCAAAAACCGGTTTCGAGGGTTTCGGCGGGGTCGTCGAGCCTCCACACGTCAAAATGGTAAAACGGGATTACGCCGGTATACTCGTTTATAAGAGTAAAAGTCGGGCTGACGACAGTATCCGAAACGCCTAACCCGCGCGCGAAGCCCTTGGCGAAAATGGTCTTGCCCGCCGCCATTTCTCCGGAAAGGCCGTACACCTGGCCTGGCCGGGCGTTTCGGGCGATTTTTTCGGCGACGGCCTTCGTTTCCTCTTCACTCCGGGTTTCGTATACTTCCATAATTACCCCCGCCGCCTTTTCTCAGTGCGCTCGGCGGACCGCGCCAGCCGCCAGAGCCGTATATTCTCGTGATGCCCGGACAGCAAGACCTCCGGCACCGCTTTCCCCAGAAACACGGCGGGGCGGGTATATTGCGGATATTCCAGAAGGCCGCCCTCGAAACTTTCATCTATGGGAGATTCGGAGTTGCCCAAGACGCCGGGGATAAAGCGGCTCACCGCGTCGATTACGGCCATCGCGCAGATTTCCCCGCCGGTCATAATAAAATCCCCCAGCGAAACAAGCTCCGTGGCCGTTTCCTCTATGACGCGCTCGTCCACGCCCTCGTAGCGCCCGCAGATTACGGCTATTTCGGGAAGGGCGGCCCATTCGCGCGCTTTTTTCGCGCTGAGTTTTTCACCCTGCGGGCTTGTGTAGATAACGGGTGTGCCGGGCGGCAGAACCAGGCTCCTGTAAGCGTCGTAGACCGGCTGAGGCGTCATCACCATCCCGGCGCCGCCGCCGTAGGGATAGTCGTCCGTCCGCTTATGCTTGTCCGCCGAAAAATCACGTATATTTACGCAATTCAACTCAATAAGGCCGCGCTCCGCCGCGCGTTTTATAACGCCGTGAAGCAGCCCGCCCTCAAGCATCTCCGGGAAAAGCGTAAGGCAGTGAAATCTCATAACCTCACCTCAGCCCCTCAAGCAGGCGCACAGTCATTACCCGCCCGGCGACGTCGATTCTAAGCACGCACTGCTTTATGGCGGGTATGAGCAGGCCTCCGGCGGAATAGACGTCGTTAGCGCCCGTTTCTATGATTTCGTCGAGCACGCCAAGAAATTCCCCGTCCTCCGTCACAACGCGCATACCGTAAAGGTCGGCGGCGTAATACTCGTCCGCCTCAAGAGGCAGGGCTTCCGCCCGAGGCACGACAATGTCATAATTTTTAAGCGCGCGCGCCGCCTCTATGTCCGAAACCCCGTCGAGCGTCAGCAGGACTATTCCTTTATTAAGCGCCGCGCCCTTCACGCCGTAAACGGAAAGCCGCCCCGCCGAATCCCGGAGGACCGCGGTTTTAAGCAGCTTGAAGCGCGCCGGGTCGGAGGTCGAGGGGTAGACGCGGAGCGCGCCGGACAGCCCGTGCGCCCCTATCACCGCGCCGAGCTTAAAATATTCGGGTAAACCGCTCATTTTACATAAACCAAGTGGCGGCTGTAAAAATCAAAATGACGATCGCGCCGAGCTTCGTGTAGCGCTCTAAAGCACCCTCCACCGAGCGCCCCTTGTTTCTGTCCCAATAGGTCTGCTGCGCGCCCACGCCGCCGGAAAGGCTGCCTATGCCCGACGAGCGTTTCTTTTGCAGAAGTATCAGCGCGATGAGCGCAAGCGACGAAACCAAGCACAAAACAGCCAGAATAGTTGCCGAGGTGTCCATAAAAAACCTTATATAATGAAGTCATAGGGGTTTCATTATACTTTCCTTTCTTAAGCGGTTTTTAAGATAGCCCTATGCTATCCGATTTTATCAAACCCGGCTTTTAATTCGCGCGGATTTTCAAGGCAGGTTGTTTCCCGCCGCTTTATATACCTCGTACCACTCCTCCCGCGTGATTTCAATATCCGCGGCTTTCATAATATCGGAGAGGCGGCGCTCGTTGGTCGTCCCCGTGACGGGCTGCATCCGGGCCGGGTGGCGCAGAATCCAAGCTATGGCTATGGTTGTGTTGGCCACGTTATATTTCTCCGCCAGCCTGTCGATAACCTTATTAAGCTCCGGGAACTTATCCCTGTCAAGGAACACGCCGCCGAAATACCCGTGCTGAAACGGACTCCAGGGCTGAATAGTTATTTTGTTTACGCGGCAGTAGTCAAGCGCGCTGCCGTCCCGCATAGCGGCCGCATCCGTCAGCATATTCACGTTTATCCCGCTTGAAATCATACCGGCGTGCGCTATGCTGAACTGAAGCTGATTCGCCGCTATGGGCTGTTTCACGCAAGTTTTAAGAAGCTCGATTTGCATCGGGTTCTGGTTAGACACGCCGAAATGGCGCACCTTGCCCGAGGTTTCGAGAGCGTCAAACGCCGCCGCCACCTCCTCCGGCTCGACGAGTGCGTCCGGCCGGTGCAGGAGAAGCACGTCCAGGTATTCCGAGCGCAGCCTCTTAAGTATGCCGTCAACGGATTTTAATATGTGTTCCTTTGAAAAATCGAACATTTTCCCCGGCACGATGCCGCATTTGGACTGGATAATCATTTTTTCGCGCACGGAGGCGTTCATTCCGGCCGCTTGCGCGAAAACCTCTTCGCACGAGCCGCGCCCGTAAATATCGGCGTGGTCGAAAAAATTCGCGCCAAGGTCAAGCGCCGTTTTCACGAAACTTTCGGCGGCGGCTTTATCCATTCCGGAAACGCGCATACAGCCCACCGCCACCACGGGCACTTTAAGCTGGGTCGCCCCAAGATTCTGGTGTCTCATATTACCCCTCTTTCCGTCTTATATCCGGTGTCACCGGCAGTCTTATAATTATATCACATAAAAATTCTTTAATCAACGTATTGACAAAAGTTTTTTGCCGTGTTACACTTTTCCTGTATAAAGTAGAAGTTCCGCTTCTCACCTTTTGCCCGCGGGTTTATCCGCGCGGCTCCGGGTCAACGATTTGATACGGCTTATGTTGCTTAGGCGTTATCTTTTTGGCGGGCTTTTACGGCTCGTCTTTTTGTTCGTTAGGACAAAAGACGTAATCTTAATTTTGTATGGAGGTGCAAGAATTATTACGGATTTAATGCTAAACGAACAAATACGGGACAAGGAGCTTAGGATAATAGACTCCGACGGCACCCAGCTTGGGATAATGCCCCTGCGCGACGCGATGGCGCTCGCGGAGGAAAAGCGGCTCGACCTTGTGAAAATATCACCGACGGCAAGCCCGCCCGTATGCAAGATTATGGACTACAGCAAGTACAAATTCGACCAGGCCAAGAAGGAAAAAGAGACGCGCAAGAAACAGAAAACCGTCGAGACGAAGGAGATTCGTCTCTCCCCGAACATCGACAAGCACGACGTGGACGTAAAAATCAAAAAAGCCACGGAGTTTCTCCAGAGCGGGGACAAGGTAAAAATCACCATACGTTTCCGCGGACGGGAGCTTGGGCACACGGAAATCGCCTACGGGATACTGCACGAGTTCGCCGAACGGCTGTCCGCCTGCGGAGTTGTGGAAAAGCCTCCGAAAATGGAAATGAAAACAATGGCAATGTTTCTGGCGCCGAAGCTGTAGTCAAAAAATCACACGAAAAATAAGGAGATGGCAGGACTATGCCTAAGGTAAAGACAAATAAAGCGGCCGCAAAGAGGTTTAAAGTCACCGGCACGGGCAAATTCAAATATTCCCGCGCGAATAAGCAGCACATTCTGGGCAAGAAATCACCCAAGCGCAAGCGGCAGCTCCGCCGCGCGGGTATAGTTGACAAGACGAACGCCGCGCAGGTGCGCGAAATGCTGCCTTACGCGTAAAGGCGACGCGAAATATTTAAACCGAGAAAATTTTTAAGGAGGCTTTATTTTGGCAAGAGTAAAAGGCGCTGTAAACGCCAGAAAAAGACATAAGAAAATTTTGAAGCTGGCCAGAGGGTTCCGCGGTTCGCGGAGCAAACAGTACCGCACGGCGAAACAGTCCGTTATGCGCGCTCTGGCCCATTCTTTCGCGGGGCGCCGCCAGACCCGGCGCGAGTACCGCCGGCTGTGGATTTCCCGTATTAACGCGGCGGCTCGCGCCCATGGCCTGTCCTACAGCCGCTTTATGAGCGGGCTTAAGCAGCAGGGCATAACCATCAACCGCAAAATGCTGGCCGACTTGGCCGTGTCGGACGCTGCGGCTTTTGAGGCGCTAGCCAAGACGGTTCAATAAACGGCAAAAATGCTTAAGGGCGTATGCGGAAACATTCGCCCTTTTTTTATTCCGCCGGTATAGCAATTCCGTTTGATATAATCGATTTTTGTCAGCCTATGTAATTTTATTCAAATTTACCCCGCGCTCGGCTTGGTTTGTTAATTATATAAATAAAGAAGCGCGCCGCGCCGGCTGCCGCGCGCTTCTTTTGCGCTTTAACCCCCGCTCCCCCTTAGCTCCTCCACCATTTCATACAGTTTCTCCATAGCGTCGCGCAGGCCTCCTACGCTGTTTATTATCCCCTCGCGCACGGCCTCCTCGCCGATTAAAATCGTACCGACGTCGAGCGCCAGCTTGCTCGTGTCGAGCATAAGCTCGTCTATCCGGGCCTTGCTTATATTTGAATTCCGCGCTATAAACTCGATAATGCGCTCCTGCGTTTTGTTGAAATAGTCGAAAGTCTGCGGCGCGCCGACAATGGTGCCGTTTATGCGCACCGGATGGATTGTCATAGTCGCCGACGGCGCGATGAAGGAATAAGCCGCCGACACCGCCAGAGGCACTCCTATGGAATGGCCGCCGCCTATCACCAGAGACACGGTCGGCTTGCCCAGATTCGCGATAAGCTCCGAAAGGGCCAGCCCCGCCTCCACGTCTCCCCCGACTGTATTCAGGAGAATCAGCAGGCCGTCTATCTCCGGGTCCTCCGCCGCCGTGAAAAGCTGCGGTATGACGTGTTCGTACTTTGTGCTTTTGTTCTGCGCCGGCAGCAGCACATGCCCCTCAATCTGCCCTATTATGTTAAGAAACTGGAGCCGCCCGCGCGGGTTCTTGCGCCCTGTGATAAAGCCCTCCGGCTCGTTTTTCGGCTGTTCCTCCCGCCTCGGCTCCTCTGTTTTGATTTCCTCGTCGTCCATAGAAACGCTCCTTCCCAAGCCTATTCTGCCCGTATTTTCACCAATTAACCGCGCTCCGAATAGTATAAATTATCGCGTTACGGAGGTGGTTTTATGGAATATCGCGTTACTGGCGGGGCGCGGCTTGAAGGGGAGCTGTGCGTCCGCGGGGCGAAGAACGCTGCTTTGCCGTTACTGGCGGCGTCGGTTTTGACAAACGGCACGACGGTTTTGACAAACTGCCCGCGCATTACGGACGTGGAGGTCTCTCTTGAAATACTGGCGGCCTGCGGCTGCGGGGCTTCGTTTTCGGAACATTCCGCCGCGATAGAGACGCGCGGCCTTTGTTCGGGGGATATTCCGAAAGATTTGGCCGAGAAAATGCGCTCGTCGTTTATTTTCCTGGGCGCCCTGCTCGGCCGGACGGGAGCCGCGCGAACCAGCTGCCCCGGCGGCTGCGCCATAGGGGAGCGCCCGGTGGATTTGCACCTTGACGGGCTTCGGCGGCTGGGAGCGGAAATTACCATAGACGGCGGCGTTATTTCAGCGAAAGCGCGAAAACTGCGCGGCGCGCGGATAGACCTGGCTTTTCCGAGCGTCGGCGCGACGGAAAACCTTATGCTCGCCTCCGTCTTGGCCGAAGGCGAAACGGTCATAGTCAACGCCGCGAAAGAGCCGGAAATAGCCGATTTGCAAAACTTCCTCAACGTATGCGGAGCGAAAATAAAAGGCGCCGGGAGCGGCCAGATAGTAATCAGGGGCGTGCCGCGGCTGTACGGCGCGGAGTACAGCGTTATGCCCGACCGAGTGGCGGCGGGGACTTATCTGGCGGCGGCGGCAATCACCGGCGGCAGCGTGATTCTGCATAACATCGAGCGGGAGCATATTCAGCCCATCACGGCGCGGTTCTCCGAATGCGGCGCGGGCGTCCTGTTTAAGGGCGAGAGCCTGAAAATGTGCGCCCCGCGCCCGCTGAAGCCCATAGAGCGGCTTGTCACCGGGGTCCACCCGGAATTTCCGACGGATATGCAGCCGCAGATGACGGCGCTCCTGACCAAGGCGCGGGGCCGGAGCGCCATAGTGGAAACCGTGTTTGAGGCGCGGGATAAACACGTCGCGGAGCTTGTAAAAATGGGCGCGGACATTTCTATTAAAAACGGCGCGTTTTTGATTAAAGGCGGAGGGCGGCTCCGCGGGGAGGACGTCTCCGCCAGCGACCTCCGGGGGGGAGCGGCGCTGATTATAGCCGCTCTGTCGGCGGAGGGGGTCACGACGGTTAGAAACGCCGGATACGTTACGCGCGGCTACGAAGCGATCGAGGAGGATTTGAAAGGGCTTGGAGCGGGGATAGAGCTTACATTATAGCAATTCCGCGTTTTGCTTGCAAAATCGGAGCTTGGCGTTTTTTAACGCCTAATGCCGCGCGAAAAAACCTCCTTCTTGCTGAAAATCGCGGGCTTCAGCGCGTTTTCAGCGAACGAATTTTGCTTATGTAAAACGGAATTGCTTTATGATAAGAACAAAAAATACCCGGACAAATTATCCGGGTGTTTTTGTTTCCTTTATTTTTTAATCGAATATCCGAATTTTCCTATAAAATTGCCAAGCTCGTAATACTTCCCGCCGGCGTTGCAAATCAGCTTCGCCGCGTCGTAATCGGAGAAGCTCACGCCGACAGCCTCCGCTATGAAGACGTCGTGGCTGCCGAGCGGCTTTATTTCCCGGACGGCGCACTCAATATTCACGGCCGTTTCCGCTATCCCCGGAGCCTTAACGAATTGTGATTTTACGGGAGTTAAGCCCGTTTCCTTAAACTTATCCACGTCCCTGCCGGATTTCACTCCGCAGAAATCCGCCGAGGCGGCCAGCTCTGTTGTGACGATATTTATCACAAAATCCCCCGTCTCCTTGATTATGCCGTGCGAATGGCGCGACGGGCGTATGGAGACGTAAAGGTACGGCGGCGCGGAGCACAGCACGCCCACCCACGAAAGCGTTATTATGTTCAGGTTACCCCCGCTTTCAAAATCCCCGCAGCTTATCATCACCGCCGGAACCGGATATAAGAAGTTTTCCTCGCCCTTTGCCGCCCTTGCGGTTTTTTCCATTTCAATTCCCCCTTAAAGTCTTTTGCGCTTTATAGCAATTTTCAAAACCGTTGACTGCCGACGTTTTGTAAAATTGCTTTATTTATTCATATTCAACTACGTCTACCCACTTGCTTAAAAATTCCCGCTCCTCCGGTTTATCCTTTACAGATTGGGAAGCCGCCACAATCGGCAGCCATTTCTGGATATACCGCTTGTCAGTTTTCGTCTTTTCGCAGAACAGCGTCATATACTTATCCGCCAGGCCCCTAAGGCTGTCGCGCAGGCAGAACAGCAGATACGTCCGCGCCACGTCGGCTGAGGCGTTGCCCTGGGTGGCGTGGCTCCAGTCAAGCACATACGCCTTCCCTTCCCGGTTGATTATTATGTTCCCCGGGCTAAAATCCCCGTGGCAGACCTTCGTGTGCGTCGGCATAGACTCAAGCCGCGTGTAAAGCTCGTACCGCGTGGCCAAGTCAAACTTAGTCTCGCTTATTTTACGGTGCATCTTGTCCTTGAGCTTCGTAAGAAGCGGCGCGTTCCTGCTGTGCACGTCGATCTGCAGGTCGACAAAAAGCTCAAGGCGCTCGTCGTTTTTCCGCGGGTCTTTCTCCATAAGCGAAAACAGCGTCTCTCCTTCTATAAAATCGCTGACTATGCCCCATTTTCCGTCGAATTTGCGAACCTCGACGACGCCGGGTATGGCCAGCCCCGTTTCTTCAATGCGGGCTTGATTCAGCGCTTCGTTCAGTATGTCCGCCTTGCTGAAACTTTCGTCGAAAACTTTGGCGCATAAATTGCCGCTCCGGTAGATTGTCTTTTTTTCTCGCTCAACTATTACGGTGTCCAAATTCATAAACTTAGTCCTCCTTATATTTTTACTGTTTCTCCCAGAATCTTTCGCCGCCGTCCCGGCGGAAGGCGACGGTTTTTATGTTCAGCAGGTGCTTCGCGCCCACGTTTTCGGAAACGGAGTTGCCTCCCCACGTGCCGCAGCCAAGCGTCAGAGAGGGCGGCAGGCTGTTGTACAGGCCGCCTATCGCCCCGTGAGACGAAGGCGTGTTCACCACCACGCGGCAAGTATTCACCCGGTTTATAAATTTCATAAAATTCCCGCGCTCTTTTTCCCGGTCGATAAATATCGACGCCGTGTGCCCCTGCCCGCCCAGGTCAATCAGTTTTTCGGCAATTGATAACGCCTCGTCAAAATCCCCCGCGCGATACATCGCGAGCACGGGCGAAAGTTTTTCGTGGGCGAATTCCTCGTTAAAGTCACAATCTGAAACTTCCCCGATAAGCAGCTTAGCGCCCTCCGGCGCGGCGAACCCCGCCAAAGCCGCGATTTTTGACGGCTGCTGCCCCACGATGGCGGCGTTGAGCGCCCCGTTTACAAAGAGCACGCGCCGCGCGCGCTCCTTCTCGTCGTCGCTCATAAAATACGCGCCTTGTTTCAAAAATTCGGCGCGCAAAGCGTCGTAAACCGGGGAAACAGCGATTACCGCCTGCTCCGACGCGCATATAAGCCCGTTGTCAAACGTCTTTGAAAGCGTTATATAACGCGCCGCCAGCTCCGTGTCCGCCGATTCGGCTATAACCGCGGGGACATTGCCGCTGCCCACGCCTATGGCCGGCTTGCCGCTCTGATAGGCGCTTTTGACCATACCCGGCCCGCCCGTCGCCAAAATCATATCGCAGTCTCGCATAACCATACGGGACATTTCAAGGGACGGAGCGCCGATACACTCTATAAGCCCCTCCGGAGCGCCGGCGGCCTCCGCGGCGTCGAGCACCGTTTTGGCGGCGCGGGCGGACGACTCCTTGGCCCTCGGGTGCGGGCTGATGATTACGCCGTTACGGGTTTTGAGCGCGAGCAAGGTCTTAAAAATAACGGTTGAGGTCGGGTTCGTGGCGGGGATTACCGCCGCTATCACCCCGACAGGCTCCGCCAGCCGGATAAGCCCGAGTTCCTCGTCCTCTTCTATAACGCCGCAGGTTTTAGCGTCTTTGTACGCTTCATATACGTACTCCGCGGCGTATTTATTTTTAATAATTTTATCCGGCGCCACGCCCATTCCCGTTTCTTTCGCGGCAAGCTCCGCCAACGGACCCGCGGCCTCCGCCGCGGCCCGCGCCGCCGCCTGAAAAATTCTGTCAACGTCCTCTTGGGCAAACCCCGCAAAGCGGCGCTGGGCCGCCCTCACGGACTCTATGGCCCGCTCAAGGTCATCAACGCCGTTTATTGTAAAATTTTCCATTAAATCACCTCGTTCGGATTATTTCTGGATAGCCTTCGTCTATTATAACGCTAAATCGCGTTTCTTACCACAAAAAAATTGACAAAAATTATTTTTTGTGGGAAAATTATAAATGGGAAGTTTGGCGGTTCAAACGAAAGGATAAACATATGAGCATATATGAATACAAGCCTGTCGGCGTCTGCCCAAGCAAAATCACCTATGAAATAGAGGACGGCCGGGTGAAAAACGTGCGTTTCACGGGCGGCTGCATGGGCAACGGGGCCGGCCTCGGCGCTCTTGTCAACGGCATGAAAGAGGACGAGGTCATAGAAAAACTTAAGGGTATTCAGTGCGGCCTGCGCGGCACGTCCTGCCCGGACCAGCTGGCCAGGGCTCTTCTTTCGCGCGGAAAATAAGAGTAAAGACGCGACGGCGAAAATTCACTGAAAAGACGGCGTTTCATGCTATGAACACAGGTTCTAAAGGGAGGCTCCCCGATGTACAATAAATTTTTGAGCGCGCTCGGCTTTATTTTCGGCTCGGCGACGCACCTGGCGCTTTCGTTGGCGACGGCCTTTCTGATGTTTCTGGCGGCGCGGCGCGGGTACGAAGCCGGGTTTAAGTATATGAAAGACGCGGGCGCGGAGCGCCCCTACCGGGAGGTGGCGGTGACGCTCGCCGCGCCCACGCGCCTTTTCGACGCGGCGAAAATCCTTGAGGAAAACGGGCTTGTGCACAGCGCGTACATCTACGCGGCCGAATACACGCTCAAGGGGAGCTTCGAACCGTACAAAGCCGGCACGTACGATTTAAATACTCAGATGGGTTCCTCCGAAATCAATAAAGTTCTCCGGAGCGGAGCGGACAAGCCGGGCGAAAAAACGTGACCAAGCCCGGGCCCGGGCCGCTTTTTTCCGGAGAGCTTGGCGAGCTTCAGCGGCGGGCTATGGCCGAGAGCATACCGATAATCCCGCCGGACGCGGCGCGTTTTTTAGAAACGCTCCTGCTCATAACCGCGCCGGGGAAAATCCTGGAAATCGGCTGCGCGGTGGGCTTTTCGGCCTGTCTTTGCGCCGTGACGCTGCCGCGGGCGCGGATTACCACAATCGACCGCTATGAAATTATGCTCGACGCGGCGCGGGAAAATTTCCAAAAAATGGGCGTGTCCGACCGCGTGACGCTCCTCGAGGGCGAGGCCGTCGGCGTGCTTGAGATTATGTGCGCCTCCCCCGCCCCGCCGGTCTACGACTTTATTTTTATGGACGCGGGCAAGGCGCAGTATATCAATATGATTCCGCTGTGCGCCCGGCTTTGCCGCGCGGGCGGGGTTATTCTGGCGGACGACTGTTTTCAGGGCGGGGATATTTTTAAGGCGCGCGGGGAGGTGCCCCGCCGCCGGCGCACGACGCACAGCCGTATGCGGGCCTTCCTTGCTTACATAAACGGAAACGGCTTGAAATCGACCCTCCTGCCGATTGGAGACGGGCTTGCGCTCATTTATAAGGAAGGTACTCTATGAAAATACCGGAACTGACCGCCCCGGCGGGCAATTTTGAGAAACTCCGCGTGGCCTGCGCGTTCGGGGCGGACGCGGTTTATCTGGCGGGCAAGGAATACGGCCTGCGCGCCCACGCGGGCAATTTTGAGCGCGGCGAGCTTCAAGAGGCTGTCGCTTACGCGCACAGGCTAAACGCGCGCGTTTACGTAGCGGTAAATATTTTCGCGGGGAACGCCGATTTGGAGCGGCTGCCGGAGTATTTTGAATACCTGGAGGAAATCGGCGCGGACGCGGTTATTATCGCGGATTTGGGCGTATTCTCGGTGGCGCGGCGGGCGCTCAAACGCGTCAAAATCCACATCAGCACCCAAGCCGGCGTGACCAACTACGAATCCGCGCGGGTCTGGCGGGAAATGGGCGCGGAGCGCGTCGTTTTGGCGCGGGAAGTCTCCCTGGCGGAAATGGCGGGGATTGCCGCGAAACTGCCGGGTTTCCCTCTTGAGTGCTTCGCCCACGGGGCGATGTGCGTGTCGTACTCCGGCAGGTGCCTCATAAGCGCGTTTATGAGCGGCCGGAGCGCCAACCGGGGGGACTGCGCGCAGCCCTGCCGCTTCGGGTACGACCTTACGGAGCGGCAAAGCGGCGCGGTTTTCGGCCTGGAGGAGGACGAGCGCGGCAGTTACATTATGAACTCGAAAGATTTATGCGCGGTTTCTTTTTTGCCGGAACTCATAGAAGCCGGGGCCTCCGCGCTGAAGCTTGAGGGGCGGATGAAAACGCCGCACTACGCGGCCTCGGTCACTTCGGCCTACCGCCGGGCATTGGGGGACTTGGCGCGCGGCGGGGAGGCGGCGTACCGCGCGAACCTGCCGCAATACCTGGCGGAGCTTCGCAAAAGCCCGAACCGCGCCTACACCTCCGGGCTTTACTTCGGCCCGGAGGAGCGCTTCGTCGGGGAGCCGGCGCCCCGGCCCTATGAGTTTATCGGCATAACGCGCGCTTATAATGAAGAAACTCATACCGCACTGGTGGAGCAGCGGGGAAAATTCAGCCGGGGGGAGGAGATTGAGTTCCTTACGCCGGGCGGGGCGTTCCTCCAGACGGCGGAGGACCTGCGCGGCGCGGAGGGTGAGCCTATCGAGTGCGCCCCGCACGCCCAACAGCTTGTGCGCCTTAAAACAATACAGCCCGCGCCGGAGCTTTCGATATTACGCAAAAAACCCCGCGAACCAAAATGATTCACGGGGGAAAAAGAAAGGGGGGAACCTACGCCTTCGGGGGCTCGAACCCCGGACCCATTGATTAAGAGTCAATTGCTCTACCAACTGAGCTAAAGACGCACGCAATACTTAGAATATATTATAACACCGGGGCGGGGGCTTGTCAATACTCAAAACGGCTTCAAGCGGATTACAAAACAGCCCCGAAAAACCGCCAAAATCCGGCCGTTTTCAAAAAATTTTCAAAAAAACTTAAGAAAATTTTAAGAAAGTACTTGACAAACCATTTCAGGTGAGTTACAATATATTCATAACAGAACAGGGAGCAAACCTCCCACAACTAATCCTAAAGGGGGAAGTTTTATGAACAAACTTCAGAGCAAGAAAGGCTTCACACTCATCGAGCTTGTTGTAGTTATCGTTATCCTCGGTATCCTCGCAATGCTCGTAATCCCGCGAGTGACGGAATACCGCAAGACCGCCACGGTTAAGACCTGCGTAGGCAATATCCGCACCATCAAGTCGGCAATGTCCGTTTACTACGCTTCGTCGGGCCACGACCCCGCCGACCTTGCGGCTCTTGTAAACGGCGGCAGCGGTTTCCTTGAGAACACGCCGAAGTGCCCGGCTGGCGCCACCTACGACATTGCTGGCGGCAAGGTAACGCATACTGGCGGCGACGCTGACCACCAGACCGCGGTTACTAGCGCGTTGACGGATGCCGGCATTACCAACGTAACCGTCAGCTAATTTAAGCTAAACAGTTTATTCAGAACCCCGTCCGGCTGGGCGGGGTTCTTTGGTAAAACAAAACAAGGCGGTGTGGGAATAGCTCTGGAAACGACTGCCATTTTAAGGTCCATATTATTTCAGCTTAAAACAGCCAAGTCGCTTAATTCGGCGATAATAGCGATAAGCGCTATGTGTTCGGACGACGATATTTCGGCTGTAGAGCAAAAGGTCGCTCAATATATTAAGGAAATTGAGGAAAAATAAATACATAAGGGGGCAGGCGTATGCGAAAACTCAGCCGGCGGGGCTTTACTCTTGTGGAGCTTATCGTCGTTATGATACTTTTGGGAATCCTCGCCATGATTGCGATTCCCGGTTTTCTTAATTATCAAAAAACCGCCCGGACGCGCACCTGCGCCGCGAATATGCGCACCGTCATTTCATCGATTCATCTTTACCAGCTTTCCTACGGAGATGATTTTGACTTCAGCGACGGCGACGAGGTTTTGCAGGCGCTCGTTGACAAAGGTCTGCTGGATCATATCCCGAAATGCCCCAGCGGGGTCGGCGGGTATACTTTCGTTGGCGAAATCCCCTACTGTTCGTATCACGGGTTGTACGACTCGGAGTCCGGCCAGGTTCAATATCCCGACGGGATCACCCCGTAAAAAAACCGCTGAACGAAAAGTTCAGCGGTTTTTTTATTCCCTCGAAAACCTTGATATGTTCAGCAATATCCCGACGCTAAGCATTGTAACCGCGAGCGAGGTGCCGCCGTAGCTTATAAACGGCAGGGGCACGCCCGTATTCGGCATAGTGTTCGTCACCACCGCGATGTTGAACACCACCTGCGAGCCTATCATTATGACGATTCCCGAAGCCACGAGAGAGGCGAACAGGTCAACGGCGTTCATCGCGATTTTCAGCCCGCGCCATATGAGTATTATAAACAGCAGCAGCAGAAGCGCCGCGCCCATAAAGCCAAGCTCCTCGCAGATTATGGAGAATATGATGTCGTTGTGCGCCTCCGGCACGAAGCCCATCTTCTGTCGGCTTTGCCCAAGGCCCAGGCCGAAAAAGCCGCCCGTGCCTATGGCGTAAAGAGACTGCAGGACCTGCCAGCCCTTGCCCGTGGCGTAATCCTCCGGATGCAACCAAGCCAGCACGCGCTCGTTGCGCCAGCCCGAAACGAGTATCAGCGCCGCGCCCGAAGCCCCCAGAACCCCCGCCACCACAAACCGCAATATGTATGGGCTGGCTATGAACATTATCCCGAAGCCGATGAGCGCCGCCACTATGGCGGTGCTCATATTGCCCACGCCAATAAGCGCCACCGGCACAAGCACGAGAAACCCGAATTTTATATGCTCTCCCCAAGTTTTGAGCGGCCGCCGCGAAGCCACAAGCGCCGCCAGCAGGATTAAGCCTATTTTCATAACCTCGGAGGGCTGAAACTGACCGATTATCGGCACTTTGAACCACCGCTTGGCGCCGTTGACCTCGACCCCGATAAACTGCACGAGCAACATCAGCGCACAGCCTGCCGCGTAAAGAGGCGCCGCTAGCAGTTTCAGCAGTTTATACGGAAATTTCGCCAAAAAATACATACCGACGAAGCCGAGCGCGGCGATGGAAGCCTGCTTTTTCAGGAAATACGTCGCGTCCTGGCCAAGCCGCGTCGTCGCGTTGTAGTAGCTCGCGCTGAACACCATTATTACGCCGATTATCACCAGAAGCGTCACCACGACCGCCACGACGTAATCGGCGTTGCCCACTTTTATGGTTATCGTCGGGCGCGCCTGCTCGTCCCGCTGGCCGCGCTGCCTCCGCGCGCTGTTCTCCAAATAAAAATTGCTCATTTGCGCATCTCCCCCACAAACTCCTTGAATAAATCCCCGCGCTGTTCGTAATTGTCAAACATATCCCAACTGGCGCAGGCCGGCGAAAGCAGGAGGTTATCCCCCGGCGAGGCGTGCTCGAAGCCAACCGTCACCGCGTCTTTAAGCGAGTTGGCCTTCTCTATATCCGTAAAGCCGTAAGCCCTGCAGGTTTCGGCTATTTTTTCGGCCGTTTCCCCTATGAGAATCAGCTTTCGGACGCGCCCGGCGAAAAGCGCCGCCCATTCGGAAAAATCGGCGCTCTTATCGTAGCCGCCGCCGATTAGCACCGTCGGCCCGCGCATTGCCAGCAGGCCCTTAATGGCCGAGTCGCTGTTCGTGGCCTTGGAGTCGTTATAGCACCGCACCCCGCGAACCTCCCCCGCGAACTCTATCCTGTGAGGCACTCCCGCAAAGCCCGTCACGGCTTTCCTTATATCGTCCAGCGGCACGCCCGCCGCCGCCGCGCAGGCTATCGCGCACATAGCGTTCTCTAAATTATGGTCGCCCAGAATCCGCAGCTCGTCCCTATGACAGACGCTCTCCCTCAATCCGTCAAGGTTAAGCAGGAGCATACCGTCTTTCAGGCTGACCTCCCGTTCCTCCCGGCGCGAAAAATATATGACGCGCCCCCTCGCGGCTCTTGACATTTCCCGGCAGGACTCGTCGTCGTAATTAAGTATGAGAAACCCGTCCGCGTCCTGATTTTCAAATATCCGCGCCTTGGCCGCCGCGTAGTTTTCCATTGTTTTGTGCCGGTCGAGGTGGTCGGGGGTTATTTGGGTCAGCGCCGCTATTTCCGGCTTAAAATCAACAATCGCCTCAAGCTGAAAGCTCGACGTCTCAAGAACCGCCCAGGCCTCCTCCGGGAGGGCCTCCGCGCGCGCGCACAGCGGCTCGCCTATATTACCGAGCGCGGCCGACGCGGGGTGCCGAAGTTTCATTATTTCCGCCAAAAGGCTCGCTGTGGTGGTTTTTCCGTTCGTGCCGGTGACGGCCAGGCTGTGACAGCGGCAAAACCGCCAGCCGAACTCAATTTCCGGCAGAATCAGCGCGCCGGCCTTTCGGGCGTGTTCCACAAAAGGCAGGTCAAGCCGTATGCCGGGGCTTATTATTAAAATATCGGTCTGGTCGAGAAGGCTGTTTTCCGGGTTTTTCCCGCACAGGGCTTTGATTCCCGCCGCCTCAAGCCTCTTTACTTCGCCGCTTAATTTATCCTCCGGTTTAAGGTCGGTTATCGTGACCGCCGCGCCGCGCCGCGCCGCGAGTTCCGCCGCCGCCATGCCGCTTCTGGCCATTCCGCAAACGCAGATTTTTTTCCCTTTTATATCCATACAGCTCATCTCCCCCCCGCGAAACAGGCGTTAAGGCCCAGAAAGCCGATTAGCGCCGCAATCGCCGTGACAATGTAAAACATAGACACAACCTTTGTCTCCGTATAACCCAGAAGCTCAAAATGGTGGTGCAGCGGGGCCATTTTGAAAAACCTCTTGCCGCCCGTCGCTTTGAAGTAGCTCACTTGAATCATCACCGAAAGGGCCTCAAGCACATAAATTATGCCCACGAGCGCCAGAAAAAGCGGATACCTCAGAATCAGCGCGGTCGAAGTGACGAAGCCGCCGAGCGCGAGGGAACCCGTGTCGCCCATAAAGACCCGCGCCGGATAAGAGTTAAAGAACAAAAACGCCAGAAGAGAACCCGCCGCCGCGCCGCAGAGCGCCATCACGCCGCTTTTTTGCGAAAGATACGCCGCGAAGGCGAAAAACACGGAAACGAGCAGGGTCACGCCGGCGTTTAAGCCGTCCAGCCCGTCCGTCAGGTTGACGGCGTTGACCCCGCCAATCATCACAAAGTAAAGCAAGGGCAGGGACAGCCAGCCCAAATGAACGGTTTTTCCTGAAAAAGGGATTAAAACCCCGCTTCGCGGAACGCATAACGCGAAAATCGTCGTCACGACAATCTGGGCGATTATTTTCTGTCCGCTCGAAAGCCCCATCGAACGCTTTTTAACTATTTTTATGTAGTCGTCAAGAAAACCCACCACGCCGAAAAGCCCCGTCGTGAGCATAACCGCCCCCGCGTCGCCGTCCCCAAGCGCGAAAAACGCGCCCCCCGCCAGGAAAGCTATGACTATCACAATCCCGCCCATGGTGGGCGTGCCCGCCTTTTTAAGGTGGCTTTGCGGGCCGTCCTCCCGGACGTTCTGGCCGAATTTAAGCCGCGTCAGATACGGTATGAGCGCCGGGCAGAGCGCCATACACACGGCAAAGGCTATAAGCGCCGCGTATATCGTAATGTTAAAGTTAAGGTTCAAGACAATACCTCCGCGATTTTTTCAAGCCGCATAGCGCGGGAAGCCTTTATGAGCACCGTGTCCCCTTCTCGCGCTATCCCGCCCATTTCGGGCAGGAGCTCCTCAACCGTGGGGAAATACCGCGCCCGGCCCGCCGCGGCGCTCTCCGCGCCCTTGTATATATATTCGGCAAGCTCGCCGACGCACACTATAAAGTCCATCCCGTTTTTCACCGCGTATTCCCCCACCTGGCGGTGAAACTCCGGCGCTTTATCGCCAAGCTCCAGCATGTCGCCCAGGACGCACACCTTACGGTTTTTAAGCCCCGACATTACGTCTATAGCCGCCGTCACGGAGGCGGGGCTGGCGTTGTAGGCGTCGTTTATTACGGTTATGCCTCCGCGTGTCTTTATGTTCATACGGTTTTTGCTCGGCCTGAAATTTTCTATGCCGTTTTTTACCGACGAGGGGCTGACGTTAAGCAAATGCCCCACAGCGGCGGCGGCCAGCGCGTTAAGGGCCATATGCCGCCCCGGAAGCGGTATTTTGACGAAAAACCGCGCGTTGTCGTAGCGTATCGCGCAGGACACGCCGGACAGCCCCCTCTCCTGAAGCTGCTCCGCCGTGAAATAATTCCCCTCCCCTAACCCGTAATATTTCATATGGGGATACTGTCCGCGAAGCCCGGCCAGAAGCGGGTCGTCTCCGTTCAGGATTATTTGCGTCCTGGGCGTGCGGAAGTCAAGGATTTCGAGTTTCGCTTTGAGTATGCCCTCCCTGCTGCCCAAAAATTCTATGTGGGCGTCGCCTATATTCGTTATGACGCATATGTCCGGCCGGAGGATTTCCGCCAGGTTATGGATTTCCCCAAAGTGGTTCATACCCATTTCAAACACGGCGGCCTGGCAGGTTTTGTCCATTCGCAGGACGGACAGCGGCAGGCCTATTTCGTTGTTGAAATTGCCCTCCGTCTTAAAAGTATGGTATTTCGTTGAAAGCACGGAAGCGACGAGGTCTTTTACCGTGGTCTTGCCCGTGCTCCCCGTCACCGCCGCTATGGGTATGTTGAAATTTGAGCGGTAATACTTCGCCAGGTCTTTGAGCGCCTGACAAGACGACTTGACGAAAACTACGGGCGCGTCGCGCTCTAAGTCTTTCTCCCGCTCGGAGAGGACGCAGGCGGCCCCCTTGTCGAGGGCCACGTCTATAAAGTCGTGCCCGTCAAAATTCGGCCCGCGAAGGGCGATAAACAGTCCGCCCCGCAAGTCCTCCGACCGTGTGTCCGTCTCGGCGGAGGCCACGGTCATTTTGTCGAATTTTTTGAACTTCGTGACGCCTCCGGTCGCCTCTTTGATTTTCGCAACGCTTAAAGGCTCCATTTTATCACCCCTTTTTATCCGCCCCTGGCGGATTATTCAGTATTTCCCTTATCGCTTCCGCGTCGTCAAAATGTATCGTCTTGTCCTTAAATTCTTGATAGTTTTCGTGTCCTTTTCCCGCCACGACTACTGTATCGCCTTTCCGGGCCATTCTGACGGCGGTTTCTATAGCCGCGCGGCGGTCGGGCTGTTTCTCATACGGACAGCCGGTTTTTTTAAGCCCCGCCTCTATTTCGCCGATTATAGCCTCCGGCGGCTCTGAGCGCGGGTTGTCGGAGGTTATAACGCAATACCCCGACAGCCGCCCGGCGATTTCCCCCATTATCGGGCGCTTGCCCCTGTCTCTGTCCCCGCCGCAGCCGAATACGGAAATCACCCTGCCCTCCGTAAAGTCCGCCGCGGATTCAAGGAGCTTCTCAAGCGCGTCCGGGGTATGGGCGTAATCCACAATAAAATTAACGCCGAGGGTATTCGGAATACTCTCCACGCGCCCCGCCACCTGCGGCATTTCCGCTGAAGCCGCCACAATGTGCTTAAAAGGAATGTTCAGCGCGAAGGCCGACGCTATCGCCGCCAGGGAATTATAGACTGTAAATTTACCCGCTACCGGCACCTTAATCCGCGCGAAGCTCTCAATGTACTTAAGGTCGTACACCACCTCGCCGGAGCCGCACACGGGGTCAACCGCGCGAAGGTCGGCCGCCTCCGACAGGCCGTAGGTGAGAATTTTACTCTCGGACTCCGCGAGCCCCCTCACAAGCCGCCGCCCGTATTCGTCGTCGATATTTATCACGGCGTATTCGCAGTCCGCGAAAAGCCTTCTCTTCGCCGCGAAATAATTTTCCATATCGCCGTGAAAATCCAGATGGTCTTGCGTCAGATTCGTGAAAACCCCCGCCTTAAACCGAAGCCCGCGGAGCTTATGGAGGGCGAGCGCGTGGCTCGAGGTCTCTATGACTATGGCGTCCGCGCCCCGCTCCCCCAGTTCGGCGAAAATTTCCATAAGAGGGAGGGTGTCCGGCGTGGTTGACGTGTCGAATTTCACGTCCAGCGCCTCCCCCGCGAGTTTCACGCCCACGGTGCCGATAACCCCGGCTTTAAGCCCCGCCGCTTTCAAGATATTTTCGATAAAATACGTGGTCGAGGTTTTTCCGTTCGTTCCCGTGACCCCTATAACGGGAATGTCCGGAAACCGGCCGGCCGCTTTATAAGAAGCCGCCGCCGCCAGGGAGAGAGCCTCCCGCGCGTTTTCCACGCGCGCCACCGGAATTTTCACGCCGCTTAAATCAAGATCCTCCCTCTCGATAATCAAGGCGGCGGCCTTTTGGGCTATTTCCGCTATTTTTTCGTGCGGGTCGAAACGCAGGCCCTTCACGCACACGAAAAGACTGCCCGGCGCCACTCGCCGTGTGTCGTCGCAAACGGCGGAAATCTCGGGATTTCCGTTTCTTTCAATAACATAATCCACATTTTCAAGCAGTTCCTTGAGCTTCGGCACTCCGCGCGCCCTCCCTCAGAATATAAATACAGGTCTTTTTCTTAAAATTATTCTAATTAGTATATACCACAATTTTGTTGCCAAAATTCAGAATTTCTCCCGCCATTGGAAAGATTTTTTCAACAAACTCCCCGTCGCCCTCTATCTGACAGGGGATTTCCGCCTCTTTCAAAATTTTAACGGCTTCCTTGACGGGCAGGCCGGCCAAGTCCGGCACTTCCGTCCGCCGCGCCTCCGGCGCCTCAAGCTCCGCCTCGCTGTACACCGGCTCCACGCCGAGATACGGCAGGGCGTTCTCCAGAAGCTCTTTCATAACCGGACCCGCCACCTGACCGCCGTAATACGCGCCTTTCGGCTCGTCTATGAGCACAAGGGCTATGACTCGCGGCTCCTCCGCCGGCGCGAAGGCCATAAACGAGGCTATGTACTTCCCGCTGCGGCGGGGCAGCTTCTCACTCGTGGCGGTCTTTCCGCCGATTCTGAAACCGGGGATGTAGCTTCGCCCGCCCGTCCCTTTGCTCACCACGCTTTCCAGGATTTCCCGCATTGTAGCGGAGGTTTCCGGGGTTATGACCGCCTCCCCCGGCCCGTAGTCAAAAACCTTCAGCGTTTCTCCCTCCTGGCTTTTAAGCTCTTTGGCGAAATGCGGCGTTATAAGCCGCCCGCCGTTTATCGTCGCGGAGGCCGCTCTCAGCAGCTGTATCGGCGTAATCTGAAAACTCTGGCCGAAGCTCATCGTGGCCAGCTCCACCGGCCCGACCTTATCTAAGCTGTGGATTATGCCGGAAGCCTCTCCCGCCAGGTCTATTCCCGTTTTTTTATTTAAGCCGAACGCGGTCAGGTATTTGTAGAAATTTTCCGCGCCCATTCGCTCCGCCACTTCCATAAACACGGGGTTGCAGGAATTCTGCACGCCCTCCGTAAAGCTCTGCGCGCCGTGAGAGCGCGGCGAGCGCCAGCACTTTATATTCCGCCCGCCGACCAGTTTGCTCGCGGTGCAGACGAATCGGCTCTCCGGGCCGACCGCCCCTTCCGATAAGCCCGCCGCCGAAGTTATGACCTTAAAGGTGCTGCCCGGCTCGTAAGTATCGTTTATTGAAAAATTGCGCCACATACGGTTCAGGCGGGCGTTTCGCTCCTCCTGGCTCATCGTGTCCCAAACCGCGGCCAGGGCAGGGTCGTTTATAGTGAACGGGTCGTTCGGGTCGAAATCCGGCTTGTTCGCCATCGCGTAAATTTCCCCGTTCCTCGGGTCCATCATTATAATCGCGCCGCGCGCGGCCTGTTTGGCCGCGATGGCTTTTTCGATTGTCTGCTCGGCATATTGCTGAAGAATCGCGTCTATGGTCAGGGCTAAATTATCCCCCGGCACGGGGGCCGCCCGCTCCTGGTCGCCGTTTTCGGCGTCAACGCCGCGCGCGTCCGTCTCCGTAAGGAGCTTACCCGCGCCGCCTTTAAGGTAATCGTGATATTTGGCCTCAAGCCCGGTCACGCCCTGATTGTCCTTCCCGACAAAACCAATCGTCTGCGAAGCGAGCGAGCCGTAAGGATAAACGCGCTTCGTGTCCTCGTCCACAACCACTCCGGGGATATTCAGGGCGCGTATCCCCTCCGCGGTTTCCCTGTCAACCTTGGTTTTAATACGCTCCAGCGCCACGCGCTTTGAAACCTTGGCCAGAACGTATTCGTAATCAAGGCCCAGCCTTTCGGCCAGGGCGCGGGCCGCTTCCTCTTTATCCGTAATTTGGGAATTGATTACGCTGACGGAGGCCGCCGTTTTGGTGACGGCCAAGCCCACGCCGTTCCTGTCTAAAATGGCGCCGCGCGCCGGGGCCAGCAGCCTGTCTCTCGTTTGCTGCTCGTAGGCCTTCGCCTGCCAGTAATCCGCCTCGAACGCCTGAAGGTAAAACACCCGGAGGATAAGCAGAAACAACGCCCCGCAGAACGCGCACATTAAAAACAACTGTTTCCTCTTGCCAAGAACGGATATTTTAGCTGTCATAAGCCCCACCCCCATATTTTAGAATATGGGCTTATCTGGAGCTTATGCTTACTTGCGTTCCTTTTGCCACAAAAACGCCCGCCGCCGGCATCTGGGACGTGACCTTCGGGTCCTCCTGAACATCCTCCGGGGGGAGCGCGGACTGCCCGTCCGCCGCCGGAGTTTCCGGCGTTTCGGTCATATACCTGTCGGGAGTGTCGTCCTCCGCGCCGCCGTCTGCCGCCGGACCCACGTCCCGGTTAAACGGCATAAGCCCGGTATTTTCAAGAAAAAACGCCGCCTGGGATACAGTAAGTCCCGACAGGTCAGGCACGGTTATAAGCGTTTCGTCCGCATCCTTGCTGACGGTAAGATAGACTACCGAAGTGTCGTCAACCTCCGAGTCCGCGGGAGGCATCTGCCGCTCAACCTTGCTTCCGCCCGCGCCCACAATCTCAAACTTTACGCCGAGCCGGTTTATATCGCTGATCGCGTCCTTGAGAGCGCCGCCCTCGTAGGAGCCGACGACGCGCTTGTTTGCGTCAAGGTTATATTTGGCGATATTCACAGTCGGGTCGGAGGGCGGTATGCCCTTGTATTTTATAATCTCAATCAGCATATCCTTAAGCATAGGCGCGGCGGTGGTCTCGCTTTCCATACTTCCCGGCACGTTGTGGATTGTTACCATTGTCATAATCTGGGGATTTTCCACCGGCAGATACGCGATGTAGGTAAACGTCCAGCGTTTGTCCTCAGCGGCGATATTGGCGTTGCTCTGCTCGGCGGTGCCGGTTTTGCCGCCTATGTTATAGCCTTCTATTCGAGCTTTTTTGCCGGTGCCCTCCGTTACCGTAAGCTCCATAGCGTTGCGCAGGTAATCGGAGGTGGATTTTGAGATTACCTTGCGGATAACTTTCGGAGCGTTTTCCTTGACGACATTGCCCTTCGGGTCGGTCACGCGGGAAACCACGTAGGGCCGCATAAGGTTTCCGCCGTTGATAAGCGCCGCGAAAGCCGTCGCCGACTGTATGGCCGTGGCCTTAAATCGCTGCCCGAAGGACGACGTGGCCAGCTCCACCGGGCCAAGTTTTTCAACGGGATAGATAAGCTTCCTGGCCGAAGCCTCCGCCGGCAGGTCTATCCCCGTCTTTTCGCCGAACCCGAAGTCCCTCTGATATTTATAGAAAGAGTCGCGCTCAAGCAGGCTCGCTATGTCCATCATTGCCACGTTGCACGATTTGGCCAGCGTCTCCGCCAGAACAATGTTGCCGTGTCCGGAGCGCAGGTGGCAGTTTATTCGCGTCTGCTTGCCGTTCGCGTCGTCAAAGAGCTTGTACCCCCCGCAATAATAAGTGGAGGGGACGCTTTTTGTTATAACCCCCTCCTCGAGCGCGGCGGCCACCGTCACGGGCTTGAATATTGAACCCGGCTCGAACGGCGTGAACACGTTGAAATTATTCCACGCTCTGGTAATGCGCTCGCTCTGCTCCGCCTCGGTGAGATTATCCCAGTCTTTCTTAAGGCTTTCGCCGCTCATAAGATTAATGTTCGTCACGTCGCTCAAGGAAAACGACGGGGCTTGCGCCATAGCCAGGATTTCGCCCTTCTGCGGGTCCATTACTATCACGGAGGCGTTCTCCGCCTCAAACTCGTCAATCGCTTTGTCGCACGCGGCCTGGGCGAAGCCCTGTATGCGGGAATCAAGCGTCAGTTCGACTGTGGCGCCGTTCACAGCGTTGAAGCGGCTTTCGACAATTTCCCCGTTCTGGTTGATTGTGCCGCCGACGTCGCCGTCGGAGCCTTCAAGATACGAGTTGTAGTTTTTTTCAACGCCCCATTTGTTGTCCCCGCGTATAAAGCCGACGACCTGCGGCGCGAATCTGTCGTCAACATAGGCGCGTATCGGGGCTTCCTCCCAGAAGGTGCGTATAATGTCCTTGTTATTTTTAAGTTTCATATACTGGTCGTGGTCGATTACGCCTATTCTGAAGTAATGGGTATCGTGTAGGGGCTTGCCGTCGGAACCTTTCCGAATGTACTTCTCAAGCTCCTCCTCCGGCACGCCCATTATCCCCGAAAGCGCCGCGAAGGAGCGCCGCGAGGGCGCGATAAAGTCACTATTGGGGTTTTTAGCGTTTTCCTCGGCGGCGGCTTCGTCCGCCTTTATCATTTCCCGCACGTCAAGAATGACGTTATAGCGCATATCGACGACGGCGATGCTCTGGCCCGCGCGGTCGGTGATTTCGCCGCGCGCCGCCTTAATTACGCCCTGCTCATAGCTTATGGCCTGGTTTTCCGTGACGATGAGCTTGTATTCCTCCCCGAGAACCGCCTTAATATAGCCTACGCGCCCCAGAAGCCCGGCTATGGAAAGCGCCAGGACAGCCCGCATAAAGTTAATCTTGCCGCGCATAGATTTTTCACGGCGCCTTTTTTCGCGCTCCGCGCGCCTGCCGCCGTTTCCGTTCTCGCTTATGCCGTTTAAGTCGTAGCTGAGCCGCTCCATAGCTTTACCTCCCGAAATCCCCGAAACCCGGCGCGGAAACGGCGTTTTTTAATTTTTCAAAAAAAACGCGTTTCTCCGGCTCGGGCATAGCGCCGCTTGAGGTCACGTCCGCGTAGCTTTCTTTAGGCACGTCTATCATACAAACCTGATATTCCTTGGGCGGAGCCATATTCAGACGCGTCCGCGCTATCTCGGCTATTTCCTTTTCATTATAGCTCTTTGTTATGTCCACGCGCAAGTCCTGATTAGCTTCCGAGACCGTCTTAATCTGGCGCTTAAGCCCGTCTATCCGCATTTTCGTTTCGACTACCTCCGCGTTTTTCGACAGCAGAAAAATCGCCCCGGCGATTATGACCGCCGCGTATGCCAGAAACTCACCGTGTACAAAAGTCCTCCGAATGTCGTATTTATATTCAAACAACGGGCGTCTGGCGGCTTTGCGCCGTTTTCTTTCCGCCGTCCGGCTTTCCCCGCCGGCGGCGGCTTTGCGCCTTCTTTTGCCCGGCGGCTGTTCCGGATATTCGTACTTATAGGCGTTTGAAGTCGGGTTATACGACCCGGCCCCGCCTCCGCGAGCCGTCCGGCCCCGTCGTGGTCTGCGCGCGTTTCTCATACTTACCGCTCCTTTGTGCGTTACATTAGCAATCCTTATTTTCGCGGCTTAAGGACTCCGCCGAAAAAGCCGCTCCCCTCGATTTTATAAAGTAAAGCCAGCCGTTTAACTTAAAAACCGCCTCGCCGTTATTATAGTACTTTTACTTTCTCTTGAACCGTGAGAAAGTAAAAGCGCGGCAGTCTCGCAAGGGGGGGGCCGCGAACAAGTTCGCATCAACCCCCTTGTTCAACTGTTATAATCCGCTCCAGAACGCGGAGTTTCGCGCTCCGGGCGCGGGGGTTCCCGTCCGTTTCGGCTTGCCCCGGCAAAACCGGCCTGCCCGTGACCCTGCGGAATTCCGGAAGCCGGCCGCATACGCACACGGGTATCTCCGGCGGGCATACGCAGCCGGCGGAAAGCTCCCGGAAAGCCGTTTTGACTATCCTGTCCTCAAGCGAATGAAAAGTAATCACCGCGAGCCGCCCTCCGCCCGCCAGTGCGCCCGCCGCGCCCCGGAGGGCCTCGCCGAGCCTCGAAAGCTCTCCGTTGACTTCTATTCTGAGCGCCTGAAACGTCCTCTTGGCGGGGTGTCCGCCTTGGCGCCGGCGCTTCGCGGGGATTGCGGCTTTGACGATTTCGGCAAGGCGCGTGGTGGTGGTTATCGGCTCCTTTTCCCGCTCGCGGGCTATAAACGCGGCTATCCGCGCGGCGAAACGCTCCTCCCCGTAGTCTCTTATAATCCGCGCCAAATCCTCCTGCGGAAACATATCCACAATGTCGGCGGCGGTATGGCCGCTTGTGTTGTCCATACGCATATCCAGCGGGGCCTCGCGGTTATACGAAAAGCCTCGCTCAGGCTCGTCCAGCTGAAACGACGACACGCCCAAATCAAGCAGAACCCCGTCAAGGGCTTCTATGTTCAAGCGCGCAATATCGCGCTTAATGAAAACAAAATTCGAGTTTATAAGCGTCACGCGGGGGTCTTTGGCAAAATCCCGGCCGCGCTCTATGGCCGCCGGATCCCGGTCCGAGCATATGAGCCGCCCGCGCTCCCCAAGTTTTTCCAGAATCCGCGCAGAGTGGCCGAAGCCGCCCGCCGTCCCGTCTAAATACACGCCGTCCGGCTTTATATTAAGGCTTTCTATAGTTTCCTCAAGTAAAACGGGCTTATGACCGTACATACTCACACCCCAAGCTCCGCCATTTTCGCCGCGACGGCTTCCGCGTCAAACTGTTCCTCGCTATTGTATTTATCCCAGTTTTCGAGGCTCCAGATTTCTATGCGCTCAAACGCGCCGACGAAAACTATATCCCGCTCTATGCCCGCGTATTCGCGCAGCTTCCCGGGGATAAGCACGCGCCCCTGCGCGTCCGGCTCGCACTCCGCGGCCTTGCTGAACATGGCGCGGGTAAACCAGCGCACCTCTTCGTCCGCGGTGGGCAGCGGCGACACCTTTTCCGCCAGCGCGCCCCATTTATCCATCGTATAAACGACGAGGCACTTGTCCCACCCGCGCGTAAGCATGAACCGGCTTCCAAGGGCCGCGCGGAATTTTGATGGTATCACGGCGCGGTTTTTCGCGTCCAGGCCGTGCTGATACTCGCCGTAAAACATAATTCCTCCACCACCGCGCCGCTTCATTCCACTTCAAACAACTTCGCACCACTTTGCTCTACTTAAATCTTATTACATTTTATCGGAATTTGCAATAGTCAAACAGATAAAATTTTTCGATACGGTCAGACAAATTACCACAACAGCGCGTAAAATTAATTGAAAAGGCTTGTTTTTTCACGCCGCTTATTGTATAATTTTTGGGTAATGCGGAAAAAATTATATATTCAAATTTCATAAATTTACTGGAGGATTATATGGATACCGAAGCAAATTCGACTTTTAAAGGGCTTACCGATAAAGAGGTTATCGAGTCCCGCCTTTCCCGCGGCTCGAACCTTTTAAGCGAGGTCAAGCCCGAAAGTTTCCGTGACAAGCTCATAGGCAATTTTGGCGACCCGATGATTAAAATTCTCTGCGTGGCGCTTATAATCAACGTGGTTTTCGCCTTCTTGGGCAAGACCCACTGGTACGAATCCGTCGGCATAGCCCTGGCGGTGCTTATAGCCACGTTCGTCTCCACATTTTCCGAATATCGCAACGAGAACGCCTTTCAGAAGCTCCAGGACGAGGCGTCCAGAATAAAGTGCAAAGTCTACCGCAACGGCATAATCACGGAAATCCCGATTGACGACGTTGTGGCTGACGATTTGGTCCTGCTCCAGTCCGGAGATAAAATTCCCGCCGACGGCGCCATAATCTCCGGCTCTATAAAAGTTGACCAGTCCGTGTTGAACGGCGAAAGCAAAGAAGCGGAGAAAAAGGCCGCCCCCGCGGATTATGAAAACCCCGAAACTGTCGATTTTCTTGACTTTCACAACGTATTCCGCGGAGCCATCGTATGCTCCGGCAACGCCGTTATGAAAGCCGCCAGCGTGGGGGACTCCACCCTTTACGGCAAAATCGCCGGCGACCTTCAGCGGACGGAGGACAGAGATTCCCCTCTGAAAGTCAAGCTCTCCGACTTGGCGGAGGGCATAAGCCGCTTCGGATATATCGGCGGCGTGGCTATCGCTGCCGCGTTTATGTTTGTGCAGGTCATAATGAACCACCACGCGGGCTGGCAGATTGCGCAGGACGCGGTCAACGCCGTTATTCTGGCCGTCATAATAATCGTAATGGCGGTTCCCGAGGGGCTTCCGCTTATGATCGCCATAGTTTCCGCGCTTAATATGGGAAAAATGCTTAAAGACAACGTTCTCGTGCGCAAAATCGCCGGGATAGAAACGGCGGGCAGCCTCAATATTCTTTTTTCCGATAAAACCGGCACGATTACCAAGGGCCGCCTTGAGGCGGTCGTTTTCGCGGACGGGGAAGCGCGGGAATACAACTCTTTCGAGGCTCTGCCGGAGGCTTGCGCGAAATTGCTCGCGCTCTCGATACGCCACAACACCTCCGCGCTCCTGACGACCGACGAGAGCGGCAACCCCCGCCCCATCGGCGGCAACGCCACGGAACGCGCCATTTTGGGCTTTATCGTCGGCAAGGACAAGCCGGCGAGTATAACCGTCGCGGACTCCGTGCCCTTTAACAGCGAGAATAAATACTCCTTGGCCTCCGTAAAAGGCGACTATGAATGCACCCTGATTAAAGGCGCGCCGGAAAAAATCCTTTCCCGCTGCACAGGGTATTATGACGGCAGCGGCAATATTCAGGACTTTGCCGGAAAAATCGCCGACGTGGAGGCGGTCATAGACCGGCTGGCCGAACGCGCCATACGCGTTCTGGCGTTCGCCGTTTCAAAAGAGCCTATCACCGAAGGCCGGCTCCCGTCCGGCGGCTGCGCCCTTGTCGGCGTCGTCGGCATACGGGACGAGGTGCGCCCGGAATCCATAACCGCCATAGCGGAGGTTAAACGCGCGGGCGTGCAGGTGGTTATGATTACCGGCGACAGAAAGGACACCGCCACGGCAATCGCCAGGGAAGCGGGCCTTCTTACCGACGACGGGGACGTCGCCCTGACCTCCGAGGACCTGCGGGATATGACGGACGAGCAGATTGCCGAAATCCTGCCGAAAATCCGCGTTATTTCCCGCGCCCTGCCCTCCGACAAAAGCCGGCTCGTCAAAATCGCCCAGGATAAAAATCTTGTCGTGGGTATGACCGGAGACGGCGTGAACGACTCCCCCGCGCTTAAAAAAGCGGACGTGGGCTTCGCTATGGGCGGCGGGACGGAGGTCGCCAAGGAAGCCGGGGACATCGTGATTCTTGACGACAATTTCAACTCCATAGACAAGGCGATTCTCTACGGGCGCACCATTTTCAACAGCATACGGAAGTTTATAATCTTTCAGCTGACCATCAACGTGACGGCGGTGCTGGTGTCTTTCGCGTCGCCCCTGCTCGGTATGGAGAACCCGCTTTCAATCACCCAGATTCTGTGGATAAATTTAGTAATGGATACTCTCGCGGCGCTGGCCTTCGGCGGGGAGCCGGCCCTTCCCCGCTTTATGCACGAAGCCCCCAAACGCCGGGACGAGCCTATCGTCAGCGGATATATGTGGAGCGCTATCTTGACGGGCGCGGTCTTTACCTTTATAATGAGTATGTTGTTTCTGTTCTCAAAAACGTTCGACTCCGCTTTCCGGGGCGGCGCTGAGGATATGCGCTACGTCCTGACGGGATATTTCGTGTTTTTCATATTCGCCGCCGTGTTCAACTCTTTCAACGCGCGGACGGACAGGCTCAACCTCTTTGACAACATCGGCAAAAATCCCGGTTTCCTCCGGATTATAGGTCTGATTGCCCTTGTGCAGATTATAATGACCTATCTGGGCGGCGCGGTGCTCCGCTGTTACGGGCTGAACCCGCTTGAATGGGCGGTCGCGCTCGGCTCGGCGGCTCTGATTATCCCCGTTGACCTTATAAGAAAGGCGGTGACGGCACAAGGCAAGCGGCGTTAAATATATTACTTTTAATGAAGGGAGGCGGGATATGCCCACAGCAACCGAACTTGCGATAAAATACGCGGTGGCGCTTGAACGGGAACAAACAATAGCCCTGCTCAACAAAGCCCTCGCTGAAGGCAAAACTTTGCAGCAGGCGGTCGAGATTCTAGAATCAATAAAACAATCCAGCAACAACTAAAACGGGAGCTTCTAACGAAAACTCCCGCTTACTTATAGCCGCCGCGCTATTCGCGGCCCCGCTGACTGAGGGCTTTATAACAAATCGAAAGAAGTGGTAAAATGTCCGTAAACCTGCAAAAAGGCCAAAAAGTAGACTTAACGAAAGGCAACTCCTCCCTGCGCCGTATTATCGCGGGGCTTGGATGGGACGAAGCCGCCCCCGCCGGCGGGGGCCTGCTCGGCGGCCTTATGGGCGGCCGGACCCAGGCTATCGACTGCGACGCCTCGGCTTTTTTATGCAACGCCGCCGGCAAGCTGGCCGCCAAGGAGGACGTGGTGTATTTCGGCAACCTCAAACACGTCTCCGGCTCCATCCTTCATATGGGGGATAACCTCACCGGCGCGGGCGACGGCGACGACGAGCAGATTGTCGTTGACCTCTCCGCCGTCCCCCCGAAGTTTGAGCGCATCGTGTTTGTCGTCAATATTTACGAGGCGGACAAGCGCCGGCAGGACTTCGGCCGGGTTCAAAACGCCTTCATTCGCCTTGTTGACGCGGATAAGGGCCAGGAGCTTTGCCGCTATAACCTGACCGAAAATTATTCCGGGTGCACCGCGCTTATTTTCGGAGAGGTCTACCGCCGTGACGGCGAGTGGAAATTCAGCGCGATAGGCCAGGGCACTAAAGATATAGGCATTTCACAGCTTGCGCAAAGATATATGTAGATGTATAATAAATATCGAAAGCGCAATATATTATGGGAGGTACTCAAATGGGAGTTAATTTATCAAAAGGGCAGCGCGTCACGCTCGACAAAACAATGACCCTGGCTCTTGTCGGCCTTGGGTGGGACACGAATAAATATGACGGCGGCGCGGATTTCGACTTGGACGTGTCGGCGTTTCTGCTGAACGCCTCCGGCAAAGTCTCCGGGGACGCGGATTTTATTTTCTATAATAACCTTAAAAGCCGAAACGACGCGGTTATCCATACCGGAGACAACCTGACCGGCGCGGGCGACGGCGACGACGAAACGCTTCTGGTTGATTTCTCAAAAGTGCCCGCCGACGTTGAAAAAATCGCCGTTACGGTGACGATTTACGACGCGGCGGCGCGGAGCCAGAACTTCGGGCAGGTGTCCAATTCTTACGTGCGGCTGGCCAAACGCGCCGACCAGAACGATATGAAGGGCACGGAGCTGCTCCGTTTTGACCTTGTGGAGGATTTTTCCGTTGAAACCGCCGTCGTCGTGTGCGAGCTTTACCGCCACGCCAGCGAGTGGAAGTTTAACGCCGTCGGCAGCGGCTATCAGGGCGGTCTGAACTCCATCTGCAGAGATTACGGCGTGAGCGTTTAATATTATACTACTATACTACTATACTACAGGAGGATTTAACTATGGCTATCAGCTTGCAAAAAGGACAGAAAGTAGACCTGACAAAAACCAACCCCGGCCTTGCGAAAATCGTGGTTGGACTCGGTTGGGACACGAACAAGTATGACGGAGGTTCTGACTTCGACTTGGACGCGTCGGTGTTTTTGCTGAACGGCGCGGGCAAGGCGGCCTCCGAGAAGGATTTTGTGTTTTACGGCAATAAAAAGCACGAAAGCGGCTCGGTGGAGCATACCGGAGACAACCTGACCGGCGCGGGTGACGGCGACGACGAGCAGATTAAGGTTGACCTTTCGCTCGTTCCCGCGAGCGTTGAAAAAATCGACTTTGCGGTGACTATCCATCAGGCGGAGGAGCGCAAACAGAATTTCGGCCAGGTTTCAAACGCTTTTATCCGCATTTTTGACGAGACCACCGGCGCGGGGCTTATCAGCTATGACCTTGGCGAAGATTTCTCAACCCAGACCGCCGTTATAGTGGGCGAGCTTTACCGCAACGCCGGCGAGTGGAAGTTCAACGCCGTCGGCAACGGCTTCGAGGGCGGGATTAAGGCGCTGTGCAAGAATTTCGGGATGGCCACGACTTAAACCCAGCTTATAAACCGCGGGGACGAAAAGTCCCCGCGGTTGTTATATTTATACACAAGGAGCTATCTATGAACAACTCGCCCCCCCTCTTATCCTACCGCGTCGGCGCGCTTATGTACACCCCCGCGTTAAATAAAACAATCGCGGAGAATCTCATTACCCAAAAATTCATCCTTCCCGACTCGATTACGTTCTGCCTTGAGGATTCCATTACCGACGCGAGCCTCTCCAAGGCGCAAAATCAACTGACGGCCACGCTTGAAAAAATAGAGAGCGCCGCCTCCGCCGGCAAAATTTCCATAGACGGCCTGCCGCTTATTTTCGTACGGATACGCTCCCCGCAGCATATGTCGAGAATTTTTCACGAACTCGGCGGCCTTATTTCGCTCGTGAGCGGTTTCGTGCTGCCAAAATTCAGCCTCCGCAACGCTATTGACTACAAAACCGCCGCCTATGAGATAAACGCGCGGGCAGACAAACCGGTTTATCTAATGCCCATTCTTGAAAGCAAAAGCGTCATTAGCGCCAGAAACAGAGTCGAGGCGCTTTTCGGACTAAAAGAAATCCTCGACGCTATGAAAGAAATAGTGCTGAATATCCGCGTCGGCGGCAACGATTTCTGCAACCTTTACGCCGTGCGGCGGAACGTCTCTCAGACGATTTATGACGTCGCCGTGGTGAACGGCGTAATCGCCGACATTCTGAATATTTTTTCCGGCGAATATATCGTCTCCGCGCCCGTCTGGGAATATTTCGACTCCGGAATTGGCGGAGCCTGGAAAACCGGCCTTATACGGGAGCTGGAGCGCGACGCGCTCAACGGGTTCATCGGCAAAACGGCCATACACCCGTCGCAGGTGCCGGTAATCCGCGAATGTATGAAAGTCAGCGCGGCTGATTTCGCCGACGCGCGAAGCCTCCTTAGCTGGACGGGGGCGTCCGGAGTTGCAAAAAGCGCCCACTCGGCGCGAATGAACGAGGTTAAAGTCCACCGCCGCTGGGCCGAAAAAATCGTGACCCTGGCGGAGATTTACGGGGTGAGGAAATAAATGGAAATTTCAGACATAGATAAATCCGAAAATTTCGCGCTCGCCGCCCGGCGCGGCAACACGCGCCGACCCTACCTAATAGTCAACCGCCTTCAGGCGAAGCACCTGCCGGCAGACCCGGACGACGCGCTCCAATATTTTCACCGCCTGGGTGAGCTGGTTAAAAAATCCCTCTCAAGCGGCGAGCGCGTTTTTGTAATCGGCTTCGCGGAGACCGCCACAGCCATAGGAGCGGCGGTCGCGGAACGCCTCCCCGGCGCGTATTACTGCCAGACCACGCGGGAGAGGCTTCCCGAAGAATTTTTAATCGCCCGTTTTTCAGAGGAACACAGCCACGCCGCGGCTCAGGCCCTGTTCTGTTCCCTGCCGCGCGAGGAATTTCGGGAGTTCGACCGCATTATTTTCGTTGAAGATGAAGTAACCACTGGGCAAACTATAGACAATTCTTTGTCCGCGCTACTTAAAAGCAAAGTTTTCAAGGATTCAATTAAAGTCTCCGTCGCTTCCCTGCTTGACGGCATAAACAAATCAGCGATAAATTATCCCGTTTCTTATTTTTATTTAGATAAGCGCACAGACCCGAACCTTGCGGAAAAAGCGCGGAAATACGCGGATTTACCGCCGACTCCTTTTGAGCCGTTCGAGCCGAACGAAAATCCCCTCGAAATTATTGAAATAGGCGGCCGCCCGCACCCGAATCTCGGCGTTTGGGCGGAGGAGTACCGCGCCTCGTGCGAAAAGCTGGCGGATACGCTGAAACCTATGTGCGCGCGCCGCGAAGGCGATATGCTAATTATCGGCACGGAGGAATTTATGTATCCCGCCTTGCTGGCCGGAAGCGGCGTAAAAAGCCGGTTTGCCCGCGTATCCGTCCAGGCCACGACCAGAAGCCCGATTCTGCCCGCGCCGCTCCCCTGCCCCATCAATGAGGCGTGCGCCCTTTCAAGCCTCTACGAAAACGGACGTGAAACTTTTATATATAATCTTCGCAAATATGACGAAGTTATTATCCTGACCGACTCCCCCTGCGAAGCTCAAGGGCTTCGCGACCTTCACGGCGCGTTGGGGCGGTACGGCAACCATCGCATAAAAATTTTCAAATGGACTGATTAAATGAAATCGACTTTTCTGCCCGACGACGTAACCCTGCTTCTTAAAGACATAACGGGGCTTGTGCCCGCCCAGCCCGCCGCCGAGCGCGAGCGGCTTATTCAGCGCGGCGCGCCCTATTACGAGACTCTGCCGGTGGAGTACGCGCCCACCGCCGCGTACCTTAAGCAATACTCCTACGCGCTTGAGAATTTCAAGCGAATGACGGCGGACGCGGCGGCGCGGCTCGCCCAAAAAATCTGGGCCGATACGGGCGAAAAAACCGTTCTTGTATCCCTGGCCCGCGCTGGCGTTTGCGCCGGGATTTTGGTCAAGCGATACCTCTCCCGAAGATACGGGGTTTCCCCGCCTCACTATTCCCTCTCGATCCTGCGAGGCGGCGGCGTCGACAAAAACGCTATGCGATACATACTCGACCGCCACGACGCGGCGGCCCTCCGCTTCGTGGACGGCTGGACAGGCAAAGGAGCGATTTCGCGGGAGCTTGAGTCCGCTATCGCGGACTATCCGGGCGTGTGCGCGGGGCTATGCGTCTTGGCCGACCCCGCGCGGCTCGCGCGCCTGCGCGGCTCGGCGGAGGATTTTCTTATTGCCTCGTCGTGCTTGAACGCGCCGATAAGCGGGCTCATAAGCCGCACGCTCTACCGCCCGGACATTATCGGGCCGGAGGATTTTCACGGAGCGGCGTTTTTCGGCCATCTGGCCGGAGAGGACAGGACATACGAATTTATAAACGCCGTCGAAGCCTGCTTTGACTATGGCGACCCGCCGCCCGAACGCGAGGAAACCCCCGAAATATCGGGCTTCGACGAAACCCGCCAAATAGCCGCGCGTTTCGGAATATCCAACATAAACTTCGTAAAGCCCGGAATCGGCGAAACCACTCGGGTTCTCCTCCGCCGCGCGCCCGAGCGCGTACTGGTCAAGGAGACCGCCAACCCCGCGCTGACGGCGCATATAATCCAGCTCGCGGCGGAACGCGGCGTGCCCGTCTCGCCGTACCCGCTCGTCAACTACAACTCCTGCGGGATAATCAAGGCGCTGGCGGATATATAGCGATTCGGCGGAATGCGGAAGGGAGACTCGGCAAATTGAAACCGTTTAAGATACGCGAGCAAAAAATAATCTTTAACTCAATACTTGCAAAAATCGCGTTAAATAAAGAATTTTCCGCGTGTATACCTATTTCGGCGGAGGATAATAAATTCCAAATTTTTGAAGACGCGGCTTTGATTCGCGAGTATGAAATTCCCAAAAGCCTCATATAGCAAAGGCGTTTGAAAACCGTTCAGCCTTCGCTCAAAACGCGCAAAGCCCTCTGGTTTTGCGCTTCGCTCGGCTTCACGGATTCAAACTGCCTTTGCTATACTCCATAAGTATTTGCACTTGGCGATTTGGTTCGCGAATATTCCCGCTTTTCGCTTGCGCGGAAATACGTCGGAGCGGAAAGATTTGCCTTCTTACAAAAGCGAAGTCGATTGGATGAAGGAACGCCCTTTTTTCAGATTTCAAAACGTGTATTTAAGCGGCGCTCCAAAAGAGGATTTTAAGGGGCGCAATATGCTCTACAGAGGGCTTCATTACTCAGGCCATTTCTACACCCTCAGCGGCACATATTTTGTCTGTATCTGCGATTGCTGCGAAAAGTCGTTCACTTTAATCTCGCTATCTCCAAATGACGACCCTAATAAAAATTATGATACCTCAAAATCCCTTTGCTGCCCGCATTGCGGCGCGGTTTATGTAGATTACGAAAATCACCCCGCGTATAGAATAGAAGGCCGCGACCTTTATGACCAAAGTAATGAGCCATTTTTATATAACTATTATCTGATTTAAGGAAGTTGCTATGTTATTCGCCTCCGATCTTGACAAAACCCTGATTCACTCAAAAATGAAGCTCACCCCGCGCGATGTTTGCGTTGAAATCCACAAGGGGCGGGAGCTTTCGTTTATGACCCCCTGCGCGGCGCGGACTTTGGCGGAGGTCGCGGAAAAATGCGTCTTTCTGCCCGTGACGACCCGCTCGGCCGAGCAGTATTCGCGGCTGAACCTGCCCGTCTCGCCGCGCGCCGCGCTTGTCAGCAACGGCGCGGTTTTGCTGAAAAACGGCGCGCCCGACAGGGAGTGGGCCGCGCGTACTGAAAGTCTCCTTAAAAACTGTGCCGACGGAATAGAGCGCGCCCGCGCCGCCCTCGAGTCCGATGAAAACGCCTACGACCTGCGCTTTGTGGACGAAGCGTTTATTTTCGCCAAAACTCACGATATCTCCGCGACGCTCGGCGTATTGGAAAAAATTACCGATTCGCGCTTTACTCTGTACGCCGCGCCCGAATACGGCAAGGTTTATGTAATCCCCAAAGTTTTGAACAAAGGGGACGCGTTGCGGCGATATGTAGAAATTTACGGCAGCCGCCCCGTAATCTGCGCGGGGGATTCCTCCCTCGACGCCAGTATGCTTGAGTTTGCGGACTTCGCCATAACGCCGGAGGGTTTAAGCGTGTCGGCGAAAAAACATATTAAACATAGCGGAAAAGACAACTTTTTTGAGGATTTCGTGACGGAAACGGCTTGGCGGCTAATCAATGAAACTACTTGACGAAACAAACCGCCTGTCCTCCGCGTCATTTATTTTTTTCTTTATAATACTTGGCAAACTCCATGTCGTGTACTAAAATATGCTGCGTCAGCCAGTTCACCACCAAGGAGTTTATCTGCATTGCCGTTTTCGCCTCCGTCAGCCTGTTCCCCTCGGCGGAGCGATATTCCTTAATTTTATCGTCAAGCGCCTTGATAAACGCCTCGTGATAACCCTTATGGATTCCCGCCTTGGGATAAGCCGAACCCGCGTGGATAGCCTGTTCGTCCGTGAAGTGCTTCACCACGTAGTCGCTCATAAATTTAATCATTTGGTCGGCCTTATTCGCGTTGGCGGGGTCCGTCATCATTTCGAGCCGCCTGTACAGCTCCTTGTGCTCCTCGTCAATTTTCGCCACGCCTGTCTCAAGATTCTTATTCCATATCATAAAATTTACCTCCAAATTTATTGAGCCGCGCGGAACGCCTCGTCCACGGCCGCCTGGTGCTCGTGTTCAAAAGAGACGTTCCCGTTATGCGTTTTGCTCCCCTTAAAGTGTATGCAAACCTGACCGTTCATTCCGTTATGGTGGTTCACGCCACCGCCGTGCGGCATGCCGTTAATCGACGCCGCCATCGTGCGCCCGTTTATCGTGACCCAAACCGGGCGCGGGTCCCATTCCCAGCGGCCGCCGTAGGTCGAAAGCATAATCTGAGTGTCCTGCTCCGTCACCGGCTCAACGTCGGCGTGATTGCCGTTGCTGAAGCTCCGCACGTAATACTGCGCGCCTGTGCGCACGTCCACGATAAGCGCGTCCTTCCCTACGGTGAAAACTCCCTTCGCCTCGCTCCAAGGGGTAAGCTCCACTCCGGACGCGCTGACGACCGGGCCTTGGCCCGCCGGGCGGAGGTAATCGTCTATTATATACCCGTTCTGGCCGTTGTAGCTCACAAGAGACCAACCGTCGTTATCCTCGGAGGACGAAACCTGCGTGCCTACTCGCAGGGTGGAGATTATGCCCGCGCTTGTGGACGGGCCTGCCCGAAAATGCACGTTATCCCCGGTGATAACAAGGTCGTCCGCCAAAATTGTTTTAGGCGCCGCGGCCCACACGGTCAGAACCGCGCCCGCCGCTATTATAAATTTTCCCGTCAATTTTACAAAAAACTTAAGTGACATCGAAACCTCTCCCTTAACAAAAAGTTTTCTTTTGTCACAATTTTAATATATTAGTAATATTTTGTCAAGGGGTTTTTAATATTTTTTGTAAAAAAATCAGACTTTTGCGCGAAACGCGCGTATTTTCACATCTCCTCCGGAGCTTTTATCCCAAGCAGGGTCAGGCCCGTTTTAAGCACGACGCTCACCGCGCCGACAAGGGCTGTCCGCGCTTTTCTAATCTCCGCCTCCTCTGTCAGGACTATGTGTTTATTGTAAAATTTGTTAAAAGACTGACATAAATTTACTAAATGCCGGCTTACCAGGAACGGCTCCCGCTCCCGCGCGGCGGCCTCTATCCGCTCCGGAAACTCCGCCAGGCAGGATATTACCTCAATGCTCTCCGCGTCCGAAAGGCGGCTGTAGTCAATATCCCCCGCCGCCGCCCCGCTTTTGCGCAAAATGCTGCGCGCGCGCGCGTGGGTATACTGCACATACGGCCCGGACTCTCCCTCAAAGCTGAGCGCCCGCTCCCAAGAGAAGCAGACGTCCCGCGCCCTGCCGTTATACAGGTTGGCGAACACCACCGCTCCCACTCCGACAGCTTCGGCGGTTTCTTCCTTATTAATAAGGCCGGGGTTTTTTTCGTTGATAATGCCGAGCGTCTTCCTCACCGCGTCGTCGAGCAGGTCGTTAAGCAGGATTACGCGCCCCTTGCGCGTGGAGAGCTTCCCCTCCTCAAAAGCAATCATCCCTAAAGGCACGTGCTCAAGGTCTTTCGCCCAGTCATAGCCCATAAGCCCGACGACCTTAAACCACTGCGCGAAATGAAGGCTCTGGTCCATACAGGTCAGGTAGAGGCATTTGTCGAAATTATAGGTCTTTTTGCGGTAAAACGCCGCCGCTATGTCTCTCGTGGGGTAAAGCGTGCCGCCGTCGCTCCGCAGAATCAGGCACGGCGGCATATTAAATTCCTCTAAATCAACAATCCGCGCGCCGCCGCTTTCTTTAAGCAAGCCCTTTTCCGACAGTTCGTCCGCCACATCGGCCATCTTGTCGTTATAAAAACTTTCCCCGGTGTAATAATCAAAGTCTATGCCGAGCCGCTTATATGTTTTCTCCTTATATTCGGCCAGGCTTATGTCGTTAAACCACCGCCAGAGCGAGAGGGCCTCCTCGTCCCCGTTCTGCATTTTCACAAGCCAGGCGCGGGCCTCTTCGTCCATAGCCGGCTCTTTCTCCGCTTCCTCGTGAAATTTGACGTAAAGGCGCATAAGCTCCGTCACCCCGCCTTCGTCCACTTCAGCCCTGCTCCCGTATCTTTTGTACGCGACAATGAGCTTGCCGAACTGCGTCCCCCAATCGCCCAAGTGGTTTATGCCGATTACGTCCGCGCCCGTGAATCTGAAAATCTTATAAAGCGCCGCGCCGACGACCGTCGTCGGGATATGCCCCACGTGAAAAGGCTTGGCGATATTCGGCGACGAATAATCCATTACTATGGTCTGCCCAGCGTTTACGGCGCTTTTCCCGTAATCCGCGCCCTCCTCCGCGACCCTCGAAAGGACGGCGCGGGCGAAAAGCGTCTTGTCAACGAAAAAGTTGACATATGCGCCCGCCGCGGCGACTTTGCTGATAACCGCGTCCGGCGGGATTTTTCTGGAAATTTCCTCCGCTATGGCGGCGGGGCTTTTGCGCATAATCTTGGCCAGCTTGAAGCAGGGGTAAGCGTAATCCCCCATTGCCGGGTCCGGCGGGGTCTCGATTGCCGAAAGAATCTCCGAAAGCTCCGCGCCGTCTTTTGAAAGCAGGGCGTGCAGGCGGCTGGCCGCCTCGTTTTTGAAATCCACTGATTTTCCTCCTTATGCGCTTTTACCCAAGATAATCCTTGATATACCTCGCGAGCGACCCTTTAATCTCTTTCGGCGCGCGGGATTCGTCAATCAGCTTTTTAACCGCCGCCGCCTGCTCCTTGCTGAGCGTCTCGCCGCTTACGAAATGCTGAGCCAGAATACGGCAAATCTGGACGTCCGCGGCCTCTTTCCAATCCGCGAACTTTTTCATATTTATCATAATCACGATTATGTCGGGGTTCGCGCCGCGTTCCTCAAGCAAGCCGTAAAAATCCGCCATTGTCTGGGTGTCCGTGCGCCAGCCCGACTTTGAGATTTCCTGCGCGGACTCTATGGCTTTGTCGCGCATTATAAAAAGATTTTGCGCCATATTGAAAAATTCCGTGGTGTCCTTAGCTTTTTCTGACAGAGCATACGAGCTTTTCAGATACTGCTCGTAACTTTCGTAATTCTGTTCCGCCATTATTATCGCTCCTTTAAGTTTTTTTTAATTTTAACACAATTTTATTTTTTTTGCAAATTCCCCTTGCAATGCCCGGCGGCCTGTGATATAATATCGAATTGTAAACGGGTAGTGGCTCAGCTTGGTAGAGCGCTTGGTTCGGGACCAAGAGGCCGCAGGTTCAAATCCTGTCTATCCGACTAAACTAAAAAAGGACGGTTCCCCGCCCTTTTTTATTCCGATTTATTTATGAAATTACTTCGTATCCCTGGTCGTCAATCGCTTCTTTAATGCTTTCGACAGGCACGCGCTCCGGGTCGTGCTCAACGGCCACGGTGCCCTCCGCCAAGTCAACCGACACGCTCTCCGCCGAGAGCGCCATAACCGCGCCCTCCACCGCCTTCACGCAATGTTCGCACGACATACCGTCAACCTTCAAAACTGTTTTTACTGTCATAATAATCAGCCCTTTCAGTAAGCCGTTTAACCTAAAGCGGCCGTAATAAAAAATTGTACTTGGGGGGAGTCGAACCCCCGACCTACCGCTTAGGAGGCGGTCGCTCTATCCTCTGAGCTACAAATACGAGAGGCATCTTAATTATACCAGAGAACATTATACCACGGCAAAGCTCCCCACGCAAGAAAAAATTTTAACGGAAAATTTTACGCGACCTTTTCGGCTTCGCTCGTGTTATTATTAGCGGAGGCGGCGGTCACGGCTATGTCGCTTGAGAGTTTTCGAGCGCGGGGAAGCCCCGCGGCTTGAGGCGGGCTTTCCCGATTGCTGTCGTTAAATAATTCAGTCAAACTTAAGTTTCGTTCTGCCCCTGCCCGCTCTGCTGTTTTTAAATTCTTCCTCCTCCCGCCGCTCCTCTTGATTCTCAAATTCGTCCGAAACCCATTCAAGCTCGTCGGCCCCGGCCTCCGTATCCTCGTCGTATTTTATTTTATCCATCGCCGCCACGGCTGAGGCAAGCGTTTTTAGAGTCCCGCTGACCGCGCCCCTGTCTCCCTTAGGCGTGTATTTCATTAGTTTTTCAAGGAAAAACGCTATCTTGTCGCAAATTTTTGATTCCAAGTGGTCTATTTCGCTTTTAAGCGCTTTTTCGTCGTCGGTCACGGGGTTATTCTCCTTTTCGCTTATGTTAATTAAAGTTTGCTTTTAGTAAAGGCGCGTTGCGCCTTTACTAAAAGCGGTACCGCTTTTGTTTTTTTACATTTTATTTTTATTCTTTTTCAAGGGTTTTTCGTCTTCTTCGCCGTCCGGTTCCTCAGGCCTTCCCTTTACCTCCATATATTCTTTCCAAGCCTTAATCATTTTCTTTTGAGAGACTATACCGCAAAGGCTCCGAATCTCGTAGGGGGCTTTCAAAACGCTTAAAAACCGGCAGTGGTCCTCAATATAATCGCCAAAGCATTCCTTGCATATATTCCCGCCGCCCCTCGGGCACCTGCCCAACTGGCCTTCGTTCAAATCACAGTAACATTCCAAGACCACGTATTCCATTCTCATAGCGGCACCTCCTTTGGCGCAAAGGGAGCTTCTTCGCTCTTATTTCAAGTAACAAAATGTCATTTTTATGATAGTACAAAGTTTTGCCGCTGTCAATATATTCCGCGAGAATTAAGAAAAATTTAAGATTTACGCCATTTTTCCCCATACGCCTCCGTTATATCCTCCGTGATGCGCTCTTTCAGCTCCTCCACGCCGGAGAACCTCCGTTCGCTCCTTATGAACCTTTCGAGGCGCACGGTTATTTCCCTGCCGTATAAATCGCCCGAAAAGTTCAGAATATGCGTCTCGCACTTTCTTTCGCGCTCGTCAAAAGTGGGGTTTGTGCCGACGTTGGCTATTCCCGGAAAGCGTTCCCGCCCGACCTCCACCGTCGCGGCGTAAACGCCGTCCGGCGGAGTCAGTTTCTCTTTCGGCACCTTCAGATTCACCGTAGGGAAGCCGATTGTCCGCGCCAGGCCCTTGCCGGTTTGCACCGCCCCGTCTATGAAAAAAGCGCGCCCCAAAAGCCGCCGGGCCGTGGGCATATCCCCCGCGAGCACCGCCCCGCGCACCCGCGACGAGCTGACCGTTTCGCCGCCGTAATCCACGACGCGCGGCACAATCGTCGTGCCGAAGCCGAAGCGCCCCGCCGCCGCCTGAAGGACAGCCTTGCCCCCGCTTTTCTGATAGCCGAAGCGGAAAGACTCCCCCACGACAATCCTCCGGCAGTTCAGCCGGCCGCGCATAAACTCTATGAACCGCTCCGGGCTTGTCCGCGAAAAGGCCTCGTCGAAAGGATATTCCACAAAATAATCCGCGCCCGTATCTTTTATAAGGCGGGCGCGCTCACTGCTTGTGAATAAATATTTATAATCCCCGCCCGAAAAAAACTCGGACGGGCTTGGATTAAACGAAAAAACAAGCGCCGAAAGCCCGCGCGACCTGTAGCTCATCATAGCGTCGATAAGGTAGGTATGCCCTATATGCAGCGCCTCGAATTTACCGAGCGCTATAACCGTCTCTCTATTTACTTTTATATCCCTGACCGTAATATGCTCCATTTTTTCATTATACTCCAAAAAAACGCGCCCTGTCAAGGGGTGCGCGTGAAATCCGCGCCGATTTTCACGCGTACTTTTAATTCCGCCCCGTCCGCCTCGTAAAGCCCGGCAAGCTCCCCCTCTCCGCCGTAAACGAAGCATTTCCCGCCCGCCGGCGGACGGGCGCCCTCCGTCAGCGAAAGCGGCAGACGTCCTCCGTTTTCAAGGATTTTCCCAGCTTCTTTTTTTGCGTAAACCGCCGGGAAGCGCAGAATCTTATCCACCGGAGCGACGGCGGAAAAATCACCGGCGCGGGCCGCTTCCCCCAGCTTCCCAAGCGTCACGGAGTCTTCTATGGCAAAATCCCCGTTTTTCAGCCTGAGCAGGCTCTCCATACACGCGCCGCAGCCTAATCTTTCGCCTATGTCGCGGATAAGCGCGCGGATATAAGTCCCTTTGCCGCAGGTCACGGCTATTTCAGCGGCCTGCCCGCCGGATGTAAGAAGCTCAATTTTATGAATAATTACGCGCCGCGCGGGCCTCTCGATTTCCTTCCCCTCCCGCGCCAGGCTATAGAGCTTGCGCCCGCCCATTTTTATGGCGGAATACATCGGCGGAACCTGGTCCGTTTCCCCTATAAAGGCCTCCAGAACCCTGTTCAGCTCCGCCTCCGGTATGTTCGCGTCCTCCCGGCGGGTCACGTTTCCCGTTATGTCGTCCGTGTCGGTCACAAGGCCGAAGCGGATTCCCGCGCGGTAAACCTTCGTCTGCGCCTGTATATAATCGGCGAGTTTCGTCGCCCGGCCGACGCACACCGGCAGAACGCCCTCGGCCGCCGGGTCAAGCGTCCCGGTGTGGCCCACGCGCTTGACCCCCAGGATTTTCCTGACGACGGCCACCGCGTCGTGAGAAGTATAGCCCGTTTCTTTATAAATATTTATTATCCCGCATAAATCTCGCATTACTCACCCAACGCTTCAAACGCCGCCCGGAGCGCCATATCCCTCGCCGCGTCCTTATCCCCCGACACGCGGCAGGCCGCCGCGCGCTCGTGCCCGCCGCCGCCCAGGCTTTTCGCCGCGAGGGAAACGTTAGCGTCTTTCGAGCGGAAGCTTATCTTGAAATCGTCCGGCCCCGCTTGATATATAAAAATCGCCAAAACCGCGCCGCGCAGGGAAAGCAGGTAGTTGACGGCCCCTTCAAAATCCTTTCTCGTAATTCCGGCCCTTTCCATATCCCCCGTGGTGATTACGCTGTAGATCAGCGACGCTTCCCCGCCTCGCCCGGGCGCGGGCAGAACGACCGAGTTTTCTATGGCCAGCTTCAGGCCGAACATCTCCTCGCGGGAATGGGTTTTGACGATTTCGTCATAAATTTGCGTGTACGGTATGCCGAACTCCAGGAGGCGGCTTGTTATAACGTGGGTGTTGACGCCCGTAGCGTCGTTGCGAAAAGCCGAGGTGTCAAAGACTATCCCGGCGTAAATCGCGGAGGCGATTTCCTTAGTCAAGCCGCCCGCCAGGTCTATAACGCCGAAAAGCACCTCGCAGGTCGAAGAGGCCCCGGACTCGATATGGTTAAAATCCGCGAAGCCCGGGTTGCTGACGTGATGGTCTATGTTCATCGTGAGCGCGGCCCTGTCGAAAAGCTCCGCGCCGAAGCCGATCCTGTTTTTGTCCCCGCAGTCAAAGGCTATGAATAAATCCGGCGAAACGCCGCTCAAGCCCCCCGTGAAAAGCAGCTCCCGCCCCGGAATAATCTCGTATCTTTGGGGGATAGCGTCAAACAAAAGGAGCGGCGTCTTGCCCAGCCCCTTAATGAAAAGCGCCGCCGCGCAGCAGGCGCTCACCGCGTCCCCGTCGGGGTCGATATGCCCCGCCAGGGCTATAGTGTCCGCCTTTTTAATTATTTCAAAACATTCCGCGTTTTTATCCGCAACCATTTTTATCACCGCACCGCTCAAATTTTTTTGCGAAACCCCTTGCATTGTAATTTTATCAAATGTATACTAATCTTGCAATCTAAATTTATTTAGGGAGATGGTTTTATGACTTTATCTGACGTCAAAATTAAGATTTTCGCGGACGGCGCGGACTTGGCGGGTATGAAGGCGATAGCCGGGGAGCCTTGGCTGGCGGGGCTTACCACTAACCCGTCGCTTATGAAAAAGGGCGGCGTTACGGACTATAAAAAATTCGCCAAAGAAGCCCTGGCGGAGATTAAGAGCGTGCCGGTTTCCTTTGAGGTTTTTTCGGACGATTTTGACACGATGGAAAAGGAAGCCCGCGAAATCGGCAGCTGGGCGGACAACGTATACATCAAAATCCCTATAATCAATTCCAAGGGAGAAAGCTCCATACCGCTTATAAAGAAGCTCTCTCACGAAGGCCTGCGCCTCAACGTGACCGCTATCTTCACCCTTGACCAGGTCAGGGACGTCGCCTCCGCCGTCAAGCCCGGCGCGGGCGCTTACGCTTCCGTGTTCGCCGGGCGCATAGCGGATATAGGCATAGACCCACTGCCGATAATGCGCGAGGCGTCGGAAATCTGCTCCTCCGTCGCGGGCCTTGAGTGCCTCTGGGCCAGCACTCGGGAGGTCTATAATATTATCCAGGCTCAGGAATGCGGCTGCCACATAATAACCGTGCCCAACGACATCCTGAAAAAGCTCCCCGGCTTCGGGCGGAATATTAACGAAATGTCCCTCGACACCGTGACGACGTTCTGCAAAGACATAAAAGAGCTTGGCTTTTCTGTGCTGGGTTAAGAGCCTGTTTAACATCTCCATTTTAACGTCTTTTCGGCGAAAAATCCGCTCGAATCGAACCCGAAAGACATCGGGCGGCGCGTTTTGGGAGCGCGGGGCTTCAACCGCGCTCCCAGCGCCGGTTCCGCGAAGCGGAACTTCTGAAATCCATCAAAAGCGAGACGTAAACAGGCTCTAAAAAACACGCTTCGGTAATTTTTTATTGAAAAGGCGGTCAAACGCCTTTTTTTTGTAAATCTTTTTGTGGTATAATTAGGGCGAGTTCACAACAAAGCCGCCGCGCGCCCGGAGGTGTGAACGCGCCCTGAAACGACTATACCAAAGGAGGGTGACGACGTGTCAGACAAAAAATTGTTCAAACTTATAGCCCAGAACAAGTCCGCGCACTTTAATTATTTTATAGAAGAAACTTTTCAGGCGGGGATAGAGCTTTCGGGGACGGAGGTAAAATCCCTTCGTCAAGGCCGGTGCAACCTCAAGGACGCTTACGTGAAAATACGCGGCAGCGAGGCGTACATTTTCAATATGCACATAAGCCCTTACGAGCAGGGCAATATATTCAACCGCGACCCGCTGCGCGACAGAAAGCTCCTTCTGCACAAATATGAAATCCGGCGGCTGCTCGGCGCCGCCGCGCGGGAGGGGGCCACTCTCATCCCCGTAAAAATCTACTTCAGCGGGAGCCTTGTAAAAATGGACTTGGCCATAGCCAAGGGCAAGAAGCTGTACGACAAGCGCGGCGATATGGCCTCAAAGGACAGCCGGCGGGAAGCCGAGCGGGATTTCAAGGTGAAAATCAGAACGTAGGTGTTTTTGTGGTCACAAAGATTATAAGCGGCGCGGTCGCGGGTATTTCCGGATATTTAGTGACGGTCGAGACGGATTTAAGCCCGGGCCTGCCGTCTTTTGACGTGGTGGGCCTGCCGGATTCGGCGGTTAAGGAAGCCCGGGAGCGAGTCCGCGCCGCAGTCAAAAACGCGGGCTTTGATTTCCCCGTAAAACGGATCACCGTCAACCTGGCCCCCGCCGCCACAAAAAAAGAAGGCTCCGCTTTTGATTTGCCGATTGCGCTCGGCGTTCTGGCCGGGTGCGGGGTCATTAAAGCGGAGGCGCTTCGCGACGCGCTCTTCCTGGGCGAGCTTTCGCTCGACGGGGAAATAAAGCCGGTCTCGGGCGTTCTTCCCATAATCCACGGGGCGTTTCAGGCCGGTGTGGATTCTTTTATCGTCCCGATGAAAAACGGAGAGGAAGCCGCGCTCGTGGCGGGCGCCGCCGTCTACGCCGCGCCGGATTTAAGCGTCCTTGTCAACCTGCTCAAAACTGGAAACTTAGAGAAAATAAGGCGTGAAAACACGGAAAAACAACGCGGCGCCCAAGACGAGGAGGAGTTTGCCGGGGTGCGCGGGCAGGACAGCCTCAAACGCGCCTTCCTCGTGGCGGCGGCGGGCGCGCATAACCTCATAATGTCCGGCCCGCCCGGCTCCGGCAAAACTATGATGGCCAAAAGAATGCCCGGCATTCTGCCGCCGCTCGGCTTTGAGGAAAGCATGGAGGTCACAAAAATTTACAGCGTGGCGGGCCTTCTTGACGGCGCCGGCTCGCTTATGCGGAAGAGTCCGTTCCGCGCGCCGCACCACACCTCGCCGTATTCAGCCGTGACCGGCGGCGGCGGATATCCGCGCCCGGGTGAAATAAGCCTGGCGCATAACGGCGTGCTTTTTCTTGACGAACTGCCCGAGTTTCACCGCGACGTGCTGGAGGCCCTGCGCCAGCCCCTGGAGGACGGCTTTATCACCGTGACGCGCACGAAGGCGAAGCTCGTCTATCCCGCCGATTTTATGCTGCTGGCCGCGATGAACCCGTGCCCTTGCGGGTATTTGGGAAATCTTGACAAATGCCGGTGCACCCCGGCTGAAGTCGCCAGGTACCAACGAAAAATTTCCGGACCCCTGCTCGACAGGATTGACATACAGATAGACGTGTCCCCCGTAAAATATAATGAACTCGCGGAGGCTCAGGAAAAGGAACGCGCGAAGCCTGTTTCGATGAGGGAGCGGGTCATACGCGCGCGGGCGGTTCAGAAGGAGCGTTACAAAGGGCGCGGCGCCGCCCTGAACAGCCGGCTCGGCGCGGAGGGCGTCGAAAAATACTGCCGTCTTGACGCGGCCGGCCGCGACATGCTGAGAATGGCGTTCGACAGCCTCGGTCTGTCCGCGCGGGCGTACCATAAAATTCTGAAAGTGGCGCGGACCGTCGCGGATTTGGACGAAGCCGAAAATATCTCCGTGAGGCACGTCGCGGAGGCCATTTCGTACAGGAGCCTTGACCGAAGAATCTCCGGCCAGTAAGAAAGCGGCTTTTGCGGCGGTCCGCTCCGAAAAAGCCCCGAGTCCGCGGAATCCCTTAAAATACCTGCTTGCGGCGGCGGCCGATTTACAATAATATTTATTATTGTAAACTCAACTTTTGAAAGGCAGGAGAACGAATGACCGCAAAACGGGTTGTTATTGAAATTTCGGGCATCTTCGCGGTTTGGGGGATACTGGCGCTGTGCGCCTGCGGCTCTGACTACGCGCAAAAAGGGAGGCTTTCCGACAGCGCCGCAAGGTTTAAGTTTTTTGACGGGCGCAAGACGGCTTACCCCAACAAGGCCGTGCCTTACGGCGCGGAGCGGGACGCGGACGGCGATAACGAGTCCGAGCGGGCGGAGCGGCTCTGCGCGGAGGCGGGCAAAATCCCCGGAATAAAGGGCGCGTCCGCCATTATAAGCGGAAAACACGTCTCCGTCGTGATAGAGCCTGAGGCGGAGCTGACGGACGAAAATCTTAAAACCTTCAAGGAACAGGTGAAAAAGGCCGTCCTTTCGGCGGATAAGGACATAACAAGCGTCTCCGTTACGGCGGATTTGGCGGGTAAGCTGAACGAGGAAACCACCGGGGAGGAGCCGGGCCGCGCTGAAAAACTGGAGCAGGCCGCGCCGACGGTGTTAGGGTTTTCGCCGGCTCGATTAAAATAGTGTTGAAAATTATCGGAAAATAATGTATAATCATCTAAAAACGATAGAGGTACGCTATGTACAAGGACTACAACCTCAAAAACCTGGCGGGTCATAAGAAAATAGGCGTTATGGGCGGGTCCTTCGACCCTGTGCATATGGGTCATCTGCTCGCCGCAGAGTCGGCCGCGGAGGCCTTCGGCCTAGACCGCGTTATTTTCATTCCGACAGGGCGCGCGCCGCATAAACCGGCCGGTCCGGGCGCCGGCGCGAAGGACCGCCTGAATATGACCTACCTTGCCGTAAAGGGCGACAAACGCTTCAAAGTATCGCAAATCGAGGCCGAGCGCGCGGAAACCTCCTACAGCGCGGACACGGCGGAAAAAATCCGTAAATTTTTGGACGCGGACGCGCGGCTGTTTTTCATCGTCGGCGCGGACACCCTGCCGCTCATACCGCAATGGAAGGATTACCGCAAACTGCTCGGCCTGTGCTTTTTCATAGCTGTTTCGAGAGACGGCTCCGCCTGCCGCGTGCCCCCGGAGCTTGAGGGGCGGGCGGCGGCGGCGGCTATGCCGCTTATAGGCGTGTCCTCCACCGAAATAAGGGCGCGCCTACAGGACGGCCTTTCGGTCAGGTATATGCTGCCGGAGGAGGTTCTCTCCTACATTGCGGAGCGGAACCTTTACCCCGCGCGCAAACTCAGCCTGGACGCGCTTAAAAACGCCGTCCGCGGGAAAATGACCGAGCGCCGGTTTATCCACACGCTGGGCGTGGCGGACTCCGCGGTTAAGCTGGCCCGGCGCTACGGCGCGGACTGCGCCAAAGCCGAGCTTGCGGCGCTGCTGCACGACTGCGCCAAAGATATGCCCCACGAGGAGAAATTCGCCGCCTGCGAAAAATACGGGATAGCGCTTGACGACGCGCTCAGGAAACAGATTGACCTGGCCCACTCGTTTATCGGGGCGGCCATAGCCCGAACCGAGTTAGGCGTGGACGACGCGGAAATCCTCGACGCGGTTTCCTACCACACGACGGGAAGGAGCGGTATGACCCTGCTTGATAAAATCGTGTACGTCGCGGACTGCATAGACAGCTACCGGGAGCCGTATCCGGGCCTTGACGAAATCCGCGCCTGGGCTTTTACGGACTTGGACGAAGCCGTGCTGGCGGGCCTTAGGGCAACCATCGCCGTAAACGACGAGCGCGGGCGGGAAATCCACCGGCTCAGCAGGGACGCTCTGAGCGATTTATCCTCAAAAACGGGAGGCTGAATTTTTGGAAAACATTGTTAAAACCGCCTGCCGCGCTCTTTTCGCAAAGCGCGGAAAAAACGTCGCGGCGCTTGATATAAGCGGCGTGTCAACAATCGCGGATTATTTTGTCATAGTTTCGGCGGGCAGCCCCCCGCAGGCGCGCGCGCTTATGCAGTCCGCCGTTTCGGAGCTTGGTAAAGCCGGCGTTTTCCTGAAACATACCGAAGGTTCGCCGGAATCGCCGTGGTATCTGCTGGATTTCGGCGCGCTCATAATCCATATTTTCACCCAGGCGGACAGGGCGTTTTACGACCTTGAGCGCGTCTGGGCGGACGCGGTAAAACTGAGCGTAGCGGAGGAGGCGTGCGAATGAAAAAAACAATACTTACAGTCGTCATAGTTATCGCGCTTATAGCGACGGGGGTTATCGTTACGCTTAAATCCAAAAAAGACGCGCCGCCGCCGCCCGGCTCCGAAATAGCGGAGTACTGGCCGTTCAAGGCGAACACCTGCTATGAGTATGAGGGCAAGGGCCACGAGCTGGCCTCCTACAATGTTTTCAACACCTTTATCCGAGAAAACGAAGGAGAGACAATTGTTCAGCAGCGGCTTGAGCCGGCTCTTGACTATAACCGGCAGACGCAGGTACTGAGCCTTAAGGGCGGGGAGCTTCGCCTGATAAACGGCGATACGGCAAAATATCACTTTGAGGATATGACCGTCCTGCCGCCCGACCCTAAAAAGGAAATGCTCGTGCTGAGAGAGCCTCTTTCCCTTGGGGAGAAATGGACCGTCTCCGGCACGGACACTTCGGAGGTAACCGGAGTGGACGTGGAGGTGGACACGCCAATGGGGAAGCTGAAAGCGCTTGAAATCAGCACCTCCTCCGTCGGCCCGACCGGCGCTCGTTATGACCAGAAGGACTGGTACGTCAAAGACATAGGGCACGTCAAAATGGAATATTCCGTCAACGGGCAGCCGCCCATTTCCTCAACGCTTAAAAAAATCACCGAGAATTACACGCTGAATATTCCGGCGGACGTGTACTATCCTATAAAAGGCGAAAGCGAGGCTGGGCTTGAGGAGAAAAAAATCTCCCTGAACACAAATTACGACCTGTTGGCGAAAATAAACGCCCTACTTTCGTCAGCGCCCGAAAGCGCCGAATTTTCGCCTATAATGACCTCCGGCAAGGTGATTGACATTAAATTCGCCACGAATACTTCGGCGGCTATGGTAAATTTTGACAAGTCGATTTACGGGCGGCAGTTTGAGTCCGAGAATGAGGAGCGCGGTATGCTTTTTGGCGCGGCGCAGACAATCGGGCATATTCTTGGGGTCGAGCAGGTGTTCGTCCAAGCGGACGGAAAGCCCTACAGCGGCGTCTATGTAAAGCTGACGGACGATACTTCCTTTGAAGTGGTAAGGAATTAAATTCAAAGAAACGAGGTGTCCGTATATCTCTCTACACAATCAGACGACTGAAATTATAAAGAAAGCGAAGCTCCGCGTAAAAAAGCGGTATGGGCAGAATTTTTTAATTGACGCGTTCGTGCTTGATAAAATTATGGCGGCGGCAAATGTTTGCAAAGACGACTATGTCGTCGAAATAGGGCCGGGCATAGGACATCTGACCGAACGGCTGGCCCAGAGCGCGGGAGAGGTGGCGGCGGTCGAGATAGACCCGGATATGCTGCCGGTTCTGCGCGGGCGGCTCGCCCCATACGGCAACGTCCGCGTAATTAACGAAGACATCCTTAAAACCGACCTCCCGGCTCTTTTTTCGCGTCCGGCCAAGGTGACGGCTAACCTGCCGTATTACATAGCGGCGGATATTGTTATGACGCTGCTTCGCGGGGAATACGGCCTGCAAAACCTTGTCGTAATGCTGCAAAAGGAGGTGGCGGCGCGGTTCTGCGCTATTCCGGGAAGCAAGGATTACGGCGCGCTGTCGGTAATCGCCGGGTATTACGCTTTTGCCGAAATAGCCGCGAACGTACCCCGGAACTGCTTTTATCCGCGGCCGAACGTGGATTCGGCGGTACTCCGTATTACGCCGAAAAAAAACCTGCCGCTGCCGCCGCCGGAAAAGGAGTTTATGTTTCGAGTGGTTAAGGCGGCGTTCGCCAAGCGGCGAAAAACCTTAGTGAACTGCGTCGTCTCGGAGGGAATCTCCCCAAGCAAAGCGGAGGCCGCGAAGGCGCTTAAATCCGCCGGGTTTGACGAAAACGCGCGCGGAGAGGCGCTGACGCTGAACGATTTTACAGCGGTCGCAAAGGCGCTAAGAGAGCGCGCGGACCTGTCACGCCCTTGAAATTACGATATAAGCGAGGACAAGCGCGCATATAATCAGCCCGCCGTATAAAAAAGCGTCTATGCCGCCGCTTCCCGCCTTTTTTTCGGGCGCGCGGACGAAAGGGGCGTCCGGGTTGTTTTTATACCGTTTCACCAAGTTGCCGCGTTTACCTTCGCACCGCTCCATATAGTTGGCGATTATGTTCTCCGCCTCCGCGACGAAATCCTTGGGGGCGCGGCCAGGCTGCTGTTTGCGGAGTATGAAAATCGCCTGTTCGTACCAGTTTGAACAGTCGCCTTTTATAAGTATAATCCTGTCGGACATCGGAAACCTCCTGTAATTTCTTGTTTTCGGAATTTTCGCCGCCTCAAGGCGAAAACGGCGCGCCGCCCTTGTTCGTCGGGTTCCTATAAGGGAAGTTTTGCCAAGCCTGCGGATTTTATACTTTTTCCCAAATCCGCGCCGCGATTATCGTCATATCGTCGGCGGGTTTTCCTCCGGAGCGGCGCACCGCCTCGGCGGCCACGCTTTCCGCGAAGTCCTTGGGCCGCGCGCGCTTGACGGAGCGCAGAAACTCCGCCTCTTCCCCGCCGAAGGCCTCCGCCGCCCCGTCCGTCATCATCACCACCACGTCCCCGTCGCGGAGTTTTTTTGTGCGCGTTTCAAGGTCAACGCGGGATAACATCCCCATCGGCAGAGAGCTTGACCGCACGGGTATGACCTCCCCTCCGCGCAGGATAAACGCCGACGCCGCGCCGATTTTTATAAATTCGGCGAAACCGCTCTGCAGGTCAATAAGGCATATATCAAGCGTTGAAAAGGACTCGTCCGCGTTTTTGAGCACGAGCGCGGAGTTTATTAGCCGCGCCGACAGCTCGCCGCTCATACCGCAGTCCATAAATTCCTCCAGAAGCCCGACCACGGAAGCGCTCTCCGACAAGGCGGCCTCGCCGGAACCCATACCGTCGGACAGGGCCAGCAGGTATTTTCCGCAGGAGAGTTCCATAAATGAATGAGAATCGCCGGATTCCGGGCTGCCGTGCTTGACGGCGCGGGCCGCCCCCGCGGACACGCGCAGGCGGTATTCCGGAGCGAAGCACAGGCTGCACACCCCGCCGGAGCAATCGCAGAAATCTTTCGTTTTGCGCATTTTCCGCCCAATGAGGCTATTGAGCGCGGGCAAGACGACGCTTTCGCAAACCCTTTCGCCGCCGCAGGGTGAAAGCTCGACGTTCGCCTCTATATGCCCGCCTTTTCCGCGCGTTACGACGATGCTCCGCATAGGCGCGCCCCCGCGCTCAAGCTCCGCGAGAAGCGCGCGCTCAAGCTCCGCGTCGAACGCCGTGTCAAAATAAAGCTCCTGCGGGAGGCGCCCCATAATCTCCGCAACGCCTGAAAGCTGAGCCGCCGCGAGCCCGCGAATCTCAAAAAGGCGCGAAGTCCACAGCAGATTCGTTTTCCGTGAAATGTAAGCGCGGGCCAGCGCGTCCGCAAAAATATTTATTCGCGTACATAAATTTTTAAAACTTTCAGGCATAGCTTCGCGGCTTATGCGCGACTCCCGCTCGCATTCGTCGAGCATAGACTCGGCGGCGGCGTAGGTCTCCACAAAACGCTCCTCCCAGCATTTTTTTTGAAGCTCGCACGACGCGCAGGCTGCATCCGCCGCCGCGTCTATAAGCCGCACCATTTCCGGTCTCTGAAGCTCCGCCGATACTTCGGGCTTTTCAGTCAAACTCTTTGAAAGCGCCGTAAACGCCTCTGAATACGCCGAGAGTTTCCGCACGGTCAGGCTTTTCAGTTTGCCCACGTATTCCTCCGCGCCGTCCTCCGAAGCGCCGGCCGCGCCGAAGCTGAACCCTGCCGGCAGAAAGGCGAACACGCACGCGCCCACTCCCGCGGAGAGGAAAAGCTCCTTTGTTATCATCCGCCGGTCAAGGTAAAACGAAACGAGCGCCCCGCAGGCAAGGAAGGAAAGGATTATTCCCGCCTTCCCGAACCTCCTGAAAAGCCCGGAAATCAGCCCGCTGACGGAAAGCGCCGCGAGCAGGGCCAGGTTTCCGCCGCCGGTGAAAAGCAGTATGAAGCCGGACAACACCCCCGCCGAAGCGCCCGACGCCGCCCCGTTTATATAGCAAACAGTCATAATGATAAGGCAAAGGCAGGCGTATTTCAGCGAAAACCCGCCTATGTACACATCCGCCGACCCCGCCGTGACGCTCGCCGCCAAAATAGAAAGGCTTATAAGCTCCTCCGCCGAAAGGTTTTTCCTTTCTCCGCCGGAGATTACCCCCGCCGTCTTTTTCATAACGCAGGCGACCGAAACGGAAAGCCCCGTCTCGAACAGCGACATTACCGCGAAATACGGCGTCAGGCCGTACAGAGCCGAGAACCCGAACGACGACAGCGCGGCGGCGGCTCCGCAGACAGCCAGATAAGCCGGCGGGCGAACCCCTCCGCGCTTTTTAGCGCTTTTTGATATTATGACATGTCCCGCCGTCACAAAAGCGGCGCAGGCGAGATATTTCAGGAAAAAGACGCCTTCAAGCTTCGTGAAAAGCCCGATTAGGGAAAAAACAAGGATAAAATAAAAGCGCGGGCTTTCCCCCGCGGAGGCCGCGAGAAAAGGCATCGCCACCGGATTCAGGAAACGCAGAAGCATAACCCGCCCAAGAAAAAAGCCGACCACGGAGGACGCGAGGCACTCCGCGCCCCTGCCCGAAGCCGCGTTTTTTACATTCAGGTACGCGCGGTAAAACGCGCGGGAAAGCAGTTTATCCATAAAAATCCCCCGATGAGCAATTATAAACCATGTCGGCGCGGGGGAATTGTCGAAGCCTGACAATGAGAATAGTTTTTTTAACGACAGGAAAACTTAAAACCAGTTACGCATTATTTTTTTGCGCTTTTTAGCCGAGGAGCCGACGGACGCGGCGGAAATTTCCAAAGACGCGGTCGAAAATTCGGCGGCCGGGCTTTTTTCGCCGGGACTTGTTTTAAGCGTCTCCATAAATACGCGAAAAAAATTTTTGCTCGCCACTTTTTCCGCCGTCTCCGCCCCAAGCATCAGCTCAAGCGCGTAAAGCAGGCGCGGCATCGCGCTTAAATCCCGCAGGTCGGCCGGCGTCTGCTCGATTCCGTCAAAATCGCATCCTAAGCCCACGTGCTCCGCCCCCGCCAGGTTTACCATATAATTCACATGGCGGAGAACGTCGGGGATTGACGCTACTTTCGCCTCCGCCAGAAACGGAGGGTAGAGCGTCGCGCCGACCACGCCGCCTTTTTCGGCTATGTCGCGGATTATTTCGTCGCTCAGGTTGCGCTTGTTGCGGCAAAGGGCGGCGGCGTTTGAATGGCTGGCTATGACGGGAGCTTTGCACGCGCCCAGAACATCGCGGCAGCCCGCTTCGGAAAGGTGGGAAATATCAACGGTCATTCCGAGCCGCCGCGCCTCCCGCAGAGCCTCGAAGCCGAAGGGGGTAAGCCCGGCTTCCCCGCCGAGGCAGCCGCACCCAAGCTCGTTCTGGTCGTTCCAGGTGAGCGTTATGGAGCATACGCCCATTTCACGCAATTTAGATAAATTTTCCAGTTTGCCCTCAAGAGGCTCTCCGCCTTCAACGGCAAGGAGCGCGGCTATTTTGCCTGTCCCGGCGCAGGCCGCAAGGTCCTCCGGGGAGGTTACCCGGCTTATAAAATCCTTGTACTTGACGATTTGCTCGCCGAAAAAGCTGATAATCCGCGCGGCGGACTCGAACGCGCCGCCCTCTCGCGGGAGCTTCGGGTCGAGCCACACGGCAAAAACCTGAGCCGGGTTCTTAAACGCCAGCAGGCGCTTAATATCAACGTGGCCGGAGTTTGAAAGCAGGTCCTCGTTTTTGCGGAAAATTTCTGTCGGAGCGTCGCAATGGGCGTCAAATAATGGATACATACATTACCCCGTATTAAATAATTGTTACATTATATGCAGGGCGGCGTTTTTATGATATAATTATTAAAACAGGGCAGATTAAGGAGGTGGCTTTGAGCTTCTATTTGGAAGCTCAAAACACCGGGCAACGGAGGAAGCTATGGGTTTTTGCGAACAGCTTATAAAACGGAAAACCGACGCGCGCTTGATAGCGGTTGTGAAATTCGCAGTCTTGGCGATATTTTTTGCGGTCGGCTTTCTTATAAACTTTTCCATCGCGTTGCTGGTATTGCCTCTGGCGGTGGTTTCCCATAATTTGTTTCTAAATGTCGAGTATGAATACATCCTCGCGGACGGGGAGCTTGACATAGACGTGATTTATAACAAATCGCGGCGGAAACGGGCTTTTTCCGCCGCTTTGCGCGATTTTCAGCCATACGGCGGGCAGTCCGCTCGGGTTGTAAAAAATTTTTCAAGCGGCGGCGGCGGTAATACTTTAGCGTTTTTTTGCGTATATAACGGTGTGCCGACGAAAATTATAATTGAGCCGAACGAGGAAATGCTTAAGAAGCTCAAAATGATAATTAAATTTTAGGGGGAATTTTTGTGAAAAAGTACCGGAAGATTGTTAAAATAATCGCGGCGGCGGTTTGCGCGGGCGCGCTTTCGACGAGTGTTCGCGCGGCGGGTTTGGTTATCCCGGCGAGCGCCCGCCCGCCTGCCGCGATAAAACCGCCGGCGCGGTCCGAAAAGCCGGTATTGCCGGACAAACCGTCTGATAACCCCCCCGCGTCGAAAACGGACGAAAAAGCCGCGGACGGATATATGTTTCTTAAATCATATTACGCGAACGGCGCGGGGACCATTTCATACGCGGACGCGATGAAACAGGCAATCGCCGCCAATTCAAGCGTTGAGAACCTGAGCGACAGCGCGCGCCTTATTAACCAGAATATAAAGGTCGGGCAAGACACTTTTATGTCTAATATGGGTCTGCCCTACGCGACGGTTGTAAATCTGCTCGTGAACCTGAAATCCCTCGAAGCGAACGCGGACGCGGCGCGGTACTCGGAGCGTATGCTCAAAGAAAGCGCGGAATACGTGCTGCTCTCCGCCGTGACGGATTTAGAGACCAAAAAGATTGACATAGCCCTGCTTGAGCGCTCAGTCGGGCTTGGGGAGCAAAACGCCAAGAACCTGGAGCTTCAGGTGGGTTTGGGCGTAAAATCGCAAAGCGAGCTGGAGGCGGCGAAGCTGTCTCTGCAGGCGGACAAGGCGAACCTGGCGGCCCTTAAAATGTCCGCGGACGGCTCTATGACGGCCATAAACCGCGCTCTTGGGCGCGATATGGCGGATAAATCCCCTGTGGCTTATAAGCCGGACGAAACGAAAATGAACCCGGAGAAATACATCGTCCAGATGTACGACACGATAGACGACGCGCCCACGGTCAAGTCCAAGGAATTCGCGCTTGAGGCCGCGCGGTACGCGAAAAGCGTGTCCGGCACTGGCTACGACTGGGTGACGGGTCAAAAAGATATGTTCGCCCTGAGCGAGGTCGAGCAGCACGACATCCAGCTCGAAAACGACGTGAACTCCGCCGAGCGCGCGCTTTCCGACGCGCGGGCCGATTTAGAAAAAACGATACGCGGCCTGTGCGACAATATAAGCCAGCTTGAGAGCGCTCGGAAGGCCCTCGAGGCGGTCCGCGCCCAAGCCGTGAACACCTATAACAACGCTCTCCTGAGCTTCAAGGCGGGCAATATAATTGAGTTTCAAGTGAAGCAGGCGGAGCTTGGCGTTATGAAAGCCGAAGCCGATATTGAAAAAAATAAAATTTCATATGATTCGCTCAGGTTCCTTGCGGAGCGGCCATATCTGGCGGCGGGAGCGAAGTAGGAAAACAAAAAAGGCCTTTCGGCGCGCCGCGACTAAGCGTTAACAACGCGCTTAAACGCGCGGTTCTGAGGGAAGCGGGGCTTATCCGCCCTCGTTTCCCTTTATGCTTATACGTACCGCCCGATAAATGAGAGAGGCCGCTGTTTTTCTCACACAAATCACCCCCGAGTTCTATAGTTCTTCCATAAAAACCTTAATTTGCCCGTACATTTTTTCAGCCCTCAAAAAAATGTTCACCACTTTCCCCATATACTCTTGAAGCGGTTTAGGGATTTTATCGCAGCCCTTTAATGTTATTTCCCAACCGCCGCCTATATAGCCGGTGAGTAAGTCCCATAGAGCGTCAAGGTTTTTCCCGTACCAATCTGGAAAGTCGAGGCTTTCGCTTATTACTCGGTGCAGATCACAAAAATTTTTCACCCCGGAGAAGTCTATCGTGATTTTGTCAATATCCATGTCATTAGCTCCTTTTCGCGCTGTCTACTTATAACAATTAGTGTCGCGCGCAGTAGCCCTGTAAAGCAAAAAACCGCGCCTTCAGGACGCGGTTTTTTTATAATTACTTCTTGCGGGCCTTACTTACTTCCAGGGATTTTCTCCCGGATACCGCACTTCTTTCGGCAGGTTTATCCCAATATCCGTTACGCCAAGAAGTTTCAGCGCCTCAAACAGCACCTTGCCGACTTTCTTAAACGCCACGCCCGCATGGTGCGGATAGCGCCCGGCCACGAGCACGTGGCGGTAAAAACGCGCCATTTCGTCCACGGCGATTACTCCGATCGTCCCAAAGGACCGCGACGGCACATCAAGCACCTCGCCCTCGGCCAGATACGCCTTCAGAGCGGTGTCCGCGGCGGACTGCAGGCGGAAAAGCGTGATTTCCGACGGCTTTATATCGCCCTCAAGCGTCCCTCGGGTGATGTCCGGCTCTCCGTCCGGCTCAAGCGCGCGCTTCATTATAAGCTGATACTTCATTTCCGGGTCTTTCAGCGTGCAGGCCGTGCCGTTGCCGCAATGAAAACCCATAAACATATCGCACGGCTTGTAGTCCTTCACGTTCTCCTTAAACTCGTCATATAAATCCCGCGGCACGGTGTTGTTTATGTCAAGCAGGGCCGGCGGCTGAAGCGTGGCCAGGATTATCATATATTCCGTCAGCGCGCCGTAAATATCCGTCTCGCACGCCACGGGTATCCCGCGGCCGGCCAGCCGCCCGTTCACATAACACGGCACAAAGCCGAACTGCGTCTGAAACGCGGGCCAGCATTTGTTGGCGAACGCCACGAACGGGCTGGCGCCTTTGTTCTTCTCCGCCCAGTCGAGGAGCGTCGCCTCATACTGCGCCAACCGGCGGAGCACGCCCGGCTGTTTATTGCCCGCGCCAAGCTCCTTTTCCATATCCGCCACGATGCCGTCTATGCGAGGGTCGCCCGCGTGCGCGTTGTAGGCGGCGAAAAGGTCAAGCTCCGAGTTTTCTTGGATTTCCGCGCCCAAATCATACAGCGGCTTAATCGGCGCATTGCAGGCGAGAAAGTCAAACGGGCGAGGCCCGAACGCCAGGATTTTAAGGTTTTTCACGCCAAGTATAACGCGGGCGATAACCTCAAAATCCGCGATATTCTCCGCCGTGCGCGAAGCCGTGCCCACTGGGTATTCCGGGATATACGCGCGAACGTTCCTAAGCCCCAGGTTGTAGGAGGCGTTGAGCATGCCGCAGTAAGCGTCGCCGCGCCCGTTTATAAGGTCGTCTTTCGTTTCCTCAGCCGCCGCCGCGAACATCACCGGGCCGCCGAATTTCGCCGCGAGCAGCGTCTCCGGGCCTTCCGGCCCGAAGTTGCCCAGAAACACCACAAGCGCGTTCACGCCCGCCGCCTTTACCTCGTCAAGAGCCTTGAGCGCGTCGTTTTCATTTTCCACAATTGTCTTGGCTTCATAAAGCGAAACCTGCCGCTTCTCCGCCTCCGCCACGACCGCCTGCCGCCGGCGCAAGCTGAGCGTGCTTGGGAAACAGTCGCGGCTGACCGCCACGACGCCGAGTTTTACTTCAGGAATATTTAACATTGGGAATCCCCCTTTTATAATATAGAAACCACGCTTTAATTATACTATTTATCCGCCGCCATTTCAATGGTTTTCAATGGTTTTTCAGCCACGCGCCGCGCAATGTCGTCGTAAAAGCCTATCCTGTCGCACAATATTTTCGCGTCCTCCTCCTCCTTGAGGGAGGCGCTGCCCTTGACCATAACGACTTCGCCCACGCTCAGGCGCTCCCTGGCCCTTTCGTAAACCGGCGCGAAAAGCACCACCTCCACCACGCCGTATAAATCCTCAAGGGAAAGAAAACCCATTCGCTTGCCCGCTTTGGTTGTATATTCCTTCAGCGCGACAATTTGTCCGCCTATGACCACGCCCTGCCCGTCCGCCACGTTGTGGCCGCCGTCGGAATAAACAAAATCGTGCGCGGAGCAGTTTATATAAGGATTCATCACAGGCATATAGTCGTCCAGAAGATGCCCGCTCACATACGCCCCTAAAACCTCCTTTTCCTTGGCCAGCAGGATTTTTTTCGGAAACTCCGGCAGGGACACCGCCGGGTCGTCGTAAGCCGCGGAGGAATCGCCTATGTCAAACAGGCTCAGCTGGCCGGTTCTGCTTTTTTTAATGCCCTCCTCCGCGCTTTTGGCGCAGTCGGGGTATATCAGCATAAGGCTGGCGCGGGTCTTGCCCAGGCAATCGAACGCCCCCGCCATAATAAGGCTTTCAAGCTGCCGCTTGTTGGTCTCTCCGGCGCGCTCAAGCATACGGCTTATAAACTCCGTCAGCGTCCGGAACGCGCCCTTTTCGGCCCGCTCCGCCCTTATTGCAAGCACGAAATTCGTCCCGAGGTTTTTAATGGCGGACAGCCCGTAGCGGATTTTTCCGCCGCTCACGGAGAAAAACGGCTCGCTTTCGTTTATATCCGGAGGGGCCAGCTCTATCCCAAGGCGCTTGCAGGCGGCGGAATATTCGGTTATTTTATTCGCCGCGTCCATAACGGAGGTGAAAAGCGCCGCCATAAACTCCACCGGATAATGCGCCTTAAGGTACGCCGTCCGGTATCCGACGACGGCGTAGGCCGCCGCGTGGGATTTATTGAAAGCGTATTTGGCGAAATCCGTCATCTCTTCAAAAATCCGCGCGGCGGAGGCCCTCTCTATCCCTCGCTCGACGCACCCGCCGACAAAAGCCTCCCGCTCCCGCTCCATAACCTCGGTTTTCTTTTTGGACATAGCGCGGCGCACAAGGTCGCTCCGGCTCAAGCCGTACCCAGCCAGGGAGCGCACAATTCGCATAACCTGCTCCTGATAGACGATGCAGCCGTAAGTCTCCGCCAGAATCGGCTCAAGCGCCGGGTGCGTGTAGGTGACGCGGCCGCCTCTGTTCTTGCCCTCAAGGTATTTTGGTATAAAGTCCATAGGCCCGGGGCGGAAAAGGGCTATTCCCGCTATCACGTCCTCAAGGCAGGAGGGCGAAAGCTCCCGGAAAAAGGAGCGCATGCCGGCGCTTTCAAGCTGAAACACGCCGTCGGTCTGGCCGCTTGACATAAGCGCGTACACGGCCGGGTCGTCGTAACCGCAGTTATTGAAATCAATTTCCAGTCCGTGGTTTTTCTTTATTTCCTCACAGGCCCGCCTTATTACGGAGAGCGTGCGCAGGCCCAGGAAGTCCATTTTAAGCAGGCCAAGCTCCTCAATAGTCCCCATTGGGAATTGGGTCGTCACCACGCCGTCGTTCACATTCAGCGGCACATATTCCATAATCGGCTCCGGCACGATGACCACGCCCGCCGCGTGGGTGGACGCGTGGCGCGGCAAACCCTCCAGGCGCTTGGCCATATCAATCAGCCGCCGCGCGTCGTCCTCCTTTTTATAAAGGTCAAAAAGCTCCGGGCTGGCGTCAAGCGCGCCCTCTATCGTTATTCCAAGCGTATGGGGGATGAGCTTCGCCGCCCTGTCCGCGAAGCTGTAGGGCATACCCAACGCGCGCGCCGTGTCCCGGATTGCCGCGCGCGCGGCCATAGTCCCGAAAGTGATGATTTGCGCCACCTTGTCCTGGCCGTATTTGCTTATTACATAATCTATGACCTCCTGCCGCCGCTCAAAGCAGAAGTCAATATCTATATCCGGCATAGAAACGCGCTCCGGGTTAAGAAATCGCTCAAACAGCAGGTTATAGCGTATCGGGTCAACGCTCGTTATGCCAAGGCAGTAGCTCGCGAGGCTGCCCGCCGCGCTTCCCCGGCCCGGTCCGACGGCAATGCCCCGCTCTCCCGCGTAGCGTATAAAATCCCACACAATCAAGAAATAATCGACAAACCCCATGTTTTTAATAACGGAAATCTCGTAGGCCAGGCGCTCCCTTATTTCGTCCGTAATTTCGGTAAAGCGTGACTCTAAGCCCTTTTCGCAAAGAGCCGCCAGATATTCAGCGCCCTCCCTCCCCGCCGGGGTTTTGAAGCTCGGCAGCTTGTAGCTGTTAAATTCTATCTTAACATTGCACCGCTCGGCTATTTTCACTGTGTTGGCGACAGCCTCCGGCGCGCGGGCGAACAACTCCGCCATTTCTTTGGGAGATTTCAAGTACATCTGGTCGGTGTCGTACCTCATCCTCTCCGGAGTGTCTACGGTCTTTCCCGTCTGCACGCAAAGCAAGACGTCGTGGGCGGCGGCGTCCTGCTGATATATGTAATGCGCGTCGTTCGTGGCGACAAGCCCCAGGCCAAGCTCCCCGGCTATTTTAATAAGAGGCCCGGCGGACTCCCGCTCCTTTTCCAAGCCGTGGTCCTGAATCTCAATAAAAAAATTATCCCGCCCGAAAATATCCGCGTAAACCCTGGCGCTTTCAAGCGCGCGCTCATATCCGTACATAAGATAATCCTTAGCCACGACCCCCGCCACGCAGGCGGACAGCGCTATAAGCCCCCTGCCGTGCCGCCGCAGAAGCTCCCGGTCAACGCGCGGCTTATAATAAAACCCCTCCGTAAAGCCGGAAGAAACGAGCTTTATGAGGTTCTTATAGCCCTCCTCGTTTTCCGCCAGCAGCACGAGATGATAATAATAATTGTCCTCGGACTGCTCCTTGTTCAGGCGGCTGCCTGAAGCCACGTAAACCTCGCACCCCAGCACCGGCTTTATCCCGCGCGAGACCGCCGCCTTATAAAACTCAATAACCCCGTACATCACGCCGTGGTCGGTTATCGCGATACTTTTCATATTGAGCGCGGCCGCCCGCTCCGTCAGCTCCCCGATTTTGGACAGCCCGTCAAGCAGGCTGTACTCGGTGTGGACATGGAGGTGAGCAAATTCGGCGGGCTTGGTCTTAGGCTTAGGCTTAGATTTGCTGTCCGGCATTATTTTACTCCTTAATCGTCAGTATCTCCGGCAGTTTCGTAAGCGCCCTCTCAAAATCCAAGCCCATTTCAGGGCCGGCGGCCGGGTTCGTCGCCGCTATGGCCGCCTGGGTAAAAGCCGACGCTGCGCGCATAGCCCGCTCTAAGGCCATTCCCCGCAGGAGCGCCGCCGTAAGGACGCTCGCGAACACATCTCCCGTGCCGAAAAAGTTTTTAGGAAGTTTATCGACAAACACCCGCGAAGCCTCCCCCGTCAGGCGGTCGAAAGAGGCGGACAGGAGGCGCTCCTTGCTCGGCGTTTTTTGGCGATTGAAGCCTCGCCACAAAGCCACCTTCTTGCTCGGCGTTTTTTCGGCGCTGATGCCCTCTCGCAAGCTCCGCTTGCTGGCCCTCCGGCGCAGGTTTGGCGCTTGACCCCGCGCCAAACCTAAACGCGCCTCCGGGTTAACAACCCTCCGGCGCAATGTTCGCGCCTCCCCACATTTGCTCGGCGTTTTTTGGCGCTTGGTGCCGCGCCAAAAAGCCACCTTCTTGCTCTCGCTATTTTCGCTTTGCGAAAAAGCTGCCGCAAATGTTCGTGCCCGCGCCAAGCCTAAACGCGTCTCCGGGTTAAAACCGGGCGGCCAAGAAGGGGGCTTTGGATTGTCTAAATCTTTTTTAGACAATCCAAAACACCGAGCAAGTTGTCCCGCCGAAAAAGCCGCCTCCTTCTCCTCAACGCCAGTCAGAACGACGCGCGGCGCAAGCTCCGAAAGCCTTTCCAGCGCCTCGCCGACGCCAACGTCGCTTCCGGTGAGAAACCGCGCCTCCGTCAAGTTTGGCGTTATTACGTCCGCGCGGCGGCAAAGCCTCCGCATTTCGGCGGGAAAATCCGGCGGAAGCCCCTTGTAGAGCCGCCCGTCGTCCCCCATAACCGGGTCGATAACAATTAAAGTGTCCTTGTCCGCGAGCAGCTCTATAACTTCGCCGACAATGCCTATTTGTTCATTATTCGCCAAATACCCCGTGTACACCGCCGAAAAGCGCAGTCCGATTTCCTTAAAATGGCGGGCTATCGGCAGGATTTCGCCGCCCAGATCACGCAGGGTGAAGCCTGGAATACCCGTGTGCGACGAAAGTAGCGCCGTAGGGATTACCGTAGTTTCAAAACCCGCCGCCGACAAAATCGGCAGGGCCACCGTCAGCGAACATCGCCCGAAGCACGAAATATCCTGAATTGTTAAAACGCGCCCATTTTTAATAGTTCTTTCCACAATTACTCCGGCTCCCTCACTCTAAGGGAAATACCAGCGTTTTCGGCCACTTCCCGGCATTTTTCGACGTCGCAGGAACCGCGCACGACGGTAAAGCGCACCTCCGGCACGTACCCCCGGCAATCCGCCGCGAAGCTCAGAATCGCGGGAAAAGCCGCCTCTCCGTATTTAGGCTTGCATACCCTGTCGTACTCTTCGGCGTTATGCGCGTTAAGACTGATTGATACGCAGTCAACTATACCCCGCAGTTTCGGCGCGGTCCTCTCTCCGTTTATAAGGTCGCCTAAGCCGTTTGTGTTCACGCGAACCACGGCCCCGCGCCCTTTCAAGTACCCGCACGCCTCAAGAAGCGCCGGCAGCGCGCAGAACGGCTCTCCGTATCCGCAGAAAACCACCTCCGGATACTCGGAAAGGCCGGTTTTTTCAAGCGCGGCTATGACCTCCGGCGCGCCCGGCGCGGAACCCAGCCAGAGGTCTGACGCGCTCCCCAAGGCCGGCCCTTCGCGCCGTACGCAGAACGAACAGGCGCAGGGACAGTCATTGGTGAGGTTGACGTATAGGTTTTTACCGTAAGTATAAATAATATCAGACATTGGGTATCCCTTTCAAAGGCCTGTACAGCGCGGCTGAAATCAGCACATTCCCGCCCCATTGAACCAGATTAAAGGGCATCCCCGCCACCGCGTATTTCAAGCCGAAAAAGAGCGCTTCCACTAAGAAATACCCCGCCGTCATAATAAGCCCCGCGACGCCGGCGGAAAGGAGGTATCGCGCGAAAGAGGGCTTCCCTCCGTTTTCCGCGAGCTTCCGGCCCTGAATAATGGCGGCGGCATAGCCCATCGCGCCCTTGATTACAAAAGTCGGGGCGGCGTAGACAGCCGCGCCCCCAAGCAAATCCGCCAAGGCCGAGCCGACCGCCGCCGGCAGGACGGCCCCGCGCCCCAGGAGCAGCGCCGCCGCGCAGATGACCGCGTCGCCCGCGTTTATGTATCCGCCCATTACGCCCACGGGGATTTTTATAAAATAAGTAGCACAAAACACAACCGCGCACATCAGCGCGGACAGCGCGAGAAAACGCGACCCCCGCCCGCTCATTTGCCTGTCCTCCGGCAATAGGCCAAGACCCCCGCGATAGTCTTTGAATCGGGAATCCCCCCGCTCTCTATCCTTCGGAGCGCCTCCTCCGGGCCGAAACTCAGGACCTCGACAAACTCATCCGGGTCTAGATTCCGCTTACCCTCGCGCAAATCCTCCGCCAAGTATATGTGTACAATTTCCGTGCAGAAGCCAATAGACGGCCACATATCGAATAATTTCGTCATTTTCCCCGCTATCTTGCCCGTTTCCTCCTCAAGCTCGCGCGCGGCGCACTGGAGCGGCTCCTCGCCGGGGTCAAGCACCCCCGCCGGGATTTCTATAGTTTCCCCACGGAAAGCGTGACGATACTGCCGCACGAAAATAATGTTCCCGTCGCCGTCCACGGGGACGACCGCCGCCGCCTCGGATTTTATCACGACCTCCCGCCCGGCGCTTTTTCCGTCCGGCATACGCAGGACGTCGCTCTCGACTCTTATAATCCGCCCGTCGTACACTTTCTCGCTTGAAATTACCTCAAATGGTTCCATAAGTCCTCCTTGTCTACAGCCTATTAGTCGTCTCCGCGACTTCCTCCAGTTTCTTCAACGCTTTGCCGGAGTCTATGGCTTCTCGCGCCATTTCCACGCCCTTTTTCATATCCTCCGCCACGCCCGAGGCGTACAGCGCCGCCGCGGAGTTCAGCAGCACAATGTCCCGCTTCGGGCCTTTTTCCCCCCGCAGAATATTTTGGGTAATATTCGCGTTGTCACGCGCGGAGCCGCCCACAAGATCCGCGGGCCGAGCCGTGCCGAGGCCCAAATCCCCCGGGGAAACGCTGTATTTCGCTATCCGCCCGCCGCCCGCCGCTTCTATTTCGCAAATTTCCGTCGGCCCGGTGACGGTGGCTTCGTCCAGACCATCCCGCCCGTGCACGACGAGCGCCTTTTTAACGCCAAGGTTTTTGAGCACGACGGCCATTTGCTCCATAATCGCCTCGTCGTAAACCCCCAGCAGCATATATTCGGCCTTCGCGGGGTTGGCGAGGGGGCCGAGTATGTTGAACACGCTCCTCACGCCGATTTCCTTGCGCGGGCTGGCGGCAAAACGCATTGATTTATGAAACACTGGGGCGAACATAAAGCACAGGCCCGTTATTTTGAGACACTCCAGCGCCTGCTCCGGCGATATGTCAATCCTCACGCCGAGCGACTCAAGAACGTCGGCGCTCCCCGAAAGGGAGGACACGCTTCTGTTCCCGTGTTTGGAGACCCGAGCGCCCGCCGCCGCCGCCACGAAAGCCGAGGTGGTGGAGATGTTAAACGTGTGCGCCAAATCCCCGCCGGTGCCCACAATGTCAATTGTGCCGGAGAGCGGCTCCATCGGCAGGGCCTTGCCGCGCATAGCCCGCGCAAAACCCGTTATTTCCGCCGTAGTTTCGCCCTTCATTCGCAGCGCGGTCAGAAAAGAGCCTATCTGAGCGTTTGTGGCGTGCCCGCTCATTATGGAGTTCATCGCGGAGAAAGCCTCGTCCTCGCTCAAGTTATTCAGGTCGATGACTTTTTTAAGGTACGGCTTCAGCTCCTCGGTTTCCTTCCCTTTGGGAAGCTCGGCTATTTCGGGCACGGCTATCCCCGCGATTTTCAGGAAATTACGCAGAATCCGCTTCCCCGCGCCTGTCATAATCGACTCCGGGTGAAACTGCACGCCGTAGAGCTTCCTGCCGTAGTGATAAACCGCCATAATCTCCCCGTCGGGGGCGGAGGCCGCGACGGTAAGAGTTTTCGGCAAATCTTTGTCCGCCGCGAGCGAGTGATAGCGCGCCGCTTCGGAAACCTTCGGCAGACCCTCAAACAACGGACAGTCCGTGTCAAAATTTATGCTGCAGGTCTTGCCGTGCATAAGCTCCCGCGCCGGGACGATTTTCCCTCCCATAGCCTCGACAATCGCCTGAAAGCCCAGACAGACGCCCAAAATCGGGATTTTCCCAGCCGCCGCCCGGATTAGCTCCACGCAACGCCCCGCGTCTTTCGGATACCCTGGCCCTGGGGAAATAATTATAGCCCGCGGCGGCTCCGCCAATATTTCTTCTACTGAAAAAGCGTCGTTCCTGACCACGCGAATCTCTCGGCACATCCCTCCAATGTACTGGTATATATTATACGTGAACGAATCGTAATTGTCAACTATCAATATCATTTAAGCTCCACCGCCTTTTCAAAAGCCATAAGCATAGCGGACATTTTATTTTGGCACTCCAAGTACTCCTTGTCCGGCACGGAATCCGCCACTATGCCCGCACCGGCCTGGACATAGGCCCCGCCGCCCTTGAAAACGGCCGTGCGTATGGCTATACAAGCGTCCATAACGCCGTTAAAGCCGATATAGCCAATCGCCCCGCCGTAAAGCCCCCGTTTGGCGCTCTCAAGCTCGTCTATAATCTGCATAGCGCGGATTTTCGGCGCGCCGGAGAGAGTCCCCGCCGGCAGAACGGCGCGGAGAACGTCTATCAGGCCGAAATCCTTGCGGAGGGTGCCGCTGACTTGACTTACTATGTGCATAAGCCTCGAAAAACGGCCGATTTCCATAAATTTATCAACAACGACCGTCTCAAACTCGCATATTTTGCCTATATCGTTGCGGCTTAAATCCACCAGCATAACGTGTTCGGCGCGCTCCTTCTCGTCGTTCAGGAGCGTTCGCTCAAGCTCCGCGTCCTCCGCTTCCGTGGCCCCGCGCCGGATTGTGCCGGCGATAGGGTTCGTGGTCACAAGCCCGTTCTCGACGCTCACGAGCTTTTCCGGCGACGAGCCGACGACGACCGTATCGCCCAGCGCAAAGTAATACATATACGGCGACGGCTCGGAGGCGCGCAGACTGCGGTATACTTTGAACGGATCCGGGGCGTTCGCTATGTCAAGCCTCCGGGAGATGACGACTTGGAAAATATCTCCGTTTCTTATATATTCCTTCGCTTTTTCAACGTTTCCGAGGAAGGTTTCCCGGTCCGTGGCGGAGGTGGTTTCATACGCTCCGGAGGCGGTCTCCTCCCGCGAGGGGTAGGCTTTTCGCGCCGTCTCCGCCATTTCCTCCAACACTTTGACCGCGGCGGCGTAATTCTCCTCCACGTCCCCGTCGGCGCAAACGTGAGTAATAAGCGTCACGCGCTCCTTGTAATGCTCGAAAGCGATTATCCTGCGGCAGTCCATAAGAACTATTTCCGGAAGGCCCAGGTCGTCCTCCGGGACGTCCTTAACGGACGGCTCCGAGTAACGCGCGGTATCGTATCCAAAATAACCCGCGAAGCCCCCCGCGAATTTCGGCATTTGCGGAATCAGCGGCATAGTCCGCGCGGCCATAAACTCGTTCACGCGCTCGAACGGAGCGGCCTCTTTCGCCGTCGTCTGCCCGTCCCGCGTTTTTATGGTCATTTCTCCGTTCCGATAAGTCAGAACCGTCTCCGGGTCGAAGCCCACGAAGCTGAATTTGCCCGCGTCCGCCGCCTTTTCGGCGCTTTCGAGCAAGAAACAGTATTCCCCAAAGCGGCTGGCGTTTAAAAAGACGTTCACGGGCGTGGTCATATCCGCCATCTCGCGGGTCATCACCGGCACCAAGCGATATTCCCGCGCCAAGGCCTTTACTTCGTTAAGGGTCGGGTAAACTTCCATATGAATCTCCTTCGTGTATTTTATTTTGTTTTACAGCCGTTCCCGCTCATTTTTGACGCTAAGCCCGAGCCTGGGCCTTGAAATAATTTTTAAGTTAAACGCTTGCCGCCCGGCGGGTTTCATATGAAAATCCTTTGCCTCAAAAAGGCGCCGCTTCTGCGGCGCCCCCGTTATTTCAGCGTCCTTATCTGAACAAATCAAGCATCGTGTATTTTTGGCGCATTTGCTGCGTCTGCATAAATGTCGCGTACTGGCCCAGAAGCTCCAGCTGATTTTTCCGCGTGTACGCCTTCGCCATATCCGCGTCGGCGATTGTGGAAAGCGCCTGCATATGGTTAAGGTAGGAAGTTTCGTTCGCGTTCACGGTGTAGTCCAGGCGGTTCTCCTGCGCGCCGATTTGGCTCCGCATAGAATTAACCATACTGAGCGCGTCGTCGATTTTCGAGAGGCCCGTGGCGTCCGCGGCCACTTTGTCCCACCCTTTGTAAGCGCCCGCCATAGCGGCGGTGAGGTCAAAATCGTCCCCGTAAGCGGCTTTGCCCGCGTCTACAAGGGTCTGCGCCGTGACTTTGCGCACGTCATAACCCGAGATTCCCAGAGAGGCGGCGGACATAGAGCCGATTGAAACGGTCATACCCGACCCGTCCGGAGACGTCGCGGCGAGCTTGTCAACAAATTTCCCGCCCAAGAGGTTCTGGTTGTTGAACTGAACCCCTTTCGCGGTAAAGTCAATATGCTCAATCATCTGGCTTATTTCCTGCTGAAGCGCGCCCACGTCCTCTCCGTTGTTTATGCCGTTAAACGCCTGGATTGACAGCTCCCGCACGCGCGTGAGCGCGTCCGAAATCGTCGAAAGCCCGCCCTCCGCCGTGCGCAGAAGTCCCTGCATGTCAAGAGCGTTCCTTGTGCCCACTTCAAGGCCCCGCACCTGCTTCTCAAACTGATTCGCTATGGCAAGGCCCGCGGCGTCGTCCGCGGCTGAATTTATGCGTTTACCGGTCGAAAGCTGTTGATACGCCTTATAAAGCTGGCCGCTTATGCCGTTCATTCCCGAGATTACGCTCATAAAACCACTCCTTCGATAATTTTGTAACCCGATTGAAATTAATTAAACTTATTATACCATGTCAGTATAATAAAGTCAACGCAATTTATAAATTAACGCGCGTCCAAAACGTCCTTGCGATAGGCTTCGCGCCGCTCCTCGACGACTTCTTCGCCCCCCGCGGCCAGAAACCTTCGTATCCCCTCGCCCCAAATTTCGTCGAAGCGGCCGGGGGCGGCCCGCACCGCGTCTATAAGAAGCTGCTGGGCGATTGCGTTAAGCTCTTCGCCGAACATAGTCTCCGCTTCGATTTCCTGATTAATTTCCGGATAGGCGTATCCTCCAAACATACTGTGCTCATACGCCCGCCTCACAAGGTCCTCCCGCACAGGGTAACCCGCGGCCAGCGCCCGCATATTCAGCTCCTCGCTGCCCATATCAAGCCCGTTTATGATAAGCGTATAATCTATGTTATACTGAGAGTTCATAGCGCGCTCCCCCTCAATATTCTTCATTTGGGGAACGCCGTCAACGTCGTCCCAGGTTACGCCTTTGTCCCCTAATTGAAGGTAGCGCCGGTTTTCCGCAACCGACAGCCAGTTGAGGTATTTGACGGCGTTTTCGGCGTTCTTCGTCGGGCAGATTATAAACACGCCGCTTTTGCCGTAAACGCTCTTAAAAGTCACCCCGTTCGCGTTCTGAAAAGGATTCATCGGGAAAAAGACACCGCCTCCGACGTTTTTCGCAAGCTCGGTCTGAATCCCCGGGGTCACCCTGTACACCGCGTCCCACTCGCCCATATACGCGCCGACAAGCCCGTTTTTCGCCAAGTCGTCCCCAACGCCGGAAAAGTTCTCGTCCCCGAAATCCTCGTTTATAAGTTTATCGTTATACATTTTGTTGAGAAATCGGACGCCTTCCTTATAGCCCGGCATCAGCACGGAGGATTCGGCGGCCAGAAGCGCGTATCTGTCCTCTTCCGTGAGGCCCGCGTCTATAAAGGACTCGAGCAAGGGCGCGGCGCGCCAGGCGACGTTTTTATTCATAACAAGCGGCGTTATTTTTCCGTCTTTTTGCGGGATTTTGTCCCGGAAAGCGACCATAACGTCGTAAAACTCCTCCGTGGTATAGGGTACGGCCAGACCCAGCGCGTCAAGCCAATCCTTGCGGATAAACGCACCGCTGCGCGCCTGATAGACGCGCCGTGCCGGAAGGGCGTAAACCTCTCCCGTTTTTTCGTCCGAAAAGCGCTTGCTCAAATCCGCGCCAAGAAAAGCGGTAAGGTCCTCGCCCTCCCGCTCCAAAGCCTGCTTTAGGTCCGAAAGTTTCCCCGCCTTATGAAGTTCGTTGACTAATCTCAAGTCGTAAGTCGCGCAAACGTCCGGCGCGCTCCCCGCCTCCGTAAGCGCGCGAAGCTCCCCCCCCTCGCTCCAGCGGGAAACCGGCACAAACTCAATATCAAGGTTCAGTTCCTTAAGGCACCGCTCCTTTATCCAGTCGGTGTAGTAATTATTCTCCGCGGGGGAGGAATTGGCGTTCTCGCGCTCAAAAACCTCCACCCGGAGCTTCTCCGGCGCGTTCCTGGCGTTCGCTCCGGCGCAGCCCTGAATTACGGGTAACGCGAGCGCGCTCATCAAGACGGTGAAAAGGTGTTTCTTCATCAATAAATCACTTCTTTAACAGATATTTGCCCCGCTTGTCTAAATCCGTTACGAAAACAAGCACCTGAGCCACTATTTCATAAAGCTCCGGCGGGATGTTGTCCCCGAGGGAGATGCCCGTCAGCTCCTCCACGAGCTTCGCGTCGCGGTAAACCGGAATAGAGTTCAGCTTGGCCTGCTCCAGCAGCTTATCGGCGACGTATCCCCTGCCCTTGCCGACGACGCGGGGAGCCTCGTCTCCCGTTTCATACTTCAGGGCGACGGCTTTGGAGTTCGGCTTCTTTTGTTCCGCCATAAACGAGTCACACCCTCATATCAAACGAATATCTCCTGCGCGGCGGCTTTGCGCCGTCCTCCCCGCCGCCCGGCTCCTTACAGACGTTAAACGGCTCCTTTATATCCATAAAGGTTATGGGGCGCAGAGTATAGCCCGAATTATTCAAGGCTTCGGCCAGAACCCCCTGCTCCGCCGAAAGCGTGAACAGGCTCTCCTTTTTGTCTGACTTAAACTGAACGGCAAGCTCCCGCCCGTTTTTGGCTATATAAACCTCCACGCGGGAAAGGCTGGGCAAATCCAAGGCGAGCAGAACGCTTGCCCGCTCTCCCGGCGGTTTGGCGGCGCCGTTTTTACCGTCGCGGAATACGAAAAGCTCCAGATTGCGCGGCTCGCCGTCCACGTTTATCGGCAGGGCGACGTATTCCTTGGACGTAATCCGCCCCGCGAAATCAAGGTTTGTTTTTATGTCCTCGAGGTCGCGGAGAAGCTCCTCCCGCCCTTCCGCGCCGCTTTTTTCCAAAGCCGGCTCCGAGAGGCTTTTCGCGGCCGCCTCCGCCGTTTTCCGAAGTTCGCGCAAAAACTCCGGCGCTTTCAGCAAATCGTCCTTGCTCCGGACTTCAAGCGGGTTCATCCGCTCGGCGAAGCGCTTAAGCGCCCCGCCGCCGTCCGCCGCCCGCAGCTTGGGCAGAACGCGGGCTATAAGCGCCGCCAGGTTTCCTTTTTCCGACAAAACGCCCTCAAGCGCCGAAACCGAGGCTTTACTCGGCGCGAAGCCCTCTTTCAGAAGGAACAAAAGTTTTTCGCGCTCCCGAGGAAGCTCCGCGTCAAACCCCGAATATCGGAAAAACGCGGCTTTCTGAAGGGTTTCACCGTCTATCGGCAGGCCGTTTTCCATTAGTAGCCGCACGAGCTTTGAATTTTCAAGCGTCCCCGGCAGACCCGCCGAGTCGAGCGCTTCTTTGGCCACTCCGCCCAGAAGCGCGTCCTGCCGCACCATTTCAAGCACAATCTGGCCGCCGCCCGTTGATTTTACCGAAAAATAAGCGTCGCTGCCGATTCGCGCTTCGGGCAGGTTCACGGAACGCGCCGTCAGGCTCTCCCCGCCCGCGTATATGGTCACGCGGTCCTGCTGGATGTCCGTCACCCGCGCCTTGAAAACGTCCCCCGGAACGAGTATCGCCAAATTTTTAACTTCGGCCAGAAGCCGCCCGCCCTCCAAAAGCCTGGAAAGAGCGGCTCTTTCCGCCTCTCCGAGCAGGGCCGCCGCAACCGGCGTCAGGAGGGCGTTCCGCGTTATCTGTTCTGTCAACAACATCACTTCGCTTAATATTTATTCCTTCGGCAGTATCTTTTTCATAAAACTCTTCCTGTGTATGGGGCAGGCTCCGTGCCGCCGGAGCGCTTCTATATGGGTCTTTGTTCCATATCCCTTATGTCTGTCGAAACCATACTCCGGGTATATTTCGTGATATTTATTCATAAGCTCGTCGCGGTAAACCTTGGCGCAAATACTCGCCGAGGCGATTGTCAGGCTTTTTCCGTCGCCGCCGATTATTGGCGTCTGTGGAATATTTATTCCCGGCAGGGTCAGCGCGTCCGTCAGCAGCGCGTCCGGCTGTGGGGAAAGCGCCAAAACGGCGCGCCCGGCGGCGCGGATAGTCGCCCGCAGAATATTGAGTTCGTCTATTACGTCAGGTTCTTCCATCGCGAAAGAAACCGCGACCGCGTTTTCCCGTATAATCCCGGAAAGGTATTCACGTTTTTTTGGCGAGACTTTTTTTGAGTCATTTATGCCCTCATATGTAAATCCGCGCGGAAGTATCACCGCGCACACAACGACCGGCCCGGCCAAACATCCGCGCCCCACTTCGTCAAGCCCCGCCGCCAGACCCGCGCCTCGCTCCCAGGCTTCCTTTTCATACGTCAGCATAGCCTCAAGCCGCGCGCGCTCTTTTTCCTTCATCGAAAATACACGCCTTCCTTAATAGTATATCATATTCACGCAATAAAAACAACCTGCGGAAAGCGGCAAAACGCTCCCTTTCCGCAGGCCGCGAAAAATCTAATCTAATTCTAATTTAACCTTTGACCGCGCCCGCGACCATACCCTCAATAATTTGCTTGCTGAATCCGAAGTAGAAAATCACGACGGGGAGCATAGTAATGAGCATACCCGCCATAATCCGCGGATAATCCGAAGAAAACTGCCCGGTGAACTGCGTCATCGCCAGCGGGACGGTCTGAAGGGCGGGATCTTGCAGGAGCACCAGCGCGAAGGAAAACTCATTCCAGCAAACGAACGTCTGTATAATCGCCGTCGTTACCAGAATCGGCCGGCAAATCGGCAAAATAACCGTGAACAGCGTCCGGTGGAAAGAGCTGCCGCCCATCGCGGCGGCCTCCTCCATAGCCGTCGGTATTCCTTTCATAAAGCTGTCCACGAGGAAAACCCCCATAGGAAGCCCGAAAGACACGTAAGGGAAAAGCAGGGTGAACCATTTATCATTTAAATTGAAGTGCTTAAACACGACGTAAATCGGCACAAGCAGGGAATGTATCGGTATAAGCATACCCACGAGCAGGGCGTAATAGAGCGCCCTGTTGCCCTTAAAACCGATGCGGCTTATCATATAACCCAAAATGAAGCTGAAAGCCACGATAAGAACGAGCGACGCGACGGTCGTGCGGAGGCTGTTGAGCATCGGGCGGACTACGTTATACTGCGGCTCGGTCAGAATCGTTATATAGTTCGAAAAAGACGGCGCCGCGGGCAAGGATATAACGTCCTTATTGAACTCCATTTTGGATTTCAGCGACGAATAGAACATCCAAATCATCGGAAAAAAGCAGGTTATGGTAAAGAGCCACATCGCCGCGTTCAGCACGACGGATAAAACCCTGTCGCGGGCTATGCGCTCTTTATCCTCCTTGCTAAGCTCATATTTAGGCGAAACCTCGCCGGCGGGAGAGTTTTTGTCCACCGGCGCGTTACGGGTTGAATGTGTCGGCGTATTTTTAGATTTCATCTTCAATCCGCTCCTTTTTCTCAGATTTCTTGGCGGTCAGCAATTGAGAAATAAGTATAACCCCAAGGCTCAGAACGAATATACCTATGGATATGGCGGAGCCGTAGCCCATATTACTTTGCTTAAACGACACGTTATATCCGTACAGCGCCATAACGTTTGAGGCGTTGCCCGGACCGCCGCTGGTCAGCGTATAAATGGAGTCGAAGGCTTTCATATTGCCCGCGATGCAGAGCGTCACGCACACGAGCAGAGTGTCCCTTATAAGCGGGAAAGTTATGTGTATGGCGCGCTGAATAGCCGTCGCGCCGTCAAGCTCCGCCACCTCAAAAATCTCCGGGTCTACCGAGGATATTGCGGAAAAGAGGATAACCATATAATATCCGATATACTGCCAAATCAGCGGAATCGCCACAAGGAGCATAACCGTCTTGGGGTTGTTGAGCCAGATTGGCAGGTCCTTGATGGATTTATGAGTAACATTGGCGATTATGTGATTAAGTATGCCTCGGCGCTGGTCGTAAATCATCGTCCAAATAAAACCGATAGACACCGCCGCGATTGTACTTGGGAAGAACACGAAAACGCGGTGGATATTTTTCAGCTTAACCAGGCGGCTGTTGATTATAAGCACGAACACGAACGCTATGCCTATCTGTCCTATGATACACGCCACTATAAGATAAGCGTTGTGGCCGAACGCCTGCCAGAAGGTGCCGTCCTTGAGCAGCTCCACATAGTTGGCGACGCCGTTGAATTTCATATGCGGGCCGCCCTTCCACTCGAAAAAGCTGAAATAAAGGGCTGCCACAAGCGGCACAAACACGGTGAACATATAAATAAGCACCGGAGCAAGAAGATAAAGGAAAATTACGCGGCCTTTCGGCTTTATTGAATCAAGCATTGCTGAAGCCTCCTTTATATATGTATTTGAGACATCGACCCGGCGGCCTTCCGCGCCGCTTCAGCGCCTATAGCAAAGCCCGCGCCGTTTTCAGCGCGGAATACTTGCGATAAGCCCTGAAGCGTAAGCCGCCGAAAACGCGTGGCGCGGACGAACGCGGGTATTTCCCCTCCCGCCGCCGGAAGGGGAAATACTTAAAATTTCGTTATAAGTTTACAATAAATTTATAAATTTTAGTACGATTCCTCATAGGCTTTCTGAGATTCGGCAGCCAACGCCTGCGGATCCTTGTTGCCGTTAAGCATTTCCTGCAAGCCAGTGTTCATAACGTCCCAAATCGCTCCGGTGAGGTAACTGTCGTAAATTTCGCAGCCCGTATTGTCATAAAAATGATAATAATCCTGGGTAAACTGGTTAAACTTGCTGAGGTCAACTTCGCCGGGGTCCGTGAAGCTCGTTTCGGCGAAGTTCTGCGCCAGATAAACCGCGAACGGCTTGCCCGTCAGCTGATACGCCAAGTCAAGCGCCGCCGCCAGCTTGTCGGGGTCCTCCGCCGTTTTGGCGCTTATGGCTACGCCGTAGCCTTGCCCGGTGGCGTGGGTATTAAAAGACTTCGTAGCGCCTTCCGGCTGCGGAATCAGCGCGAAGCCGATGTCGTCAATCATACCGCTCTGCTCGGCGGCGGTGCGGATATAGGAAACGTCCCATTTGCCGCCGATAAAGGCGGCCGCGTCTCCCGCCAGGAAATACTCGCGCGCGTCCTCATTCGTAACCGCGTTAAAATCCCCGTTGAACACGCCGGTTTCCGGGCTGAAAATCTTTTTGGTGAACTCAAGCGCCTGCACGAATTCCGGGTCGGTAAACTTCGCGCCTTTCTTTTCGATTATGGATTTATACCAGTCCCCGCCGGTGAAGCGGTCGCCGATTACGTCAAGGAAGGTCGAGTTGATTTGCCATTTGCTGCCGTTGCCGAAAGCGATCGCGTCCTTGTCGTTGTCCTTAAAATAGCCCTGCGCGGCTGAAATAACGTCGTCCCAGTTGTCGGGGAACTTGTCAAAGCCCGCGTCGGCCCACATTTGCTTGTTGTAGAGCACAACGGAGCAAGTGCCCTCCGCCAATGCCGGCAAAGCGTAATAAGCCCCGTCGTCGCCAGTGAAGGGATAAAGCTTGTTCAGGTGATAATCCGCCGCGTAGGGAGAATCCGCAATCGGCTGGCTCAAGTCGTAAAGAAGCCCCTGGCGCGCCCACTGGCGGGTATTCATGCCCTGGATAATGAACATATCGGGCAAGTCGTTCGCCGCGCCCAAAGCGGCTATTTTGTCTTTGTATTCGTTATTGGCCAGCACGTTCTCGTCAAGGTTGACGTCCGTGTGGACCTTCTTCCACTCGGCGATAACGGCGCGCATCGCGGTGGCTTCCGCGGAACCGCCTCTCTCCTCCTCCGCGCTTGAGAAATGCGCGAAACTGAGTTTGCCTTTATAAGCCAGCTGATTGTTCGGCAGGTCTACGGGCACCGTATCCGTCACGCCGGTCGAAGGCTTCGGCGCCTCGGGCGCCGAAGGGTTGCCGCTCGGGCCGCCGCTCTGCTCAGTGCTTTTCGGCGCGCACGCGCCAAGCGAAAGCGCCATAATCGAAGCCGCCAGCCCCGACGAAAGCGCCCTTAAAAATTTACCTCTTTTCATTGTGATAAACTCCTCCAATTCAAATTTCCGTTTTTTTTAAGATAATTTGCTTCGCGGCGCGAAAAATTATACGAAGTGAAAATTACTTAATAAAATTAAGCAAACCCCCTTTTCAAATTTTTGCGTTTTCAATGCCTTGCGCGCGCCGCGTAAATCTAATGTAAAAAACCCGCGTTACAGCTATGTTACCATGCTTTTAATAAAAAGTCAATTTTTTTCTGGAAATTGCTAAAAAATTGGTGTATAATATTTTTATGCTTGAAATTTCGCTTTTTGCGCTTCAACGCTCAAAGCGCCACTATAGTGCTGGGAGGTTTTCCCCTTGAAATTTTTACGGTTCGCCGGAAAAAAAATTACGACAAAGATAATGTCCGCCGTGATACTTACGCTGCTCCTGCTGACCGGAGGCATAGTCGCCGTGACGATGCGGCTGACCAATAACCTTATGGACCGCGTGATGCTTAAAATACTTCAGCCCATAGCCAAGGCCTCCGCCAAGGACATAGAGGCGAACCTGCATACTTTCACCGACCGTTTCGTAATGCTGGCCGATAACGAGGCCTTTACCCGGGCGGATTCCGCTGCGGAGAGCCAGGGACGCGCGCTCGCCTACTTTAAGGCGGGCGTGGAGCTTAACTGGATAGGCCTTTACGACGCTGACGGCGCGTTTAACTCCGGCAGCCCCGACGCCCCTTCCTCCGTCCGAAGCCTGAAAATAAAAGGCGTCATCGACGAAACCGAGAGCCTCGCCGTTGAGGATTTTACCAACAGAGGCGTTCACGAAATCTTAGTCGGCACGCCCGTCAAGCGGGACGGCGGCGCGCCCGGCGGCTATATTATGGGCGCGTACAGCTACGACGTTATAGACGACGTTCTGGTCGGCATCAATATAGGCACGAACGTCTTCGCGCGGATTGTGGACGAAAACGGCAAGATTATCGCCAGCAAGCGGAACGCCTCCCCCCTCCTGAAGGAGGGGGTTTCGGCGGAGGGCCTGTTCGGGGAAAGCGGGGAGGAGCACGACGCTCTTTATATGATGACTCGCGGGGCCGCCGCCTCCAGCCTTGTGGACGACAGCGGCGCGCCCGAGTATATCGCCTACTCCCCTATCCGCGGCACGAAATGGGCGCTCTCCGTCGAGCTGCCTCGAAGCGAGCTGGCCGAAACCATACAAAGGACTCTCGCGCTGAGCGTAATCATCTCCGTTTTCGGCGTGTCGCTGGCGATGATCGTTTTAAGCGTCGTTCTCAATAAATTGCTGGAAGTCCCCTTGGGGCTTGTTATGAGCCGCGTGGAAAAGCTCGCGGAGGGTTCCTTCGATTTTACCAATGAGTCCGAAACGGACAAGCGTGACGACGAAATCGGCCTGCTCAGCCGGACTTTTTCATCTATGGCGCTGGCCGTCCACGGCCTTATAGGCTCCGCCGCGCGCATAACCGGCGACCTGCGGGAGGGGCGCTTTTCCTCCCGCGCGGAGACGGAGGGCTTCAAGGGTGATTATCAGCGGATTATGGTCGGCGTAAACGAAATGGCCGATTTGTTCTGTTTTCACTTTGACTGCCTGTCGGCGGCCTTCGCCATGTTTGACACTCATAAAAACCTGCTTTACCACAATAAGGCTATGGGGGAATTTCTGGCGCGGCACGAAATCAACGGAAGCAGCAAGTCCATGATTGCGCTGCTTGTTTCCTCCGGCCAGGAAATCAGCCTGCCGCCGGCGGCGGAGGCCCTTTTTGACGACGCGCTGGAAAACGCGTCTTTCTCCGCGGACATTAACCTCGTCGGGCCGGAAAAGACAATGTTTTCGTATGACCTGACTATGCGCCGAATGTGCGACAAAGTCTCCTGCGTCACTCTGCTTTTAAGAGACGTCACCGCGCTCACCAACGCGAAGGTCGCCGCCGAGGCCGCCAACAAAGCCAAGAGCGAGTTTTTGGCGAATATGAGCCACGAAATCCGCACGCCGCTTAACACCGTCATAGGCATGACCGTTATTTCCCGCAATACGAACGACCTTGAGCGGCGCAACGAGTGCCTCAAAAAAATCGAGGGCGCGTCAAAGCATCTTCTAAGCGTAATAAATGATATTCTCGATATGGCTAAGATAGAAGCCAATAAAATGTCGCTTTACTATGACACTTTTTCTCTTGCGCAGGCTATCAACCGCTCCGTGCTCAACATATCCATTTACATGGAAGAAAAACGCCAGAATTTTAGCTCAACCATTGACAGCAACATACCGGCGGCGCTTTACGGGGACGAGTCGCACCTTACGCAGGTGCTGACGAACCTGCTTTCAAACGCTATGAAGTTCACGCCGGACGGCGGCAACATCAGCCTGTCGGCCAGCCTGCTTGAGGAGGCTCCGACGAGCCTTATCCGGTTCGACGTTAAGGACGACGGCATCGGCATAAGCAAATCCGCCCAGAAACTTATGTTCACCAAGTTTGAGCAGGGCGACAACTCCACCGCGCGAAACTACGGCGGCACCGGCCTTGGCCTGGCCATTTCAAAAACTATCGTTGAGATGATGGGAGGGGAAATCTGGCTTGAGTCCGAACCCGGCAAAGGCTCGACGTTCAGCTTCACCGCGCGGTTCCGCCAAAGCTCAAAAGAGGATAAGCGCCTCCTGCCCGCCGAAATCACCTCCGAAAACCTGAAAGCCCTTGTGGTTGACGACGACGAGGCGGTGCTGGCCCAGTTCCACGAAACGGCCGAAAACCTCAGCATAAACTTTGACGCCGCTTCTGATTCAAAAGAGGCCGTCTCGCTTATAAATAAAAACAGCTATGATATGTATTTTATCGACTATCGCCTTAAAGGAGAGCTTGACGGGCTTGCCCTTTCGCGCCATATCCGCCGCGCGTCGGGCAGCACCGCCGTCGTGGTGATGATTTCCGCCGTCGAGTGGCATAGCATACAAGTTGACGCGAAAAGCTCGGGGGTGGATAAATTCCTGCCCAAACCGATTTTCGCCTCCGCGATTATGGACTGCATAAACGAAAGCCTAAGCTCCTCCTACGACGACTCTTTCGGATTTTCGCAAAAAATCCGTGATTTTTCCGGTTATAAGCTGCTTCTTGTTGACGACGTGGAGGTCAACCGGGAAATCGTCATATCCCTGCTTGAGGAGACGAACCTTGAGATAAAAACCGCCGAAAACGGGGCGGAGGCAGTGAAGCTTTTCACGGCTGAGCCGAATTTCGATATGATTTTCATGGACATTCAAATGCCCGTTATGAGCGGCTACGAAGCCACTGAAAAAATCCGCGCGTCGGATTTCCCTTGGGCGAAAAAAATCCCCATAGTGGCCCTGACCGCCAACGTTATGCGGGAGGACATCGAAAAATGCCTGAACGCCGGTATGAACGACCATTTGAGCAAGCCCATCAATTTCGACAAAATGGGCGACAAGCTGGAAAAATACCTGAAACAAGGAAAACGGGAAAGAAAAAGGCTGGGAATGTGAGGGGTTACCTCACTGCCCCAGCCTTTTTTTCAGCGCGCCGTTCACCGCGCCGGGGTTAGCCGTGCCCTTAAGCTCTTTCATCGCCTGGCCGACCAGAAAGCCGAACGCCTTTTCCTTGCCCGCTCGGAAATCCGCGACGGATTTCTCGTTCGCCTCCAATACCCTGTCTATAACTTCGTCTATCAGCCCCGCGTCGTTTACGATAAGCAGGTTACGCTCCCGCACGTACTCCTCCGGGTCGGCCTGTTCCCTAAAAATGGCCGCCAGCGCGTCCTTTCCGACGGTTCGGTTAATTTCCCCGCCGGTAATCATTTTTATCAGCGCGGCCAGGCTTTCCGGCGCGACGCGGCGGCAGGCGTCCTCCGTGGTGGCCGCGTCCTCCTTGATAAGCCGGCAGATTTCAACGATTATGAGGTTTGCCGCCTCTTTGGGGTTGCCGCACAGGGCGCTTGTGCGCTCGAAAAGGTCGCACAGCGGCTTCTCTGCGGTCAAGACGCCCGCGTCGTAAGCGGACAGGCCCAGCTCCCCCGTGAAGCGGCTTCGCTTGCTCGCGGCGCTCTCCGGCATATTCGCGCGGATTTCCTCTATAAATTCCTCGCTCAAATCGAGCGCCAGCAGGTCCGGGTCGGGAAAATACCGGTAATCCTGGGCGTTTTCCTTGCTCCGCATAGAGAACGACGCTTCCTTGTTGTCGTCCCAGCGGCGCGTCTCCTGGGTGACGCGGCCGCCCGCGTCTATAAGCTCGGTCTGACGCTTCGCCTCAAACTCCACCGCGCGGTAAATCGCCTTGAAGGAGTTCATGTTTTTCATTTCCGTGCGCACGCCGAATTCCGCCGCGCCGCTCGGGCGCACCGACAGGTTTATATCCGCGCGCATAGAACCCTCCTGCATCTTGCAGTCCGACACGCCGAGATACAGCAGTATCTCCCGGAGCCGCTCAAGATAATCGACGACCTCTCCCGCCGAGCGGAAATCCGGCTCGCTCACTATTTCTATAAGCGGCACGCCGCAGCGGTTATAGTCGATATTGCTGCAGTCCTCCCACGGATCGTGCAGGAGCTTGCCCGCGTCCTCCTCCATATGGATTTCGTGTATGCCGATTTTTTTGCCGCCGCCTATCTCAAGGAATCCGTTTCGGCAAATCGGCTGATACAACTGTGAAATCTGGTACGCCTTAGGCAAATCCGGGTAAAAATAGTTTTTTCGGTCGAACACGTTCCGCCGGTTTATCTCGCAATTAAGCGCGAGGCCAGCCAGCGCCGCAAACCGCGCCACTTCCTTATTGAACACGGGCAGGCTCCCCGGCATGCCCGAGCAAACCGGGCAAACCTGCGTATTCGGCTCCGCGCCGAACCCCGTCCCGCAGCCGCAGAAAATTTTCGTTTTCGTGGCAAGCTCGACGTGAACCTCAAGCCCAACTACCGTTTCGTAATCCATAATTCCGGCCCTCCCTAAACAATCGGCGCGGATTTCAGGTGGAAATCCGTCCGCCCCTGAAAGGCTCTCGCGGCCTCTATAAGCGTATTTTCGGAAAATTTCTTTCCAATTAACTGAACCCCGACGGGCAATCCCTCCGAAAAACCAGCCGGCGCCGCCACGGACGGCAGCCCCGCCATATTCACCGCCACGGTATACATGTCTCCGAGAAGCATTTTGAGCGGGTCGTCCACGTTTTCGCCAAGCCTGTAGGCGGCGGTGGGCGCGACCGGGCTTAACACGACGTCGAATTTTTCAAAAACGCCGGCCCACTCGTCCGAAAGGAGCGCGCGCGCTTTTTGCGCCTTGCGGTAGTACGCGTCGTAGAAACCGGAGCTTAGCACAAACGCGCCGAGCATAAGCCGCCGCTTAACCTCTATTCCGAAGCCCTCGCTCCGCGCGCGTATATACTGCTCGGCCAAGTCAGCCTCGCCGTCCTCCGGCGGCGGCGCGGCGTACCCGTATTTCACGCCGTCGTAACGCGAAAGGTTCGAGCTGGCCTCCGCGCAAGCCGTGACGTAATAAGCGGCGGCGGCGTAATCCGCGAGCCGCGGCGTTTTGAAGTCAAACTCCGAAACGGACGCGCCCATTTCCTCAAAAATCCCGGCGGTTTCCTTAACGACGCGAAGCACCCCGCCGTCTATGCCCCGAGACAAATATTCCGACGGAAGGCCTATTTTAAGGCCCTTCACGTCAACCTCAGCCCCCAAATTAAGCTGAGCTTTTGAAGAGGTCGAGTCCTTCCCGTCGTGCCCCGCGATAATTTTCAATACTTCGGCGCAGTCGGCGACGTCCCGCCCTATCGGCCCTATCTGGTCAAGCGACGACGCGTAAGCCACCAGCCCCCAGCGCGAGACCGCGCCGTAGGTCGGCTTTATGCCCGAAACGCCGCAGAAAGAGCAGGGCTGGCGTATCGAGCCGCCCGTATCACTGCCAAGAGTGTAGAACGCCTCCCCCGCCGCCACGGCCGCCGCCGAGCCTCCGGAGCTGCCTCCCGGCACCCGCCCCAAATCCCACGGGTTGCGTGTTTTACCGTAAAACGAAGTTTCCGTCGAGCCGCCCATAGCAAACTCGTCCATATTGCATTTGCCGACAAGCACAGCCCCGGCCTCGCGCAGCCTCTCCGCCGCCGTCGCGTCAAACGCGGGTATATAGCCCGAAAGTGAGCGAGACGCGCAGCTTGTCTCAAAGTCCTTCGTCGAAATGTTGTCCTTTATCCCCATAGGGACGCCGGCCAGCGGCGAAAGTTCCTCTCCCGCGTCAATTTTCGCCTGGACTTCGCGCGCGCGCGCGCGCGCTTCTTCCTTAAAAACGCGGGTGTAGGCGCGTATTTTTTTCTCGTTTTCATCTATGTTTCTAAAGGTTTCCTCCAGAAGCTCCGGCGCGCTTATTTTACGCTCCCGTATCGCTCGTCCCGCTTGCAACGCTGTCTTCATAAACCCTCCTGCTTCAATTAAACTTCAAACGCGCTTCACAACGCTTTCCCTCGAAAGGTCGAGAACCATATCAAAATTTTCGCCGAACAGCTTCTCAAGCGATTCCGCGTCGTGTTCCAGTTTGAAATTCATCTCGTCCTCATAAATCGGGAATATTTGGTAAAATCTGACTTCTTCCCCGTTCGGGAGTTTGCAAATAAACGCTTCAGAACCGAAGTGATACGGAAAAGTCAGCAGAACGCAGCAAAGCCCTGTGTTTTCGGCGAAAGGCTTCCCGTCAAAGTTCGGGACGGTGTGCCCATAACCCAGCCAAGTATCTTGCGTAATGGGAAGCCTCGCCAGAATTTTCAGCCAGCGAATCGGCCAATACCATTTTTCGTCCTCATTTTTAATCTCCCAGTCCGGCGGCATAGTTATCAGAACTTCCGCCCTGTTGAGCCCGCGTTTCCGAAGCTCCTTCGGGATGTTCATTTTCCTCGCGCCCATGCCCATAGTCACCAGAGTATAATAATTCCGCTCCGCCGTGGGTTTGACGGCGTAAATATCCACGTGTATATCGGGCGAAACAATCTCGTGTAACACTGCTCCGTATTCGCCGAAACGTTTGGAGATATGCCCCTCGACGACGTCCCATTCCTTTTCGGAATACAAATATATCTCGGACGCGTCCTTTTTTCCGAAAACGCCGATTATCCTGTCAAAAATTCCCATAACGCAACACGCTCCTAAGACTCCACCGCTTTGGCCGCCTTAAAATACTCGTCTGATTTCCTCGGCGCGTTTCGCAGAATCTCCCCCCGGGGGAAGGAACCGCTCGGCGCGTCCTCCCGCAAATCCGCTTCAGCGGCGAAATTATAAGCGACCTCGTAATCCGGCGCGTCCGAAAGCGTGGAAACATAGCCCAGAACCTTTTTAAGGTCCCCCTTGGTCTTTTCGCGCTCCGCGTCCGTCAGGCGCAGGCGCATAAGCCCCTGCAGGTAATCTATCAGTTCGTCGTTTATTTCAACTTGATTTTCAGCCATTATACACCTCGTCGTCTTAGGGGGCCAGCCGCCCCGTATCCCTCGGAAACATCGAGTCCCACCTTATGTTGTCGTCGTCGAACAGCTTCATACAAAGCCGCTCAAGGCCCATACCCAGCCCGCCGTGCGGCGGCGCGCCGTATTTGTGCATTTGCAGGAAACTTTCAAAATCGGCGGGAACAAGGCCCTTCCGCTCCATTTTGGCCGTCTGCTCGTCGTAATCGTGAATACGCTGGCCGCCCGTCGTAATTTCCATACCTTTATAAAGCAGGTCGAAACTTTCGGTCAGCTTCGGGTCCTCCGCGCAGTTTTTGGCGTAAAACGGACGTTTCTTATCCGGATAATGGGTCACGAAAACAAAATCGCTCCCCGTATCCTCCTTAAACATCTGGGAAATCAAGCGCTCCTCCTCCGGCTCAAGGTCGTGCGGGTCCTTTATCCGGCGGCCGAACCGCTCCGCCACGCGCTCTTTGGCCTCCCGGAAAGTGACGTAGGGAATCTCCCCGACCTCCGGCAGCTCGCATTTTAAGGCGGACAGGCTGTCCGCGCAGTTCTCCCGCAGGTAATCGAAAGCGTAACTTAACATCCCGCGCTCCATTTCGCATACGTCGCGGAAGCTCTCTATGAAGCCCATCTCAAAATCCACGCTTATATACTCGTTCAAGTGGCGCGGCGTGTCGTGTTTCTCCGCGCGGAAAACCGGAGCTATCTCAAACACGCGCAGAAAAGCCGGCACGAGCGTCTGTTTATAAAACTGAGGGCTTTGCGCCAGGAAAGCCTTTTGGCCGAAATATTCGAGCTTGAATATGTTCGCGCCGCCTTCGGCGCTCCCGGCGACTATTTTCGGCGAAAAGATTTCAGTGAAGCCGTTTCCGGCCAAATACGCGCGGAAAGCGCCCGCCAGCGCCGCCTGAATCCTGAAAGCCGCTCTGCGCCGGTCGTTTCGCAAAGAAGCCGCGCGGTATTTCAAATCCGCCTCCAGGCCGGTTTTCACGCGGCTTTTGATTAAATCCGGCGCTTCGGAGGCGGGTTCGGACAAGACCGTTATTTCCTCCGCGCGAAGCTCAAACCCGTGCGGCGAACGCGGCTCCTCCACAAGCTCCCCGGTTATGACGACCGCCTGCTCGTGCCGCGGCCTCACGCGCTCCTCACCGTAATTATACACGCACTGGATAACGCCGTCCGCCATACGCAGACGTATAAAGGCGAATTTGCCCATATCCTTCAAATCGTGCACCATTCCAGCGGCCTTCGCGCTCCCCCCCAGAAAAGTCCGAAGCTCCTGTACAGTAACTGTCACTTATACCTCTCCTTAAAAATGTCCTGGTAATTTATTGAAGGGGCTTACTTCGCCGCAAGCTCCATAATTTTTTTCCCGATTTCGCCTATGGGCAGCTGATAGTCCGCCGCGCCCATTTCGTAAGCCACTTTGGGCATCCCGTAGACGACGCTCGTGGCCGCGTCCTGCACTATTGTTTTCGCTCCGACGGCGTGCATTTTATAAAGCCCGCGCGCGCCGTCCGCGCCCATTCCCGTCAGGACGACCCCCACGGCGCTGCCTTTCATAATCGGCACAAGGGACTCGAAGAGCACGTCCGCGGCCGGCATAACCGCGTGGATTCTCTCTCCGATGAAACAGTTGACCGCCAGCTTGCCGCCTTTCAAGAAGGCGCTCATATGCTGATCCGCCGGCGCTATGAGAATCTGACCGCGGAGCGCGTAATCTCCGTTTTCGGCTTCTTTTATGGTCATCGGGTAAATATTGTTCAGCCTGTCCGCGAACAGCTTCGTAAAGCCCGACGGCATATGCTGCACCACCAGCGTCGGCGGACAGTCGGCGGGCAGGACGGCGAAAACCTTTTCAAGAGCGTCCGTCCCCCCCGTGGACGAAGCTATAACAACGACCTTATCGTTTACGCCGATATGCGCGTTCAGAGAAAGCGCGCCTCCCCCAAGCGCCGGCTTCGCCTTAGCTAAAACCGGCTGCGTACGCTCCCGAACCTTAACCATAATGTCGTTCACAAACGCCCTCGCGTTATTCTTCCTTTTAAAGACGAAATCCCGTATTCCCTGCATTGTGTAAACCTGGGCCGCCGTTATCGCCTTTCCCACCAGTATTATAAGCGGGGAATACTTCGCCTGCAGGCTCCGGAGGCTCTGCGGGGATATGCCAAGAGGGGAGTCCACGTCAAAAATAATAACGTTCAGCCGCCCGAACCCTATTTTATTCGCGACGCCGTCAAGGGTGGACGCGTTTATCACCGCCCCAACGCCGGACTCGGCGGAAAGCGTCGCGCATATTTCCGCGAAAAACGCCAGGTCTTGCGTGGCTATTATTATTCTGCCGCTTGACATATCCATACGAATCACCCGCAGTTATCCTTATATTGTGTCACGTTATTTCCATAAATTTAATTTTTCCGTAAATCTCCGCGTCCCTCCTGTAAACGGCGCGGCAGGCGATAAAACTTCCCCCGTCGTAAAACAGGTAATCTATTTTTTCTAAGTCCACAGCTGTTTTTAAGGTCTGGGCTATGTTTCCGGTTATGCCCTTGCCCGAAAGCTTAAGCGAGCTTTCCTTGGCCGTCCACAAGCGTATAAAAGCGCGCGCCGGGTCTCGAGAGGATTTTATCTCCGCGTACTCCCGCTCATTGCAGGCGCGGCGGACGAGCCTCCCGCTCACCTGGCGGACCGCCTCGACGTCAACGCCGACTGGCGCCGGCCCGACCGCGCACAGAACGCCCTCCGGGCAGCCGCTTAAATTAAAGTAAATATCGGGGCGGTTTTTCAGGTACGGCTTGCCGTTTTCTCCGCAAGCGATTTCAGCCTCCGAAACCCCGCGCCTCAAAAGAACCTCCCGAAGGAGCAGCCGCGCCGCTTCTTTGTAAGTTTTCCCGCGCGGCAGAGGAGTCGCTATATATATCATTTTAATATTTTACCACATCTGAAAAAAACGCGCAAGCATCGCGCAACTTTTATGAATATTTTTTTAATAATTATCCAAAATAATTTACGCAAACCAAATTACAGCAGCCGAAAGGAGTTTTCACAATGGCGACTTTAAGCCACAGCGAGCTTAATTCCGTGCGGGAGGTAGTTACGACGCACCTTACCACGGCTTCAAAGCTCTGCACTTACGCCGAATCGTGCCACGACCCGCAAATCAAGCAGATGTTCGGGACGGCGGCCCAGCAGGCCCGGCAGAGCGCTCAAAACCTTATTCAAATGTTATAAGAGCAGAGCGCTCAAAACCTTATTCAAATGTTAGTTAAGAAAAGGAGGAATTTTAATGCAGGAAAAAGAAATGGTTCTTGACGCGCTTTCAAGCGCGAAGGCCAGCATAGGCTCTTACTCCAAGGTAATCACGGAATGCGCCGACCAGAACCTGCGGCGCTCGTTTCAGCAGATGCGCGACGGCGACGAGAAGTTCCAGTACGACCTTTACCGGATCGCGGAGCAGAAAGGGTATTATATAACCTCTCCCGACGCCACCGCCCAGGAAACGAGCACGATAAAAAACAGCCTGACCGACTCCAGTATGCAGACCATCGGCACTATGGCTTAACGAAACCCGAAAACGCGGCGCTCCCCTAAGCGCCGCGTTTTTTCAAAAAAACACTTCCATTTACATAATTTTTGAGTTATAATTACTATAAATATACAAAACCACAAAAGTCAGGAGAACACTTTTATGAAACCAAGCAAGGCATTAAAAACCGTTTTTGTTCTGACGCTTTCCTTCACCCTCGGCGCTCTGGGCATAGCCGGCTGCGCGCCGAAACAAACGGGCGAGCAGGCCGCAACGAAACAAACGGGCGGGCAGTCCGCTCCGCCCGCCGAAAAGCGGGACGGCTCCGCCGAGGAGGAGCTGCCGCAGTTCTCCCCGCTTAAAGAAGGAGAAACTATCGTAACCATGAAAACCGGCCTGGGCGATATTAAGCTGCGCTTTTTCCCCGAATACGCGCCAAAATCCGTCGAAAACTTCGTCAAGCACGCTAAGGACGGGTATTACGACGGGCTGACTTTCCACCGCGTGGTCAACGAATTTGTTATCCAGAGCGGGGACCCCACCGGCACCGGGCGAGGCGGCGAAAGCATATACGGCGACGATTTTGAGGTGGAGTCAACCGATAAACTTCACCATTTTTCGGGTGCGCTCGGCATGGCCCGTTCCGACGCGCTGAACTCGGTCGGCTCCCAATTTTATATAGTGTGCAGCCATAAGCTGGAGCAGCAGGTGGCCGACGCGCTGAAGGACCCGTCAAGCCTCGTCCTTTTTCAGGACCAGGACGGCAATAACGTCACTTATAAGGACTATTTCTTTTCGGAAGCCTCCCAAAAATACGACCCGCTCTTTTCCGACGCGGTTATAGCCAAATATAAGGAAGTCGGCGGGCGCTCGGACCTTGACTACAACTACACCGTTTTCGGGCAGGTTATAGAGGGTATGGACGTTGTTGATAAAATCTCGGCGGCCGAGACGGACGAAAACGACAAGCCGCTTACGGACATAATTATCCAGAAAATGGAAACCTCCGAATATAAGCCGAACGAAACCGGCGCCAATAAGTAAACGCCGCGTTTTCAGCTTAGGGAACGAATTTTGCTTATATAAAACGAATTTCTATTAAGGGGCGCGTATGACAAAAAACAAGCTAAAAGCGATAATTTTTGCCTTTGTTGTTTTTTTGCAACGCGCGCCCGTTTCCGCCGCCGAGTTTAATCCCGCCGCCGTCCGAATTGACCTCTCCTCCGGGCTTATCCGCGGCGAAACCTGCGATTTCACCATAACCCTGCCGCCCGACCTGCGCGAGTATATCCGGGCGTATCATCAGGTGCTGCCCGCCGATTCCCGAATGATGGAAAAAATCGAGTTTTACTTTTTCCCCATAGACAAGTCCGCGAAGCCCGCCCTGCTCCTGAGCGTCAACGTGTTCGACCGGCGCTTTTTTTCGGACAACAACCGCTGGCAGCTTCTTTATGAGACCGAGCGGTATATGTTCACGGTCTACACCACGCGGAAAGCGCCGGTTTTCGCCTACGCCGCCGACCGGATTCTTTACTCCTATTACGACGAAAAGCTGTCCGATATTAACTTCCTGCGCGGCGCGATGACCTTCCCGGAGGAGGAAAAAATAATCGAAAACAGCGTTTTTATCGGCGGAGAACTGCTCGCCGGGCAGGTTATGTATCTGAAAAAAAACGTCCCCTGCGTGCCGCTGCGAATGTGCGCCGAGCGTCTGGGCTTCGCCGTGGACTGGGACGGCGGCGCGAAAATAATCACCCTTTCCAAGGACGGCGTGAAATATCAAATTTTCGCTTGGGAATCGCCCTCGCGCGGCTACAACGCTAAAATCGCGGAGGGCAAGGCCTTTGTCTCCGCGTTCTTTTTTATGGACGCCCTTGGAATGGGCGTGGAGATTGACGAGCGGCACAATGTTTATATAACGCCGTGAGCTTGTTTTCGCGCGGGCCGGTCGTCCTTGTCAACCTGGGTGCGCAAGCGAGGCGCGGCAAAATTTATTTTTAAGGAGGCTTTCACGTGATTAAAGCCGTTTTGTTCGACCTCGACGGCACCCTGCTGAACACTCTCGACGACCTGGCGGACGCCGCCAACTACGCCCTCGCCGCGCGTGGATACCCGGTGCATCCCGTCGAAGCGTATAAATATTTCGTCGGGAACGGCGTTATCACCCTTATGGAGCGGATTCTGCCGCCGGAGCGCAATAATAAAGAAGAAATAGACGCGGCCCTTGAAATTTACCTGCCGTATTATAAGGCTCATTCCGCCGACAAAACCGCGCCTTACGACGGCGTAAACCCACTGCTTTCCGCGCTCGCGGAGCTTGGCGTAAAGCGCGCCGTCGTCACCAACAAGCCTAACGACCAAGCGCTGGAGGTTATATCCCGCTATTTCGGCGAAGCCTCCTTCGGCGCCGTCTGCGGGAATATCCCCGGCCTGCCGCCGAAACCCGACCCCGAAACGGCGCTCAAAGCCCTTTGTCTGCTCGGCGCGTCGCCGGAGGAAGCCCTGTTTCTCGGCGATACAAAGGTGGATATGCTGACCGCGAAAAACGCCGGCGCCACCCCGATAGGCGCTCTGTGGGGTTTCCGCTCTCGAGAGGAGCTTTCGGGGCACGGGGCGGCGAGGATTATCGAACGCCCTCTTGAGCTGCTCGACATAATAAAAGAATTTAACGGAGGCGCGGTTTATGCGTGAACGACTTGAAAAACTTACAGAATCCTTCCGGTCGGAGCTGGCGGACGCTCCGGACTTAAAATCCCTTGAGGAAACCCGCGTTAAATATTTGGGCAAAAAGGGCGAATTTACGGCAATCCTGAAGGGGCTGAAGGACCTTCCGCCGGAGGAGCGCCCGTCCGCCGGGGTTTTAATCAACGAAACGAGGGATTTTTTTGAGTCCGCCCTGGAAGCCGCGAAAACCGGGCTTTCCCGCAAACAGCTTGACGCGGCGATAGAGCTTGAAAAAATCGACGTGACCCTGCCGCCGAAGCGGCGCGAGACCGGGCGGCTTCACCCGCTTTCGCAGATTATCCGCGAAATCACCGGAATTTTTATCGGTATGGGTTATGAAGTGGCCGAAGGGCCGGAAATCGAGCTTACGCGATACAATTTTGACGCGCTTAATATTCCCGCCGACCACCCCGCGCGGGACAGCCAGGACTCCTTCTACACGACGGACGGGCACGTGCTCCGCACGCAGACTTCCCCCGTGCAGGCGCGGACAATGGAGGCGAAAAAGCCTCCTATTCGCATAATCGCGCCGGGGCGGGTTTTCCGCGCGGACGAGGTGGACGCGACACATTCCCCCGTGTTTCACCAGCTCGAGGGCCTTGTCGTCGATAAAGGCGTGACAATGGCTCATCTGAAAGGCACGCTTTCCGTATTCCTCAAAGAACTTTTCGGCGAGGAAACAAAACTCCGCTTCCGCCCGCACCATTTCCCGTTTACGGAGCCGTCCGCGGAGGTTGACGTGTCCTGCTTCGCCTGCGGGGGCAAAGGCTGCCGCGTGTGCAAGGACAGCGGCTTTATAGAGATTCTCGGCTGCGGCATGGTGCATCCGCGCGTGCTCTCTATGCGCGGCATAGACCCCGAGGTCTATACCGGCTTCGCGTTCGGCCTGGGCCTTGAGCGAATCGCTATGCAGAGATTCGGCATTTCCGATATGCGGCTTTTATACGAAAACGACGTGAAGTTTTTAAGCCAGTTCTGAAATCCAAAACCTCGGGGCGTATTTTCTTCGATTACGGCGGCGTTCGCCCCGTTTCGCGGCTGAAGCTTAAATCTTTTAACCGGTTCTTAACAAACCAAAAGCAACGGAGGTATTTATAGATGGAAGCGCCAATTTCTTGGGTCAGGGAATACACGCCCGTCGCCTGCAGTATCAAGGAATTTGAGGACGTAATGACGATGAGCGGCTCAAAAGTAGAGACGACGCGGGTATTAGGCGGGTCGGTTTCCGGAGTCGTCGCCGGGAAAATTTTAAGCATAGAAAAACACCCGGACGCGGACAAACTTGTCGTTACAAAAGTTGACGCGGGTTCCGAAACGCTTCAGATAGTCACCGGCGCGGCAAATCTCAAAGTTGGGGATTTCGTCCCCGTCGCCACGGACGGGGCGACGCTCGCGGACGGAACGAAAATCAAGCGCGGGAAACTGCGCGGGGTCGAGTCAAACGGTATGCTCTGCTCAATCGAGGAGCTTGGGTATTCCCGGAGCGAATATCCCGAAGCGCCCGAAAACGGTATATACGTATTCACGGAGCCGCAGGAACCCGGCGTTTCCGTCGTCTCCCTTTTAGAGCTTTACGACGAGGTGGCGGAGTTTGAAATCACCAGCAACCGCACCGACTGCAACAGCATCGTGGGAATCGCGCGGGAAGCGGCGGCCGCGTTCGGCGCGCCGTTTACGCCGCCGGACGCTTCCGTAAAAGAGGCGGCGGGCGGCTCGGCCTCCGAATATATCTCCATAGATATTCAGAATCCGGACTGCCTCCGCTATTGCGCGCGCGTCATAAAAAACGTAAAGATAGAACCCTCCCCGCTGTGGCTGCGCCACCGCCTCATAGCCTGCGGCGTGCGCCCAATCAACAACATTGTGGACGTTACAAACTATGTAATGCTTGAACTCGGCCAGCCTATGCACGCCTTCGACGCCGACGGCATAGCGGGCGGGCGCGTCGTCGTCCGGCGCGCGCGGGACGGCGAAAAATTCATAACCCTTGACGGGAACGAGCGCGCGCTTGATTCCTCTATGATGGTCATAGCCGACCCGGAAAAAGCCGTGGCCATAGCCGGGGTTATGGGCGGGGAGAACTCAAAGGTGACGGCGGGGGCTTCCGCGATTCTGCTTGAGTCCGCCTGCTTTGCCGGCGCTAATATCCGCCAGACCTCAAAAAAGCTCGGCCTGCGCACGGACGCTTCCTCCAAATACGAAAAGGGGCTTGACCCCAACCTTTGTGATTACGCCGTCAACCGCGCGGCTCATTTAATAGAGCTGCTCGGCGCGGGGGAGGCCGCCGCCGGAATCTCCGACAATTACCCGGAACCGAAGCCTCCCGTGACGCTCCCGATAGAATATGACAAAATAAACGCCCTCATAGGCTTCTCCTTGTCACGCGACGAAATTGACGCGCTGCTCACCCGCGCGTTCATTGAGGCGCGGGGCGGCGTCGCCCATATCCCCACCTTCCGCGCGGATATAGAGCTTCAGGCCGACTTGGCGGAGGAGGCCGCGCGCCTCTACGGCTACGATAAAATAGAGTCCTCCGCCTCCCCCGCGGCGACCGCCGGAAGGCTCTCCCGCCGCCAGAAAATAACGGAGCTTATTAAAGACACTCTGGCCGCGCAGGGCTATTTCGAGTGCGTGACCTATTCGTTTGAAAGCCCGAAAGCCTTCGACCGCCTGCTTTTCCCCGAAAACGCGCCGGAGCGCCGCGCCGTCAAAATACAAAACCCGCTCGGCTCGGACTACAGCGTAATGCGCACGACCCCGCTTAACGGTATGGCGGAGAGCCTTTCGCTCAACTGCGCCCGGCGCAACAAGGAGTGCCGCCTGTTCAACGCGGCCAGGACCTACGCCCCGCGGGACGGCGGCCTGCCGGAGGAGAAGTTTGCCGTGACGCTCGGCGCGTATGGCGAAAAATTTGACTTTTTTGATATGAAAGGCGCGGTTTGCGCCCTGCTTGACGTTCTGGGGATAAAAGCGGAGTTTCTGGCGGTTTCCGACCTGCCTTACGCGCACCCCGGCCGCGCCGCCAAAATCACGAAAGACGGCGTAACCCTCGGCTTTATAGGCGAACTTCACCCGACGGCCGCCGCTAATTATGAAATCGGGCGGCGGGCGTATATATCCGCGCTGGACGGGGACGCGCTGATTGAATCGGCGGACTTGAGCCGCCGGCACGCGCCTCTGCCTAAATTTCCGGCCATAACCCGAGATATAGCGCTTCTGGCGCGGGAGGAAGTCCCCGTCGCGGAAATTGAGCGGGCAATCTTTGAGCGGGGCGGAAAAATACTCGAAAGCGCCGAGCTTTTCGACGTATACTCCGGCAATCAGATCGGGCAAGGCTGTAAGTCCGTAGCGTATAACCTGACGCTGCGCTCGTCCGAGCGGACGCTGACCGAGGACGAGGCGGCGGCGGCAATCGCGAAGATTCTTAAAAACATCGAGGAAAAAACCGGGGCGAAATTGCGCGAATAGAGCAATTCCATGTTTGATTGGCGTCGTTCAAGGAAGGGGGCTTTTTCGCGGGACAGTAACCGCGAAAAAACACCGGGCAAGAAGGGGGCTTTTTCGGGCGGGAGCAGGCCAAAAAACACCGGGCAAGAAGGGGGCTTTTTCGGGCGGAAGCAGGCCCGAAAAAACACCGGACAACGCCAATATCAAGCGGAATTGCTATAGGAGGGGTTTTCAGCGTATAACAATTTTACAAAAAACTGACATAGCCGTTTAATGAGCACCCGGCTGTAACAAAGGAGGTTTTTATATCCGACACTTAATCACCGCGAAAAACCTCACGCCCGAATACATCGACGCGCTTATCGCTGACGCCGGGGACATTATTAAAAACCCCGCCGCGCACGCGTCCTCCTGCGCCGGAAAGATTCTGGCGGCGCTGTTTTACGAGTCAAGCACGCGCACGCGCCTGAGCTTCGAGTCGGCTATGCTCCGGCTCGGCGGGAGCGTCATAGGCTTTGAGTCCTCCGGCTCCTCCTCCGCCTCAAAAGGGGAGAGCGTGGCGGATACCATCCGCATAGTTTCTTCTTACGCGGACGTGTGCGCGATACGCCACCCGAAAGAGGGCGCGGCGCTCGTGGCCAGCCGCCACGCGCTCATACCCGTTATAAACGCGGGCGACGGAGGGCACCAGCACCCCACGCAGACCCTCACCGACCTTATGACTATTTATAACGTCAAGGGGCGGCTCGACCGCCTGACAATCGGTTTCTGCGGAGATTTGAAGTTCGGCCGCACGGTTCATTCGCTTATTTCCGCCTGCGTGAAATATCACGGCGTCAGCTTTATCCTCGTCTCTCCCAGGGAGCTTAAGCTGCCCGGCTACGTCCGGGAGGAAATCGAGGCGGCGGGCGCGCCCTGCGCGGAGACCGACAACCTCGGCGAGACCATCGCCGATATGGACGTGCTTTACATGACGCGCGTTCAGCGGGAGCGCTTCTTTAACGAGGAGGATTACGTCCGCCTGAAAGACACTTATATCCTCAATAAACAGAAGCTGGCCTCCGCCCGGCCCGATTTGGCGGTTATGCACCCCCTGCCCCGCGTCAACGAAATCTCCACCGAAATCGACCGGGACCCGCGCGCCCTGTATTTCAAGCAGGCTGAATACGGCTGTTATATACGAATGGCGCTTATAAAGGATTTGCTGAAGGAGGCCCGGGGATGACTCACCATTCTCTTACAGTTGACCGCATTGAGCGCGGGCTTGTCATTGACCATATAAGCGCGGGCAGCGGCATGAAGATTTATCATCACCTGAACCTTGACGACCTGGACTGCGCCGTGGCGATGATTCGTAATGTTAAAAGCGGCAAATACGGCCACAAGGACATAATTAAAATCGAGAACAACATATACCTTGACCTGAACGTCCTGGGCTATCTCGACCCGAATATCACGGTCAACGTAATCGAGGACGGCGTTATTACGGGCAAGCAGAAACTAATCCTGCCCACGCGCATCCGAAACATAGTGAAATGCAAGAACCCGCGCTGCATAACCTCTATCGAGCAGGAAGTCGACCATATCTTCGAGCTGACGAACGAGGGCGCGCGCTCCTACCGCTGCGTATACTGCGAGCAGGCGGCGCCGAAAACGGAATAAGAAAGGCCGCCTTATCGCTTAGGCGGCCTCTCCTTGTCGAGTCTTTTTAAATCAGACTCCCGGTAAATGTGGAAAGCTGGGTAACAGGTGTCCAGGTATATATCTATGCCGAGGGCGGCGGCGCGGATACAAAAGTGCCTGTCCTCCCCTTTTATAGTGAGGTTATATATCGGAGCGAAGCTGACCCCTTTGAGCAGGGCGGATTTTGAAATCAGCGTGCAGGCTCCGGTCATACCGACTTTGTAAAGCCCCGGCTCTCGGAATTTACGGATAAACTCGTTGAAAATGCGCTGTTCTTCTTTCCCGGGAATCCCTGGTTCAGAAAATCCAAAACCGTCGTACATCCAAGCGTTCGGCAGCTCCATCTGACAGCCGTCCCACAGCGCCCAGAAAACCTCCGCCACTATCTCTTTATCCCTGCTTTTCAAATGTTCTATAAGCTCCGCGTCGATAACCAAGTCCGAATCTATTAAGAATAAATAGTCGTAGCCGCTGTTGGCGGCGTGTTCTATGATTGCGTCCTTGAATATCCCGACTTTCCGCATAAGGGCTTCTGTCCAGTAGTGGCTTTTTTCGTCGCGCACATAGTCCTCTCCGAAAGGCTCCGCCTTTTGCAGAACGGCGCCTCCGAAGCCGTTTTCAATCCAGGACTCCGCGAATTTTTTCAGCATTTCGGAGGATTCCTCGTCTTTATTATCGTCTATAAAACAGACGTCAATCTGAACCGTGTCCCGCCGGAGCGCGGCGAGGGAATCAAGGAAACGCTCAAGTATGCGCGGCGTCTGGTAAACCGGGCTGCCTATAAGTATCCTTGATTGATTGATTGATTGATTGATTGATTGATTGATTGATTGATTGATTGATTGATTGATTGATTGATTGATTGATTGATTGATTGATTTTCGGTTCCTTCTTTCCCTGTAAACTGACCTAAACCTTGTATATTTTACACCTTTTTCCGGAATCTGTCAAGCGAAACTTGTACTATCCCGCGCGCCGCCGAATAACTTAATAATCGGAGGTGTTTTTATGTCCGCCGAGAAAATCTCGAATTTTTTTCTGCCGCTGTTTATGGCGCTGTTCTGCGCGTTTCTCCTGCTCAACCCTCGGGAGGTTTCGGAGGCCGCGCTTTCCGGCGCCGCCCTTTGGAAAGACGCGGTTTTCCCGTCGCTTTTCCCATTCCTCGTCGGCGCGAACCTTATGCTCCAGCTTGACTTCGCGCGGCGGGCCGGGTTTTTAAGGCTCCTTTGCCGCGCGCTGTTCGGCCTGCCCGAAAGCGGCGCGCTTGGCGTCTTTTGCGGCTTCACCTCCGGTTATCCCGTGGGGGCGAAGGTCGCCGCCGACCTTTACCGGGAGCGCCTCCTGACGCGGCGGCAGGCGGAGCGCCTTATGGCCTGCGCGAATAACTCCGGCGCGGCCTTCGTGACCGGCGCGCTTGGCGCGGGTATGTTCGGAAGCCCGGCCGCGGGCTGGTTTATCCTGTTTATACACTATCTCGGCGCGGTCCTCCTGGGGCTGCTCCTGCGGGCTATGGATAACGAGCCGCCCTCCCCGCCGCGAACGCCGCCCGGCTCGCGCAAAAAACAGCCGCCGTTCGCGCAAGCCTTTACATATTCGGTAAAAAACGCCGTGGAAACAATCCTGCAAATAGGCGGCTTCCTAGTCCTGTTCAGCGTCGCGGTTAAAATCCTGCGGCTGGCGGGGGCGTTCCGGGCTATGCCGCCGTTCGCCGCCGCCATAGCCACAGGGCTGGTCGAAGTGACGAGCGGCTGCGCCGCTCTTTCCGCCGGTGGCGCGAATAAACCCGCGATAATCGCCGCCGCGGCGCTGGTCTCCTTCGGGGGCCTTTCGGTGTGCGCCCAGTCCGCGAATTTCCTGCGCGACACGGATTTGAGCCTGGGCCGCTATGTATTTCGCAAGGCCCTCCACGCCGTGATTACCGCGCTCCTGGGGCTTTTGCTCGAGCCGCTCTGGGCCGGCGCGAGGCGGTTATAGCAATTCCGTTTGACATAAGCTGCGCTCAGCGTTTTTTCGGCGCTACTGCCCGCCAAAAAAGCCGCTTCCTTGCTCAGCGTTTTTTCGGCGCTACTGCCCTCTCGCAAGCTCTGCTTGCTGGCCGGGTGGCCAAGTTGACCCGCCAAAAAAGCCGCTTCCTTGCTCGGCGTTTTTTCGCGGTTACTGCCCCGCGAAAAAGCCGCCTTCTTCATCGCCGGAAACGCGTTGAATCCGATGTTTTGACTTTCTCCGCGCCAAGCGCGCATTTTTTTGTCAGAACTGTTGATTACTTGGCGCGGATATGGTAAAATGATTCTTATGGATAACGTGATAATTATAAAATTTGGAGAAGTGGCCCTGCGCGGGAGCAACCGCTATATCCTCGAGAACCGCCTTATAGAGGCAATCCGCCGCAATATACGCCCTTTCCCCGAATACCGCGTAACGCGGGAAATCGGGCGTTATATCGTCGAGCGCGCGGACGGCGGGGATTTTGACGCGGACGCGATAATACCCAGGGTTTCGGTCGTTTTCGGGCTTGTGGGGCTATCCCCCGCTCTGCGGAGCCGAGACACGGGGATTGCCGCCCTGCGGGAAGCGGCGCTTATTTCCGCGCGGGAAGCGCTGGCGGAAAACCCGGCCGCGCGGACTTTCAAGGTGGCCGCCACGCGCGCCCACAAGACCTACCCTCTGCGCTCTCAGGAAATCTGCGCGGATACGGGCGGTTTCATATTGGAAAATATCCCGCGGCTTAAAGTTGACGTAAAAAACCCCGATATTACCGTAAAAATCGAGCTGCGCAACTATGCCTATATCTACAGCCGCTTTATCCCGGGGCTTGGCGGCCTGCCGCCGGAAAGCTGCGGGCGCGCGCTGACGCTACTGTCGGCGGGCATAGACAGCCCCGTGGCAAGCTACCTCACCGCGCGGCGCGGCGCTTATGTCGAGTCGGTTTACTTCCACTCCCCGCCTCATACCTCCGAGCGCGCCCTGCAAAAGGTGCTGGACGTGTGTGAGCGGCTCGCTGTATACACCGGCGGGTACAAGCTGAGCGTCGTAAACATCACCCCGACGCATACCCGGCTTCTGGAGCGGACGCCGCCCGAAAAATTCACAATCCTGCTCAAACGGAGTATGCTGCGCGCGGCGGAGCTTCTGGCGGCCAAAAACGGCTGCGACGCCCTCGTCACCGGGGATTCGCTGGGCCAGGTGGCCAGCCAGACCATTAAAAGTATGGCGGCTATTGACCACGGGCTTAACCTGCCTGTCCTGCGCCCTCTGCTGGGCTTCGACAAGCGGGAGATAACCGACCTTGCCGTAAAAATAGGCACCTACGACGTCTCCATACGCCCGTTTGAGGACTGCTGCACGCTTTTCGTGGCGCGTCACCCGGAGACGAAGCCGAAAGTCAGCATTATCGAAAGCATCGAGCGCAATATGCCCGATTTGCCTCAATTTTGGCTGGAAGCGGCGGAAAAAGCGGAAACGTATGAGTTTTAGGAGGATTTTCGATGAAAAAATTTGCCGTAATATTGGAAAAAGAAGGCTCTCAAAAGATTCTGGGCGAACCCGCTTCCTATTACATAGAGCTGTCGGCGGAAAAAGCCGGCTTTAAGGTTATAAAGTCCAACGACGGCAGCTGCCCGAAGTCCCTGTTCAAGGAGCGCGAAGAAGCGTGTTTCGTAATGTTTATTGAAAAAATGCCGCTTATTAAGCCGAAAACTTTCAAGGCGCTTTTCCGCTCCGCGAAAGAAAACGGGCGGGATATAAACCAAGCCGGGATATTTCAGCTTGACTGTGAAATTTCCTCCGTCCCAGACGATTTTTTCGCAATCCACTCCTACGCCCCGCGAAAGGAGCTTGTTTCGTCGAGAACCTGCGAGGGCTACGCCAAGTGCGTCAAAATCCTCCAAAAGCGCATAAACAAAAAACTCTTGAAGAGCGGGGTTTTTATCCTTGACCCGAAAACGGCGTACATCGGCCCGCGCGTCAGGATAGCGCCGGGGGCGGTGATTCATCCGAACGTGGTTATAGAGGGGGAGACCGTAATCGGCGAAAACTGCGTGCTCGGCCCCGGGAGCAAGCTCGTCGATATGGAAATCGGCTCCGGCACGGAAATTGACGCGGCGCGCGCGTATTCCTCAAAAATCGGCGAAAATTGCCATATCGGGCCGTTCGCCTATATCCGGCCCGGCTGCGTAATCGGCGACAACGTGAAAATCGGCGATTTCGTGGAGGTGAAAAACTCCAGCGTGGGGAATAACACCAAGGCTTCGCACCTGACCTACATAGGCGATTCGGATTTCGGGGAGAATATAAATATCGGCTGCGGCTCCATAACCGTCAACTATGACGGGCGGCGCAAACACCGCACAGTCGTGGAGGACGGCGCGTTCATCGGCTGCAACTCGAACCTCGTGGCTCCCGTGACCGTCGGGCGCGGCGCGTTCGTGGCCGCCGGAAGCACCCTTACGGAGGACGCGCCGGAGGGCTGCCTGTCAATCGCCCGCGCCAGGCAGGTAAATAAATCAGGCTGGAAACTTAAGGATAATTAAGGAAGGGGTTCTACTATGCTTACATACAGTTCTATAAAAATTTTCGCTTGCAACTCAAACCGCCCCCTGGCGGAAAGCATCGCCAAAAAGCTCGGCTTGCCTATGGGCCAGGCGGAGGTCTCGCACTTCGCGGACGGGGAAACCTCTCTGAGAATCGACGAAAGCGTGCGCAGCGCCGACGTGTATATAATTCAGTCCACGTCGCCTCCGCACGTGAACGATTATTTAATGGAACTGCTCATAATGACGGACGCTATGCGCCGCGCCTCGGCCGGGCGGATTACCGCCGTCATACCGTATTTCGGCTACGCGCGGCAGGACCGCAAGGCCCGCAGCCGCGACCCGATCAGCGCCAAGCTCGTGGCGAACCTTATCACCACGGCGGGGGTCAACCGCGTCCTGACAATGGATTTGCACTGCGCCCAGCTTCAGGGCTTTTTCGATATCCCGCTTGACCACCTCGTAGGCGTGCCGCTCCTGGCTTCGTATTTCCGGAGCCGCATTTCCGATTTGTCTAATTTCGTGGCCGTTTCGCCGGATTTAGGCAGCGTCACCCGCGCGCGCTCTTTCGCCGAGCGGCTGAATATCCCTATCGCCATAGTGGACAAGCGGCGCCAGAGGGCCAACGTCAGTGAAGTTATGAACATTATCGGCGAAGTGCGCGGCAAGAATATAATCCTCGTTGACGATATGATTGACACGGCGGGCAGCATAACGAACGCCGCCGACGCGATTAAAAATATGGGCGCGCTCGACGTGTACGCCTGCTGCACCCACGCGCTGCTCTCCCACCCGGCTGCGGAGCGGATTCAGAAAAGCGCGATAAATGAGCTTGTCGTCCTTAACACCACAAATATTCCGGCGGAAAGCCGTATTGACAAAATCAAGATTATATCCGTGGAGGATTTTTTTGCCGACAGCATAGACCGGATTCATAAAGGCGGCACAGTGTCGGAGCTGTTTAAGTAAGGCATTTTACGCAATCAAAAATAAGTTCCTCCCCCGCAAGAAAACCTCGCCCGCGAAACCTTGTCCGCGCGAGGTTTTCATAATTTTACGACTTTATTTCCCGCCTTTTCGCAAAACATTTTGTCGTGTTCCGCAAAAATCATCGTCGGTTTATATTCAATAATCATCCGTTCTATCTGTATTCTTGACAGCACGTCCACATAGTTAAGCGGCTCGTCCCACACGTGCAGGTGCGCCCGCTCGCACAGGCTCCGGGCGAGGCCAACCTTTTTCTTCTGCCCCTCGCTCAAGTCCTCAAGCCGCTTGTCAAACTGCGCCCGCGCAAAATCCAGCTTGCGCAAAATCGTCTTAAACAGGCTTATATCAATCCCGAAACCCCGCGCGTATTCGTCCAAATCCCCGTTTAAGTCTGAAGTTTCCTGGCCTACGTAAGAAATTTTTAACCCGCCGCCCAAGCGCGCTTCCCCGGCGCTCGCCGCGGCGTACCCGCAAACCAGCCGTATAACGCTGCTCTTGCCGCTCCCGTTGCCGCCTTGCAGGCTTATCCTGTCGCCGCGCTCAATCTCAAACGACACCCCCGAGCACACGTCCGCGCCGCCATAATTCACCGCCACGCCCCGCAAAGAGACCAAAACCCGCGCTGGATACTCCTCCTGGGTTATTTTCAAATCCGGGCTGTATTCTATGTTTTTCAGCAGGCCCTCTTTTTCATCAATTTCCCGCTCCCGGCGGCGCTCCGCGTTCTTGGCGCGATTCATCAGCTTGGCGGCCTTGTGGCCCACGAAACCCCTGTCGCAAGGCCCCTGCCCTATTTTGGACGCCTCCGCCGCGCCGCTGTATCCCGCCGCGCGTTTTTTCGCCTCGTCAAGCCGCTTTATGTCCTTTTCCAACCGGCGGTTGCGCCCCTCCTCAAAATTATCCCGCCGCTCCTTGTCCTCCCGCCAGGTTGAGAAATTCCCGCGCGAAACTTCGACGCCGGCCTTATTAACAGCCAAGATATGCGTCACGCAGCCGTCCAGAAATTCCCGGTCATGCGACACTAATATGAAGCCTTTTTTGCCGCGCAGGTAGCTAGCCGCAGCCGCGCGCCCGTTCATATCAAGGTGATTCGTCGGCTCGTCAATCAGCGGGAACCCGCCCCGGCGGCAAAACATAGCGGCAAGCATCGCCTTGACCCTCTCCCCGCCGGACAGGGTGGCAAAATCCCGGCTCATAACCTCCTCGTCAAGCCCTATGCGCGATATTTCGCTCTCAATTTCCCATTTCTCCGCCTCCGGGGCTATCCCGGCCAGAACCCGGCGCGTTGCGCCAAGAACAGGGCTTTGAGCTGTATAACTCTTTTCAGGCGACTTAAAACACCGCGCGAAACTATCGGCGTTATAAGAAAAATAGTCGAAACTCACGCTCGCGGAAATTTTCCCGGAGTATTCAAGCTCCCCCGCCAGAATCCGCAAAAAAGTCGTCTTCCCGCGCCCGTTGCGCCCGACGAAGCCAAGCCGCCAGTCCGTGTCAATCTGAAAACTCACGTTATCGAAAACCGGCTCCCCTCCGCCATAGGCAAAGGTCAAGTTTTGCACGCTGATTAAAGACATATAATTCTCCTAATTAATAAAGATAAAAAAACGAAAAAAAGCCACGGGAAAACCGCGGCTCCTAAGTAAAAAGGCACGCAAACAACGTCAGATTTTTCCCGCAATTATAACATCGAACTATTTGCGAGAAATTATCTCCATTCCCTGCGCGCCTCCGTAAATTTATAATTTTTGTTATTTTAACACATACCGGTCCGTCTGTCAACTATAGCAATTCCATGTTTGATTGGCGTTGTTCAAGCCGAAAATCGCGGGCAAGAAAGTGGCTTTTTCGGCAGGCATTAGTGCCGAAAAAACACCGGCTTCAACGCGTTTTCGGCGCGAAAGAACGCCAATATCAAACGGAATTGCTATACTGAAATATAAATATTTCCTCAATCGGCGCGCCGACCGCCCTTGAAATGTCTATGGCCAGCCTGAGCGAGGGGTTGTACTTCCCCGCCTCAAGCCTGATAATGGTCTCCCGGCGCACGCCCGTCATTTCCCCAAGCCGCTCCTGGGTAAGGCCCGCGCCGGTACGGTATTCTTTGAGTTTGCAAGTAAATTCGGGCATTTATCCGCTCAGGCTCCCTTTTTGTCCTTGAAATAAGCAAGCGCCGGGGATAATACGCCAACCGTAAGCCCCCAGACCAGATAACTTCCCGTAATTACATACTTCGTTGGTATGTTAAGCCGGGGATACACCCCCTCGCCTATCGTGAGCGGGTAAATTGCCGCGAACCAGGCGAACGCCCCAAGCCGGGGCGCGATATAATCCGCCTCCCGAATGTTTTCCAGGAGCCGCTCGTCCATTTTTTCCCGCCCCAGAAGCCCCCAGAAAAAATAGCCGAAAAACCCAAAAAATCCGAGCGCGCCGAGCCGCGAACTGACCCGGCTGAGGTTTCTCAATCTCTTTTCATAATCCGCCGTAAAAATTACCTCCCGCATGTGATGTATTTATATCGTGATAAATATATCACATACGAAACGGCGTGTCAAGTATTATTTTCCCGAAATTCCTCATATACTTTAACCAACACCTTATAATTTACTGTAAAGGAGAATTTTTATGAGCGATTTCAACATTTACCGCGACATCGCCAGCCGCACGAACGGCGATATTTACATCGGGGTCGTGGGTCCGGTGCGCACTGGCAAATCCACGTTCATCAAGCGGTTTATGGACACGCTTGTCCTGCCGAACGTCGAAAACCCTTACGCGCGGGAGCGCGCGCGGGACGAACTGCCTCAGTCCGCGGCGGGCAAGACTATTATGACCACGGAGCCGAAGTTTATCCCAAGCGACGCGGTCGAGCTGTCTCTCGACGAAAATATACGCTTCAAGGTGCGGCTTATAGACTGCGTGGGATACCTTGTGCCGAACGCCTCCGGCCATATGGAGGGCGACGCGCCGCGTATGGTGAGCACGCCCTGGCTGGCGGATAAAATCCCTTTTTCGGAGGCCGCCGAAATCGGCACAAAAAAGGTAATCACGGAGCACTCGACAATAGGCGTCGTCATAACGAGCGACGGCAGCATAACGGACATTCCCCGGAACGACTACATAGAAGCCGAAACCCGCGTAATCTCCGAGCTTCGGGCGATGAACAAGCCGTTTTTAGTTTTGCTTAACACGACGCACCCTTACGCCACCGAGACCGAGACCCTGCGCGTGAAGCTGGCCGACGAGCACAACGTGCCGGTTGTAGCGGTAAACTGCGCTCAGCTCAAGGCGGACGACATTTGCTCTATTATGGAAAATATGCTGTATGAGTTTCCCGCGAGGGAAATCCGCGTTAATTTCCCGAAATGGATTGAGACCCTGCCGAATACGCACGCTCTGAAGCGCGAGCTTATAAACCTTGTCCGGGGTATGGCCGCGCGGGTCAGCAAACTCCGCGACATAAAAGAATCCCTCGCCGGTTTTGAAGAAAGCGACAGCGTAAAAAAGGCCTACATCGACGCGATAGAGCTTGGCCGCGGGGCCGCCTCCGTCGAGGCGACGCTGCGCGACGACCTCTTTTACATCGTTCTGAGCGAAACCACGGGTATGGCCATCGACGGAGAGTATCAGCTTATATCGACCATAAAGCTACTCGCGGAGGCCAAGCGCGAGTTTGACAAGGTGCGCTACGCCCTTGATGAAGTGCGCCGCAAGGGATACGGCATAGTCACCCCGGCGCTTGAGGAAATGACGCTCGACGAGCCGGTAATGGTCAAGCATGGCGCGAAATACGGCGTGAAAATCCGCGCGGCGGCGCCAAGCATACACCTTATAAGAGCGGATATTGAAACGGAAATCTCCCCTATCGTCGGCACGGAGCAGCAATCCCGTGATCTCATCTCCTACCTTAACTCCGAAATGAGCGAGAATCCCTCGAAAATATGGGAGCTGAATATGTTCGGCAAATCTATGCACGACCTTGTTAAGGACGGCCTAATGAGCAAACTTTATCGTATGCCCGACGACGCGCAGATGAAGCTCCAGGAAACCCTGCAGAGAATTATAAACGAAGGCAGCGGCGGCCTGATATGCATAATACTTTAATGGCGGCCGAGGCCCTTCAAGAAACCGGCCCCGCGTAAACGGCTGGGGACGGCGTAATTGGCGGGAAGCCTCGGCCTAAGACCACTCCAAACCACCGCGCCCGGCGTCAGCCGCCGAAATTTTTTTCAAAAATACCCCTTGCGCTTTGGAAACATTTGTGTTACACTTATTTAAAGGACAGTTCAATAAACGCACAGGAGGTTTTTAATAATGGCTGTAAAAGTTGCAATCAATGGGTTTGGGCGCATAGGGCGTTTAGCGTTCCGGCAGATGTTCGGCGCGCAGGGTTATGACGTCGTGGCGATAAACGACCTGACGAAGCCCAAAATGCTGGCTCACCTGCTCAAGTACGACTCCGCGCAGGGGCGCTACGCTCTTGCGGACAAGGTTTCTTCAACGGAGGATTCTATCGTCGTGGACGGCAAAACAATCAAGATTTACGCCGAAAAGGACGCTAAAAACCTCCCTTGGAAACAGCTTGACGTAGATGTTGTGCTTGAGTGCACGGGTTTTTACGTAAGCAAGGAAAAATCACAGGCGCATGTTGACGCGGGCGCGAAAAAGGTTGTAATCTCGGCTCCCGCTGGCAACGACCTGCCCACCGTCGTATTCAGCGTAAACGAAAAGACGCTCAAACCGTCCGACACTATTATTTCGGCGGCTTCCTGCACAACGAACTGCCTCGCGCCTATGGCGGCGACGCTTAATAAGCTCGCGCCCGTGGAGAAGGGCTTTATGACCACGATTCACGCTTTCACCGGCGACCAGATGACCCTCGACGGGCCGCACCCGAAGGGCGACCTTCGCCGCGCTCGCGCCGCCGCCGTGAATATCGTGCCGAACTCGACCGGCGCGGCTAAGGCAATCGGGCTTGTTGTTCCGGAGCTTGCGGGGAAACTTGACGGCGCGGCTCAGCGCGTGCCCGTGCCGACCGGTTCTCTTACGGAGCTTGTGGCTGTGGTAAATAAAGAAATCACCAAGGACGACATAAACGCCGCTATGAAAGCCGCTTCCTCCGATTCTTTCGGATATACGGAAGATGAGCTTGTCTCAAGCGACATCATCGGCATAACTTTCGGTTCGCTTTTCGACGCGACCCAGACGAAAGTAACTCCCCTGCCGAATGGCCAGACGCTTGTTAAGGTTGTTTCGTGGTACGACAATGAAAACTCATACACGAGCCAGATGGTAAGGACGATTAAGTATTTCTCGGAATTGAAGTAAAAAAGGATAAACTAAAAAAACGCCCTGCGGGGCGTTTTTTTAGAGCCTGTATTCAATTAATTATTTGCTTCCGGTTAGCGGCGGTGTTTAAGGTTCCGCCGATAAACAAGCCGACTGTCAAGCCTGAAATTACGCAGTACGTAATGTTATACCACAAAGTCAGAAGCAACTGCTTATCAACCGCCATAGCCACGTTTTCCACGTATTTTACGACAAAATTCACAATGATAACCACGCCCGGCACAGGGCTTCCCAAACGAGTGAATACGCCTTCGCGCATTTCAAATTTCAGCGTTTTTGAGTAAAGCAGATACCCAAGCCCTGTTCCGGCAGCAGCGGAAATAACGTAAGTTATCAAAGACTGCGCCGGAAAGCCAAAACCGTCTATAACTTTTTCAAGCCCCCAAACAATAAAAATAGCGGGCATCAGCATTGATTTGCGCACTGAAACAGGGCTGTCTTTGCTTGCGGCAATCGCGCGGCTGATTAAAAGGGCTAATATTACCCATACGTAAACCGGCGTTCCTTTTATGATTGCCATTAAAAAATTCATAGCGCTAAAGCCTCTATTCCGTCAGTTGATAGTTATTCCAGCGTTTGACACCTCAAGGCTGAACCGCGCTTTTTTCTCCGCGCGGTCAAACCCGTCCGACATAAGCTCTACGTAATCCGCCTCGTTCCGGGTGAGCCGGACGCCGGACAATCCGACGCTTATCTTTCCAAAGGTCGCGTGGCCTTTGATATGATACCCCAAGCCCGGCATTGTGGGCAGGTTCAAGCTGAGCTTCCCGTTGGACGACGACAAATCCCACAAATATTCGGCGAATTTGTTGAAATCCGCGCCCAGCACGGAAACCGCGCCGTTAAGCGCGGTCGCGCTAAGCGCCCTGACGTCAAGCAATTCCGCCAAAATGGAGCCGTTTGTGTTCTCGACGCGCGCCGAGTCCGCGCGAACGGAGCGGAGCTTCAGCGGCGCGTCGGCCATTTCCGCCGTAAAATTCCCCGCTGACACCTCCGAAACCTGCGCGGGCGCGGACTGCCCTCGCACCGTGAAAAACTCGCAACTCAAGCCTGATACGGAAATATCGCCGTTTACCGCCGAAACAAAGACGTTCTTAAACGCCCGCTCCGGCACGAACGCGCTTACCTCCACGAAGTCAAACCCGTCCTCGTCATAATCAAGGTAATACTTGCCTCCGAGCTTAACCAGCTGGATAGCGGCGGCGGGATTTTTCAGCCGGTATCGCACCCCGGCGCTTATCTTGTCCCCATTATAGCCCTTGACGGTTATGCCGCCGCGCAACGAGGAGATAGAAAGCTCGCTCCAGGCGCCCGCGTCAACGGCGTACTCAAACAGCGCCTCCTGGAAACCGGCCGGCGCCTTTTCGGGGTACGCCGCGGACGCGCCTGAACTCGCGATTGTCCTTGATATTTTTTCGCTCAGGCGCTCCGCGCCGCCCGCCACGCTTTCCGCCAGTTTATAAATCTTCGGCTCCATGCCTCGCGTAAAATTTTCAAATTTTTTAGACAGCTCCCCCGCGTAATCTCTCGGAGGGGCAGCGGGCGGCATTTGGGCGGTTTGCCCCGTTTGAGCATTGCCGGGAAAATCCGTCCGCTTGGACAGACTGGCCGCGCCGCAGTTCTCATTGCCGCCAAGCCTCTCGGAGGCTTCCTCCGCCGTTATTTTCCCGTCCCGCAGGAGCTTTAGTATTTCCATTTTAGGGTTGTCCATAGGTCGTTTCTCCTTGCCGCGTTTATGTATTTACAATAATTTACGCGGGTTTTACGAAAAAGTCTGACGAATCTTACACTTCCTTCTGCAGCCGGAGAAGCCCTTCCCTTGCCGCCGCCTGCTCCGCTTCTTTTTTCGAGCGGCCCACGCCCTCGCCTATTACGCGCCCGGCTTTTCGGACAAGCGCGAAAAATACTCTGTCGTGGGGCGGGCCTTCCTCATTGTAAATTTCGTACACAAGGTTTGCCGGCTCGGCCTTCTGAATGTATTCCTGCAATTGAGACTTATAGTCGCTCGTCATAAAAATGCCGCGCATTTGCTCTATCTCGTCTTTTAGGGCGGAGATCACGAATTTCTTCGCTTCGCCGAACCCTCCGTCGGAAAACACCGAGCCGATGACCGCCTCAAAGGCGTCGGCCAGAATGGAGTCCCTCTCTCTCCCTCCGTTCAGGCCCTCGCCCCTGCCTAACTGCAGAAGCTCAGGTATGCCAAGCGCGCGCGCGGCTCTCGCCAGAGTAGCTTCGCACACCACCCCCGCCCGGAATTTTGTCATTTCGCCCTCGTTCATCTCCGAGTACGTATTAAATAAATACTCGGTGATCACAAGTTCAAGCACCGCATCTCCAAGAAACTCAAGCCGTTCGTTGTCCCCGCCGCCGTTTTCGTTGGCGAAAGAGCTGTGGGTGAGCGCCACAGCGAGTATTCCGGGGTTTTTGAAGCTATGTCCGGTTATGTTCTGAGTATTCATTCAAGTTTCCGCCTTCATATTTTCCATTTCCTGGCGTATTTTCGTAACGACGCCGCGCTCCGCGAAAGCCGCGCATCGTCCGACGGCCGCCTTCACAGCCTTGGCGTTAGACGAGCCGTGCGCCTTGAACACCAGGGAATTAAGCCCCAGAAGCGGCGCTCCGCCGACCTCCGTATAATCAAAGCTCCGGCGCGTTTCCGAAAAAGCGCCGCGCATCATAAAGGCGCCGATTTTCGCGGAAAACGAGCGCGAAGCCTCCCGCTTTATAATATTAAAGAGGGATTTGGCGAACCCCTCCGTATATTTCAGGATTATGTTGCCCACGAAAGCGTCGCACACTATGACGTCGCAGACTCCGGACGAAAGCTCCCGCGCCTCGACGTTACCCACGAAATTAAGGCCGCCTCCCTCCAGCAGCCCGTAAGCCTCTTTCGTCAGGATATTGCCTTTTTCCCGCTCCGCGCCTACATTTACGATGCCCACGCGCGGATTTTTCACTTCCATTATATGCTCCATATACAGCGCGCCCATTTTCGCGAATTGCAAGAGATAAGACGGCTTCGCGTCCATATTCGCCCCCGCGTCCAGCAGCATCGTAAAACCGCGCTCGTTCGGCAGCATTGCCGCCAGCGCCGGGCGCAGAACTCCCGGCAGCCGCCCGACGAGCAAGGTTGCCCCAGTGAGCAGCGCGCCCGTAGAGCCGGCCGAAATAAAGGCGTCGGCCCGGTTCTCCGCAAGCAAGCGCAAACCTACCGTGATTGACGAGTCTTTCTTCTGTTTAATCGCCGCCGTGGGCTGTTCATCAGAGCTAATCACCTCGGAAGCGGGGACGATTTCCAACCGCTCACGCGGGTAGTCATACTTTTTAAGCTCCGCCTCTATGGCTTCGGGCTGGCCCGCAAGGACTATATGTACTTTTTGGGAATTGGCCGCAAGCACAGCGCCCTCTACGCAGGCGGCGGGGGCCAAATCCCCGCCCATTGCGTCTATGGCGATTATGGGCGGTTTCGTTTTGTCATCCATACGTGATTCGTCCCCATTTAACTATAGTTTAGAATAATAAAACCGCGCCGGGCGCGGTTTTACGCGGCCTACACCGCCTTTTTGTTGTACGTCCCGCAAGCCTTGCACGCGTGGTGAGAACGCACAAGCTCGCCGCATTTTCCGCAGGCCACAAGGTTCGGCACGGCTATTTTCCAAGATTGAGCGCGGCGTTTATCGCGACGCGCCTTGGATATTTTGCCTTTCGGACAAATCGCACCCATTTTTATTGCTCCTTTCGTATTTTCGGTCAATTCATACCATTTTTATTATAATATACGGCTTTATGTTTGTCAAGCCAAGCCTCGCTATTTTATGAAAACTAACGGGCCGCCGCCTGCTCCGTCTGCGCCGCCGGATAGGCCGAAAGCATAGGCTCCTCCTTAATCCCTTTCAGGCGTCTGTTAATATAATTCCGAGTTATGGCGAAAACTCGCCCCGAAAGCCCCAAAACCCCGATAAGGTTAGGGATTGCCATAAGCCCGTTCAGCGTGTCGGAAATATTCCACGCCAAGCGCAGGTTCATTGTCGCGCCGGCGATGATAAACAGGACGAATACCACTTTGTACACGAGCGCCGCCTTAATTCCGAGCAGGTATTCAAGCGCTTTCGAGCCGTAGAAAGACCAGCCCAGAACCGTCGAGAAGGCGAAAAGAAGCACGGCTACCGAAAGCAGCCCGCCCGCCGACTGGTGGAAAAAAGTGCTGAAGGCCTCCGTCATAAGCGCCACGCCGCCCTCCTGGTCAGCCACGCCGCTCCCCAGGACGCCGGTAGACAAAATCGTGAACGCTGTCAGAGAGCAGACGATAATCGTGTCAAAAAACACCTCAAAAATGCCCCACATCCCCTGAACGACAGGCTCTTTGACGTTTGAGGCGGAATGAACCATTACGGAGGAGCCAAGCCCGGCCTCATTTGAGAATATGCCGCGCTTGAAGCCTATTGTCACGGCCTGTTTCATAAGCGCGCCGGAAACGCCGCCGCCGACCGCCTGAATCCCGAAAGCACCCCTGAAAATATCGACGAAAACGGCGGGGATTTCCGCTATATGGCTAAAAAATATCACGAGCGACGCTATGATGTACGCAACCGCCATAAACGGCACGAGCCGCTCCGTCACTCCGGCGATTCGCTTAATTCCGCCGATAATCACAAGGCCCGCCAAAACCGCCAGCAGGACGCCCGTAACGATTTTGGGGATTTCAAACGAAATCTCCATCGCGGCGGCGATAGAGTTAATTTGCGACATATTGCCTATGCCGAAGCTGGCCAGCACGCAGAACACGCAGAAAAGCACGGCCAGCGGCCGGGCGAAGGGCGCCGCTTTCGTCCCTTTGAACCCGTTTTCAATGTAATACATCGCGCCGCCGCTCCACTCGCCCTTATCGTTGCGTTTCCGATAGTATATACCCAAGACGTTCTCGGAGTAATTGGTCATCATGCCGAAAAAGGCGGACACCCACATCCAGAAAACCGCGCCCGCGCCGCCGACGGCTATAGCCGTGGCCACGCCCGCGATATTCCCCGTGCCGATTGTGGCGGCAAGCGCCGTCGAAAGCGCCTGAAATTGGGAAATGGCGTTTTTATCGTCCGATTTGGTCACGGATTTTTTGCGGAAAATGGCGAACAGCGTCTCACGCGCGACGTGCCGCGCGTGAGACAGCTGGAAAAACTTCGTTCTTACGGTCATATAAACGCCCACAGCCAGAATCAACGCAATCATCGGCGGACCCCACACGACCGCGTTCACCGCGCCGTTTACATTTGCCGCCGTTTCAATAATGCCGGACATAACATCACCTATACCCTGAATTACTGAAATAAACGAGAAAGGGCGTTTGTGTGTTAAGCACAACGCCCTTGTCCGCGCTTTTTCAGCCGTTTTTTATGTGTATGAAAGGATTTGAACCCTCGGCCTTCTGATCCGTAGTCAGACGCTCTATCCAGCTGAGCTACATACACACACGCCCTTTTCATAGGCACGAAAAAATTATATCACAAAATTTACAGCTTGGCAATACCTAAAATAAAAATTTTTCCATTGAAAATTGTAAGATTTTGTGGTATAATGCACAATTATTATATTATTGAAAGCTAAGGAGCGAATTATGAATAACTCACTAAATGTCAAGCAAATGGGAATAGGTGAAATTTTGTGTTTTCATTTGTTGCCGGGTATTCCGATTTTAGTTATTGTGATTTTGCTGTCGAACCCTGCTTGCGGAGCAGGGCTGCCTATTTTATTATCCGTATTATTGGCTATTCCTCTCGGCCTTGCCCCCGCGCAACTCGGCGTCCTCTATTTCGCTGCCCGAAAAGAAAATAAGAAGATAAAAGATATAATACCTTTTACCGAAAAAATGTCCGCTGTCAAAACGTTCTTGTGGGTTTTACCGCTGCTGATATTTGCCGCTCTCGTTTACTCGTCAGCCGCCCCTTTCGAGCGCCCTTTATGGACGATTTTTGATTGGGCGCCGCAATGGTTTCGCTTGGATAAATTTTCACCCGAAGGGCTTTCCAAGGAAGTTTTGATATTGATTGCCGTCCTTAATATAACCCTTAACGGCCTATTGGCGCCTTTTGTCGAGGAATTATATTTTCGAGGCTTTTTGCTTCCGCGCATGAATATTTTGGGTAAAATGGCTCCGCTTTGTAATACCGCTCTGTTCTCGCTGTATCATTTTATTACTCCTTGGGAGTTTTTCACTCGAATTTTAGCGATTACCCCATATACTTACGCCGTTTGGTATAAGAAAAGTCTTCGCCTCGGTATTCTTCACCCAATTCTCAATACATTGAACGGAATAGTTACGGCAATAATTATCTTGCGATAAACACTCTGATAAAGGGATGCCGGTGAAGGGACTCGAACCCCCACATAGTCGCCTATAGCAGATTTTGAGTCTGCCGCGTCTGCCATTCCGCCACACCGGCTCAAAGCCGCGCGCTTAAACCACGCGCGGAAAACCCCTTAATACGTCACAAAAACCTGCGTCGCGTAGTAATAATATGTGGACTCCGCGTTATAGGCCGAACCCACGCCCATATACCGGAACTCCGGGTTTATCATATTCTCCCGGTGCTTAGGGGAGTTGAGCCACGCGTCAAAGGCGTCCGCGCCGTACTCATAACCCGCGACGATATTCTCGCCCCAAATAGTATAGGGAACGCTCTCCCCCGCCGCCTCAAGATAGCGGTTTATAGCCCGGCGGCCGTCTGGCGAAACGTGGTCGAAATAGTTGTTATCGGCCATATCCGCGCTGTGAAGCCGCGCCGCCTCCTCCGCCGCCTCGTCCCACTCAAGCGGAGAGGATCCGTTGCCCGCGCGGAACGCGTTCACCATATCGAAGTTTTCAAGGCTCTGCGCCGCCAGAAACGCCTCGTCCGTCTCCATCTCCCCCCGGTTCTCAAGGTCTTTCGGGAGAACGAGAACGGCGACAGCCGCGCCGTCCGCGCCGCTATCGGTATAGAACTTAACGTTATACCCGTCGATGGACGCGTCTTTCGGCTTATCCCCATAAGAAACCCCGCCGAAAGAGAAACCGCGCGAGTTAGAGTAAACCCCGCAGACAAGGCCCTTTTCAACGGCGACCATATGAAAATTCGTGTAATCCGCGTTGTAAACGCGCCACGTAAAGCCGCCCATACCTACTTCCTCCCGCGTGTAGCCGCTTGAGGGAAGGCCGCCTAAAGTTACCGTTTCGCCGTTCTGCATTGTCAGCGTTCTGTCGTCTTCTTTAACCGGCGAGTCGCCGCCTTTAGCCGGAGCGCCGTCAGTTATTGCTTTTTTATCGTCCGCATCCGTTTTTTTATCGTCCTCCGGCGTTTCAGCCGCGGGGCTTGTCAAGGTTACTGTGCGGCTCGCTTCGTCCCACTCCACGGCAAGGTCAAGCGAATCTGCCGCGGCGCGCACCGGAAAAAGCGTCCTGCCGTCAATAATCTGCGGAACCACGCCGCCAGGCAGGTCTACCTGCCGCCCATTGACATACATAACCGGCTCGCCCACGCGTATTTTCACGGTCATATCGCCGCGCACCGCCTGGATTAAGCCGCTGCCCTCGCTCCAGGCGACGACCGCGCCCATCTCCTCAAAAACCGCCCGCGCCGGCAGCATAACCCGCCCGTCAATTATTTGCGGAGGCACGTCCGCCTTAAGCTCCCTGCCGTCAACCAGAACCTTAACGGGACTCTCCGCCGCGTAAACCGGAGACGCCAGAGAAACGCAAAATAACAACGCCAAAATAATTTTTTTCAATCCCCAAAACCGCCTTTACCTTCATTGTAAGATGAGCCACCCGGGGTTCGAACCCGGGACAACCGGATTAAAAGTCCGGTGCTCTGCCGACTGAGCTAGTGACCCTGATTTTGAATAACGCGCTTCATCGAAAAAACTTAACTTAATTTTAAGGAAATTTTGCTTCCGCTCGGTTTATTCGCAAACCTTGCCATCGCAAAATTTCACGCGAGTTTTCGCTTCGCGAAAATCGCGGCAGGTGAACAGTGGGAGTTGAACCCACGACCTCTGGAGCCACAATCCAGCGCTCTAACCAACTGAGCTATGCCCACCGCGTTTTGCAGGCGCTAACAGCGCAAACCGTACTTGAAGGGACTCGAACCCCCGACCCACGGCTTAGAAGGCCGTTGCTCTATCCGGCTGAGCTACAAGTACAACAAGTACAGATTTACGGTTAGACAAGAAACCTTGCTCAGCGTTTTTTCGACGGCCCTCCGGCGTAGTGTTCGCGCCTAAAGCCGCGCGAACACTAAACGCGTCTCCGGGTTAAAACCGGGCCGACCAAGAAGGGGGCTTTGGATTGTCTAAATCTTTTTTAGACAATCCAAAACACCGAGCAAGTTGACCCGCCGAAAAAGCCGCTTCCTTATCGGGGTGACAGGATTTGAACCTGCGGCCTCTTGATCCCAAATCAAGCGCGCTGCCAAACTGCGCCACACCCCGCCGAATTTCCCGCGCGGGGCGCACGGCCGGAGAAGGAGGGATTCGAACCCTCGCGCCGCTTTCACGACCTACTCACTTTCCAGGCGAGCCCCTTCGACCACTTGGGTACTTCTCCATTTAAACCCTGTAAAACCCTTCCCGACGGAAAGGGTGGGATTCGAACCCACGGGCGCTCTCACGCCGCCGGTTTTCAAGACCGGTTCCTTAAACCGCTCGGACACCTTTCCGAATCCTATATTACGGTGCGGTTTGTATTATACAACATAAAAAAAGTTTTGTCAACAATATTTTTTAATCTTTTGCTATTGACACGGCCGCCCAAACGGAGTATACTAATTATTGTTATTTTCGTCTGGGTGTAGCGTAGTTTGGTAGCGCGCTAGAATGGGGTTCTAGAGGTCGCAAGTTCAAATCTTGTCACCCAGAGTCTGGCGGAATAGCTCAGCTGGCTAGAGCACGCGGTTCATACCCGCGGTGTCGGGGGTTCAAGTCCCTTTTCCGCTATGGGCAGTATTTACTACCTCCTTAATTAAGCAAAGCCGCGCGAATTTTTCCGAATTTGCGCGGCTTTGTTCTTGACAAACCGGAAAAGCCGTGATATACTCTATTAAAATTAAATACGCTTATCCAGAGAGGTGGAGGGAGCAGGCCCTGTGAAACCCGGCAACCGTCCAAGCCGCGCGCTTGGACAAGGTGCTAATTCCCCCGGCGTTTTTTGCCGGAAGATGAGGAAAATTTTCGAACCCCTGCAAGGGGTTATTTTTTTCCCGCTGACAGGATAAGTCAAATACATTATTCTTGAAGGTAGGTTTTATGCAATGAGCAAATTTATTTTCACGTCCGAGTCCGTCACGGAGGGGCATCCGGACAAAATGTGCGACCAGATTTCGGACGCGGTGCTGGACGCAGTGCTGGAGAAAGACCCTCAGGGGCGCGTGGCGTGCGAATCCTTCACGACGACCGGCCTTGTGCTCGTCGCCGGGGAGATTTCCACGACCGCTTATGTTGACGTTGAGGGCATAGTCCGCGACGCCGTGCGGGAAATCGGCTATACCGACGCGGCTTTCGGCTTCGACTGCGAGACCTGCTCCGTCATTACTTCCATACATTCCCAGTCTCCCGACATAGCGATGGGCGTTGACCACGCCTCCGACAGCGAGGCCGAGAACGGCGCGGGCGACCAGGGTATGGTGTTCGGCTTCGCCTGTGACGAAACCGACGCGCTTATGCCGCTGCCGATATACCTCGCGCACGAGCTGACGAAAAAGCTGGCCCTGCTGCGCAAAAGCGGCGCGATTAAATATCTCCGGCCGGACGCCAAGTCCCAGGTGAGCGTCGAGTATGAGGACGGCAGGCCCGCCCGCGTCACCGCCGTAGTCATCTCCACTCAGCACGGCCCGGAGGTTTCCCAGGAGCAAATCCGGGAGGATATGATAAACAAAGTTATAAAGGAAGTTATCCCCGGCGGCCTGCTTGGCGGCGCGACGCAATATCATATCAACCCTACGGGGCGCTTCGTTCTGGGCGGCCCGAAGGGGGATTCCGGCTTGACCGGGCGCAAAATCATCGTCGATACTTACGGCGGCTACGCGCGGCACGGCGGCGGCGCTTTCTCCGGAAAAGATCCGACCAAGGTTGACCGCTCCGCGGCTTATATGGCGCGTTACGTGGCTAAAAACATCGTGGCCGCGGGCCTGGCCGCAAAGTGCGAAATCGAAATCGCCTACGCGATTGGCGTGGCTAAGCCGGTTTCCGTTTTCGTTGATACTTTCGGCACGGGCAAGGTTTCAGACGAGAAAATCCTGGAGCTTATCGACAAGCATTTTGACCTGCGCCCCACGGCGATTATAAATAAGCTGAACCTCCGCCGGCCGATTTATAAGCAAACCGCGGCTTATGGGCATTTCGGGCGGGATTCCTTCCCCTGGGAGGCGACCGACCTTGCCCAGACGCTTAAAAACGAAGTAAACCCTTGAACCTGAACGACAGCCAGCGGGAGGCCGTCCTGCGCAAGGACGGGCCTCTCCTGGCCCTGGCGGGCCCGGGCAGCGGCAAAACGACCGTCGTTACGCGGCGGCTGTTTCATTTGCTTGAATCCGGCGCGCCGCCCGAAAGAATACTCGCGGTCACTTTCAGCAAGGCCGCTGCCGCCGAAATGAGGCGCCGCGTCGAGGAAATGGCGCGAGAAAGCGGCTTTCCCGGCGCGGAGGCGCTAAAAAACGAACGCCGCGCCCTGCCCGTGAATATCCATACTTTTCACGCGCTGTTTTTCCGGATTCTGTCGGCGCGTTTCGGCTTCTCCTCCGACGACATAATGACGGAGCGGGAAACGGACGAGGTTTTTCGGAAAATGCTCTCTGAGGCCGGCCTGTCCGCGAAGGCGCGTTCTTTTGACGATTTCCGTCGAGAGATGAGCTTCGTGAAAAACGACCTGTCCCGCTTGGCGGACTATTACGCCGTCTCCGAAAGCGCCGCCCCTTTCGCGCGCGTTTTCGCCCATTACGAGGCGTACAAAAAATCCGCCGGCAAAATAGACTTTGACGATATGAACCTCAAATGCTTTGAGCTTTTTCGCGCTGAACCGGAAACGCTGGCTTTGTGGCGCGGAAAATTTTCTTACATAATGGCGGATGAGTTTCAGGATATTTCCCGCGCTCAGTATGAAATAATAAAAACGCTGGCCGCGCCGGAAAACAACCTCTTTGCCGTCGGGGACGATGACCAGAGCATTTATGCCTTCCGCGGAGCGTCGCCGCGTTTCCTGCTTGATTTTGAGAAGGATTTTCCCGGAGCGCGCCGTGTCGTCCTGAGCGTTAATTATCGCTCCACAGACAGCTTGATAGATTTTGCGCGTTCCGTCATAAGCCGCAACGCCGACCGCTTCCCGAAGGAGATTACCGGAGTTTCCGGGTCGGGCGAGCCTCCGCTGATTATCCGCCCGGAAAACCCCTCGGAGGAACGCGCGCTCATCGCCCGAATTATAAACGAAGCGCGCCGCGCGGGCTTGCCCTTTTCGGAAATGGCGGTGCTCTACCGCGTGAACACGCAGGCTCACCCTATTCTTAAGGCCCTGTCTGAAGCGGGCGTGCCCTGCCGCGTCGAAGGCGGTTTTTCAAGCCTTTACGACAGCTTTATCGCAAGCGATTTGGCGGCGTTTATGAAATTCGCCCACCTCCGCGACGAACCCTCCGCCGCCCGGGTTATCAACAAGCCCGACCGGCGCGTCGGCAACAGGTACGTCTCGGCGGCTCTGCGGCACGGGGAAGAACGCGGCTTCATAAAAAACCTGCTTGCCGACCCGACAATGGAGGGTTGGCGCAAACGCAAAATTTACGAGTTTCTGGAGCTTTGCCGCGCGCTTTCCAAAATAAAAAACGCGAAAAAAGCCTTTGAATATATCCGCCGAACTATGGACTATGAGAAGCACCTCGCCGAATACTCGGCCTATAAAGGAGCTGACCTGGACGAACTTATCGACATACTTAACGAGCTTTACGACGACTGCAGCGATAACCTCACCGTCCGCGAATATATTGAGCGGCTGGAAAACGCGGAGCTTCCCCCGCCCGACAAGGGCGGCGTGCTCCTGACCACTATGCACGGCGCCAAAGGGCTTGAATTCGATACGGTTTTTATCTGCTCCGCCATTGATAAGATCCTCCCCCACCGGCTCGCAAAAATCGAGGAGGAGCGCCGGCTCCTGTACGTCGCCATAACTCGCGCGAAAAAGCGGATTATAATCACGGCGCCGAAAACCCGACATGGGGAGCCGGCAAACATTTCCCCAATTTTCAAAGGAATGGAGAATTATAATGCCCATAAAAATCCCTGACAGGCTGCCCGCCGCCAAACTCCTCAAGCAGGAACAAATTTTCCTAATGCCGGAAACCCGCGCGGCGGGCCAGGATATTCGCCCCCTGCGCATAGCGCTTCTGAACCTTATGCCAAACAAACAGGCCACGGAGGAGCAGTTCCTGCGCCTTATCGGCAACACTCCGCTCCAGGTGGAGGTGACTCTGCTTTACACGGAAAGCCGCGTGCCGAAGCATACTTCCTGGGAATATCTGACGGAATTTTATACGTCGTTTGAAGAAATCAAGGATAAGCGTTACGACGGCCTCATAGTCACAGGCGCTCCCGTGGAGCGCCTGCCGTTTGAAGAAGTTACCTATTGGGCGGAGCTTACAAAAATTTTTGACTGGGCCAAAAACCGCGTCAATAGCTCGATTTTCATATGCTGGGGCGCACAGGCAGCGCTTTACCATTATTACGGCGTGCCGAAATATCCGCTTCCCCGCAAGATGTTCGGCGTGTTTGCCCAGCGCAAGTTGGCCCCTAACGAAATCCTGCTGCGGGGTTTTGACGACGTTTTTTTCATACCGCAATCCCGCCATACCGAAATTCGCGTCGAGGACATAGAAAAACGCGCCGACTTGGCGATCTTGGCGGCCTCCGATGATTCCGGGGCTGGCATACTCGCCAGCCGCGACCGGAGTTTGATTTTCGTCACGGGCCATATGGAATATGACCCCGATACCCTCAAAACCGAATATTTCCGCGATTTAGAGAACGGCCTGACTATAGATTTGCCGCGCAATTATTTCGTGAGCGATGACGACCCCTCCGGGGACGTAACGGTGAAATGGCGGGCACATTCTCACCTGCTGTTCGCCAACTGGCTGAATTACTGCGTTTATCAGACCACGCCGTATGACGTGAATAAAATCGGCGAAATACGGGCACAATAAAAAACCGCGGGAAAAAAATTCCCCTGCGGTTTTTTATTGAGTATTCCGCTTCGTTCGCTACAAATTCCCAATAAAATACTCCCCGAGTAGGATTCGAACCTACGACCCTTCGGTTAACAGCCGAATGCTCTACCGCTGAGCTATCGAGGAATAACTTAAATAATTATATTATAATACCTTTTAAAAGGGGTTGTCAAGCAAAATATTTATTTTCTTCGCATCCAAGGCCTTTTCTCGGCCCAACGCAGCTAAAAAACCGAACAGCAGCTTCCAACAACATCTCCACATTTCCATAACCTTATCCGAAATCAGACTAACCAAGCGGACAAGCCTTCGGTCTATTAGTAGCGTT
>JAITSQ010000012.1 GCA_031287685.1 Clostridiales bacterium | reverse complement strand
GACAGGAATTCAATAGCGTAGAAACGAAGCCGCCCGAAACGCCCGATTATACCCGTTTCGCGGTGGGCGGCATTTCCGGCGCGTTCGTCAACTCACACTTTGACCTGCTCCCCGGCGACCCCGCCGCCTCGCCGCAGAATTACAACAGAGTTACAACGGCTTCTAGCCGCGCCGTTCGCCTTGAATTTATGTACTGCAAAACGCTAAAAATTATGTACCAATTGACAATCAATCCATTTAATACTAAAAGACAACATAAAACGATTCTCATTGTCCGCGACAAATTAAACCGCCCACTTGAATTTTATAATTAAGTCCCATTGAACTCGAGTTGAACATTATTTTAATTTGAGTTAAACATCATTTTAACTCCAATTATTGTCGAATTATTTCTAAAAGTACAGCAAGCCCTCGGCAATTCCTCCTCATTTGCCAAGGGCTTGTTTTTGTTCTTCATTGTCAAGCAAGCGGCGTGACAATATTGTCAATCGGGACGACTTCGCAAACGTGAATATCGTTTTTGCTATATCCCAACTCGTCCATAATTTCTTTGACCCGCTCCCGGACAATCGCGAAAGACGTCAAATACTCGCCTTTGTAAAGCATCCACGCCTCGCCGCCAAGAGCGTTTGAATAAGCCGTACAACTTGCTCCCGAAGGCTGACAGGGATTGACGGTGTACAAATTTCCGCGCCGGGGCAGAACCTCTCCGCCGAACATTATATACGGGCGAATGAACACTCCGTAAGTTTTTTGTCTTAAACTATACATTGTTTTTTGCTCCTTTCCCTCAATAAATTTATGCCGGATTCCCTTGATTTTGTCAAGCACCCACTCAATACTTGTTCGCTCGCAATTGGCTGTATTGCGCCATTCGTCCATCTTGCGAACGTCGTCAAAAATCGGGCAAACGTCAAAATGATGGTCATTCATATAATTGACAAGCTCCTCGATGAACAGACAAACCCAGTAATTTCCGCGCAATTCCATATCATTGCGGGCTTGTATGACAATATTCTCTCCCTCCCAGCGAATCCAACGATAAACTCGGTCGTAATGGGCAATATCAGCCGCTTGTCGCGACGCTTCAAGCGTAATCCAAGCGCAAACCTCCGTGACAAGCCCGACGACCGCTTGTGTCCCCGTCCAGCCCCAAAACGCTTTGAAAAACTTGCACCACATCATAATTATAATGTTGATACAGTCAAGCATAATGTTAATCGCAAGCGGGATTTCGCGCCGACCAAGGCTTGTTCCGGCTTCTATCGGATGTTTGTCAACTCCTTTCCACAATTCAAGCGGGTATACGACTTGCCAGTTTTCCGGCATTAGGTCGTCAAAACCCTCGAAAACAAGCGGTTCGTCGCCGTAGGGATAATCGGCGTTCGGCACGATTTTTTTGTCAGTTTCGCCGGCGGCCAAAAGAAACCAAAAACGCGAATAAAGCGTTAAATCACGAGCGGTTTGGACGTTTATTTCGGGCGATATTATTTCTAAAAACTTGATTGTCAAAGTGACAATATTTTTATCGTTTTCAGCGGCAATTTCGCCTTGTTCCGGAATAATATTTTTGTCCGCGTCAAGGGAAATTCCCTTCGCCTCCAAGCCCGCGTTTTTAGCGCCTTTGTCAAGCCAAGCTCGGATAATTTGCCAGAAATCACGCTCCGCGATTTTGTCCGCCCTTGCTTCGCGCTCCCGCGCTAAATCCTCCTCTCCGCGTTCAAACTCGCTGTCCGGGTCGTCTTTGGCAAGGTCTTTTTCGCTGATTTCCTCGCGGCTTAACGCCTTAATAAAAAGCCGCCAAAGCTCCGTTCCGCGCTTTTCCACGCCCTTGTCCGGCGAGTCCTCGCTTATTTCGCGTTCCCGTGAATTGTCAAATTGAATTGACAAATTATTTGCGGCTTCTTTCGCGGCTTCGCGTTCGCCTCCTGTCTCGTCAGAAACGGCGGTTTCCCGGGCGTTTCCTTTTTCTTGCCCTTGCTCCGCGTCGTCGGATAGTACGTTCTTTTCAGTTGATTTATCAACAAATATTTCGGAAAAGTCCCGGTTAACCTCTTTTTCGGATTTCTTTTCAGTTAACCCGAACAATTCAACAAGCAAATTCCGCCGGACAATTTTGTCCGTCGGAATGTCCGCGCCGTCCTTGCCAATAAGGCGCTTCATAACCAAAACAAGCGGAATTTCTCCCGCGAACGTCAAGAGGTGCCGCAATGTGCCCATTGTCTTGAATATGTCGGCTTCCGCTTCGGATATGTCGCGGGTTTCTTCTTTGTCCAATTCCGCTTGCGCGGACGGCGGCGAGATTTCTTTTGTTTCGCCGGATTCCCCTCCTCGTTCGGCGGCAGCCGCGCTTTCGGGGGTTAAATCCTTGCTTTCAGCCCGTTCCGCGCTTAAATAGGGTGATTGTTCAAGTTGTTTATCTCCTGTTCCGTCGATGTTCAATAATTGTTCAACGGCGATTTCAGATTGCGTGATTTTTTCCGTGAACAACGAATCAAACGGCGTAATATCGGCGTTTTCCGGCACTAAAAATTTGTCCGAGAGAGAATTTAACTCTGTATTTAAGGCGTCTAAAACTGTCGAAAACGTTTTGCTTACATCTCTGCCACCGCGCTCAAAAAACGTCAAAAGCTCCGCTGCAAGTTCATACTTTGTCTTTTCCGCCAAAACAAAGTGTGCAAGCGACGCTTGTTTGTCGGCATTTTCCAAGACCAAGACCGCACCCGCGAGGCTTTCAACGTCCCTGTTTTCGCCCTCCACGGATTGTCCGGCAAGCCTTATTATTTCGGCGTTTGCGGCTCCGAGGGCGGCTGACAAGCGCAACGCAAGTTCTTTTCCCGCGTTCTCTAAAAAATCAATTTCAGTTGGGGCTATTCCGCCTCCCAAAACCTCCAAAGCCGCGTTTTCAATAGCCAAAATCTCCGGAAGAACAATTGACAAAAGCGGACATTTCGGCGTTTCCAAGTCGTCCGAAGGCTTAACATAAAACAAAACGTCGCCCTCGTTGAACAAATTTCCCGATTCGCGGACGTAGAATTGAAGCTCGCCGTCGTCGACGTAAATTTGATTCCCGAGCCAGCGCTTGCCCCAAAGCAGCCGGACGCCGGCGTTTTTCTCAATCAAACCAAGGACCGTTTTTCGCCGCTCACCGGGACAGCCCGTCTCAAGGTTAAAAGCGCGGGTTATCCGCGTCCTTGCCGCTGAATACTTGGCAAGCGGGACAAATCCATTTAACAAATTTGAACGATTATAAAATTTGGCAGACGGCAATAAAAAGGCTGCTAACCGCCTGTTTAGCTCATATAAATTGGCGGTTAGCAGCGGCAGAAGAAGCGCGTTTGTCCGTTTTTCGCGGTCATAAGCGCGGAAGTTTTTTGATAAAATCAACATTTTTGACAGTTTTGTCCTTTTCGCCGAAGAACCGGCCTCCCGCTTGAAAAGCAAGCATTTCCCAAGCCTTGAGCGCCTGTTTTTGAGAACGGCCGTCTTGTTTGTCCGGCCCGCCGCGGTTTTTTCGCGCCGCGCGGCCTCAAGCGGCGTATCGCGAACAATTCCGCTTCGTATTCGTGAAAGGCTCGAAACGGCCGGATTTCCCGGTAATTTAAGCCCTAAGCGGCGGCTCGGGAGGCGTTCGGCCCTCGCCGGCGCGAAAGCGATTGAAGCTCCGGTTACGGTTTTTGTCTCGAAACCGATTTGTACGGCGGTAATTTGGACAAATCCGTCCCCGTTCCGCGCCCCTGTCGAGTACTGCGCCTCCTCAAAAAAAACGTCCCTTTCGCGAAAACCCGACCAAAGCTCCGGCAGTATATGGCCCGCGCTCGCGAACCCCGAACCGCCGCCGCTTATGCCGTAAGCCGTGTTCGCGGAGCGCCCGCCGTAATATCCGCCTCCGCCTCCGCCGGCTGCCGACGATGGCGAATCGCTTACGCCTATGGCTCCGCCCGCGCCTTGACCGAGCGCGGCCCCGCCCGTCTGCGTGCCGCCGTAACCGGGCGGAAGCCCCTCTAACCCGCCGCCGTCAGGGTTCAAATCGGCGTTGGCAACGACGCGGTTGATGTAATCCCATTGACCGGCGCCGCCGCCGCCCCAGCCGCCGCTTCCGCCCCGGCCTATAGAGCCGTTTCCGCCTTGTCCGCCGACGTACACATTGATCACGGTATTGTACAGACAAAAAAGCCGCCCGCGCGTCATACCGCCGTACCCGGGCCGCGCCCCGGACAAATTCGGATGGGCCGAAAAGCCGCCCGCCGCGCCATAACAAACGACGTCGTATATTCCGACGGGCAGGCGAGCGGTCTGGACGCCGCCTGTATAATTAAAGGTGAGACTCTCGCCGGCTTCCATAAATATCAACCCTCTTTTCACTGCGGCTTCCCGCGTCGCGGCATTAAGCCGCTTGCGGGAAGCTCGCGCTCAAAGAACTTCGTCTGTTTTAAGCCCCGCCGGGGCTAAAAACCGCCTTGTTCATAAATAATTTGTTCAACCTTGCCCTCCGAGTTTCTGACAAGCGCCTGCGCCGCCTCGCTTCCGTCCGGGAAAACGGTGATTATTTTTGTCACTTTTCCGTTTTCCCGAATGAGTTTTTCGCGCCAAACATAAGGGGACGCTTCGCCGCCGCCGTCGTTTTCGCCGTAGACAATTTCCGTCACAAGCCCGTTTTCGCCGCGAAGCAGCCTCGCCGGGGTTTCGGGAAGCGTGCCGTCAGCGTTTGTTAAACCGCCTTTTAACTCGTATTTACCGCCGGTTAAATTGCGGTTTTTGTAAATCTCCTTAAATTTATTCTGATTAACAACATATTCAATCGGGTCGCGATAGTCCTTGAAAGCTTGATTTTCAGCCACTTGCCTCACCTCGTCTCACGCGCCGGAATCGCCCAAATCCACGCAATAAGCGCACGCCTGCGACGGGAAGCTCGTCCTCGCGTTGCTTCCCTGCGGCTCGCAAACAGCGGCTTTGTAGCGATAATTCGTGTCCTCGCTGATAATATCGTCGCCGGTCAAAATATTTGTGTTCGGCAAAAACAACAAGCTGTTAATTTTTCCGCGGACGCCCTCCAAATTGTTCTCATAATAAATATCCGTCATCAGATATTTATTCGCGCCGTTGGCGTTTCTTATCGGCACGGCTGAACGCACGGAACGGTCGGCTTTGTCGGGCAGAGCCGTGCCGATTTCCGAACAATTATTGGCGACGGACAAATAATTATTTGCGTAACCGAGTCCGAAAGACGAAGCGAAAACAAGCCCGTCGCTGCTCGCGTCCAGAGTGTATTTCACGTCGGGAGCGCCGAAAAACGCCGCCAAACAGCCGTATCCGGTGGCTGTCGCGGGGATTATGACAAAACAAACCGACTCCTTGCTGACTGACAATGCGTATTTAATGAATACGTTTTTGTCATAAACCGAAGCCCCCGCCGTAGTCGTGCAAATCGGAAATAAAAACGCGGCGTTATAGGTCGTGGCGGGGCGCGCGAGGGTTATTCCATTGACCGAATCCCCGGTATAACCCAAAGGAAAACGAACGCCGAAACAGCTTTGGCCGGTCGTTCTGACGCTTCCCGCCGCTTGGCTTGTCACATACCAATCGCGCAGCTGTACAACGTAGTTTTGGCTGCCGTCCTCGCCCGTTGATTTAAGCAAATATTCCGAGCCGTCGTCGTCAATATTTGTCCACCCCGCGTTTGTCATGGCTTCCAATAAAATATCGAAAAATTCATATTTGCGGCATTGCGAAACGTTGAAAATCCTGTCGTTCGGCTGTTCCATGTTTGTTCTTCCTTCCTAAGATTTTCTAAGCGCGATTCCAAACAGCACATTTGGCGAATTATTGATTATGCTGTACGGCGCGTTAATATTGAACATAACATACTCTTTCTGCTCCGGTTCGCCCCGGTGCTCGAACAGCGTGTCAAGGTGAAAAATAGCCGCGCGGTCAAGAATCAATACGTTTTGCAGCTTGCCTCTGTCACGGTCATACGCGTGCCAGACGGTCATCGGCGACGCGGGATATTTGCGCGTCCACGCGCTGCTTGAAATGAAATTCCGATCAGACCATTCCCAGCTTGTGTTAAATTTGATAAGATGGGCTTGGTACGGCGTTCCCGTCCGGGTTCCGAGCATGTCAATATCCGTAATCGCCGTCGCCGTGCGCCTTCCGTAGGTTATCGGCAAATCGGCGGGCGCGGGGAAAATGTCACTTCCGGCGGTCAGCCCGAAGTTGTAAAGGTCGTCCGCGTATCCGCCTTCAAAACTTTCAAGCTGTCCGGCGTACATATAACTAATCAAATAATTATTGTACGGCGCGTAATCAAGCGACGGGGCGCCCTGCAAAACAAGATTTATAAAATTCTTTGAAAAACTCATCGCGATTTCCACCCCAAGCCAATCGTAAGTAATCAAATTCGGGTCCTCGCGATACCAAGCGTAACGCGCGGGCGCGCTCAAAAAGTCTCCTGACAAGTCGTCTCCCGCGAAGTCTTTTGAGTATTGAACTGTCAGGCAGTTGAATTTAAGCGGGTCGCGCTCAAATTTCAAGTAAAAAGTCTGCGGCTGTCCGACGGTCGTCGTCGTTTGTATAATCGCCTTGTCCGTAGTCAGGCTATTATTTGCCGGATATGACAGCGTCCACGCGCATTCCGGCAAAGCCAGCGTCGTCAGATGGTCTGTTATTGTCCGTATAATATCTCTGGCGGTCGTCGCTATATTTTGTTTGTACTGAAAATCAGCCATTTCAAAGCCTCCTTATAAATTATATTAAATCGGTATTTTCCCGATTGCCACTCCTTCGCCGGACAAAATTTGTCTTATCATAACGCCCGCCCCGGCCAGCCGCGCGAGTGCCTTTGTCGTGATTGACGAATTGCCTTTTTCGGCGGAAATCCATTCGTCTCCGCCGATATAAACAGCGGCGTGGACAAATTGATTGTTTCTTGATATAAAAATCAAATCGGCGGGCTGCAAACCGCCTTTATTTTCTTCGTTTAACTCCCCTCCGTCCGCGCAAAAATCCCATAATTCGGACAAATTTTTGTAACCGCCGAACAAATTAAACTTGTTCATCACGCGGCTTATAAAGTGCGACGCGTCCGTCCCGTAGCCTGTTTCGGGATAATCTCCGCCGTATTCGTACAACACGCCCAGAAAACTTTTCGCGTAATCGACAATCCTCTCGCGCAGGGATATTTCCACGTCCATAGCCCTGTCAAGGGTTTCGTCGTCCGGCGGTTTGTCATAATTTCCGGGCGCGGGCTGACAAATATGCCCGTCAAATGTCCCGACAAACTCCAAATCAACTTGGTCAAGATAGCCCGCGCTTGAAATTTTGCTGTTCACCGCGATAATTTTGTATTTCGCGTTCGCCGACTCGACCCTTCACGCTGTTTGTTATTCCTTCGGAAATCAACTTATAATCTGCGACAGAAAATACTATCCCGCATCGTCCAGATTTTCAGAAGAATATGCTGATTTTTTGCCAATCACATTAATATGGAATTAAAGTTTTTGAATATTCAGACTACGCTGAATAATATGAATAAACTGTTGGCGCTATAACAGGTTTTACCGCTTGCGCAAGCAGCCCAAGCAACCCGAGCAACGCGTATCAGTTTTGAGCGTAACGCGCGCGCCGGTGACAATTCGCTGATAGTCGATAAATAAAATTTCACAATCCTCTTTTATCTCCGCGCTCCTGTAAGCGCGGCTGATTCCGCCGCAAGCTATAACCTCGCCGAAGATAAAAAGCGAAATTGAAAAAGCCGGGGGGGGGATTTTGGGGGTATACTCATACGGTTAAGAATTTTAATTTCCCTTGAGCGAACAATGTTTACAAAAGGTTGCAAATTTGATTTTTTTAAGGTATAATTAAATATATTTACCTGTTTACATTAAAAATCTAAGGAGGTTTTTTATGAAAATTTTTAAGGTTTTAGGCTCTGCGGCGGCCACAGCGGTTCTGGCGGCTGCCTTGTCGGTTTCGGCTCTGGCGGACGGGCGCGTCACGGTGACGGGATCCGGCAAGGTGACGGTTTCGCCCGACACGGCCATAATTTCTGTCGGAGTGCGCAACGAGGGGACGGACGCCGAGTCCGTCGCTAAGGAAAACGCCGAAAAAATGGCTAAGGTGGTGGCGGCGGCAAAGTCCGCCGGGGTCGCGGAAGAAAAAATCAAAACGTCGCGCTTGTCGCTCAACCCGAAGTATTCATACGAAAAAAACACGTCAAGGATCGTTGGCTACAACGCTTCAAACCAGATCACTCTGACAGTCGCTGACATCGAGAAAGCCGGGGTTATCCTTGACGCGGCCTTTAAGGCGGGCGCGAATTACGGCGGCGGCATAACCTTTACCCTTTCCGACCGGGACAAATATTATCAGCAAGCCCTGACCGCGGCCGTCACGAACGCGAAGGCCAAGGCGGACACTATAGCTAAAGCGGCGGGGGTTAAAACCCTGGCCCCTTCCGAAATCACCGAGTCCGGCGGCTACAATTCATATTCCCCAATATATTACAACGACGCGATGGAGTCGGCAAACGGCATGATGAAGGCCGCGAGCGACAGCGTTACGACGCCCGTGAGCGCCGGGGAAATAGAGGTGTCGGCGACGGTGAGTATAGTGTACGTTTATTGACATTTTCATTGTTTGACGCGGGATAACCCTGAAACGCTGACAATATTCTGGTTCTGGCTTTTTTCGGTTTCTTTCGCGATATTACGGCTTTGTTATAAGTTTTTCTTTAAATAAAGATTTTCAAATAATTTACGGGAGTTGTTTATCTTAATGGACACGTCGAACTATCAGAACTTAAGTGAAATCGGCATTTTTGAGCTTCGCAAAATGGCGCGGGACATCGGCATTAAAATGCCGGTGAAATACCGCAAGGCTGAGCTTTTGGTCGTTATGGAGCAAAGGCTCAAGGAGCTTGGCGCGCCCGCTCCGGGGCTTTCGGACGATTCCGCCGCCCCCGCCCCTCCAAAAAAACGCGGCGGCCGCAGGAAAAAAGAGGAGACCGCCGAGAAACCGGCGAGGCGCGGCAGAACCGCCAAAGCCGACGAAAAGGCCAAGGAGGGCAAAGCCCCCGCGAAACGCGGGCGCAAGCCGAAAGCCGCCGCGCCAGAGCCTGAAACGACGGTAACGGCGGAGGCCGAGGCTATTCCCGCGCCAAAACGCCGCGGACGGAAGCCCCGCGCGTTAATCGAGGCGGAGGCGAGGGCCGCTGAAGCCGCTCGAATAGCGGAGGAGGAGCGCGCGCGGGTAATCCCGCAGATTACGGCGCAGTCCGCCGAACCCGCGAAGGAATATCCGGCGCAGTCCTCGGAGCCCGCGAAGGAATATCAAGCGCAGTCCTCGGAGCCCGCGAAGGAATATCCGGCGGAACGCGCCGAGCGGTTTGAGCGCGTTGACCCGAATGCCAAATTTGACCCGAACGCCCCGGAAGGCTCCGGGATTCTGGAAATTATGCCGGATGGATACGGCTTTCTGCGCGCGTCGAATTTCCTTCCGGGCAGCAACGATATTTATATCTCGAACACGCAGATTAAGCGCTTTAACCTGCGAACGGGAGACCTGATAAGCGGCAGCCTCCGCCTGCCCCGCGAAGGGGAGAAGTTCGGCGCGATTATGCAGCTTAAGACGATAAACGGAGACCCCGCCGAGGAGCTGGCCCGGCGCCCGCATTTCGAGGGCCTTACCCCGATTTACCCGAACGAGAGGCTGAAGCTCGAATCCGCCGGCTGCCCCCTGGCGTCGCGCATAATCGACTTGGCCGCGCCTATCGGCAAGGGGCAGCGCGGCATGGTCGTCGCCCCGCCGAAAGCTGGCAAGACCGTCCTGCTGAAGCAGCTCGCGTCGTCCATATTAAAAAACAACCCTGAGATTCATCTAATCGTGCTGCTGATAGACGAGCGCCCGGAGGAAGTCACCGATATGAAGCGCTCCATAGAGGGAAAGAACGCCGACGTGGTATACAGCACCTTTGACGAGCAGCCCGAGCACCACAAGCGCGTGGCTGAAATAGTGCTTGAGCGGGCCAAACGCCTTGTCGAGCAGGGTAAGGACCTTGTGATACTTGTTGACAGCATAACCCGTATGGCCCGCGCTTATAATATTACTATGCCGATGAGCGGGCGCACGCTTTCCGGCGGGCTTGACCCCGCCGCGCTCTATATGCCCAAGAAGTTTTTCGGCGCGGCTAGAAATATAGAGGAGGGCGGTTCGCTGACTATAATAGCCACGGCGCTTATCGACACGGGGAGCAAAATGGACGACGTAATCTTTGAAGAGTTCAAGGGCACCGGCAATATGGAGCTTGTGCTGAACCGCGCCCTTTCGGAGAAACGCGTTTTCCCCGCCATTGACATAGTGAAATCCGGCACGCGGCACGACGAGAAGCTCCTGAAACGCAAGGAGATGGACGCCGTGCTCAGCATTAAAAAGATTTCGTCCGGGGTGCCCGCGCTGGAGTTTTCGGAAAAAATCCTGGATATGCTCAAGAAAACCAAGAATAACGACGAATTTATAGGTTATATAGAAAATATAAAATAGGAAGGGAGGACTGACCTTGAGCGAGGAAACCTCGGAGCCGCTCCCGCTCCCGTTTGGCGAATACGTGGTCTCCAGGGAGGGCTTGGCGGAGCCGGAGTTTGCGAGGGCGGGCTTCCCGGACGCGCTCTTTGTTCTGGCGGCGGTATTTATGCTTGACTAAACGAGGATTTTGTGATAAACTTTAGGGAGGACGCAACCGTAAAGTCCGCGCTATGTTAAATGAAGGAGTCCTCGATGAGCAGCGAAGAAAGAGGCAATACCGCGAAACCAGGAATCAACGTTAAATCAAGGATAAGGGCTATGACCACGGCGGCTATGCTTTCCGCTATGTCTTCGGTTCTGATGATGTTTGATTTTCCCGTGCCGTTTTTTCCGAGTTTTCTTAAACTTGATTTTTCGGACGTGCCGGCGTTTATAGGGGCCATTTACCTCGGCCCGGTTTACGGGGCGGTCATAGCGTTCGTAAAAATCCTCGTGCACCTGACGCGCACGGATACGGGCGGCGTTGGGGAAATCGCCAACTTCGTAGTGGCGGTGGCGCTGGTCGTCCCGGCGGCTTATTCTTTCCGCGCCTCCGCCGCCAAAAGGGCCAAGCGCGGCCAGTCCAAGAATTCCGGGGAGCTTATAGTCAGTATGATAGCCGGGGTTATCTTTATGGCGATGGCCGGCTCCGCGGTCAACTATCTCGTAATGCTTCCGTGGTATATAGTCGTTATGGGCTTCCCGGAGGGCGCAATCGTAAAAATGTGCCAAACGGCGATGCCGTTTGTTAAGAGCATAAAGGACGTCGCGATATTTGTGATTGTGCCTTTCAACATACTTAAAGGGACGATTGAGTGCGTCCTGACGTATTTGATTTATAACGCGCTCGGAGCGCGCATTAAAAATCCCGAAAACGGAGGCTGACATATGGCTGATATGGACGACGAAAAGAAAACAATACTTACGGAGCAGGGTTATCGCGAACTTGAAAACGAGCTTCGTGACTTAAAGGGGATACGCCGGCGGGAAATCGCCGAAAAAATAAAGGAGGCCCGCGCCCAGGGCGATTTGTCCGAAAACGCGGAATATGACTCCGCGAAGGACGAGCAGGCGCAGATTGAGGCGCGGATACTTGAGCTTGACAACCTCCTTAAAAGAGCGAAAATTATAAAAGCGGCGGACGGGGCGGAACTGGGCCTTGGCGGAGGCATAGCCCTTGGGAACCGGGTGCGCCTGGTTGAGCTTGACGACGGCGGGAACGAAGTCGAAACGGTCGAGTTCGCCATAGTGGGCAGCGCGGAGAGCGACCCGTTCAACAACAAAATCTCGAACGAGTCTCCGCTCGGCAAGGCCCTGCTCGACAAGGCCTCCGTCAAGGGTTCGGACGGTGAGACGGTTGGGTACGCCGGGCATAAAAAAGGAGACCTGGTTTACGTCGAAACTCCAAGCGGCACAGTGAAATATAAAATACTTGAAATAATATAAGAAGGACATATTATTATGGAAGAAACTCAGGAAAACTTGAACGACCTTTTGCGCGTGAGGCGGGAGAAACTGGCGGAGCTTGCCTCCGCGGGCAAGAATCCTTTCGCGCGCACGAAATATCCGGTAACGCATCATAGCAGGCAGATTAAGGAAAACTTTGAGGCTATGGAGGGGTTGGAGGCCGCCATAGCGGGCCGCGTTATGAGCAAGCGGGTTATGGGCAAGGCTTCTTTTTGCGATATTGAAGACCGCGAGGGCCGGCTCCAGGTCTATGTCAGCAAAACCGACATAGGGGAGGAGTCCTACGCGGATTTCAAAAAATTTGACGTGGGGGATATTGCCGGCGTGCGCGGCGTGGTGTTCCGGACTAAAATGGGGGAAATTTCCATACACGCCTGTGAAATTATTTTGTTATCGAAAAGCCTGCAGATTTTCCCCGAAAAATTTCACGGCTTGAAAGACACGGAAATCCGCTATCGGCAGCGGTACCTTGACTTAATTGTGAATCCGGAGGTCAGGGACACTTTCTTGAAGCGCTCCGCGATAATTAAAAGCATACGCGGCACGCTCGACGCGCTCGGCTATATAGAGGTGGAGACGCCGGTTCTGCAGACCGTGGCGGGGGGCGCGGCGGCGCGCCCGTTCAACACGCACCATAATGCGCACGGCTTGGATATGCACCTGCGCATTTCCCTGGAGCTGCCGCTGAAGCGCCTTATAGTCGGCGGTATGGAGCGCGTCTATGAAATAGGCCGCGTTTTCCGCAACGAGGGCGTAAGCATACGCCACAATCCGGAGTTTACGCTGCTTGAGCTGTACGAAGCCTATACGGACTATCACGGTATGATGGATTTGTGTGAAAAAATCATACGGAACGCCGCGCTTGAAGTCTTGGGCACGACGGAAGTCCTCTACAGCGGCGTCGCTATGGATTTGGGCAAACCTTTCGAGCGCCTCACTATGCTTGAAGCGGTGAATAAATATTCCGGAGAGGACTTTTCGCGGATTCCGGACGGCGAGGCGGCGCGCGCGCGCGCGAAGGAGCGCGGCGTTGAAACAGAGGAATATTATTCTAAAGGAGACGTGCTGAACGCGTTTTTTGAGAAATTCGCGGAGGAACACCTGCTTCAGCCGACTTTTATAATGGATTACCCTGTGGAGATTTCGCCGCTGACCAAGCGCAAGCCGGACGACCCGGACTACACGGAGCGGTTTGAGCTGTTCATAGCGGCGCGTGAGCACGCGAACGCCTATTCGGAGCTAAACGACCCGATTGACCAACTTGAGCGTTTTCGGCATCAGGAAAAGCTGCTGGCGCTGGGTAATTTTGAAGCCAACGAAATCGACGAGGATTTTATACTTGCGATGGAATACGGTATGCCTCCGACGGGCGGTATGGGTATCGGGATAGAGCGGCTCGTTATGCTCCTGACGGATTCGGCGAGTATACGGGACGTGCTCCTGTTTCCTACAATGAAACCGCTTTGACAAAAAAATTATTTAAGAGCCCGTTCAAAATCACAATGTTTTGAGCGGGTTCTTAAATTAACGAAACTCCGGCGGGGAAATGTTTGAGGCGCTGATAAAATTTACCCGCGAAGCCGAAAATCCCATAAGTAATTTCACGCCTTTCATATTCCAAACACGCTATTGACGGATACGCGCCGGGCAAACAAAAAACCTTGCCTTTATATTCCGCTAACGCAAAGAACTTATTAACGCTTTATAAGCTATCGTCGGTCGTTCGCGGGCTTAAAAAAACAAATCCCCGCTGGCAGGAATATGTCCGTATGGTCGCCCAACAAGTCCCTTTTCTACAGAAATTATGTCAGTCACATTAACGTGTGAACAATCAACCGATCCGAATCGAAAGAATCCGCTTAACAACAGGAATGCGCTGTAGCATCTTGCCGGTTTCTATTAAAACCGTGCCCTTTGGGAGCGTTTGTCAAGGACATATATCGTTTGTTCACAAAAAATTTACAATTGAGCGATACAAAGGCGTTTAGACAGGAAAAAAGGGATTCTAACATTTTTTAGGAAAAGCTAAATTCCCTCTTGCTTTATTCGTAAAATCGTATTATACTATAAAGAGTGAATCGAGCGAGAGCGAACGGAGGGCGATTATGGACTATATGACCGCAAGGGAAGCGGCGGAGTTGTGGGGAATAACCGCTCGACGAGTGCAGGCTCTCTGCGAGAACAATCAGGTACACGGCGCACAGCGGCTCGGCAAAATGTGGCTCATACCCAAAGCCACGCCGAAACCAATTGACGGCAGGACAAAAGCCGCGAAGAAAGCTAAAAAAGATACTGACGGAGGAACGATATAATGCCGTTATCGTGGGACGAGATTCAATCCAACGCCGTCGCGTTTGCCAAACGCTGGCAAGACGGCGGGAAAGAAAAGCAAGAGGCGCAGAGCTTTGTCCGCGCCTTTCTTGGCGTGTTCGGCGTTGATAGCGCGATTATTGACCACGGCTTTGAGGCTCCGGTAAAAATCGGCGGCAAGGGACATGACAAATACATTGATTTCCTTTGGGCGGGGCAGATTGCCGTCGAAATGAAGTCAAAAGGCGAAAATCTTACGATTGCGTTTAATCAGCTTCAAAATTATATGAACCATTTGCCGAATCAGGACGACGTGCCGGATTTATGGCTTGTTGGCGACTTCGAGAGTATGCGTTTGAATCGCCGTTCGACAAACGAGTTTTGGAGCTTCAAGACGAAAGACCTCCGCAAGCATATAAAGCGCTTCGCCAACATCGCGGGC
>JAITSQ010000007.1 GCA_031287685.1 Clostridiales bacterium | reverse complement strand
ATTAGCCGCTGATGTACCGAAAGAACTTCGGACTTTGGCTAATAGATTTGAATGAAAAATGCAATAACAAAAAGTTAAAAAGCAAAATCATTTATGAACATTATTATACGAGGGGGAATGGATTTATTTATTTCAAAAATAACCTTCACGCCCGACGCGACGGGGCTTGACGTCGAGAGCTTCGGAACGCCGCGCCGCCTGGCGAAAGCGATTAAAATTGATTTGACAATCGACAGCCCGGGGGACCCGCTGTACGCGGACAACTCCATAGCCGAAATGGACACAAGTTTTTCCGGCGGGACAATTTCAATCAACGCTTCTGATTTGAAGGATTCTGACGCGGCGGAGCTTGCGGGGCAAGTTTTAGACGACAACGATGTTATAATCGGCGGGAATAACGACGCGGCGAATTATTACGCGCTGGGCTTCCGGGCGAACAAGCCCAGCGGGAAATTCCGCTATATCTGGCTGTACAAGACGAGTTTTCAGCTGATAAACGACAGTTTTCAGACAAAGACAAAAACGACGGCTTACTCAACGCCGACGCTTCAAGGCTCGTTTATGACGCTTAACAAAAACGGGTATTGGAAAGCCGACAAAACAATGCTTCCGAGCGAGGCGACGGCGCAAACCTGGTTTAACGAGGTTTACGAGCCGGAAATAACGCCCTCCGCGCCGTAATGAGCGCGATTCGGGACGGGCGGTGTCCGATTGAGCTTGACAAAGGGCGGTATTTGTTATTTTCGTTGAAGGTTTTGGACGAAGTGCAAGACAAAATAGGCAGCGCAGACAAATTCGGGGAATGCTTTTCAGACTATGATAACCTGAAGTGGCTTCTCGCGCTGGCTTTGAGCGAAGGAGAGGCAAGGGCTTTTTCCCCGGAGGACGCGGGGCGGCTCGTGACGCTTGACAATTTCGAGTATGTAAGAGAGACGCTCGTGAAGGCGTTTATTTACGCCGTAGACGGCGGTGAGGCGCGAGATGATATAGATTACGACACGCACGAAAATAACGCGGAAACAGGGCAAAAATCGATGGATTTCGCGCGGCTGATTTATATCGGCGTAACCCTGCTCGGCTTTTCGGAAAAAGAAGTTTGGAAAATGACCCCGTACAAATTAAACAAATTATTGCAAACGCACCTTTTTCAAGGACAATTCAAATTTATTGTCCGCCAGCCCGTCGTCAATTACGCACGCGCACTCAAAATCAAAGGGGTTTGAGCATTTTCCGCCCGTCCATAAAACCATAGCTTACGCCGCCGTCACGGAGACGGTCAGCGAACCGCTTTTTGTCTCGTCCCACGAGCTTGTCGCCGTAACGGTCAATTCCGCCGCCGTTTCGTCCGCGCCGACGCTCAGAAGCCCGTTTTCGCTTATTCCCGTGCCGGGCGAACTGCCGCCGGCGCCCGTCCACAGGACGGTTTCAGGCGGGCCGTTTTCCGCCGTTACCGTCGCCGTATATTGTTCGGAATCTCCCGCTAATATGTCCGCCGCGCCCGAAACGCTCACGTTTGTAACGGTTTGGTCTCCGTCCTCGGGATACCAGTTCGGATTGCCGAAAAAGTTTTTTTCAAAAATCTCCTGGCTTGTAATGCCGGGATATTCAGGTTTGCCGATTATTTCCGCCCCGTCCGCGAAACATTTTTTAGTGTCGTCGTCGCAGGACAAAAGCGAATACGTAATTTCTTTCGTCTGCGGCCGAGGCGCCCCCGAACTGGGTCTTGTCGTGCCGCCGTCCGCCTCCGAGAAGGAAAAAGCCCCCTTGAAATAGCGGAAATAGCGGTAAGTCCCGTCCGTTTTCATAAGGCGGTACATAACGCAGAAATATTTTGTCCGAAGCTTACCGTCGTCCAAAACGCCGCCGCTTTTCACGGGCAGCCCCTTCCACTCGCGGATTACCGCCGTCGGCAAGCCCGCGTTGGTCAGCGTGTGCCCCTCGTTCGTCACCGCCGAGAGAACCTCGTACACCCCGTCGTCCCCGTCAAAATTCTCGCTTACGGGCGTGTCCGTGGGGGCTATGCTTACTGTCCCGCGCAAAAGTTTCGGCTGTCCGTATACGCGGGTTTGTCCGTTTTCGCTCAATAATTCCGCGTAGGTATATTTGCTTACGCCTATTTGCAGGCGCGGCTTAAATTCTGTCATTATTATACACTCTCCTTAAAAATATTCAAATTATATTCGACAAAAAAACTTAAAACCTTGTCCGTAAGGTCATATCTCATTTTCCGCCCGCGAACCGGAACGCCCGAAACCTCAACCTTTTCAAGTATCAGAAACAGGCGTTCCGCCGTCTTGTGGGCAAGCTCCCACTCGCCCGCCAAAAATTGCAGACAAACAAGGCACGACCGCCAGTATTGCGCCCGCCCGATATGTTCCTGCCGCTGGTCGAGAAGTTTAAGCATAAAGCAGGGTATTTGTATTTGCGCGGTTTGTTCGGTATATACCGGATATTCCGCGCCGAATCCGGCGGACAATTTGTCTTCAATGTATTTAATTATTTCTTCGCTCATTTATCAGGCTCCTTGCCGTTTCCGCCGCTTCGCCCTCCGTTTGCCGGACGGCGCGGGTCAGCATAAACCGCCCCTCGACCCAACCGGGTTTCCTGCTCCCGTCCCTCCGCTTCGGGAATCTGTGGCCGTATTCGACATACGGCGCGTATTTGACGGGATTTTTGACCGCGGCGCGGTAGGTATGGCCAAGTTTGACCGCTCTCTCCGCCGTCCATTCGCGCCGGAGGCGTCCGCTTTTTATCGGCGTTAAAAACCTCACGTTCCGGAGCGCGTCCGCGGCGAGCCTGTTTACAAGCGCTTCGGCAAATTCGTTCAAATCCTCCCCGTTCAGCCGCTCCAAAAGCTCCGCAAGACCTTCGATTTTCATCCTCAATTACGCGTACCGCCTTTCAAGCGCGAGGGGGATCTCCTGATGCTTCGTGAAAACCAGAGGCTCGCCGCTCCGCGAAAATACAAAGGTCCGGGTCCCCCGCGTAACGCTGATTTTTGACCCCGCCTTAACTTCAATATCCGCCGCCAAAAACAGCTTGGCGTTTACGCTTACCGCCTCCGAAACGGCGGGGAAATCCCCTTTTTCAACAGGCGCGCCCGAACCCCAGTACAGCTTGCAGGGAATATTTACGGCGACGACGACAGGCGCGGAACGCGGCCGTTCCTCCGATATTTCCGCCCTGTCCGTCCACATTTTAGCCAGCGCGTTCCCCATAAAATCACCACGCAAAGCGGCGATAACGGGCAAGCTGCTCCGCGCCGCTGTTTTTAAGGGCGCTTATGAAGCCGTCCAGCGTCACGCCGTCGTCGGAAACTGCGTAAGTAACCGCCGTGTCGCCCTCTTTGATTGACTTCACAGCCGCCGGAACCTCTAACCCGTCAAGCCCCCCGCTCCTTTTTTTGACAAAAAGAACCTCGCCGCAAACCATATCCACGGCGGCAAAATGAAGCCCCTCGGGGATTTCAGCCGTGTTGCACTCATTCCTGATTAGCCAGGTAATTTTGTCAATCGCGAAATTGAGCAACCACTCGTCGGCGTCGGAAACGGTATAACCTAAGGTTCCGAGGCGGTTTTTGACGTCTTCAACCATAAAATCCCCCTCTATAATGACACAATAGCGTCGCTTTCGGTGTACGCCGTTTGACTTGGTGGACTGCTCCCCGTTTGCTGTTGAAACTCCAAACAAAGCGGGAAAATCTGCGCCGAGTACGCCTGTGAGTTTGCTTGATAAAGCGGACTTAACCGAAAGTTTGACACCTCCATAAGCGGATACCCGCCCG
>JAITSQ010000009.1 GCA_031287685.1 Clostridiales bacterium | reverse complement strand
AAAAAGCCTCCTTCTTGCCCGGTGTTTTTTCGGGCCTCCCCGCGTTTGCGTTCGCTATTTTGGCTTCGCCAAAAAGCTGTTGCAAACGCTCGTGACCGCCCGAAAAAGCCTCCTTCTTGCCCGGTGTTTTTTCGGGCTTGATGCCGCCCGAAAAAGCCTCCTTCTTGCCGCCGATTTTTCGCTCCGCGCCAGTCAACGTTTTGTAAAATTGCTGTATCCCGCGATAAATTTTTAGCCATTCAATCCCCATTGCGCTTTTTAGTTATTTGTTATATAATTTAATGAAATAAACGGAGGGTATTATGATAAAAGCGGCGATTTTCGACCTTGACGGCACTTTGCTTGACTCGCTCGGCGTATGGGAGCGCATTGACGAGGACTTCCTGTCCCGGCGGGGCCTGTCCGTGACCGACGAGTATACCGACGCGGTTTCCGTCCTGCGGTTTTACGACGCGGCCGTTTTTACCAAAAATTACTATAATTTAAGCGAAAGCGCGGAGGCAATACTGGCTGAATGGCGCAAACGCGCCGTTTCAGAATATTCCCGGACCGTCGCGCTCCTGCCGGGCGCGGCCCTGTATCTTGAGCGGCTCAAGGCGGCGGGCCTGCGGATATGCGCCGCCACGACGCTTGACGAATCGCTTTACGCCCCGGCGCTCGCCAGAAACGGCATAACGGGGTTTTTCGAGTCCGTCCGCTCCACCAGCGAAGTTTCCCGCGGCAAAGAGTTTCCCGATATATACCTGTACGCGGCGCGGAAAATGGGCGTCGCCCCGAAGGAATGCGCGGTTTTTGAGGACGTGCCGAAAGCGGCGGCTTCGGCCAAAGCCGCCGGAACGACAGTCTACGGCGTGACCGCCGCCTGCTCCGCCCGCGACGCGGCGCGGCTTGCCGAAATATGCGACGGGATAATAGGCGATTTTACCTCAGCCCCCCTGCCCCGTTAGGTCAAGCAGCGCGTAGTAGAGCTTATAAAGCCGCTGGACGGAGTTTTCCAGAAAATAATAATGCCACAGGTACGGAAACTCAAGCCCCGCCACGACCACGGCCAAGACGAGAAAAACGCCGTTTTCCTGGCCGGCGGCGAAAGCGATTATCATAACAAGCCCGCAAAAAATCGTGACCAAAAGGTGTATCAGCCTCTCGTGCTGATAAAAAGCTATGCGCGCGGGCATACGCTCCAGAAACCGGGCGCGCTCCGAGGGGGAAACCCCGCCGCCCGCCGCGGCCTCCGCTTCCGCGAGGTATTTTTTGATTTCCTTAGTCATAAATCCCCCTCCCGCGTATATTTTAACATAATTTTGAGGAAAGGAAAAGCCGTATGGACAAAATCAGGCTCAACAAATTTCTTTCCGGGCGGGTATCGCGCCGGGCGGCGGACGCGTGTATAGCGGAGGGGCGCGTGCGCGTCAACGGCGAAACCGTGACGCAAATGGGCGTTATGATTGACCCCTCCCGAGACTCGGTGACTTTAGACGGCGAAAAGATACTTCCGGAGCGAGGCCGCCACGTCTACATAATGCTTAACAAGCCCGCCGGCTTCGTCTCGACGGCCAAAGACCAGTTCGGGCGCGGGACGGTTATGGACTTGATAGAAGCCCCGCGCCGCGTTTTCCCGGTCGGGCGGCTTGATTACGATACGGAGGGTCTGCTTCTGCTGACGAGCGACGGCGCTTTCGCCGAAAAAATCCTGCGCCCGCGCTACGAAATCAAGAAAACATACGTCGTGACCACCGGCGGAGCGCCCCCGGAGGAGGCGCTGGCCGCCCTCAGGCGCGGCGTTTTGATAGACGGCGGGGCGGTGACAAGCCCCGCCGAGGTCAGCGCCCGGCGCGTCAAAAACGGCGCGGAGATTACCATAATTATCCACGAGGGCCGAAACCGGCAGGTGCGCAAAATGTGCGCCGCCGCGGGGCTGTCCGTGCGGCGGCTCCGGCGGTCGGCGGTCGGCCGGCTGACCCTCGGCGGGCTGGCCGTCGGCGGCTGGCGGAATCTGACAAAAGATGAAATAAAATACTTCCTGTGACGTTTGCGCGGCCCGCTCGGCGCTTTACGCCGTTTGGAAAATTTAGTCCCCTTAACGCGGCAAAACGCGCGCGGCCCCTCGCCCGCGCGCCGGGAGGTATTTTCCTCCGCGTCACCCCTCCAGATACTTTTCCCGCGCCTCAATCGCGCTTACTTCCCGCTCCATACGCGAGAAAATCCCCGCCGGAATAAACGCGTGCTTTTTGCCGTAATACTGCCCGCATATCTTCACAAACCGCGACGGGTACGCAAGCAGGGCCTTTAATACGACGACTTCGCCGTCCTCCACGCGGCTGCGCCTGCCGTATTCCTCTATTACGCCGCGAAAAGGCGCTGGGGCTTGCGGCAGCGCTTTCATATGCCGCCTGATCAGGTCCTCTAAGTCGAACAGGCCGTACCCCAGGCTTATGTTTGAGAAATTCGCGAAGCACACCTCCCGCCCGTTTATCAGGATATTCTCCTCTTTCAGGGAGTTGTGCCGAAGCTGGCCCTCCTCCGCGGCCCTCCGCAGAAAACGCGGCAGCCCGCTTTCTTTCAGGCTTTTTATGGCGGCCTCCCCGCGCTCTCTGTAATAACCGTAATTTTTAAGGAACATCACGTCTATGTCGGACAGGCGTTTTTCTATGTTCAGCCGGCTTTTGACCTTGCGGAGGCTGTCCATACCACGCTCCAGCCGCCTGACGGGGGATTCCTCCGGCTCCCCGCGCCGAAGCCCCTTAAGCGCTTCGTGCATTGCGGCGGTCTCCCCGACGACGCGCAGAAATATCTCCGCATCCGAAAAATCCGCCTCTTTGTGCGATATGTATTCCGTCAAGGCATATATGTCCCCGTCAATTCTGGCGAAGGGCTTCCCCGCCGCGGTCAGGACGCACCTGTCCACGGTGAAGCCGGCCTGGGCAAGCCTCTCCTTTGCTTCGTGCGCCAGGCCCAGCGCCTCCTCCCCGGCTGTTTCCTTGCGCAAAATCGCCGAAAGCGTCCTGCCGCCCGCTCTGTACTCGACGCGGTGCGCCCCTCGGCTTTTGACGCAGCTTGCCGGTATGATTCCATAGGCCTGCAGTTGTTTGCTCAAGTCCTCCAAAAATCTCACCCGCTTTGTTGTAAACTAAAATTATAATATGCGCCGGCTCGGCCCGGTAGAATTGCCAAACTAAAAAACCGCGCTTAGCTTACGCGCGGTTTTTTGACGTCCGGAAATGTCACGCGATTCTGTTAAGAAGCCGCGCAAGCCGTGATTTTTTCCTCGAGGCGGTGTTTTTGTGGAAAACGCCCTTTGAGCAGGCCTTATCCACGGCCTCGTAAGCAAGGGGAAGCAGAGACTCCGCAAGCGCCTTGTCCGGCAGCGCGCACGCCGCCGTGAATTTCTTAATCTCGGTCTTTGTCCGCGATTTAATCATTTTATTTCGCAAAGTTTTCTTCGCCGTAACCTTAATTCGTTTTTGGGCGGACTTGATATTTGCCATTGTTCGCATACCTCCTGATTATTATACGCTCGTCGTACAACGTGAAATATTATAGCATCTTCCGTTTATAAAGTCAAGGATTATTTTTCCCCCGTTTCGCCCCGCCGGAAGGGCTGGCTTTTTCATAAAACGCCGGCCTTCTGAATTATTTCACCACAATATTATAAATCCTGCCCTTCACGTAAATCTTTTTGACGACCGTTTTCCCCTCGACGGCGTTTTTAACCGCTTTTTCGGCGAACGCTTTTTCCTCGGCGGCGGACTCCCCCTCGTCCGCCGCTATCTCAATCTGCGCCTTTACCTTGCCGTTGACCTGCACGGCGATCGTCACTTTGTCCTCCTCGCAAAGCGCCTCGTCGTAAGCTGGCCAGGGCGTTTTGTACAGCCTGTCCCGCCCGCCCGCAAGCTCGTGCAGCTCCTCCGAGATATGCGGGGCGACCGGGGAAAGCAGCGCGAGCAGGGTTTCAAACTCGCTCCGGGTCACGCGCTCCCGCTTGTAAAACTCGTTTACAAGGCTCATCATAGCGGCTATGGCGGTGTTAAACTTCAGCGCCTCATAATCAAGCGTGACCTTTTTTATCGTCTGGTGTATTTTCGTCAGCAAATCCTCCGAATAACCCCCCTCCGCCATAAAATCAGGCAGCCGCCACACGCGCTCAAGGAAGCGCCGGCAGCCCTTCACGCCGTCCATTGACCAGGACGCGGCCAGCTCAAACGCGCCGATAAACATCTCATACACCCGGAGGGTGTCCGCGCCGAACTCGTCCACAATTTCGTCGGGGTTGACGACGTTCCCGCGTGATTTCGACATTTTCTCCCCGTTTTCCCCCAGAATCATCCCGTGAGACGTGCGCCGGAGATACGGCTCCGCCGTCGGCGCGACCCCGATGTCATACAGGAATTTATGCCAGAACCTGGAATAAAGCAGGTGAAGCGTGGTATGCTCCATTCCGCCGTTGTACCAATCCACCGGGGTCCAGTATTTGAGGTTTTCGGGGGAGGCCGGCGCCTCGGCGTTGTCCGGGTCCGTATACCGCAGGAAATACCAGGACGAGCCGGCCCACTGTGGCATGGTGTCGGTTTCCCGCTGGGCCGGGCCGCCGCATTTCGGGCACGTCGTATTTACCCACTCCGGGATTTTTGAAAGCGGGGACTGCCCGTCGTCCGTCTGGGTGTAGCTTTCGACCTCCGGCAGGGTCAGCGGCAGCTCGCCCTCCGGCAGGGCGGCGTAGCCGCATTTTTCGCAGCGCACAATCGGAATAGGCTCCCCCCAGTACCTCTGGCGGGAAAACACCCAGTCGCGGAGTTTATAGTTGATTTTTTCCGCGCCATACCCTTTTTCCCGGAGCCACTTTGAAGCGGCGGCCTTGGCCTCCGCCACGCTCATCCCGTCAAGGAAGCCCGAATTCACCATTTTGCCGTCGGCAATGTCCGTATAGGCGGCCTCGTCCACGCCGCCCCCCGCGACGACTTCTATAATCGGCAGGCCGAATTTTTTCGCGAAGTCCCAGTCGCGCTCGTCGTGTCCGGGTACGGCCATAATGGCCCCCGTGCCGTAGCTAATGAGCACGTAATCCGATATGAACACCGGAATTTTCCCGCCGTTCGCGGGGTTGACCGCCTCCAGGCCGAGCAGGCGCACGCCGGTTTTATCCTTCGCAAGCTCCGTGCGCTCAAAATCGCTCTTTTTGGCGGCTTCCTCACGGTATTTTATTACTTCGTCCCAGTTGCTTATTTTGCCCTTATATTTGTCAAGGAGGGGATGCTCCGGCGACATAACCATATAAGTCACGCCGAAAACGGTGTCCGGGCGCGTTGTGAACACCCGGAGCGCGTCCTGGGCGCCGTCAAGGGGGAAGTCTATTTCCGAGCCTTTGGAGCGGCCAATCCAGTTTTTCTGCTGGAGCTTTACCTTTTCTATATAATCCACGTCGTCCAAGTCGTCGATGAGCCGCTGGGCGTATTCCGTAATTTTAAGGAGCCACTGGCTCTTGACTTTGCGGACGACCTCGCCGCCGCAGCGCTCGCAAACGCCGTTTACGACCTCCTCGTTGGCCAGCCCTACTTTGCAGGACACGCACCAGTTTATGGGCATTTCGGACTTATAGGCCAAGCCTTTTTCAAACAGCTTTATAAAAATCCACTGCGTCCACTTGTAATACGCCGAATCGGTGGTGTTGACGCACCGGCTCCAGTCGAACGAATACCCCAAGGACTTGAGCTGCGCCGTAAACCGGGCGATATTTTCCTCCGTGACGGTTTTCGGGTGGACTTTGTTCTTAATCGCGTAATTTTCCGTGGGCAGGCCGAAAGCGTCAAAACCTATGGGGAAAAGGACGTTTTGCCCCTCCATACGGCGCTTCCGGGCGATTATGTCAAGCGCGGTGTACGGGCGCGGATGCCCCACGTGAAGCCCCTGTCCCGACGGATAGGGAAACTCCACCAGCGCGTAAAACTTCTTTCTGGCCGGGTCGGTACGGGTCTCAAAGGCTTTTTCGCCCTCCCATTTATCCTGCCATTTTTTCTCGATTTTTTTAGGCTCGTAAGGCTGCATTTTAATCCTCCTATATTAAAATCCGCTGATTTTATGCCTAATATTAGCACAAATCCGAAATTATTGCAAGCCGAAGAGCTGGCGCTGGCGCGGGACAAAAAGCGGCGCGGCGCGAAAAGGCCGGTTCTCATATCGGTTATTATGTTCGCGGCCGTCGAGCCGCGTATGCGGAACCGCGGCAAATCGCATATTGCCCTCTCCTTCCGCTTCACCCATAAGGCCCTGGTGTAATTTCCCGCGGCCTTCCCCTTTCTTTTCCCTTGCTTTATGTACTATTAGGCTTTTTATTATAATTTACTAATTATCACAAAAGCCCTCCCGGACAAACAGATGCCGCAAAACAATTCTTTTTTGTCCGCGATGGATTAAAATAAATTCTGAATTTTTACAATTAAACTTAATTAAACCGCGATTAAACTCCCGCCCGGCTTCAATTCACACCACGGGGAACCGCGCCTTGTCCGCCACGGCAGGTATGCACGCGGATTATCAATTCGGCGGCTCCGGCGGGCGGGAGGCCAGCTGGCATTATACCGTGGACGACCTTGAAATTTGGCAGTCGTTTGAGGACGGACAAATGTGCTGGCACGCGGGGAATAAGGCGGGCAACGAGCAGAGTATAGGCGTTGAGATTTGCGTGAACAAGGGCGCGGCGGGGTTTGCGATTGCCTGTAAAAACGCCGCCTGGCTGGTCGCGGAATTGCTGACAAGGCATAATTTGTCAGTCGCGAAGGAAGTGGCTTTTTCGGCGGGTCAACTTGCTCGGTGTTTTGGATTGTCTAAAAAAGATTTAGACAATCCAAAGCCCCCTTCTTGGCCACCCGGTTTTTAGCCCGGAGACGCGTTTAGGTTTGGCGCGGCATCAAGCGCAAAACCTGCGTCGAAGGGTTTTTAACTTGAAGGCGTGTTTAGTGTTCGCGCGGCTTTAGGCGCGAACACTACGCCGGAAGGCCAGCAAGCAGAGCTTGCGAGAGGGCAGTAGCGCCGAAAAAACGCCGAGCAAGGAGGCGGCTTTTTTGGCAGGCAGTAGTGCCGAAAAAACGCCGAGCAAGGAGGCGGCTTTTTTGGCAGGCAGTAGTGCCGAAAAAACGC
>JAITSQ010000011.1 GCA_031287685.1 Clostridiales bacterium | reverse complement strand
TACCCCCCCCCCCCCCCGAACCTCAATAAACGACCTGTCGGCTTTAGTCCTGAAAAACCATGACTTCGCCGCCGCCTGCCGCATTTTTGAGGACTTCTTGCAAACGGAAACCCCCGTCTATCAAGGCCTTCATCTGTTTTTTTACGCCCTGGCGCTGAATCAGCTCGGCCGGTTTGAGGAAGCGCTTTCGGCGCACCGCCGGGCCATAAAGCTCGACCCGGCCCTGGCCGAGCCGCACGGACAGCCCTGCGCCGTCCCGTTTTCCTACGACGAGAGCGAGTCGCCCTGTATCGGCTGCGGCTGCCCGGACGGCGAAATCGTCTTCGTAGCCCGCCTGACCGCGCGAAACTACGCCGCCATTAACCCAATCCGCGTATGGAAAAAATGCCCGGAATGCGGCCTTGTCTACGTGTCGAACCTGCCTGGGCCGCACGCTCTGTCGGAGTATTACCGCTGTTTCTATTCTAAGCTGCCCGGCGCGCAGAACCCCGCGAACGACGAAGGCAGCCAGATTCCTAAATACATCAAGCAGAGCCAGCCGCGCGTGCAGGTAATTACGCAGGCCCTGGGCGGCTCCCCCGGCTCCATCCTGGATATCGGGGCGGGCAAGGGCACGTTCCTGCGCGTCGCCCAGGAGTGCGGCTGGCGCGTCACGGGGCTTGACTCCACGGACAATAATATCGCCCGCGCGAAGGAGCTTAACGGAGTCGCCCTCACAAAAGCGGACTTTTTTGAGTTTTCTCCCGCCGAGCTTTTTGACGCGGCGGTGATGTTTCAGGTTATCGAACATTTCACCAACCCCTGGCAAGCGCTCGAAAAGGCGGCTTCTTTGGTGCGGCCCGGCGGAGTCCTGGTCGTCGCCACGCCGTTTTCCGACAGCGACTATGTCCGCGCCAAGCACCCTATTGAGGATTTCTGGTGGCTTGAGCCGGCGCACCTGTGCTATCTTGACACAACCTGCCTGATTAACCGCGGGAAGCTCTGCGGCTTGGAAAAACTGCATATTTTCTCACAGCTTGAGGACTCCGGTTCTCTTGACGTGTATTTTAGAAAACTATAGCAATTCTACAAAACGTTGACTGGCGCGGAGCGGAAAATCGGCGGCTTTAAGCCGTTTTTCGCGAACGTCGGCAGTCCACGATTTTGAAAATTGCTATATAGCGAGAAAGAGAGGAAACGCGTTGCCAAACAAAATAGGAATAATCGGCGCTATGGACTCCGAGGTGGAAATCCTCCGGAGCCGGCTTGAGAACCCGCGCGCCGCCGAGCGGGCGGGGACGGAGTTTTACGAGGGTTCCCTTGAGGGAAAGAGCGTCGTCCTCGCCCGCTGCGGCGTGGGCAAAGTTAACGCCGCGATGATTACTCAGCTGTTAATCGACCTGTACGAAGTGTCCGCCGTGCTCAACACCGGCGTCGCGGGCGGGTTTGACCCCGCCGTGCGCGTCGGCGATATTGTCGTCAGCACGGAGGCCCTCCAGCACGACTTCGACTTGACCGCGCTGGGAGACCCGCCCGGCAAAATCCCAAATCTGCCGCTTCGGCTCCCGGCCGACCCGCGGCTTATGAAAATCGCGGTTTCGGCTGGTGAAAAGGTGATAACGGGCGCGAAAATCCACACGGGCCTTGTGGCCTCCGGGGACGCGTTCATCTCCCGCCCGGAGCAGCGCGAGCTGCTTTCCCAGCGTTTCTCGCCGATGTGCGTCGAAATGGAGGGAGCGGCTATGGCGCACGTCTGCCGCCTGAACGGCTTGCCGTTCGTCATAATCCGCGCTATTTCCGACGCCGCGAACGACGAAGCCCCCGTGTCCTTCGCCGAATTCGTCGCGGAGGCGGCCAAAAAATCCGCCGATTTGGTCACGGAAGCCCTTAAGGAGATTTGATTGCGATGAAAAAATTTACCGTTTTAATGTGCGCTCTGGCCGTGTGCCTGCTGGCGGCCTGTTCTCCCGAGGCGCCCGCCGCCGCCACGACTTCGCGGAATCCGCAGACCCCGCCGGCGGAGGCGGATTTAAGCGAGGAAGCCAAAGCGCCCCCCGCCCCGCCCGAGCCGGAGAAATCTCCCGAGGATGCGGCCAAAGAAGCCGGCGCCTACGAAGTCGGCCAGATTATGGTGCTGATGTATCACGGCCTGGAGGACGCGGACGCGCCGTCAAACTCCTACCGCCGCACCCTCAAGGATTTCCGCGCCGACCTGCGGACGCTTTATGACGAAGGCTACCGCACCCTTTCGATGAGCGATTATATCAGCGACAACATAACCACCCCCGCGGGGAAAACGCCGGTGGTGCTCACTTTTGACGACGGCCTGCCCTCTTGCCTGACCCTTGAAAAGGGGACGGACGGCTCTCTCGCCCCGAAAGCGGATTGCGCCGTGGGCATTATGAACGAGTTTTACGAAGCGCACCCTGATTTCGGGCGCAACGCCATTTTTTACGTAAACGCCCACCCCTTTGACGAAGGCGCCGGAACGAGCGCCGACGGCCTGCGTTACCTGGCGGAAAACGGATATGAAATCGGCAACCACACCTTTAACCACGACCAGCTTGACAAATTAAGCCGGGAGAAGCTCCTTGCCGAAATCACGGACGTTGAGAAGCTCGTGCGGGAGGCCCTGCCGGATTATAAGATGACCTCCCTGTCCTACCCTTTCGGAATCCGCCCTAAAGAGGATTTGCGCGGACTTATCGAAAAAGGGGAGTATGACGGGGTTTCCTACGAATACCGCGCGGCTGTCCGCGTTGGGGATTCAGGCACGGCCTCCGCGCCAAACCGCAAGGACTTCGACCCGATGAACCTGCCGCGCGTGCGCGCCTCCGACGACGACCCCGCCGGCACGGATTTGGGCGGCATGTTCCGCCGCTTCCGCGAACACCCCGAATACCGCTATATCTCCGACGGAGATCCCGCCACCGTGGCCCTTCCCGAGGAGTTTGCGGATAATCTCGACGAGGCCAGCCTCGGCGGGAAAACGGCGGTGCTCTACACGGCAAATTAGAAAACAATTAACGGATAATTAGAAAGCCCCCGAAGCTATTGACGGGGCTTTTTTTTCGCGCTATGATTACTTCAGCAACAAAAGCGCACCACTAAAAATTTACGGGAGGAATTACTATGAACAGAAAAATTAAGTTTTTACTTGCCGCGACGGCTCTCGTCGGCGCTTTCGCCGCCTCGACGCTGGCTTACGGCGAGGACGCGCCCGAAGCGCCGGTTTATGAAGAACGCGCGGAAGCCCCGGCTCCTTCTGACGCTCCGCCGGCTTCGGACGTTCCCCGCGGGGCTTTAGGCGAGCCGGGCGGGTCCGGCGGCCTCAAAACCCGCGGGGGCGCGGGTTTTGGCGGATACAAACAGCTTGTGTCGGACGGCGTAATCAGCCAGGCCACCGCCGACAAGGTCGAGACTTATCTTAAAGACCAAAAGGGCGAAACCTCCGGCGGCTCTAAGACTGCCCGGAAAGCCGGCCTTTACGCCGATATGGTCTCCGCCGGCGTGCTCACGCAGGCCGAAGCGGACGCTATTAAAGCGGCTCAGGAAGCGAAACTGGCGAAATTTCAGGCTAATATTGACGCGAATAGGCCCGACCCTTTCGCGAAGCTCGTGTCGGGCGGCGTAATCACCCAGGCCGAGGCCGATTCCATAAAGGCGTATTTCGAGAAAGAGGTTGAGAAGGTCAAAGCTATGACCAGCGACGAACTCAAGGCCTATTTAGAAGCGCAAAAGGGCGGCGACCGCTGGAGCCGCCTCGTGTCTGACGGCGTAATCACCCAGGCCAAAGCGGACGCTATTAAGGCGGCGGCTCCCGTTAAGGAGCGGCATACCGACTTCGGCGGGCACGCCCTGCGGCAGCTTCTTGACGGCGGCACGATTACCCAGGCGGAGTTTGACGCGATAACAGCCTGGTCCGACAAAAAAATGGAGACGCTCAAGGCCGAAACTCCGGACAAAGCCGCCCGCGAGGAATCTAAGGCCGAGCGGAAAGACCCGTTTGCGGAAATGGTGGAGGCGGGTGTTATAACCCAGGCGACCGCCGACAAAATAAAAGCGGCGGCCCCCGAAAAAAGCTCCGGCAGGGTTAAAGCCGGCAAGCCCCAAGCAGGCGGCTCCGCCGTATAAATCCCGCTTAAACCTCGCATACCGAATAAAAAATACCCCCTCCGGACGGCGAGGGGGTATTTATTTTAATCACTGCAGCGGCGCTTCCTCCAATAATATCAAATCATATGACAGCGCGGGCGTATTCAGCGTCACGTCGTAACTCACGGACTTGTAGCCCTGCTTCTTATAAGTCAAGCTATGGCTGCCATACTCAACATTCGCGGAGCAGGGCGACACGCCTATAAAAGAGTTGTCGATATAAATTTCCGCCTTATCCGGTCTCGACGTGACAGTAAAGCGGCACATTTTAACGTCCTCCTCCAAGGTGACGGAGAGGTTGTTGACCTTCTTGTCTATGGTGACGCTGCCTTCCCACGGCACGCAGCCGTCCTTGCGCACGACCACGCCGTGCTGGCCGTAGGACAGCTCAATCGGCTCCGTCGCGGGGTACTGCCGCCCCTCGATGAAAATCGAGTAATCCGTTTTGTTCGCCTTGACCGACAAAATGCCCACGTTCAGCTTCATCTCAGTCAAATCAACAGTCGCGGTCTGGCCGCGCTCCACGTCCACCTCAGTATTATAACTCTCGTGGTCTTTGGCCTTAACGACGATTCGGTGACGCCCCTCCCGAACGGGAACCGGCGAAGCCGCCGCCTCCGAAATAGGCACAATCGTGTCGTTGTCAATTTCTATACTGCCTTCAATCGGCGAGTTCTCAAGATTCCGCGGAGGCTCCGCCGGCGGCGTGACGCCCTCCGCGCCGGGCGCGGGGCTGACCTCCGCGGCCCGGTTCGTCACAAACTCAATAAACCCATGCCCCTGGTCTAAAGTAACGCTGCACACATAATCCTTATAAACGCGGAGCGTCACAACGTCCCGCGCGGTCAAATCCGCTATGTCAAAACTTCCGTCGCCGTCCGTGCACACAAGCTCGTCGTCGTAATTAAACACGTTATTCCCTATGGTAATCTTTCTGTCCACCGTGTCCGCCGACAAATTGGTTATTCCCTTATACTCGGAGGATTTCGTGGACAAATTCAGCTCGTCAATCCTCGCGCCGGAATAAACCGCGTCAACTATATCCCCCCGCTTTATCTCAGAAAAAACAATCGGCTCTCCGTACTTATTTTTAAGCGGAGCCTGCCCCGTCAGAAGATTCAGCGTCTGCTTGGCGTCCGGGCTGTAGAGGGTCAGGGCGCCGCCCTGCGGCTCGGCCTTTTTTACGACAAAAGTCCCGTCGGCTTTTTCGTCCCCCGTCAAGGGAAGCTCCGCCTCCTGTTTTGGTTTCGGGATTTTGTCCTCCCCGCCGAAAAGGCCGCCTGAGGAATTATCCAGAAACGTCGAAAAAACAAGAGCGAACACAATCAGCGCCACCGCGACGCCCGTAAATATCGTCAGCGACAAAAACACGCCGTATTGGGATTTCTCCCGTTTTTTGGCGCGTTTGCGGCGGGTCCTGGTTCTTGAGGCGGCGGCCGGCGCGGCGCTCCTGCCGCCCGTCTGGCGCGAAACGAGAGACTGCGTCCCCCGGCGAGCCTGTTCCAAAGTTTTGTCATAAGCGGAGCCGGGCGTATATATAACTCCGTCCTTCTCGCGGGAATTTTTGTGGTCGTCCATTCGGCTTTCGTCCTTTTATTTTATTCGCACGAACTCCAGTCAAACACGCAAACCCTGTTGCGCCCGCTCTGTTTAGCGGCGTAGAGCGCCGCGTCGGCTTTGCTGATAAGCTCGCTCGCCGTGCAGGGGCGGCTATAGTCTATCGCCGCCACGCCTATGCTTATCGTGATGTTGATTTCGCCTTGCTTGGTCTCGGTGTCTATGGGAAACAGCTCGATAAGCTCGCGCACGCTTTCGGCCACAGGGGCTACCGTGTCGATAGAATCCCCCGGGATCCAGACAATAAACTCCTCCCCGCCATACCGCCCGCAGCAGTCCTTTTTCTGAAACTGAGACTTCAGCAGGTCGGCCACCGTCACGAGCACAATATCCCCCGCGGGGTGTCCGTAAGTATCGTTCACTTTCTTAAAATAATCCAAATCCGTCATCATAACGCAGCCGCTCTGCTGATTAAGCATCGTCATATTGTAACTTTGTATGAATTTCTCAAAAAACGCGCCCCGGTTATAAAGTTTTGTAAGCGCGTCAAGCTGCGACGCTATCTTTATATCCTGAGCCACTTTATAAGCAAGGTTGGAGTTGGTCACCCTCTGGCAGAGAGCCTGGATAAGCGTGTAGGTGGCGTCCGGCTCCTTCCGGAAGAACTCGTGGGCGGTCGCCCGATTTATGACAAGAAGCTCCGTGTCCTCAAGCGCAACGACTGTCGCCGTGCGGGGCGCGTTCAGAAAAAGCGACATCTCGCCGAAAAAATCCCCCCTATAGAGCACGGCGATGTCAATCTGCTCGTCTTTCATATAGTCCTTATACACGCCGACGGACCCGTCCAGGACAATGTACATTTTGTCCGTGTCCTTATCCCCGTCCTGTATAATGATCTCGCCGCCTTTAAACTCCTGCATAAAAGTAGTCCGGTCTTTCAGAGCGGATATGTTTATCATAACAGCCTCCCTGCGCTTCCCGCGAAACGCCTTATTCCCTTTTGTTTCAATTTTACCTCAATCTTATTTCAGTTTGATTTTTTTAATTTTGTTGTTCCCCGTGTCGGCGATATAAATTTCGCCACCCTTCACGGCGGCGCCCATCGGCATATGCAGCATCGCTTCGTAGCTTTCGCCCAATTCGTCGCCCGGCTCGCCGTTCCCGGCGATTGTCTCCACGCGCCCGTCCTGAAGTTTCCTCACGCTGTGGTTCCCGCTGTCTACTATAATAAGGCTATCTCCGAAAGTTGTCAAGCCCGCGGGAAAATTAAATCTGGCCTGTTTTGCCTCGCCGTCGATAAAACCGGCTTGAGCGGCGCCCGCCAGCGTAGTCACCTTGCCGTCCGCAATCCGGCGGATTCGGTTATTGCCCGTATCGGCGACATAAACAACCGTTCCCGCGCCCGATTCCGACACCGCTATCCCCATAGGGGCGCTGAACGCGGCCAAGTCCGCCCGCCCGTCGGAGAAAGCCGCCTCCCCCGTGCCGGCGAAGGTGGTCACATTGCCGTTCGGGTCAACCTTTCGGATGCGGTTGTTGAGAGTATCCGCCACGTAAATATTGTCCGCGCTGTCTATAGCTATGGCGCACGGCGTATTGAACGCGGCGCTTTTTTTATCCCCGTCGGCGAAAGCCGCGCGGGGGCTGCCCGCGTAAGTACGCACCTTGCCGCCGCTTAAAACTCGCAGGACGCTGTTGCCGCTGTCGGCGAACACGAGCGCGCCGGTTTTAGTGAAAACGCCGGAAACAGGGCGGTTAAGGAGGGATTTCTCCGCCGTGTCATCAAGATGGCGGCCTTTCGGCGCGCTGTTATCCCCAAGAGCGGTCACTTGGCCCGTCACGACGCCGACGCGGCCCGACTGAATCCGCCGTATAAGGTTGTTGTACGTGTCGAATATGAACATATCGCCGTTTTTATCAAACGTCAAGGAGTACGGCATAAAAAACCGCGTCTTTGAGGAACTCGCGTCGAACGAACCGGCCGAGCCGGTCCCCGCGACGGCGCTGACCCGGCCGTAGGAGACCCGCTCAGACTCTCCGGCGAAGTCATACGCCGCCAGAATAAGAGGCGCGGCCTCGTCAAGCGTCGCGGCGTCTCTCGGGCGGATTTCGCCGCCGAGGAGGCCTTTACCCGCGAACCACGAAACGTAAGGCTTGGCGTATTCCGAGACTGTCCCCGCGTCGGGGAAGGCCGAAAGGCCCGTATCGGCCTTATTCCGGGAAACCCTCCCCAGAATGGTCATAAGATCCTGGCGGGAAACGCTGTCGAGCGGCCGGGCGTACAGCGCGCCGCCCTCCGCCGAGCCGGAGATAAACCCGGCTTTATACATAGCCTCAAAATAAATCTTGTTTCCCGGCGGAATATCCCCCGCGTCGGCAAACGGCAAAACCCCCGCGCCGGCTCCGGAAATGCTGATAAGCGCCTCCTTCTGAAACAGCCGCGAAACAACCGCGAAAAAATCAGCGCGGCTCAAATCCCCCTCCGCCTGAATCTGGCGCGCGTTTATAGTCTGCAGGCGCTCCGTCTCCGGAGACGCGGCGTAAACGTTTATGTTAAGCAGCGCCGTCGCCGCCAATATCGCCGCGAATCCACGTTTTCTAATCATTTTAACGCCTCCTTAATAACCCCTGTAACCGAAAATATTTCTATTTTAACATTCTTGCCCTTTAAGGGGATTTCGCCGATGGATTCCGCCGACACTCCCCTGCCCTTTATTTCCTCGTAAACCTCCCGGCTTATGAGGACGTTCCCGCGCTTGGCGTTGCTTTCAAGGCGCGCGGCGGTATTGACCGTATCGCCTATAGCGGTGTAATCCTTGCGGAAACTTGGGCCGAGATTGCCCACGATAGCCTCCCCGCAGTTAACTCCCACGCCGAAGCCCAGGTCGACTCCGTATTTTTCGTTTATGGACTTATTGACCGCCGCGCCTCCGGTCACAATATCCCACGCGGCGAGCACGGACCTGTACACATAATCATCCAGCGGCACAAACCCGTTAAACAGGGCCATAGTCGCGTCGCCGACAAATTTATCCACGCTGCCCCCGTTGTTAAACACAGAGGTTGAGGTCAGCTCCAAATATTCGTTCAGGATTTTCACCACTGTTTCAGGCTCGTCGCGGAGCTTTTCCGTCATTGTGGTGAAGCCGCGCACATCGACGAAAAGCACGGCGATATGCCTCTTTTTACCTACTTCGTCACTGTTGGCCTCCCCCTCGTCAACGAGTTTATCAACGAGCTTCGGGTCAACATACTTGCGGAACGCGCCCTTGACCCGGTTAGTTTCCATCGTCTTTAACACATACCCGCAAACTATATGATACACGTATAAAACCGACGTCAGCGCAATCGGGTACATTATCGACAAAATAACGCCTCTGTTAAAAAACGCCTTCGCCGCGAAAACATACCCGACGAGCAGCGCCGCGGTAATCGGCGTGGCCGCGCGTATATCCACGCGCTTGCTCAGGAAAATGAAGGCGAAGCCAAATCCGGCCATTATAAAAGCGTCGGCGTAATTCGGGGCGTATCTCTTAAAATTACCCTCAAGTATGGTCTGGATGGTGTTCGCGTGGATTTCCACGCCGTACATCTGCTCCTTAAGCTCAATCGAGCTTTGGTAGGAGTCCATAAGCCCCGTGGCGTATGGACCGATCAGCACAATCGAATCCGCGAAAAACGACGGGTCAAAATCCTCCTCAAAGACGTCCGAAAAAGAGTACCCGCTGTCATAATCACCCGGCTTCCCGTAATAGGGGATATACGTTTCGGAATTTTCCTCCGCGTAGGCCTCCGCCGCCAGGGTTACGCCGCCATACTCCTCCGCCGCTTTATAGGGGAAACTCGGCAAGCGCGCCCCGCCGAAATAATCCCCGAGGAGGGCCTGGCGAATAACCCCGTCGTCGTCGATGACGCTGTTTACAAGGCCGTGCTCAGCGGAGTCAAGCCCCGGATACGGCTTCTTGTAATCGCGCATTATTTTTCTCATACCGACGTCGTAACCGTATTCGCCGTAGGAGCCAAGGACGACGTTCCCGGCGTTTTCCACGGCGCGGACGAGCGCCTCGTCCCCCTCCTTATCCGGGGAAGGCTCCAGATACAATACGTCCACGGCTATAACGGCGGGGCGGTTCTCCGGGTCGCTGTCCAGGATATTTATCGCGTCCGCCATTAAGCCGCGCGTCCACTTGGAAAAATTTCCAAGTTTCTCAAGCGATTTCTCGTCGATGCCGATTATCTTAATATCAGGGTCAACCGCGCCCGGCTTCTGAAAAACCGAGTCCTGCGCCCGGCGCTCCCAGAACGTCAGCTCCCCCAGCGCGAAAAGCCCGATAAACACCGCGACTATCACAAGCGAGCCTAAAAGCTCGTATTTTTTCATCGGCACACCTCTGTTAGAGCCTGTTTAATATCTTCTTTTGCCGAAAAGACGGTGAAAGAAAGATGTTAAACAGGCTCTTAGATTTCCCACGTCCCCATCTCCCGCGCCAGCTCGATATTCTCGTCTATGGCGCGGAGCCTCTCCGCGAAGCCGTCCATTTCCCGGTCGGAATACGCCTGGTCAAAATGCGCCAGAAGCATTCGTTTACAGCCGGACTCCCGCTTAACCCGCGCCGCGTCCTCATAAGTCGAGTGGCCGTACCCGCGGAACTTTTCGTAGTCCTCCGGAGAGTAGGCCGCGTCAAAAATAATCAAGTCCGCGCCGAACGCCTCCTCCGGGGTCCGCTCCCCCGCCATTTCGCAGTCCGACATATAGACCAGGACTTTCCCGCCGCACTCAATCCGGAACCCCGTAGTAAAATCCGGGTGCGGCAGGCGGAACGGAGTCGCCTTAATCTCCCCGTTTTTCAGAAAAAACGGGGTATTCGGAAAAACCTCGCAAACCCGCGCGCCGAACGCCTCCGCGAAGCTGACCGGCCAGTACGGCGGCTTAAACACGCCGAAAACCTGCTCCGGCAAGGGCCGCTCGTCCCGGCTCACGGTATAGAGGGACACAGCCCCGGGGGCGTCCGCCAGCGCGGGCAGCCCAACAATATGGTCGATATGCAGATGACTTATAAGCAGGTCGAGGCGCGCCGCGCGGCCCGCCTCCTCCCGCCGGAGGGGCGACGCGCCCGTGCCGCAGTCAAACACCAGGCAATAATCCTCAAAGGACAGCGCCGCGCACATACTGTTGCAGCCGTACCCGGCGTTTTCGGGGAGATAAACCGGTGTGCTCCCCCTCGCGCCGTAAAATTTAAGTTTCATAAAAGCTCCAGTTTTATTCTTTATTTTTTAGAAGCTAAGCCCAAGCCTTTCGGCGGGGGCGTCCTTCTTAAATAAGTTTAAGTTTTGCCGGTTAATAATACCGCGTCACGGCAACCAGCTCAGCGTCGGCACTCCGCTGTTATTTGCCCATATGCCGCCGTTGAAGCCGGCCGTCGCGAACAGGTCCGCCAGACTCGGCACCTCCGTGCCGTTGGCGTCGCTGTTGTCAATCGCCACGGATCCGGGGGCGTCGGCAGTACCCCAATTCACATCATATAGCTCTACTCCGTTCCAGTACCCCCAGGTGTCATCGCTGGCGCTTGAGCAAACAACCTTGGTGATATAGCCAGATAAGCCGGTTATTGTGCTGTCTACGACCGCGTTGCCCGTTAAAGCGCTTCCGCTGCTAATGCCCGTAGCTATACCCGCAGTTTCAGACGCGCCCCTAATATTCGAGGCGTTAACCACGCTGTTCGAGATGGTGACGACGTTGCTGTAGCCATAACCAACCAAGCCGCCCGAAAAATTGCCGTTAATATCAGCGCCGCTGACTTCGCAGTTCCTTATTATAACAGAGCCACCGTAGGCCGCGCCAATCAGCCCGCCCACGCAATCAAAGTCAGTAATCCCGGCGCTCATTCTGCTTTCCGTTGAAATCTTCGCCGACGAAAAGCACTCCTCCAGCGTCGTTGTAGACCCCGACGTGACGGAGCCGATAATGCCTCCCGCCTTGGTGTCGGTGACTTGCGTGTCGGCGTTAATGCTCCCGGTATAGACGCACCGGATAAACTCCGCCCCCGAGCCTTCAACCGCTCCCGTAATACCGCCGACGCCGTTGGCGTTGCTATAGCGCCCGGGGCCGGCGTCGTCGCTGTTAACCTTCATGTTTACGCTGCTCGTCACGTTTTCTATCTTCAGGTTGCCCCTGACGGTCGCCGCTATAGTGCCCGCGTAAGACCTCTCATCGGCGTTTTCGATATTTGTGGTTCCCGCGATATTAAGGTCGTGAACATAACCGCCGTCCTCGATGGTTTGAAATATTCCCGCCCTGTTGTCCTGAAACTCCGTAAAATTAATGGTAATCGTATGACCGTTGCCGTCAAGCTCCCCCCCAAAGTAAGCGTGCTCAAGCGGAGAGGTTAAGGTTATGTCGCTTAAAAGCTCGTATTTGCCCGTAACCGTCGAGTCGCTGTAGGGAAACTCGTTTATAAAGCTCTCCGCGTCGGCAATCGGAATCACATTTTCAACCGCCGCCGTGACGCTAAGCGCGGTCGCCTCATAAAGGCTGACCGTGCCGCCGCTTATATAAGCGGGCAGGCTGTAGCTCATACCGTTTATGACGCTGGCCTCCGCCAGCTGGGGATAGTCGGCGAATTTCAGCTCAATTACTTCCTTATCCTCCGTCAGCGCCAGGGATATGGACGCGGACATGGCGTCCCCCCCGAAGCTGAAGGTATAATTCCCCGCCGGGTAGAGCCCATCGCCCCCCTCCGGCTGGATATAAAAGGCCGCGTCGCTCCTGGAATACACGCTGCTCGGTATAGAGGCTCCGGCTCCGGAAAGATTCACCGTCACGCCGCCGGCGTAAGGGCTTTTTACCCACACCGTGTTCTCCTCGCCGCTCGCGGGATAGGACCCGGTCGGCACAGCCGCAACCTCAAGAGAATAGCTCCCCGGGCCGAACCCGCGGATAATTTCCTCCAAGCCGTCAAAATACCGCGTTGTAATGCCGTTTCTTAAGGCTTGCTGGCCGCCCCCGAGGATTTTTATCTCGAAAGTGACCGCCGCTTCCTCCGGATAATCCCACAATACGCGGGCCTTGCCGCCCTCAAGCTCCGCGCGGAGGTTTGACGGCGCGGGTATCGGCGCTTCCGTCTGCTCCGAGCTGCCTGTGTCCGGCGGGGGCAACGAACCGCCGCCGCCCATTCCGGAGCCGGGCGCGCTGGGCGGCGCTCCGTCCGTGCCGCCGTCGGAGCCGCCTGTGCTCCCGGCGGACGGGGGCGTGCTTTCGTCGTCATATATTACCACGTCGCTCTCGGGCGCGCCCTGTTTGGTCTGCTCCTCCTGCCTGTCCTGAAGCGTCTCCGGAATCCGCTCAATCGCGTCCTTATCAAATACGCCGGCTTCCTTAACGCGCTCCTTGTTTTCGTAAATCTCCTCAAGCGTAAAAGCGCTGGCTTCGTTGAGGTTAATCTGTTTAATGCTGTAAACCTGCGTGTCCTTGTTGTAGTCGGTCAAATCGGTGCCGTAATTCTGGCTCCCGACGTACATCGAGCGGCCGGCGGGCAGGGTTTTGCCATCAACCTCCCCCTCGCCCTCAAGCATATTTATAACCACGTCGTTTTGAATAAGGTCCCCCTTATACTCCACCGTGTAGGTTGTGCCGCGTATGGAGAGCATCGTGGCCCCGGCGTGAGTCTCGAAGGTTTTGCCGCCGGTTTGTTTTTCCGCCGCCACGCCCAGCGCCCCCGCCACCAGAGATATTGAAATCTTATTTTTCCCGGCTTTGGAGACCGTCGCCTCGCTGCTGGCGGACAGCTTAACCATTGATTTGTCGTCAAGCTGCAAATACGCGTGGGAATCCGCGCCGGTGAGCACCGTGTACCCGTCGTAGAGCTTTATGCCCTCTTTCGCCTTATATTCCTTAGCCGTGCCTTTCTTGAAAGTAACCTTGCCGCCGACTTCGTGAATACTGATTGTCCGCGCGGCCTGCGCCGCGTCGGCGGCGTAAGCGGGCGCGCCCGCCGCGATTATCGCGACGCCGGTTAGTATTGCCGCAATACGTTTTTTTATTTCGCCCATCCTCATACCAAAGCCCCCTCCTTGTTCAATAGTGTCTGCGTTTACCCCGCGTATTCCACGTTCAGCGAGCTGAATTTCTCGTGAATGGAGTTCGCGGCCCGCTTCGCGTCCTGCACGTCAATCAGAACGGATATGCGTATTTCCGAAGTGGAAATCATATGGATATTGACGTCCACGTCGTAAAGCGCCTCAAAAACCGCGCTGGCCACGCCGGGGTTAGTCGCCATACCCGCGCCGATTACCGAAAGCTTGGCTATGCGGTCTATGCTCCCGATGTGGTCCCAGCTTATGGCGTCCCGGTTTTCCTTGAGCGTTTCTATGGCGCGGCTCAAATCGTCGCACGCCACGGTGAACGATATGTCGTTCGTCTTGCTGCGCCCGATAGACTGCAGAATCATATCCACGGAAATTTTTTCTTTAGCCAGGCAGGAGAATATTTTGAACGCCACGCCCGGCTCGTCCTTAACCCCCACTATGGATATACGGGATACGTCGTCGTCCACCGCTATGCCGCTGACAAGCATTTTTTCCATTTTAGCTCCCTCCCAGACTATCGTGCCCTCCGCCTCCGTCATACTTGACCTGACAATAAGTTTGACGTTATACTTATTGGCCAGCTCCACCGAGCGGTTATGCAGAACCTTCGCGCCGAGGCTTGAAAGCTCGAGCATTTCCTCGTAGCTTATCCGCGGGATTTTCCGCGCCGAAGGCACGAGGCGCGGGTCGGCGGTGTACACCCCGTCCACGTCCGTATAAATCTCGCACCTGTCCGCGCCGAGGACGGCCGCCAGCGCCACAGCCGTCGTGTCCGACGCGCCGCGCCCAAGGGTGGTTATGTCCCCGTATCGGTTCACGCCCTGGAATCCGGCGATTAGGACTATGCTCCCCCGCTCAAGCTCCATATTCACGCGCTCGGTTTCTATGCGCTTTATGCGCGCGCTGCCATAGTTTGAAGTGGAGTGAAGCCCGAACTGCGCCGCGTTCAGCGACACGGCGGACTCCCCCAGGTCGTGGAGCGCCATAGCCATAAGCGCCGCGCTCTGCTGCTCTCCCGTGGCAAGGAGCATATCAAGCTCTCTCCGCGAGGGGTTCCGGCTGATTTCAAAAGCTTTCGCCTTTAGGTCGTCCGTTGTGTCCCCTTGGGCGGAGAGCACGGCCACGACCTTGCCGCACTCGGCCCGCGCCTTTTTTATCCGCCGCGCCACGTTTTTTATGCGCTCCGCGTCCGCCACGGACGTGCCGCCGTATTTCTGGACTATAATCAAAATTTACGCCTCCTTACCTGTTCCCTAAAATCTTAGAGTCGTCAAACGGAACGCACTTCGGGTATCCATAAGCCGCGTCGTATCCGTTTTGCCCCCTTTTATATATTACGCTGGCCGCGTGGTCGTTCGGGTATATCCAAGCGAACCATATCAAGTCTGCGGCGGGTTCTCCGGAGGGCGAAACCAGCTCGAAATCAATTCTTATATAGCCGGCGCTCTCCTTCGGGGCGGGTTCGCCGGGTTCCACGTCCGTCCCGTCAAGGCGGCGCATTGATATTTCCGCCCGGAAGTCCGTGTTTTCCGGCAAGGGCGTCCGGAGCTTCCCCGCCTTGGCGCAGACTAAATACGGAACATTTTTATAGTCCCACATTACCTCCATATCGTCGAAAAACTCTTGATAAAGCGGCTCCGCGCAATCCGGCCGGATAAGCCCGCCGTCCTCCCGCTTATCCGGGGCTTCCCATTCGGCGGCGGTTTTCGGGATTTCCGGCGGCCCCGCCGGTTCGAGGAAAGCCTTTTCCCCGTCATAGCGTATGGCCGCGCCGAACCCTTCCATAAAAGTAAGCTGAATATAGGCGCGCCCGCACTCAAAGTCATTGGGGTCCGTCGCGAAAGCTTCGCCGCCTTTTGAGACGAGCGCGCGCTTTTTCGCGCCGTCCCACTCCACCCGGCAGCCCCACGCCTCCGCCACGGGCCGCGCCGGGGCCATTATTATGCCGGGGCTGTGAAAGTACGGTTTCGCGCCCGCGCCGTAATCGGTTATTTCCCCGCCGTTCACGAAAATCCTCGGAATCGGGGTTTCGCCCGCGAAAACCGGGTTCGCGCCCGCCGCCGCTATCAAAATCAGGATAAACGCCGCTTTTTTAATCACTTGAGAAAGCTCCCGTCAAAAAACCCTTTATGTTTTCCATAAATTTGCCGCGCGGGTTCTCCTTTATCTCAAGCATACCGGAAGCGTCGAAAACGCCGCTTATCCCGCTCTTGTAGCCCTTGCCGTAAAAGACGCTCTCGGAGATATAACTTTTTCGCGGCTCGTTCGGGTATATCACTTCAATCCAGGAAAGCTCCGTTTTCGCCTTGTCGTTTTTATCGACTAAATCAATGCCGATTTCGTAACGCGAAACGTCCTCTATGGAAAGCGGCGGATCAAGCTCCGCCTCAATCCGGCCGTCCGGATAATCCGACGAATATTCCGTTTGCGAGAAACTCGGCCCCCCGGTTTTCGCGGGAACGGACGCGACCCTCGCGCGGAAGCGCGCGCCCTCCGGCAGAGGCTCCGGCGCGGCGCAGCGGAAATAAACTTTTCCGCCGTCAAACACAAACCGTATGCTCTCCGCGAACGATTTATAGTAACCCTTCGCGTATTCGGCCTTAATCAGCCCGTATCCGCCGTACAGCGAAAAATATTTGACGGACCGTTCCTCGTTTTCGGCAAGCCACTCCGCCGTGTATACAAAAACCGCGTCCCCGCTCCGCTTCGTGAGGGCGCCGAACGAGCGGGCGGCCGCTTCAAGCGGAACGAAACAGACTCCCTCGCGGCTTTTGACCAAGCCTCTTGAAAAGACGACGTTCCTTTCCCCGTAGGCGGAATACGACGACACCGCGCCCGTCGCCAAGTCATACTGGGTCGCGGCGTGAAAAAGAAAAGACACGCAATTGCCGGATATATACTCCTCCCTCTCGCCGTAATCATAAAAGAACTCCACCTCGTTTTCATAATCCGGCCGGACCTCCTCCCCGTTCTTGAAAATCCGCGCCGCCGCCGCGTCCGCGAAAACCGGGGCCGCCGCGAATACAGCTATAAATACCGCCATAAGCAAGGCCTTAGTCGTTTTCAACCACAACACCCTCATAGTCCGCTTTCAAGCTCGTCAGAACCCATTTTCGGGACAGGCCCGACAGGAAGCCCCTCAGGGCCTCCTCGAATTGCCGGTTCCCTTCATCATAAATGGCAATCAGCGTCGGCCCGGCCCCGCTCAGAAACGCGGAATACGCGCCAAGCCCGACCGCCTTGCCCAGAATTTCCTCCATATCCGGCACAAGGGGCGTTCTGCTCGGCTGGTGGATTTTGTCGCGGGCGGCCTCCGCCAGCTTGCCGTAATCTTTTTCGGCAAGGGCGGCGATTAAAAGCGCCGCTCGGGATATGTTGAAAACCGCGTCCCCCACGGGGATTTCTTTCGGAAGCACGCACCGCGCCGTCTCCGTGGCGAGCGTAAAATCCGGGATAATCGCCGCGAAGCGCAGGCCGTCAAGGTATTTCGCCCCGAGCGAGACGCAGCGCAGGCCGTCTTCTCCCATAGCGCCGACCACCAGGCCGCCCAGAATCGCCGGGGCGGCGTTGTCCGGGTGCCCCTCGATTCGCGCCGCCATAAGCGCCAGGTCGCTTCGGGAAAGGCCCCGCCCGGAAAGCGCGTTGGCCGCGCACAGGCCCGCCGCGACGCAGGCCGCCGACGAGCCAAGCCCCCGCGTCATCGGGATATTATCCTTCTGAATCAGCCGCAGGCCGAAGTAAAGCCGCCCGCCCGTTTCCTCGTAAAAACGCGCTATGGAGCGATACACCAAGTTGGCCTCGTCCGCCGGCGCGCCGTCCGTATTAGTTTCTATGACAAGGCCGCCCTCGGTTTTCTCCGCCCAAACGTGATTATACAGCCTCAAGGCCATACCCACGCAGTCGAAACCGGGGCCGAAATTCGCCGTCGTCGCCGGGATTTTTACGTGTACCATCACAATATCCTCATCGTCTTTATTACCGGAAGCCCGCTTAAATCCAAGTCCTTTTCGGGACCCTCCGGGGATATGAACGCAAATTCGCCGTTTTCGCCGGAAAGCCGGATTATATCCGCGTCCGCGAATCTTTCCCTGACCGAGGCCTCTCCGCCGGACAGACGGACGAGCCGCCGGCAGACATTGCCGGAAACAGGCGCGATCTCGGCCTTTTTATCCTCCCAGACGTGGGTGATATGGGCGCTCCCCGCGCGCGCGCAGTCTATAACGTCAGACACGACCGCCGCCGCCGTGGGCAGCTTCCCCGCGCCCCGCCCGTAAAACATCAGCTCCCCCGTGAACGCGCCGCGTATAAAAATCGCGTTGAACACGTCTCCCGCCACGCTCACCGGGTGAGAGCCAAGCACAATCATCGGCGCGACGAACGCCGTCACGCGCTCCCCGTCAAGGAGCGCTCGGGCTATTAGCTTGACCCCGCCGCCGATTTTCGCGGCGTAGGCCGCGTCTTTCATATCCACCCCGGAGATGCCCTCCGTGGGAATATCCTTATAATCCGCCGTCCGGCCCGTCGCCAGGGAGAGCAATATCGCCAGCTTCCGGCAGGTATCGTGGCCGTTCACGTCCGCGTCCGGGTTCTTCTCGGCGTAGCCAAGCTCCTGAGCCTGCCGCAGCGCCTCCGCGAAGTCCGCGCCTCCCTCCGCCATTTTAGTCAGGATATAGTTGGTCGTGCCGTTTAATATGGCGGCGATTTCCCGCACGGAGTCGGAGGCGAGCGCGGCGTTCATCGGCCGTATCACCGGCACGCCGCCGCCGACGGAGGCCTCGAACATAAAACTCACGCCGTTTTCCCTGGCCAGGGCCAGCAATTCGGCCCCGTGGGCCGCCACAAGCTCCTTGTTTGAGGTTATTACGCTTTTGCCCGCCCGGAGCAGTTTTCCGGCGTATGTATACGCCGGCTCCGTCCCGCCCATTGTCTCGACGACCGCGCGGATCTGCCCGTCGGTGAGAATATCGTTAAAATCGCGCGTGAGCGCGCCCTCAAGCCCCGGCAAATCCCGCAGGTCAAGCACGCGGCGCACGCGGACCGCTTCCCCCGCCTTTTTCTCAATTTCGGAGGCTCCCTCGCGCAGAACCTCGACCACCCCCGAGCCTATCGTGCCGCAGCCCAAAACAGCTATTTCAAACATTTCCGCATCTCCTAATCTATCTTATAATTATAACATATCCCGCAAAATTTTTATATATTTATCCGAAATTTTTTTGAGGGACCACCCCCGCGTTTCATTATATTACAATTTTTTTATTTCCGCAACAAAAAAGCCGCGTCAGGGGACGGGCTTTTTTCATCTGTAATCCGCGGCCGCTTCGCGCTCTCTTACCCGCCGCCGCGCCCAAATAAAAAAACCGCGTTTTCGCGGTTTTTTTCCGGCCTTATGTATGCGGCAAGTCCAAACTGATAAGCAGCGCGCGGTCCACCTTGCTCATTAAAGCCTCGTCGAGCCGCCCTATTTTCTCGCGAAGCCGCTTTTTGTCAATGGTGCGGATTTGTTCCATAAGTATCACGGAACTTTTGACAAGATGATTAGGGTGGCTTTCGATTTCTATGTGGGTGGGCAGCTTAGCCTTGTTTATCTGCGACGTTATGGCGGCTATTATGACCGTGGGGCTGTGCCGGTTGCCCATATCGTTCTGCACTATGAGCACCGGCCGTATGCCCCCCTGCTCACTGCCGACGACCGGGCTTAAATCCGCGTAAAACAAATCTCCTCTTGACACAAGCACATTTTTTCACACTCCTTTTTAAGCTGTATTTTAAGTGTTGCCGGTTTCCGGCCGGCTTATACCAAGGAAGCGCGGCGGCTTTGCGCATAGCGGTTTTCAAAATCGCGGCTCGGTGTTTTGAGCTTCCAAGAGAAGCTCAAAGCCCCTTCCTTGACTGCCGGCGTTCGCGAAAAACGGCTTAAAATCGGTGTTTTTTGACGCCTCCGCGCCCAGCGTTTTGTAAAATCGCTATAAACGCGCCCTAATCAATATACCTTCTCGGCACGCGCTTGCCTATCCCGCAGACGATTTCGTAATTGATTGTGCCGGAACGCTCCGCAAGCCCGTCCGCGCTGACGGAAAGGCCGCCCGCGCCGCCCATAAGAAGCACCTCGTCCCCCGCTTTTACAGGGAAACCCGCGCCGGTCACGTCTATCATAAGCTGGTCCATACAAATCTTGCCTATGACGGGCGCGTAAAAAGGCTCCCCCCTGGCGGGAGAGACTATAACCTGGCCGCGGTTGCTCAGCGCGCGGGGGTATCCGTCGGCGTAACCCACGGGCACGGTGCCCACGACCGTCGGGCGGCTTGTGGTGAAACTCCGCGCGTACCCCACGGAGACCCCCTCCGGCAGGAGCTTTACATAACTTATTTCCGCGCGGAGGCTCATAGCGGGAAAGAGCGGAAACGCCGGGGGCAGGCCGTTCGCCGGAGGCAGACCGTACAGCGTAATCCCCGCGCGGGCCATAAAATACGATTTATCCCGCGCTATGTCCGGGTTGTTTACTATAGCGCCGCTGTTGGCGATATGAGCGGGTATGTTCAGCCCGCGCGCGGCAAGCTCCCTCCGGAAGTTTTCAAACTTCTCTCTCTGCTCATATACGAAAGGGGAGCCGGGTTCGTCCGAGGTGGCCAAGTGGGTGTAAACCCCGCGGACGTCCAGATTAGGAGCGCGGCAGATTTCCGCTATTTCCGAAACGCCCTCCGCGTCCGGGAAAAAACCGAGCCGCCCCATCCCCGTGTCTATCTTGATATGGACGGCGGCGGTTTTATTCCGCCGCCGCGCCGCCGCCGCAAGCTCCCGCGCCTGGACGGCGTGAAAAACGGTCTGGGCGGCGTTTATCTCCACAGCCTGCTCAAGCTGCCGCGGCGGAACGTAGCCGAGAATGAGTATCGGCGCGGTTACGCCGTTTTCGCGCAAATCGGCGGCCTCCTCGCAAATGGCGACGGCAAGGGAGGCCGCCCCCGCCTCCAAAACTTTGCGGGCGACCGCCAAGGCCCCGTGGCCGTAAGCGTCGGCCTTTACCACCGCGCAAAGCTCCCCGCCTATGGCGGCGCGGACGCTCCGCGTATTCCGCGCGACCGCCCCAAGGTCAACCACGCACTCAACCCTGCCCGTTTCCAAAAAATTACCCCCCGACGGTAAACACTGAATCGTCTATATTTACATTATACTCAAAATTGCTGAACTTTACAAGAATTCTTTCGCCGCCCTCCCGGTCGTACACGACGAGCTTCACGGGCTTATGGCTTTCGTTTGAAACCCAGAGCTTCTCGGCGCTCAGATAGTGGTTCTCCCCGGGGATTTTGGCGGAAAGCGCCGTGCAGGAAACGCCGTCCTCCTCCGCGTTTTCAACGGCCGCCTGTTCGGAGTTAAGGTAATTTTTGACAAAACTCGTGACGAAAATCTCGAGGCGCTCGCTCATTTCTTTTGAAGTTACGGAAACCTTGCCCGAAACCTTCGGGTTAAACTGGGAAATTGTGGAGCCGTCCGACACGGTGATGTTGCCGGACAGGTTCTCCGGCGCGGTCACGGCGACGCGGTATTCCCCCGTGGAGCGGCACTGCTGAAAGGTCTGATACTCGTTGCGGTTTTTGTTTGATATGTACGTCACCGCCGCCTCCGCCTGATAGCTTTTCATCTCCACAAGGTTTTTCTGAATCCTTTCGTAGGCCGTCATCGAAAGCCCCTCTTCAGGCTTCCCGCAGCCCGACGGCAAAAGCGCCAGGGCGAGCGCCCCTAATCCAAGAAAAATTTTGCTGATTCCGCGCATACAATTCCTCCATCTAAAAAATTAAATTCTTATCTCTAAAAAATATATGCAAGCCCCTTAAAAAAATTTGCTAAAACCTCCGCTTTGTGCTAAAATTTGTAAGTAGTGTAAATACTTATTTATCAAACGACAAAAGACCGCCGTTTTTCGGGAGGAGAAAGTTATGTTTTCAAGATACTTAGGAATAGACCTTGGCACGGCGAACACGCTTGTGTTCCTTAAAGACCGGGGTATAATAATAAACGAGCCGTCCGTCGTAGCTATAAATATGCGCACGAAGGAGGTCCTGTCCGTAGGGGACGACGCGAAGGAAATGATTGGCCGCACGCCGGGAGAGATTGTAGCCATCCGCCCGCTTAAGGACGGGGTAATCGCCGATTTTGAGGTGACTCAGGCGATGCTTAAGCACTTTATCCGCAAGGCGTTCCAGAAAACGGTCTTTCTGGCGAAGCCGCGCGTGGTGGTGGGCGTACCCTCCGGCGTGACGGAGGTGGAGAAACGCGCCGTCATAGAGGCGGCCGTCTCCGCGGGAAGCTCCGAGCGCTACACCAGCCTTATTGAGGAACCTATGGCCGCGGCTATCGGCGCGGGCCTCCCAGTGGGGGACGCTATGGGCAGTATGGTCGTGGATATAGGCGGCGGCACGTCCGAAATAGCGGTAATATCCCTTGGGGGCATAGTGACCAGCCGCTCCCTGCGCATCGCCGGGGACGAGCTTGACTCCTCCATAATAAACTACGTTAAAAAAGAATATTCCCTGGCGATAGGAGAGCGCACGGCGGAGGACATCAAGATAAAAATAGCCGCCGTTTACAACGCCTCCGATAAAAACCGGATGAGCATACGCGGGCGCGACCTTATATCGGGCCTGCCGAAAACTGTCGAGATTTCGTCAAAAGAAGTGGCTCTCGCCATAGAGGAGCCTATCTCCGCGATAATAGACGCCATAAAGTTCACGCTTGAAAAAACCCCGCCGGAGCTTGCGTCGGACGTTATGGAGTCCGGGATTATGCTGACGGGCGGAGGGGCGCTGCTCCGCGGGCTTGACGACCTGATTACCGACGAAACGGGCATACCCGTGAACATAGCGGAGGAGCCTCTGAACTGCGTCGCCATAGGGACGGGGCTTGCGCTCGAACACATAGAGACTCTCGGAAACGTGCTTATATCTCAAAAGAGACTGGGAATGTAACAATGGGTTTTTTCTCCGAACACAAAAAGTTTTTCATAACCATCGGCGCGCTCCTCTGCGCGGGGCTTATGGGATACTCGGTTTACCGCCGCGAACGCCCGACCGCCGCGGAGGACGCGCTGAGCTACGCCGTTACCCCCGTACAGGCTTTTTTCAGCCGGGCCGCCGCCGCCCTTTCCGAAAAAATCGGGAACCGGAAAACCTCGGCGGAGCTTGCCCAAGAGAACAAAATCCTCAAGGGCGAGCTTGACCGCCTGAATATGGAGCTTTCGCGCCTGAGGCAGACGGATGAGGAAAACCGCCGGCTGACCGAGCTTCTTGAAATGCGCAAGAAATACTCGGATTACCCGATGATCGGCGTGACGGTAATCGCCAAGGAGCCGGGCAGCTGGTACGACAACTTCATAATAGATAAAGGCGCGAAAAGCGGGCTTTCCAAAAATATGGTGCTCATAGCGGAGGGGGGGCTTGTGGGCCGCGTCACGGAGTCCGGGTATAACTACAGCAAGGCGAAATCCCTCATCGACGACGCTATGGCCGTGTCGGTAAAAAGCTCCCGCACGGGGGATTCGGGCATACTTAAAGGCGATATGAAGCTGCGCCTGCGCGGGCTTTGCCGTATGGAGCGGATCGACATAAACTCCGACATAATCGCCGGGGACGAGATTGTCACTTCAAACCTCGGAAACCTCTACCCTCCGGGGATTAAAGTCGGTGAAGTGGAGGAGGTTTCGCCGGACGCGGGCGGCCTGACCAAAACCGCCACGGTGCGCCCGTTTGTGGATTTCGCGCATCTCGACTCTCTGCTTGTTATTAAAGAAACGTTTGACAAAAACGCCTTTTTGGAAGAAGCGCCTGAAAACCCAGAAACGGAAGATGCTGATTAAAAATGCGAGCGTTTGTTATGTTGGCTCTGATTCTGTTTAATCTGGCGGCGCAGTCCGCCTTGTTTACGCGCTTGGCCGTGTGGGGCGCGGCGCCGGATACCGGCGTCGTCCTTATAGTGTGCTACGCGCTTCTGCGCGGAGACCTTGAGGGGGCGGCTTTCGGCTTTTTCACGGGGCTTTCGCGGGATTTTTTCTTCGGCGACATTATCGGCCAGCAGGCGCTGCTCGGCTTTTTCCTCGGGTATCTCGCCGGCAAGCCGTTTAAGGATTTTTTCCGCGACAATAATTTCCTGCCGGTTCTGCTGGCGGGCGGCGGGCTGCTTTTTTACGAAACCGGGTTTTACCTGCTGACTTATCTGTTCGTCGGCGAAACGGATTTTTTGTTTTACCTCCGCCGGATAATCCTGCCCGAAACGGCGTATTCGCTTGTCGTAACCGTGCCGCTGTACCGCGGGCTGGCTTTTTTGAACAAAAAGCTGGAGAAGCGGGAGAAAAGGCTGCGGAAGCTGTTTTAAGGAGTTTGCCATGTCTGATTTTTTTTCTGACCTGCTCCGTTTTCTGCGCGGCAGGCTCGTCATAATTTTCTGCGTTTTCACGCTGTGCTTCCTCGCGCTGGTCCGGCGGCTCTTTGATTTGCAGATTGTTAACGGGGAGGAGTACGCGCGCGGCCTGCGGGAGACCAGCTCTCAAAAGCTTGAGCTAAAAGCCCCCCGAGGGACTATTTATGATAAATTCGGCCGGCCCCTCGCGGTCAACTCCACCTCCTATACGCTGAAGCTCAACCCCTCCGCCAGCTTTGACTACGGTAAGCTCAACGACGCGCTCTACGACCTTATGAACCTGTTTGAGCGGAACGGCGAAAAATATATCGACGAGTTTCCCATATCGAAGGACGAACCGTACACCTTTAACTTCGCGGGGAGCGAAACGCGCGAAAAACGCTGGCGCGCCGATATGAACATCGATTCTAAGAATAAAACGGCGGCCGAGGCTTTCGCCCAGCTGCGCGAGGATTTCGGCGTCGACCCCGCCCTTTCAAACGACGAGGCGCGGAAAATCGTCTCCCTGCGCTCCGCCATGTATATGAAGCGGTACTCTCAATACTCCGCGATAACCCTGGCGGCGGACGTTTCCGACGCGACTATGGCCGTAATCGAGGAGGAAAGCGACAAATACGCGGGTATTTACGTGGACACCGACTCCGTGCGGAGATACCCCGCCGGCGTCACTTTTTCACACATCATAGGCTATATAGGCAGCGCAAACGACACGGACCTCTCCCGGCTTGAGGGGCTGGGCTACAAATCGGGAGACCAAGTGGGCAAGGCGGGGCTTGAGCAGTCCCTTGAAAGCGACCTTAGGGGAATCTCCGGAAGCCGCGAAGTCGAGGTGGACTCCGCCACAGGGCGCGTGCTTTCCGTGCTTGACTCCGGGCAGGGGTCCGTACCCGGCGACAAATTCTTCCTGACCATCGATTCCCGATTTCAGGAACAGGCGTATGAAATCCTAAAGGATAAGCTGACGGAAATCCTCATAAACCGCCTTACGGTGAGCACCCGGCGGGATTCCGCCGTGTCCGCGCGGGAGGCCCTGGCCTCCCTGATTAAGACCGGCGCGGTCTCCGTGCGCAAAATCTGGCGCTCCGAGCCGGATTCCTACAGTTACGACCTGCGGCAGTGCGTCCTTGAGGAATGGCCGGACGCGGACGTCACCACGCCGGACGGCGCCACGCAAGCGCGGGAAATCCTCTCCGCCGCCATATTGCGCGGGCGCGTGCCTATGGGGCGCGTGTTTCTTGTAATGTACGAGCAGGGGCTTATAACCGCCGACGCGGCCGCCGTTTCCCGCCTGGAGGGCGGCGGCGTGTCAATGCTCCAGTTCCTCGTGAATAAAATCAAAGCCGGGGAAATAACCCCGCAGATGGTCAATATAGACCCGTCCTCCGGCTCGGTCGTGGTGGTGGACGCGCGCAGCGGCGCGGTGCTGGCGGCGGCCAGCTATCCCACTTACGACAACGCCGCCATGACGGCCAATTTCAACGAGTACTTTCCCGTAATCAACGAGGATATAACCGCCCCATCGTATTTCCGCGCGTTTCAGGAGCGGCGCGCCCCCGGCTCCACCTTTAAGATGATAACCGCCGTGACGGGCCTCGAAAAAGGCGTCATAACCCCCTCCTCCACAATACGAGACGAAACTACCTTCAAAAAGGCGGGCATCCCCTACCTGCGGTGCTGGTCCTCCGCTTCGCACGGAAGCATAAACGTCGTCCGGGCGCTGCAGGTTTCGTGCAACTACTTCTTCTGCGAAACCGCCTACCGGCTCGGCAACTCAAAAAACGGCAATATGAAAGAGGGCATAGCCTCTCTCAACGAGTATATGAAGGCGTTCGGCCTGAACGAGCGCACGGGCGTTGAAATCGGGGAGGCCTACGACACGCGGGAGAGCGGCGCGGAGCAAATCTCCTCCCCGGAATACCGCAAATATCTCGGCAAGCTCTACGGCACAAACGAGGATTGGTACGACGGGGACACCGTGGCCACCGCCATAGGCCAGGCCATCAATAACTACACCGCCGCGTCTATGGCCAAAGTCGCGTCTATCCTGGCCAACGGCGGCACGCGCTATAAAATGCACCTGACCAGCCGGCAGGAAAGCTGGGACGAAACCCTTAAAAAGGAAGCCGCCCCCGTCATAGAGGAGACGGTGAGCCTTAAGCAATCCACCTGGAGCACGGTCTACAGCGGCATGTACAACGTCACGCACGCGCCCGGCGCCACGGGCTATAATACCTTCAAGGGCTTTCCCGTCTCCGTCGGCGGTAAGACCGGCACGGCCCAGGAGAATAAATCCCGCCATGACCACACGTCGTTTCTCGGCTTCGCTCCTTTTGACGACCCTCGGATAGCCGTGTACACGGTTATCCCCTTTGGCGATACGCAGGCCACGCCCACCGCCGCGGGGCACGTGGCCCGAGACGTTATCGGCGCGTATATGGGCATCGGGAGCAAGCCCGCTCCGGAGAGTCCTCCGAAGGCGAACTCGCTTGTAAAATAGAAGAGGGATATTTTTAATGGATAAAGACGAAATCACCTTTAAGGGCAAAAAAGACGAAATCACGGTAATACTGCCGGAGCGGCCGGACTTTTCCGCGCTGAAAACAATGCTCTCCGAAAAACTCGCCGGCGCGGCGGATTTTTTCGGAGACACTCCGCTTAAGGTAAATTTTTCCGGGCGGGAGCTTTCCGAAAGCGAACGGGCGGAGCTTACGGAAATAATGAGCGCGCGCGAAGCCGCCTCGGGGGAGTCCGGCGGGGAAAAAAGCGAAACGGCCGGAGCCGGTAAGGAGGGCAAGCCCGACGGCCTGCGTAAAAAAGAAAAACGCGCCAAAAAAGCCTCGGAGGAACAGCGCCGCCTGCCCAAGGTAAAACCGCCCAGACACTCCCTTTACGAGTTTACGAGCCGGAGCGACGCGCTTTTCTGCCGCTCCTCCGTGCGCGGAGGGCAGCAGCTCCGCCACGACGGCAGCATTGTCGTCCTGGGCGACGTTAACCCCGGCGCGGAGATTGTGGCGGGCGGCTCCGTCATAATCCTCGGCTTCCTGAAAGGAATGGTGCACGCGGGCTGCCGCGGAGACGGTGGGGCTTTCGTGGCGGCGCTGAGCTTCCTGCCGACGCAGGTTCGGATAGCGGCTCTGATTACCTTCATTCCGCCGTCTAAAAAAGGTTCCTCCGAAAAGCCCGCCATCGCCTATATCGAAAACGGGGAAATTTGCATAGCGCCGCTTATGACTTAAAGCGGCCTCACGAAAATCGGAAGCCCGGCGCTTTTTTCGCGGCTTAAGGCCGCCGGCGAAAAAGCCGCTTCCTTTTTTTACCTATAGCAATTTTCAAAATCGTGGCTCGGTGTTTTGAGCTTCCAAGAGAAGCTCAAAGCCCCCTCCTTGACTGCCGACGTTCGCGAAAAACGGCTTAAAATCGGTGTTTTTTCGGCACTAATGCCCGCCAAAAAAGCCACCTTCTTATCGGTGTTTTTTCGGCGCTAATGCCCTCTCGCAAGCTTCGCTTGCCGGCCCTCCGGCGCAGGTTTTGTGCTTGAGGCCGCACAAAACCTAAACGCGTCTCCGGGTTAAAAACCCTCCGGCGCAGTGTTCGCGCCTCCGGGTTAAAACCGGGCGGCCAAGAAGGGGGCTTTGGATTGTCTAAATCTTTTTAGACAATCCAAAACACCGAGCAAGTTGGCCTGCCGAAAAAGCCCCCTTCTTGCTCGGTGTTTTTTCGGCACTAATGCCCTCTCGCAAGCTTCGCTTGCCGGCCGGGCGGCCGTGTTGGCCTGCCGAAAAAGCCCCCTTCTTGCCGCCGATTTTACGCTCCGCGCCAGTCAACATTTTGTAAAATTGCTATAACTCGCTTTTTGTTTATTTTTGCCAAAATATTAATAGTGCAATCCGCGCGGATTTTTGGTATAATTACTGTATAGCAATTCCGTTTGATTGGCGTTGCTCGGTGTTTTTTGGCGCCTACTGCCATGCCAAAAAGCCACCTTCTTCTTCCGAGCCGAAAACGCGTTGAAGCCCGCGATTTTCGGCTTGAACAACGCCAATCAAACATGGAATTGCTCTAATTGGTATATTTTAGCTTATAACGAACGACAAAACACTTTCAGGGGGTTTACATATTATGGGAGAAGTTATAGTAGTTACGTCCGGCAAGGGCGGCGTGGGCAAAACCACCACTTCGGCCAATATCGGCTGCGGCCTGGCTATGCACGATAAAAAAGTCGCGCTTGTGGACGCGGACATCGGCCTGCGCAACCTTGACGTCGTTATGGGGCTTGAAAACCGCATAGTTTACGACCTTATCGACGTTATCGAGGGCAACTGCCGCCTTAAGCAGGCCCTCATAAAGGACAAGCGCTACCAGAACCTGTATCTCCTGCCCGCCGCCCAAACCAAGGACAAGAACGCCGTGAACCCTGAGCAGATGCTCAAGCTCTGCCTGTCGCTCAAGGAGGATTTTGACTATATAATCATCGACTGCCCCGCGGGGATTGAGCAGGGCTTTAAAAACGCCACCGCCGGCGCGGACAGGGCAATCGTCGTGACCACGCCGGAGGTTTCCGCCGTGCGGGACGCGGACAGGATTATCGGCCTGCTTGAGGCGGACGAACTGCGCGACCCCGTGCTGATATTAAACCGCATACGCCCGAAAATGGTCGAGCGCGGGGACATGATGAGCATAGAGGACGTCACGGAGATTCTGGCCATCGATATTCTTGGCATAGTGCCGGACGACGAAAGCATTGTCGTGTCCACGAATAAGGGAGAGCCTGTCGTGGGGGACGAAGCGGCCGCCGCCGGCCAGGCCTACCGAAACATCACCCGGAGGATTCTCGGGGAGGACGTGCCCCTTATGGACCTTAACGTCGATAACTCAATAATGGGCAAGCTCAAGAGATTTTTTAAGGGGTGATGCGATATGGCTTTGGATTTTTTCAGTCTGTTCAGCGGGAAACCGCGCTCGAAAAACATCGCCAAAGACCGGCTCAAGCTCGTTCTGGTGCACGACCGGGCAAACTGCTCGGTTGACGTTTTAGAAATGCTCAAAAACGATATTCTGAAGGTTATAGCCAAATATATGGATATAAGCGACGAGGAGCTTAATATTCAGCTGACTAAAGCCACCTCCGACAAAAACGAGGAAGTGCCTATGCTGATTGCGGAGATTCCGTTTACGAACGTGCGCAAACCGAAAGCGGAACCCGCAACGAAAGAGTAAACCCCCGAGGTATCAATATGCCCTTAATCCTAAAATTCGTAAGACACAGCCTGCCGGAGTTTCTGCGGCGGAACTTCGAGCGGTTTGACTTTGTCCTGCTGGCGCTCATAATCCTGATGTGCGCCTGCGGGATAGTGGTGCTCGGCTCCGCGACGCGCGTTGACCTCAACGGCCACGGCGGGCTGTACCTTAAGCAGGTTATGTGGGCGGGGACGGGGTTCGCGCTTTTGCTTTTCGCGTCTATGATTGATTATCATTTTATCTGCAAGCTCGCGCCGCCGATTTATATTTTTAACATAATCCTGCTTACGCTCGTGCTGTTTTTTATCGGCGACGGGACGCGCGGCGTGGACAGGTGGATTCAAATAGGGCATGGCTCGGGCGCGGTTAAAATCCAGCCGTCGGAGTTTTCAAAGCTGTTTATGATAATTTCCGTGTCGGCGTTTCTGGCGGCGGCGGATGAGGAAATCAACCGCCCTAAGTGCCTTATCCCGGCGCTCCTGGGGATAGTCGTCCCCGTGGGGCTTGTTTATTTGCAGCCGTCGCTTTCGGCGGCGGCTGTCGTTTTCGCCGCCAGCGCGTTTATAGTCTTTTCAAGCAAGGTGTCGTATAAAAACATACTCATAATCATAGCTTGCGTCCTTTCTCTCCTGGCGGTTCTTTACGTGGATTTTAACACCGAGCGCCGGCTTATACTCACAAAGGTTATGCATATGCAGCCTTATCAGCTCGACCGGATTGAGCTGCTGATTGACCCGTCCTCCGACCCGGACAAGTCCCGCCAGACGGTAATGTCAACCTACGCCATAGGCTCCGGCCAGCTTTACGGGAAAGGTATGTACAAAAGCAGCCAGGGGCGCTATACGGCGGATAATCAGAATGACTTTATTTTTACCGTGCTTGGCGAGGAATTCGGCTTTGTGGGCTGCACGGCGGTTCTGGCGCTGATGTTTCTTATAATCCTAAAGTGCCTGCGCGTCGCGTCCCGCGCGGTTGACCCCCTGGGGCGGTTTATAGCCTTAGGGACGGCGGCTATGTTTTTCACGCAGTCGTTTTTTCACGTGGGCGTGACCACGGGGATTCTGCCGAACACGGGCGTAACCTTCCCGTTCTTCAGTTACGGCGGAAGCAGTATGTGGACGTGTATGGCCGCCGCGGGAATGGTAATAAACGTCGGAAAGGCCCGAAAGAAGGGTATGTTTATTGACTGACCCCCCCTGATACACGTTTTTCGCGGTTAGAGCAATTCCCTGTTTGACCGGCTTGTTTCGAGCCGAAAAAACGCCGAGCGAAGCCTGCGTCAAACGGAATTGCTATATATTTTCGCGCGGACGCTCGGGCGCATTTCCGCGTTTCTGAAGGTTTCCCTCCAAATTTCCGGCGTCGCGGCCGCTTTTTCGTATAATTCATAATTTTTTATTTCCATCCTCCGACGGAAACCGTAGACGTCCGCGTTCTTATTCCTCAATATTTCGTAACTTTTCGCGATTTCTTCGCCGATAATTCTCGCGGCTTCCCGCGCCAGAAATTCCCGCGCTTCGGGGGTGTCCCCGCCATACTCGGCCGCCGCCCGCACCGTCGCCTCCGGAGCGATGATTAGGGCGTTTTCGTTTTGCGAAAAAGAAAATTTCCGGCGGACGCTTTTCACCTCAACAGGAACAAACCCGCCGCCCGACGGCACGCTCAAGACGCTCCGCCCGCTCGTTTTTAACCAAAGAACGCCGCGCAGCTCGTCTTTCCCCAAGAAGCCCGCGAACGCGCCGTCATTTATTATCGCCGCGCCGCAAACGCTTTCGCCGTCTTTGTCAATCTGCGGAATCAAAAAACCGCCGCCCCGCGCGAAGGCTTTGCAAAAATCCCCGGCGTTCAGGCTGTATCCGCCGACAAGCTCGTCTTTATTATTTTCGCGATAATTTTGAATAAAAAATGACGAATCCTTAATAACTTTTGATATTTCGCCCGATGCCGTTAAAATCTCCGCTTTTTTGCTTATTTCCGTGTTGGAGCGCAAAAAATCCGATAATTCAGCCATTTTCGCGGAGTCTCGGCAAAAATCCGGAGACAGAATAAACGCCTTTATATGCCCAAGGTATAGTTTTTTGTCGGACAATAAGTCTATAGCCTCAATTGACTCCCGGATAGTATCGCGAGCGGCGCAAAAAGTCTTCGTGTACTCCGTTTTGCCTTCACTTGCAGCTTTCGCGTCCGCCACGGCGGCGTAAAAATTTTTCGCGTCCGCCCCCGCCGAAAGGACGTAGGAGCGGTCTTCGAGGTCAATCGCGTCCCGGCAGCCGGACAGAAGCAACAGGCTTAATAACCAGAAATATTTTCTTAACATTTACTTCACCCCTTTAATCTTTCCAACGGCCAGCATAAGAAACGCGGCCAAGAAAACGGCGGTTTTCAGCGGCAGGACGAGCGTTACGCCCGAATCCCACACGGCGCTTAAATTTTCCGGCAGGAACGCCGCGAAAAACACGACGGGCGCGATTAAAAGCTTGCAAGACCAGGACCGGGACTTTGGTTTCAGCATATCCCGGAGGAGCTCGCCGCAAAAAAAGAGCGCGCCGGACACGGATAGCACCGCGCCCGCGCACAAAACCCCAAGGAAAAGCGCGTCTTTGCCGCTCAGGAAGTTTTTCGACATATTCAGAGCCTCGAGCGCCGGAAACAGCGCCGCGAACCCATTCGGGAAGCCGACGGCGCAAAGGCACAGCGCCGTCGCCGCGGACAAAATAACCGCCGCCGCGGATACCGCGAAAACCGCGCTTTTAGGGGCGTTTCCGGGCCTGTTTACATAACGCGGGGCGAGGAGGCAAAGCTCCGCCCCGCAAAAGCCGGTCAAGCCACAAAAGCCGCCGTATAACAGGCTTTTCGGCGAATTTCCTCTGAAAACGGGCAGAAGCTCGGTAAAATCGGCTTCCGACGCTTGCGTCAAGAGGCTCAAAATAAGCAAGGGCACGGTGAAAATCAGCAGAATTTCGCCGAACCGCCCGCGCGCTTCAAAGCCGCCCGCGGAAAAAAGCGCCGTCAGAAGCAGCCCCAGGCCCGTGAGCCAGAGCGGCGTCCGCGGCAGGGCGCACACGCGCGCGGCTTCGACGAAAAGCCGCAGGTTGAGCGCTGACGCGGCGATTACCTGCGAGACGAAAAGCAGAGTCGCCAGAACGGCGAAGGGCCTGCCTATTATAACCGATGAGTATTCAAAAAAATTATACTTTGAGTAGTTAGACGCGAGCGAAGCCATCACGAAGGCGAACGCCGCCGCGAACACCCCCGCGCATAAGCACGCGGCCCAGGCCGCCCGCCCGGCGTACAACAGCGTTATTTTCGGCAGCCAGGCTATGCCTGTGCCAATAATTTCCACAAGGAGCAGGGCTTGAAGCTGACGCAAAGAAATTTTCGAGTTATTCATTTAGTCACCTCATTCTCCGACGCGCCATAGGGGCGGCGAAAATCGGGCGGCGTTTCATCATAAAAAACGGCAGGCGGAACACGCTGTCGGCGGCGTCGTTCCCGTCGCTTAAATCGGCGGAGACGGCCGGGAAAAAATAGGGCACCCCGAAGCTCGAAAGCGCCGCCAGGTGCGCCAGAACAGCCGCGCACCCAAGATAAAACCCGGCCAGGCCCAGAACGCCCGCGAAGGCCATCAACACGTATTTCACGAGCCGGAGCGCGGAAACAAGCGAAGTCTGCGGCACGGCGAAGCTGGCTATGCCCACGAGGGCCACTATTATGACCGTGACCGGGCTGACGAGGCCCGCTTCGACAGCGGCCTGACCGACGATAATTCCGCCGACAATTCCGATAGTGCCGCCCGCCGCGCCCGGCAGGCGCACGCAAGCCTCCCGGATCAGCTCAAACGCCAGGTCCATAAAAAACATTTCGGCGAGAGCCGGCATAGGCACATGGGCGCGCGCCGCCGCCATTTTGAATAAAAGCAGCGACGACACGCCCGACGGGTTATAAACCGCCGATATATAAAACGCGGGCAGACAGACCGCCAGCACCGCCGCCGCGTGCCGCAGGAGGCGCAGAAAGCTCATTATGTGGAAGCGCTCGTAATAATCCTCCGAGGACTGGAAAAAACAGGAAAGAGTGACTGGGGCGACGACGACTTGCGGCGAGTTATCCACAACTATGACCACGCGCCCCTCAAGGATAGCGGCGGCGGCCTTGTCGGGCCGCTCCGTGGCCTGCACCTGCGGAAACGGGGATTTCCACGAATCCTCCATAAGCTGGGCGATAAAGCCGCTGTCCGGGACCGCGTCGGGCCGCGCGCCGAGGATTTTGTCAAGCCGGCGCGTCACCTCCGAGAGGATTTCCGGCCGCGCGACGTCCGACAGGTAAATAACCGCCGCATCGGTCTTGCTCCGCGCGCCTATTTGAAGCTGCTTGATTTTCAGGCGCGGGTCGCGGATACGGCGGCGGATCAGCGTCGTGTTCACGCGGATTACCTCGCAAAACGCCTCCTTTGAGCCGTAAATCACCGGTTCGTTTTCGCTCTTGCCCACGCCGCGGTTCGGAAAGCCCTTCGCGGATACGACTATCCCGCGTTCGCAGCCGTCGATAAGCACGCCGCAGTCCCCCGCCAGCACCGCGTCCTCGATTTCCTCAAGCGTCCCGGCCGGCTTCATATCGGCGGTCACGACGCTCGTAGCCGCCAGGAAATCAAATATGTTGAGATAATCGCCCCTTTCCGCCGCCGAAAGATTCTTATTTAGCAGCAGCGGGCGCACAAGCTGTTCGTCCACGACCTGGCGGGACACCAGCATATCCGCGTAAACTACATATACCCGCGCGCCGTCCCCGGCCAGCGTGAACGTCCGCGACACAATATCCCCGCAGCCGGCGAAAAGATTCTCCAGGTATCCGGCGTTGGCGGACAGGTCAGGGCTGATGGGCTTCATCGGGCGGCTCCTTTCGTCTGGTGTTGGATGACTGACTATATTTTGCCTGCTCCCTTGATTTTTATTCTGAAATCCGCGAAAAAAAACCGGCCCGGTTCTGAACCGGGCCGATTGCCTTGCGGTCTTGCCGTCTTGCGGTCTTACGATACTGCCGGGATTTCCACAGTCGTGCTGAGGGACGCGAACGGAGCGGTAGGCGAACCTACGCCGGTCTTTGTCCTAATATTCAGCACGATAGGGTCGCCGTCGGCCGCGGGCTGCAGCCAAGCGAATACTTCATCCGCGACAGCGGCTTTCCAGGTGACGCCGTTTAAGCTGTATTCCATATCCGCCGTCAAGCCTGTGATTTTCTTGTCCGTGGCGTTCCAAGCAAGGCCGGTCGGAGCCGGAAGCGCCGTAATCTGCACGCCGCTTAGGTTGTACGCCGAAGCCGGTTTATCCGCCATTAATACGGTGCGGAAAAAGAAATACTTACCGGCGTTGGCGCTGTTTACCAACGGAGTCGCATCCCGACCTTCTTCTCCGTTGCACGCAGCCCAAACAAGGGTGGAGCTGGGGTATGCATCCGTATCGGCTGACTTAAACTCAAGCGTATACGACAAGCCGGTGAACAACGCCGTCGCCTCGTCGAAAGTAACGGTCGGAGCCGGCCCCTTCGCCAATAAAGTAACAACGGTTTCCTTGGACTCAAAGGCCGCGCTGGTGGGGGCCAGGGTCACGCGGAGTATCGTGGGATTCAACGGCGCGCTGTCCGGGTTGTATACAGAAAGAGGCATAATCGCCGTCGCCGCGCCATCTTTCATAATAAGGCCCGTCGTATCATCCACCTCAGCTGGCCCCGTATTTGTTGAATACACCTTTACGTTCGGGGTGGTGAATCTAACCTTTTTTGTGCCGCTGTCGCTCGTATCGGTAAAATTATATACCTTAGCGACGGTCGGAGCGGCGGGACGGGCGGGTATCTCAACCCCGACAGCCTCCCCGGCGAACGCCGAGGCGGTGGCCTTAGCGCGAATATTGAGCGTCTGGGCCGTCGTAGCGTTGCTGAGGTAAGGAGTCAGCGCTATTTTGCCGACATCGTCCGCGCCGGCCTCCGCGCCGGCCAGCCAAGTCCCCGCGGAGCCAACGCGATATTCGTTGGCGGCGGTGATAGCCGTGTACTTCTCCTTCGCGAAGTCAATGCCGCTGTCGGTAAAGCTCGGAGCGGCGGGGCGGGTTCCAAACTCAAGCTCCACAGCGGAGGTGAACACCTGGTTAACCCCGGAGCCTTTGGTGAAGCGCAGGTCGACCTTATCCGTGCCCGCGTCCAGCAGGGCGGTCAGGGAAAGCCCCGTCGCCTCGACGCTTCTCCAGGTGGAGCCGTTCTTGTACTGCAGGACGGCGGACGAATCCGCTGTAACCGCCTTGTTTATTGTCTCGTTCACGTAATCAATAACCACGGTGGCGGCTACTCCCTCAGACTCATTGCCAAGGGTCGGCTTCTTCATAGTATTTGCGTCGTCCTCCTCGTCCACAACCGGGATTGTAAAGGCGACTGTTTTAGAGGCCGGGTTGGTTCCGGCGGCCTTGGTGCGGAAATAAAGCGTGCCGGAGAGGCCGGTCAGGTCGTTGACGACCGTACCCGTGCAGGCGGTCCAGGTGTTGGCTTCCGCGTTCGCCTGGGTCGCGTACTCAATATTGGCCGTCACGCCGGTGATTTGGTTCGTGTTGGCGTTAAATCCGGGCTTCGCCGGAGCGGCCGGACGCGTAACCAATACGCGCAGACCCTTCGACGGAACCTCGCCGAAGTTCGTCTTGCGGAACCAGTAGGCCGCGCTGTCCTGATTATAATCGAAATCCATGTTAAGCGGGAACTGTTCGGTCCCTTCGTCTCCGTCCTCGTCGGCGGCGTCCCAATCCAGGGCCGCGTCCGCTTCCACGGTAACGGCGGTCTTGTCCGCGGCTGCCTTAGCGAACTCGATGGAGTACTCACCCGTCGTGGGTTCGAGCTTATAAGCCGTCAGCGTCGTGGTGAACTGGCCGTTCACGCGCGGGAACTGCGCCGCCGTGGGGGCAGCCGCCAGCGCCGGGAATATCGGCGCGTAGGAAGCCGCAGCGGTCGTGGTCGGAGTGGCCGAAGCGGGTACGGCCGCGGTCCCCTCCACGCGGAAGTAAACCGGCTTGCCCGTGCGCCACTCAATCGGCACGGCGCCTTCGTAATGGGCGGGGTCCGCGCTTTTCCAAGTAAGAGCGGGAAGCGAGTTCCAAGTGGTCGCGTTATACGCGGTCGCCCACTTTACGGTGAGGGCGTCGGTCCCGGTCGCGCCGTCGTAGGTCAGGTTGAACTTAGACGGGTCGGCGTTTATGGTCACGGCCGGCTTTTCCGCGCGCGGGCCGATTTTGATGGCGTGCAGAGCGCCGGCCGCGTGGGTCGCGGTGGCCTTTGTGCGGTAGACGAACCAGGTGTAGCCGTCCCCGTCGTTAACCGCCGCGTTAAGCTGGGTCGTGACGGAAAGGCCGCCGGTCTGCGCCGCGGCCGCGGTGGCGGTCCAAGCGGTGCGCGGTTTGGCGCCGGTGGCGAGGGCGGTGGTCAGCTGAAGGTCGTCCTCCGCGATAACCGCCGACTCGGTGGTCGAAGCGGAACTAGGCACATAGAAGCGATATTCCGTAACCATCGCGGTATCCGTCGCCGTAGCGATAAGGCCGCTGATTTTCTCGGTCCGCGCGTCGTAGGTCACCTGATTCTCCGCCACGTCCCCGTCCTGGGCCAGCACATAAAGCTTCTTGGCCGCCGACGGGCGGGTGGTGGAGTTGCCCTTAACGCGGATATAAACGTCCTTGCCGTGCATTGCGTCGGTCGCGGCGATAAGGTCGGTCGCGGTGCTTACAGAGATTGTCGTCCAGGCAACCTCGTAGTTGGGGTTCGCGCCTGCGGCCACGGCCTGAAACTCATAACCCTTGGTGATGTTCGCCGCGGTCCAGCCGCCGAACTTATCCGTCGTCGCTGTGTAGGTAACGGCGGGGGCGGAGGCGCGGGCGGCTATGCTCTTCGCGTAGGTCAGCGAAGCGGCCCGGTCAAGCGTGCCGTCCGCGGTCACGGACGGGGTGGCCGTCGCGGTAAGGATCGTGCCGGTAAGGTCGCCGATGTCTGAAGCGGGGACGCGCACGTTCAAGGCGTAAGCCGCGTTCCCGTCCGTAACGAAGGTCTGGTTTTTCTCGAGCTGCTCCCAGCCGCCGGTCGTCCCCACGCGATACTCAAGCAGGTTGCCGTTCTGGTTGCCGCTGGCTTCGTTCTTGACCTTCTCGGTCAGGAAGTCGTAGGTTACGTCGCTTGCGCCGGGCGTGCTGAAGCGCCGGCCGATGTTGAAATATTTCGATTTGGTCGAAGCCGGGGCGCTCGTCGTGGCCTTCACGCGCGTCTCCACCTGCAGGCCGCTTTCGGCGGAACCGGCGGTGATTTGCGAGGTGAGGGAAACTCCGGCCGCCGCGCCCGCTTTCCAGGCGCTCCAAGCGCCGGAGGGCAGAGTGCGCGTGCGGTACTCAAGGCTGGCCGGCGCGGACAGAAGCTCCGTCTGCGGGTTAAAGCTCACGGCCTCAAGAACGTCCGAGCTTTCGACGGACTCGGCTATATCAACCGAAACCTCGTCCGAGGCGAAAGCCTTGTCGGTGGCTTTTTTACGCACAGTCACGGTTTTGTCGAAAAGAGCCGCCTCGGCGAGGCTGAGCTTCGCGGCGGAGGGGCTGTCCTGATAGCTGCCGAATTCTATCTTATATTCCGTGCCGGCGGCAAGGCCCGTGAGAAAGCCGGTGGCGTAGTCCGCCTTCGGGGCGGGCTTAGACGGAAGCGCCGGGATTTTGATGGTCTTTTTGTCCGTCGGGTCGTCGTTACTCGTAAGGGTCAGCGTCTGGCCGAACCAGTTCTTCGACGCATCCGCTCCCGGTATGTCGATTGCCGAGCCGGTAGTCACGTCGTCTACCACCGTCGTGCCTACTTTTAAGGTGTATTTGTCATCGCCAGTACCCAGAGTGCAGCTTGGTATGGTAATCTTGCGCGTCTCGAAGTTGATGACAAAATCAGTCGCCAACGCATAGGGCATTATCCCCGATTGGGAAAGCGGGGCCACCGGAGGCTGTCCGCCTATCGGGAGCGCTTCGCCGGGCTGTCCGCCTATCGGGATTGCGTCGCCGGGCTGTTCGCCCGCTGTGGTTCCCTCGCCGGGCTGTTCGCCCGTCTGGGTTCCCTCGCCGGGCTGTTCGCCCGCTGTGGTTCCTTCGCCGGGTTGTTCTCCCGTCTGGGCTCCTTCGCCGGGCTGTTCGCCCGCTGTGGTTCCCTCGCCGGGCTGCTCAACCGCGGGCGCGGTCTCGTCGGCAAAAGCCAGCGCGCCGACCGGGGCCAGGGAAAGCTGAACCGCCATGGCCAAAGAGGCCGTCGTCTTCAATAAGCGCTTTCTGTTAATCATAGTTTTAAAAATCCCCCTTTAGGATTATTGAAGCCTTGGCTTCTTCACAAGGCTTCGCCAGGTTCTTCGCGGCTCCGCGCCTTACTCGGTGTTTTTTGGCGGGACCAGAAAACACCCTTCTTAACTGGCGCGCGGCCGCCGGACCGAAGCCCCCTGCGCCGAATAAGTTTTTATTTTCCCACACTCACCCCCCATTAATGGCTTGTCTAGGGTCCAGAGATTCCCCTTAAGCCTCGACAGTACTTCCGGTTAATTCTTTTTGTTTCTATTTGTCGATTTTTGTCGAAGAATCTCGATCGTGTTTATAAGTTTATCATTTTCTGAAACAAAAGTCAAGGGGATAAATGCCTAAATCATTAAACTTACGACGAAAAAAAGCCTTGCGGCCTTTTTTTTATTACTTGAAAAAATTGTCAAAGCGTAGTATAATATTTATCCCTTTTTACTCAGCCATACTTTTCTTTTCGGGAGGCGCGGACCGCTTTCCTTTAAGATACACCTTCTTGTTTCTTCGTCCTGCCGGAGGCGAGCGCGACAGTGCTGTAATTAAACCCGTAGGCTTCATCATATGCAACAGCCGGCTCACGCCCGTGCTGAACTTCCGAATCGCCTATAAACCAACACCCCTCTTCGTCGTCATACCTGATCGCGTCCTTCATAGCTTTTCTCCTTTCTAATGAAGTTGACGCGACCTTAAACGACTCCAGATAATCCCGAAGCCATTCCGTTATCCTCACGCCGGTGTTATAAAGCGCGTTATTGGGGTCATTTTCCCCGCGTATAATGCCGATAACCTCTCCGCTCGCGGTGTTATATATCGGGCCGCCGCTCTCGCCGCGTGTCAGGTCGGCGGAAATTTGCAGAGCGTCCTTGCTGTCCACGCTGTTCACGATATCCGTTACTTTCCCGTCGCCCTTATACATAATATGGGACGGATTATTGATATCCGCGACGGGATACCCTGTTGCGGTAATGGGCATACCCAACGTCACGTCGTCCGGGAAATATTTCAAGGTAAGCCCGCTGGGGGAGACGAACGCCTTCGGAAAGTCTATAATACCGAAATCCATACCGATATTATCTTCGCCTTGAATACCTGGTTTAGACAGGTACCAAGCACCCACTGTCATCTGGCCGCCGTAATCGAAAGCGTCAATCTCGTTTCCGTTGGACAGGCGGATTTTCAGAACGTCCGCCATACACTTAAACGGCTCGTACTCATTCCAGATACAATGCCCCGCCGTAACAATCGTGTGCGGGTTTATAAAAAAACCCGTGCCGTAATCCTCCGCGCTTCTGTCTTTGCCCTTATAATAGGCGTGCAGCTGAACGATGTATTTATACGGCTCAATCCCGATATCCGGAACCTTCACGCGGTCGTCCGTGCCGCCCACAAATCCGCGGGTTTCTCTTCGCGGCGAAGTTTCCGGGTCCGCCGGAATAACCGGAACCGCCGGAGCGCAGTACATAGCGTAAGCGTTGTAATCAAGATACACTCGCTCCGTGCTCCCCGGGGTGAGGAAATAATTGATTTCCTCACCCGTGCCCAGGCGCAGGGAGTGGAGAATCATCGACCCTTCGGGGATAGGGTACGAAACGGGCTTCAGGTCCTCTCGCTCCGCCGGCTCGTCATAAACGGATTTGGGCAGCTGTTCCCACTGATACTGGAGATACTCCTCCTCGTCGAGGCGCACCTCCTCGGCGGTCAGCGGGTCGAAATAATAAGTGTAGGGCTTCCCCGTGACCAAATCGTTCCTGACCCTGACGTGCGCCCCCTCCGGGATGTTAATCTCCGCGAAGGCCGGGACGGCCTGCAGCGCCAGAACCCCCGCGAGAGCGAACGCGGAAAGTTTCTTGAAAACTTTACTCATAAAACATACCTCCTTTAAAATATTACCGCTTACGTAATATTTTAACACAAAGAACAAAAAAAGTAAACACAAAAAGCCGTCCGGAGTTTTAGGCCGCCTGGATTTTCCCGCTCTCCCATAACTTGCTTTTGATTTCCCCGCCGCTCCGGCGTATAATTGATCTTGCAGGAGAAGCGCATAGCAATTCCGTTTGATATTGGCGTGCTCGGTGTTTTTTCGGGCTTAAAGCCGCCCGAAAAAGCCCCCTTCTTGCTCGGTGTTTTTTCGGGCTTAAAGCCGCCCGAAAAAGCCCCCTTCTTGAACAACGCCAATCAAACATGGAATTGCTCTATCAGGGGGGATATAGATGTTTAACTTAAATGGGAAATCAGGAAAAAGGGGACTGCGCTTTTGTATTCTGGCGGGTTCGGTCGCCGCGCTTCTGGCGGCGGCGTATTTTAACGCGGCTTCCGCCGTGGCGCGCGTGCCGTATACGGAGTTTATGGGGTGGCTTGAGTCCGGGAGGGTGGAGTCCGCCGAAATAAGCGGCGGGGGCGCGCTGAGCTTTACCCTCTCCGGCGATTCCAGGAAATATAAAACGGACGACCCGCGCTCGGAGGATTTCAAGCGGACGCTCCTTGAGCGCGGCGTGGCCGTGCGTGAGGGCGCGCGGTACAGCCAGCTTCTGGCGGGCGGCGCTATGTTCGCCGCTTTTTTCCTCTTTTCGCGCCGGAACGGGCAGGGTTCTATGGGAATCTCCCTTCGGGACGGAAGCGAAACGGCTGGGTGTGATTTTTCAAGCGTCGCGGGCAGCGAGGAAGCCAAGGAAGCCGTCGCGGATATAGTAAATTTCATCAGGGAGCCGGAAAAATACGCCCGAATCGGCGCGAAGCTCCCCAAAGGAGTGATTTTCTGCGGGCCCCCGGGCACGGGAAAGACGCTCCTGGCCCGAGCCGTGGCCGGCGAGGCGGGCGTGCCGTTTTACGCCGTGTCCGGCTCGGACTTTGTGCAGATGTACGTGGGCGTCGGGGCCGGCCGAATACGCGAGCTTTTCAAGAAAGCGCGGGAGAGCAAAAAGGCCGTTATCTTCATCGACGAGATAGACGCGCTCGGCAAAAAGCGGACGAACGCCCCGAACGGCGGCAACGACGAGCGCGAACAGACGCTGAACGCGCTCCTTACAGAAATGTCGGGCTTTAAGGAGGATTGCGGCGTCGTCGTAATCGCCGCGACAAACCGCCCCGACACGCTGGACGAAGCCCTGCTCCGCCCCGGGCGGTTCGACCGCCGGGTGGAGGTGGGCCTGCCGGACTTGTCGGCGCGCCGGAAAATTCTGGAGCTTTGCGCCGCCGGCAAAAAAATCGCCGGGGATGTGGATTTTGAGCGCCTGGCCAAGTCAACCGTGTATTTCAGCGGGGCCAAATTAGCCGGATTGATGAACGAAGCCGGCATAATCGCCGCGAACAGAGGCGGCGAAAGCATAACGGGGGAGGACGTCGAAAAGGCGTATTACACCGTGGTCGCCGGTTCGCCCAAAAAAGACTTAAGCGGCCTGCGAGAGGCCGACCGCCGCGTAACCGCCTTCCACGAAGCTGGTCACGCCCTGGCCTGCAAGCTCCTCCTGCCGGAGAACTCCGTGCTTAAGATTACGGTCGTCCCAAGCTCTCGCGGGGCGGGCGGCTTCTGCGTGAACGTGCCGCCGGACCGCGCCTACCGCACGAAGTCCGAGCTGCGCCGCAGCGTTATGGTCAGTTGCGCGGGGCGCGCCGCCGAGGAGCTGGTTTTCGGCGCGGACAACATCACCACCGGCGCCGCCGCCGACATAGAAACCATAAGCGAGATAATCCGCGATATGGTGAGCGTTTGCGGTATGGGCGAGGCCGGGCTTATAAACGCCGAAATAATCGACGGCGCGGGCGCCGGCGACAGGATTTACAGCGAATGCGCGGCCCTGGCGGGCGAACTGTACAAAGAAGTCACGGAGCTTTTGCGCCGTAATATGGACAAGCTGACGGCGCTCGCGGAGGAGCTTATCGAGCGGGAGAGCCTCGGCGAGGAGGACGTTGACAGGCTGACGGCCGGTTAAGACAGGATTCAGCGACGCTTGAAAGTGAGCGCAGATCGCTGTACAGAGATTACGAGGAACTCACGGCTAAAGGCTCGAGATAACTTCAATTTTTCCCTCCGCGGGTACTGGCGGCTTAACGACGCCCGCAACCCACGCATTTGCTTTGCAACGCTTCCGGGCAAGGGATAGCGGCGCCCCGCGAAGCGGGGAGCGCGAGGGCGGACGCGAAAGCGCCCAAAAAGCCGCGCCTGTGTTATATATCGGCGCTTTGCTCGGTGTTTTGGATTGTCTGAAAAGGTTTAGACAATCCAAAGCTCCCTTCTTGCTTGCCCCCCTAGCCCCTTTACTGTAAATCGGGCGTTTTTCAAATGGGTTAACGCGGCTAGTTACCGAAGCGCGCGTAAACGACACTCGCGTTTGGCGGTTGAAGCCGCGGGTAACTTTGCGGCGTTTTGGCGGCCCCTCCGCGATGAAAGCCATACGCGCCCGCGAAACCGCGTATATCCCAAACCGCACTCGCGCAAAAAAGCCCGCCGGACGACCTAAAATCAATCCGGCGGGCTTTTTTTAATACTTAACGCGTCGAAAACGGCGCCTTATAGCAATTCCGTTTGAAATAAGCTGCTTTCATCGCGATTTCCGGCTCGAAACCAGCAAACCAAACAAGGAATCGGCCTAATAATAAACCTCGGCGGTTTTCGTTTTTTCGTTCCACAGCACGTTCGCGCCAAGGACTTCCGACAGATATCTGAGCGGAACATACACCTGCCCGTTCGTTATTGACGGCGTACCCATATTCCCCGGCAAGGCGCGCCCGGCGGCGGCTTCAAAGGTCTTTTTGCCGAATTTTATAGTGACGGTTTTCTCCGCCTCACCGTAACTTACGGACGCTCCGAGAGCTTTCGCCGCGTCCGCTATATTTACGTAGGGCGAGCCGTTCCCTAACACGACGAGCGAATTGCCCGGGCTGAGCGTCAGCTTCGCCAGCTTATTAGAAACGGCAATCGTGAACACGCCCGGTTCATAGGTATAGAACGTGAAAGTCTTGCCGTCGGAGGAAACTTCTCCGCCGAGCTGCTTAAGTTCGCCCGTTTTCGGGTTATAGAGTATGCCCGTCAGGTTTTTAAGCTGCGCCGCCGAAAGCTTCCCGGGGAGCGCCGCCCTGATCTGAATGGGCTGTTTATAGCGCGCGGCCGCCTTATCCCCGCTCAAAACAGCGAGAGTCAAGGCTTTGGCGGAGATGGTTTCGTTCGCCTTGTCGCGGGCGGCAAGCGCGGAGGTCAGCGCGTTATTCGCCGCCACGGAAGTAACAATCGTGAAGGTCTGTTCGGGCGCGGATACGGCGGACTTCGCGAAAGCCGGCGGCAGCGCCGCGGTATACGGCTCGTTCACAATAGTAATATTTCTCGCCGCGGAGGCGGCTTTAAGGAGCGCGCTTCCGGGGATCTCCAGCACGGAAGCTCCCGAAAGACTGAAGGTTATGGCTTTGTGCGCCTCAAGCGAAACCGCGGCCTCGGACGCGCCTGCCAAAGCGGGTATATAGGTTCTCACGCTCGTGAGCGCGGGGAGGCCCGATTCTTTCAGCGCCGCGTTTAAGTTCTCCAACAGCTGGGCGGGGAGCGCCGCGGAAGCCTTTGGCTGTCCCGAAATCGCCGTATCCGCGCCAGTCGTGGGGGTTGAACTGCTCGAGCCGCTGGAGCTCCGGGAGCCGCCTGAGCCGCCAGAGCCTTCCGCGTACGGCTCGAACCGCGCTTCTATCGCGCGGTTATTATCCAGCGCGACGTGCCACGACAAATTCTTTTCCCTCGAAACATAGAGCGGCTCGCCGGCTTCATAAAATCCGACGCAAATCCAGCCCGTGTTCGCGGCGGCGGAGAAAGCGGCCTCCGCGCCCCTTGCGCGGGAGCCGCCGCCCGAGACCGTCCCCGCGCCGGCGGGGGAGGCCGTGAGGGTTAAAAGCCGCGTGTCGTCAACCGGTTTGCTTACAAACTTGGCTTCTATGACGATTTGTCCGGCGGCCGCGTCGCTTTCCGCGACTTGATAAGTCCATTCGCTCGCGCTCGACGTTTTCGGCGGCGCGGCGGTTTTAACGCTCCAGCCCGCGAAATCGCTTTGCGCGTCGGGGGAGGCGGATACTCTGATATTAACGCCGTTATCGACCCAAGCCTCAAGCGTGCCCATAGGCTGCGCCGCGCCGCCTATTGTTTTTATATACGCGGTGCCGCCGCCGCCCGCCTTCTGAATTTTCACGCGGGACTGGCCGAAGTGCGGAATTTTCGTAAAATTCGCGATCAGGGTTACGTCGCCCGTTCCCTCCGGCACAACGTACGTGTACGACAGGTTTTCTGTGTCTATGTCTGTACTGCCCGCGCCGCCGGGTTCGGTCACAGACCAGCCCGCGAACGTATAGCCCGGGTTCTCCGTTGCGTTCGCAGTGAGGGTGGCGCCGGGAGCTTTATTAAGCCCATCTTCCACGCCAGCCCACTCCACGGTTCCGCCCGTTGACGGATTCGCCTTTACGTAAACGCTTCGGTTTGCCTCAAACTTCGCGGTGAGCGTGATTACGCCGTCGTCGTCCGTATCGTCGTCGCTTACTTCGTACACATTCGCAGCCGAGACTGACACGGGCGTCCCGTTCGTGTCCGTCCCGAGGTACCACCCGGAGAAATGATAACCCGTACGGGCGGTAGCCGAAACAGCCACAACCGCGTCCACGATCAAGTCCGTTTTCGCCGTGGTATAGGGAGGTTGGGCGTCGCCGTCAACTTGGGTTATCACTACCGACCCGCCCGCGCCTAAGTTAGCCACGGCTTTGACCGTATACGTAGGGTCTGCTTCCACTTTAAGCTTATTCGCCCCATTCCGGAAGATAAGTTTATACCCGTCCGGCGTCGTTTCGGGAGTGAAGCTTCCCACTATATTATACTCGCCGAGAGACTTCGACTGGTTGGGAATAGTCCACGAGCCGTTGCGCGAGTTACCCCAAGCCTCATTCCCCACCTTCGACACATCGAAGGTTTCTCTCACCGTGCCGAGGTCAAACCCGTCCGGCGCGGTCCCGACAAGCTTGAGTTTGTTTCGCACCTGCGTGATGTTGAGCCGGCCCCCGGGCGCTCTCTTAATCTTACTCACAGTTATGGGCACGTCTATGGCTTCGCGGAACCGCGCCTTGAGGAAAATCACGCCGTCCCCGTCCGCTAATTCGTCCTCACCTAAGATAAAGGTAAATTTCTTGTCCGCGCTGACGCGTTCTTCTCCTTTATACCAGCCGACGAAGTATTTATCCTCGTCCGGCGTCGCCGTCGCCGTTACCGTTATTTCCGTTCCCTCTTCGAGGTCCCTCGCCAACGTCAAGTCCGCCGTAACGCCGCCGATTTTGGTAATCTTAGCGGTTCCGCCAGTATAGGCCGGGTCCACCGCGACGTTCACGTCATAAAAATTCGTGCTTGGGTCGCCGGCAGACTTGAACACCGCCGTAATCACGAACGGGACGGCCGCGCCGCCCTCCGGGACGCTTAAGGCAATCCCCTCGGCCTTATCGGCGGGAGTATAGCGCGTCTTGCCCGCCGAAACCGCGTTAGTTGCGCCGGAGCCAGCGCCAGCCGGTTCTCTGAAGCTATAATAGTCGATATCATAGCCGGCTTCCGGAACCGCTTTCGGGTTAAGCGCGGTTCCCGCCGCCGCAACCTTAGTCGTTGTCAGCGCGCCGCTCGGAGTGATACTGCCCATTCCGGCGTCGTTTGATTTCTCAACCACCTCGCGATACCCATACGGGACATACTTGATGTTCAGGACGCATTGGTTATAGGGGCTGACGGTATCGTCAACGGCGTTAAATCCCTTTCCTAACACAATAGGCTTCAGCCCCGCGTCGCCCGGCGCGAGCCAAAACGTGACGGACTCCATGTCCGACGCGGGCTGATTGCCCGTGTACGGGTGGTCGGCCGCGTTGAACGCTCCGCTGAGCGCTTTCCAATGGCCGCCGCCGTCATAGCTCACAACCCACTTATTCGCCGCCGCGGGCGGCCAAAGGTTGGCCGCGCCGTCCACAGACACCTGCACGCCGACGTATTCGCTATCAGCAGCCAGAGGCGTGCCGCCTAACCCCGCGCGCGCATTGGTCCCGTAAACGATTACGTTCCATTCGTTCTCGCCGCTCACCGGCTCCGGCGTGACTTCGTACTTACCGTGGTTCATCTGCGCGGTTTCGTGCGCCTTAATGGTCAAGCCGATGTCTTCGGACACGGTGATTGTAATCGCGCCTGCAATCTCGCCGTTGTAGTTGCCGCTTCCGCCGTTATACCCGTCGGACGTCCGCGTCACGGTGATTGTGTATATCCCCGCCTTATTGATACTGTTAATCGCGCCGGTACCGGCGTTGATATTCAAGCCCGCCGGGGTCCGGGTATAGCTGTACGTACCGGGCGTATCCGCGTCCACCGTATTGTCGTAGTTCGGGTCGCCTGCAACTTTAACTTTAAGCCCCGTCGCGCCCACCCTCAGCGAGCCGTATTCTGTATCGGGGATTACCTCACCGCTCCCGTCCAGAAGCTCAAGGGTAAGGCCTTCGATGGCGGGAGCCGCCTGGATTATCGTGAGTTTCGCGGGCTTGACGGTGAACACGTAGTTAGGGTACTGCGTCCCCGAGTTTGACCCGATTATAGCTCCGGTGTCCGGGTCATAGTTATAACTGTCCGCAGCCGCCGTCAAACCAGCGGGATAACCGCCGACGGCCCCAGTCACGCGCTGCTTTTCGGCGCCGCCGTCAGCCGGGTCCGGTTGCGTTTTGATATACCCTCCGGCAGACACAAGCGAGAGCGGGCGAGCCGGAAAACTGTCGTCCCCCACCACGCGCGTATTCCACGCGCCCGTGGTCGGCTTGGAGAGAGTTATATTCTCCAAGTCCTCCGCTTCTATAAAATCCCCGTAATCGAACGATTTGTCGGGCATAGTCAGCTCAACCGGCCTCGGGCTGATGGTGTTCTTAGTTACTTTCGACACGACCTTTGTGTCGTTGCTGTAGGTCCCGCTGTCCGCCGTAAAGAAAGCGTAATAGTATTCCTTGCTGCTGCCCTCAACCGGGCCGGCGCAGTACAAGGCTTCGCTCCCGTCCCAGCCGACGGGCGGATAGAGTTTGCCGGGCCCATCTCCGTTCGCGTTCTTCACGGGGCGCCATTTCCACGAGCCGATAACAGGGTCGCCGTTCGAATCGACTACCTCCCCCGCGGCGGTCGCGTCGTCCGCGAGCATATCCGCGTCCGTCCCTATGGTTATGCTGCGGCCGTCGGTCGTGTTGGCGAGGCCCATGCCGTAGGTCGCCGGGTCCGCTTTCGGCGGGGTTTTTACATAAAGGTTGCGCTCAACTTTGATTGCGGCGCTTGCGCCGGGGCTATTCGGAGCGACCAAGTCACTCGTCTCTATCGGACCCGGCGTTGGCTCCGGTAGTATCAGCGCGTAGGGCCTGACCGGCATAGAGCCGCCAGCGCCGCCGTCTTCCTCCCCGTCTCCGGTCAGGGCTTCCGCCTCGCCCCCGGACGTGGTTTCCTCCTCCGGCTCGGTTATGGCTTCCGCCTCGCCCTCGGACGTAATTTCCTCCTCCGGCTCGGTTATGGCTTCCGCCTCGTCCTCGGGCGCAATTTCTTCCTCCGGCTCGGTTATGGCTTCCGCCTCGGGTATAACCTCCGCCTGTTCGCCGAGGTCCGTCGGGAGGTCGTCAGCGTAAACCGTCACCGGCCCGAAGGAAGGCGCGAACGCCACCGTCGTCGCGCTCACGATGTCCACACGGAAGTCGTAATTGCCCGCGGGCGCGTCGGGCTTCAAGACAAAGTGAAGCGTGAAAAGGTCTTTGCCTTTCAGTTTAAGTTTTTCTGTGCCGGCCGGGTTAATAGTACCGCCGTCAGGCGTTCCCCACTCAACCTCAACATACCCGTCGTCGTCGATGTCTGGATCGCCCATATCCGCGACGTTGGCGATAAATTTACCGCCGTCCAGGGTCTCCGAGTTTGGCGTGAATTTATCATCGTCAGGCGACAACTTAAACGCCGCGTCGTCATAATTGACGTTCATTTTGTAATAATTCGCCGCGTCGTTCCAATCCGCGATGTTCGCCGCTTTCACCGTCAAATAAACGTCGTTCGGAAGGTGGTCGCTATACGTCAGACTGGCCCTTGATAACCATTGGCGCGGAGTGGCGCTGTTTTCCTCATACGGGTCCCCCGGCTCGAGCTTCGGCCTATTGTTTCCCTCTCCGTCGTGAAGCGTTATTTTGAGAGGCGCGGGGTCCGCCGACGCTTCCCAGGGAAGCCGCGCGAGCCCCAAAAACGAACCCGCCAGCGCCCCCAAAACAATAAGCAGGGAAGCCGCCGTGATTACCGCTTTCTTTTTGATTACGATTTTCGGCTTATCTCCGTGTTTGTTGTTCCACTCGTAGAAAATCCCCTTGCGGTTTTTCATTCTAAAATAACCTCCTTGTTATGGCGAATGTAACAGATTATACATTGTGTTACACATTGTGTTACATTTTGTCCGTTTTATGCGCGAAAAAATAAGCCCTCCCGAGGGGCGGCGCGAGAGGGCGTGTCTTAACTTTTTATAAGGCTTCGCAACAACAAAGGATTTTACGCGCAGTGAATGTAACACAATGTATAATGTGTTACATAAACCCTTAATAAAGAGGAGCGACCGTTCTATGAAAACCGCTGAACCTATCCGCGACAAGGCGGAAATCAAGGCTTTGACCGATTATTTCCTCAAAAAGGAGGACCTGCGGGGTTATCTCCTAATCACGCTGGGCATACACACCGCCCTGCGGATAAGCGACCTCCTGCGGCTGCGCGTTTCCGACGTATACGACGCGGAAAGCCGCCGCGCCCGCAAATCCATCTCCGTTAAGGAGGGGAAAACCGGCAAAACCAAAATCATAGCCCTGAATAAAAAAGCCGCCGCCGCGATTGAGCTTTTCGTCTCGCGAACCTCTCAAGCGGGCTTTTTGTTCAAGAGCCGCAAAAGCGGCGCGTCTCCCGAAGGGAGGCCTATTTCCCGCGTTCAGGCCTGGCGCGTGGTAAACGCCGCCGCCGCTGAAATTAAGGCCGCCGCCCGAGTTTCGTGCCACTCCCTGCGCAAGACCTTCGGTTATCACGCTTGGAAAAACGGGGTCTCTCCCGCCGTGATTACCGAGATTTACAACCATTCCTCCCTCACCGTCACGAAGCGGTATCTCGGAGTCGCCCAAGACGATAAGAACGCCGCGTATCGGACGATTGGAACGGCGGTGTAAGCCGCGCAGTACGAACCGCAAAATTTACTTAACATTATTTTAACAAGTTTCGAGCGGAAACGCAAGAGGGTATTGAGATTTCTTTTCGATACAGCCGTTCTTACTTGAAAAAGGCTGAAAGCGAGAACGAAACGCGCGGCAGGAAGGTGGCTTTTTGGCGGAGGCACGAGCGTTTGCGACAGCTTTTTGGCGAAGCCAAAATAGCGAAAACAAACGCGGGGAACCGCCAAAAAACACCGATATTAGGCGCGTTTCGGGCGACGCTTAAAGCCTGTTTTCAAGTTGAACGGCTATAACAAGCAAGGAACGTGAACCAACCCAAACAAGGCCCGCCGTTACAGGACGCTGCCCTTTCTTACAATCATCGGCTTATCCGGGGAGCCGATGATATGCTTCCCGTCGCCGAGTATAACCTCTTTGTCCAGCACGGCGTTTTCAATCACGCAATCCTTGCCGATAAGGCAGCCCTCCATAATAATTGAGCCGCGGATAACCGTGTTGTCGTTGGAGGTGATTTTTCGGAAGAGCACGGAGTTTTCAACCGTACCGTTGATTATACAGCCGCTGCCCACAAGGGCGTTGCGGAGGTGCGCGCCGCTGTTGAGTTTCGCGGGCGGCTCGTCTTTCGGCTTGGTTTCAATGTACGGCTCCGTCTTGAAAAATATGTCCCGGACTTCTTTTTTAAGAAAATCCATATTGACGTTATAATACGCCTTTACGGAATTGATGGCCCGCCAGTATCCTCCGTCGAAGTTATAAGACTGGATTTTCAGCTTCTTGCGGTAGCGGCAGATAACGTCGCGCACGAAGTCGTAGCGCCCTTCGGCGATAACCGTCTCGAGCAGCTTCACCAGAAGCGAACGCGAAATAACGTAAACCCCGAGCGAAACCAAGTTGCCGGCCGGCTCCAGCGGCTTCTCGTCAAAATCAAGGACGCGCCCATCCCCGTCTGTCTCCATAACGCCGTACAGGCGCAAATCAAATTCAGGCTCCATATGGCGGCTGACCACGGTGATGTCCGAACCTTTTTTAATGTGAGCCTCGATTACTTTGTTGTAATCCATTTTATACACGGTGTCTCCGGAGGTCAGGACCACGTAAGGCTCGTTGCTCCGGCGCAGAAAGGAGAGGTTCTGATAAATCGAGTCGGCCGTCCCGCGGAACCAGAAGGAGTTATCCGACGAAATAAACGGCGTAAACACAAACAGCCCTCCCTGCTTGCGCCCCAAATCCCACCATTTGGCGGAGGATAAATGGTCGTGCAGACTCCGGGAGTTATACTGGGTTATGACCGCCACCTTGCTTATGCCTGAGTTTGACATATTGCTTATGGTAAAGTCTATAGTGCGGTAGCAGCTGCCTATGGGCATAGCCGCCGTGGCGCGCAGAAGCGTCAAATCGCCAAGGCGCTCGTTGTTGCCGCCCGCCAGAATTATACCGACTGCTTTCATAATTCCACCCCTTCCACAATTACGGACCCGCCGCTCTTAAGCTCGCCGCCGGGATACATCGAAGCCTCGGTCCTGCCCTGAATCACGCAGTTTTTGCCGATTGTGAGGCCCCCGGGAACCACCGTTTCCTCGGCGATTACCGTAATTCCGGTAAAATATACGTTAGGCTTATCCGCGTTGGGCGTGTTTTCGCCCCCGCCCATCGTCACGCCGTCGCCGATTTCGGCGGAGCTGTCGATAATTACGCGGTCAAGTTTGCAATTCTTGCCGATTTTACAGCCGGGCATGATGATAGACTCCCGGACGACGGAGCCTTCGCCGACTATGACGTCCGGCCCGAGGACGCAGTTATGCACGGCGCCGTAAATTTCGCACCCGCAGGAGACGAGAGAGGCCGTCACCTCCGAGTCCGGCCCGGTGTACATCGGGGGCTGGTGCTCCTCCTGCGTATAAATCTTGCAGAAATCGTCGTAGAGGTTAAACGCCGGCACGGTTTTGACAAGCTCCATATTCGTGTCCCAATACGCTTCGATTGTGCCTACGTCCCGCCAGTAGGCGTTGTAGCGGTAGGCGTACATATTTTCGCCGGATTCAAGAATCATCGGGATAATGTGCTTGCCGAAGTCGCTGTCGTGGTGAATCGGGTTGTCCTTAATCAGGGCTTCGCGCAAAGTTTTCCAGGTGAAAATGTATATGCCCATAGAAGCCAGGTTGCTCTTGGGGTTCTTGGGTTTCTCCTCGAACTCATACACTTTGTCGTTGGCGTCCGCGTTCATAATGCCCATACGCGTGGCTTCGTCCCTGCTTACCTCCATAACCGCGATTGTGGCCACGCAGTTGTTCGCCTTATGAAAGTCAAGCATCGCGGAATAGTCCATTTTATATATATGGTCGGTACCGAGAACGAGGACGTACTCCGGGTCATACGCGTCTATAAACTGGATATTCTGGTAAATGGCGTTGGCCGTGCCGGAATACCACTCGCCGGTTTCACCCTTTACGTGCGGGGAAAGCATAGTCACGCCGCCGCTGCGCCGGTCCAGATCCCACGGAATGCCTATGCCCACGTGCTTATGCAGAGACAGCGGCTGATACTGAGTCAAGACCCCGATAGTGTCTACGCCGGAGTTGACGCAGTTGCTCAGCGGAAAGTCGATAATCTTGTACTTTCCGCCGAAATAAACGGCCGGCTTGGCCTTTTCGGCCGTAAGTACGCCAAGCCGGCTGCCCTGGCCGCCAGCCAGAAGCATACCAATCATTTCTTTCTTTCGCATAAATTCCACCTGCCCTTTGGTTAATGGTATATATTAAATAATGCGTAATGCCTTATATAGCGAAGGTTTTTGCTGTGCTTCATTTAAATTTAAGTATATTCCCTCCGCCTCCTCTTAATGTAACGAAAAAGTAATATACTTCTATGATAAAACAAAAAGCGAAATTTTACAATAAGAATTTACGAGTTTTATAAAATATTTTTTTGTGTTATAATTATGGTAATCTATGAATCAAGGAGTTTTTATGGATACGTTTGAGGAACTGCCGGGAAGCGGCAAATACGTGTACTTTATAGGCGTCGGCGGGATTTCTATGAGTAGCATGGCGGAAATCCTGAAAAGCCGCGGCTTTTCCGTGGCGGGAAGCGATATGGCCGAGGGGGAGCAGGTCTCTATGCTCCGGCGGCTTGGCGTGCCCGTCTTTATCGGCCACGACGCGGGGAATTTAGACAAAATCGGCGCGGGGAAAATCGGCCTTGTGGTCAACACGGCGGCGGTGAAGCCCGACAACCCGGAGATGGTTAAGGCGCGCGCGCTCGGCCTGCCGATTCTGGAGCGCGCGCCGGTGCTCGGCAAAATGGCCTCTTGGTACGAAAACAGCATCGGAATAGCCGGTATGCACGGCAAAACCACCACCACGTCTATGACGGCGCAAATCCTGCTTGACGACGGGCGGGACCCGACAATCTCCGTGGGCGGCGTTATGCGCTCCATAGGCGGCAATTTCCGCGTGGGGCGGCCGGATTTATTCGTGTTTGAGGCCTGCGAGTATTGCGACAGTTTTCTCAGCTTTTACCCGAAATACTCGGCTATCCTGAATATAGACGCGGACCACCTGGACTATTTTAAGGACTTGGCTCATATCAGGCGGTCGTTCCGCCGGTACGCCGAAAACGCCGGGCATACGCTCGTCATAAACGCGGCCATACCCAGCTGGGCGGAGCTTGTAAGCGGGCTCCCCGCGCGGGCGGTTACTTTTAAGGCTGACGGCGGGCCGGGCTTGAACTCGGGCTTTGAGGCCGATTTTTCCGCCGGAAACATAGCGTTCGGATCCTCCGGCGCGAGTTTTGAAATCCGCGAGAAAGGAGAGGAGCCGCGCGTAATCCGTCTTAAAACGGGCGGCGCGCATAATGTTGAGAACGCCCTGGCGGCGTTCGCGCTGTGCGCGTCGATAGGGGTCTCGCGGGAGCGCGCCGCCCTCTCGCTTGAGAATTTTGAAAACCCCGCCCGCCGCTTTGAAATCAAGGGAAATTACCGCGGCGCGGTCATAGCGGACGATTACGCGCACCACCCCACGGAAATCAGAACGGCCCTCGCCGCCGCCCGGAGCGGCGGATGGAAGCGGATTCTGTGCCTGTTTCAGCCGCACACCTACACGCGGACGGCGGCCCTTTTTGACGAATTCGCCGCCGCGTTTGAAAACGCGGACGAAGCCGCTTTTGTGGATATTTACGCCGCGCGGGAGAGGGACACGGGCATAGCCTCGTCCCGGGAGCTGGCTTCGGCCGTGGCGAAAACCGGCAGGCCCGCCGCGTACTTAAAAAGTTTCGGCGAAGCCGCCGGGTATTACCGCGAAAACCTCCGTGAGGGGGATTTGCTCATAACCATGGGCGCGGGCGACGTTTATAAAATAGGGGAGAAAATCTTAGATGACAAGGAATGAGGGAATGGGCGCCGAAATAATCCTGCGGGCGAACCAGGAGCTTCTGGGGACTTATATCCCCAACGCTTTTATCGACGGGGTTATGCCGAAGCTCGCGCCCGCCGCCTCGGTCATTTACGTATACGCCGCGAGCTGCGCCCAGCGCGGCTTCCGGTGCGGCCTGACCGAAATCGTGAAAAAGTTCGGCTTTTCCCCGGCGGAGGCGGAGCGCGCTCTTGTCGCGCTTAAAAAAGAGGGGTTTCTGGATTTTTACAACGACGGCGCGGACGAAGGCGCGGCGGCCCTTTCCGCAATGCCCTCCTACACTTCGGAAGAAATAGGCCATTACGCCGAAAACAGCCCCGTGGTGCGGGAAATACTCAAATACGCGGAAAGCCGGCTCGGCAAAGTCCTGAGGTACACGGATATGAAGCTGCTGGTGGGTCTGCTCGACTGGCTGCGTATGGAGCCGCCCCTCGTCCGGCGGCTCATAGACTATTGCGCGGAGCAGGGGCGCGACAACGTAAACTATATAGAGACAGTGGCGGTGGACTGGTCGAAACGCGGAATAAAAACGGCCGCCCAGGCCGACGAATACATAGACACGTTCGACAAGACCTACCGCGCCATTTTTAAGGCCATCGGCCGGAGCGGCCCGTTCGCCCCGGCGGAAATTGAGTATATGGAAAAATGGACGAAGCTCCTGCCTCTTGAGATAATCCTCGAGGCGTGCGACAAAACCGTAATCAACTGCGGCAGGCCGAGCTTCGCCTACGCCGACAAGGTGATCGAAACGTGGGGCAGGGCGGGCGTCGCCTCGCGGGAGGACATAGCGCGGCTTGAGGAGAGCTTCTCGGCGGATAAGCTCCTGAAGCCCGAAAAAACGCGGAAAAAGTCTAAATTCGCCAACTTCACGGAGCGCAAGGTCGATTACGAGAAAATTTACGAGGAAGAGTGGGAGAAACTGTCCGCTCTGACAAAGGAGGGTTAAAATGCCCGGCGCGGACGTTTTTAACGAGTGTATGAGAGAATACGAGCGCGACCGGGACGAGGCGCGGGCCGCCCTTTCGGCGCGGAAGGCGGCCCTTTACGCGAAAAGCCCGCGGCTTGCGGAAATTGAGGGCGAGCTGGCCGTCTGCGGAATAAGCGCGGCCAAGCTGGCCCTCTCGGACGGCGCGGACTTAGAATCCGGCATAGCCGCGCTGGAGCGAAAAAGCGCCGCGCTTTCGGCGGAGCGGGCGGAAATCCTCCGCCGGGGCGGCCGCGGGGAGGACGACCTGCGAATAACCTGGAAATGCCCGAATTGCGAGGATACGGGCTTTATTTCCGGAAAACGCTGCGCCTGCCTGCGCCAGAAAATTATTGACAAAAATTACAACGCCTCCAACCTGCGCGGCGTGCTTGAGTCGGAAAATTTTGACAATTTCGACGTCCGCCTTTTCTCGGAGGAAAAAGACCCGAAAACCGGGCGCAGCCCCCGCGTCAATATCGAGGTTATGCACCGGGTTTGTCTTATGTTCGCGGAAAAGTTTGACGAAACCTGCGACAACCTGATTTTAACGGGCCTTGCCGGCACCGGCAAAACTTTTTTGTGCAACTGCGTGGCGAAGGAGCTTCTCGACCGAGGGAAAACCGTTTTTTACGCCACGGCCCCCGCCCTTTTCAGAATTTACGACGATTACCGCTTCGGCAAAGGGGACGCGTCGGAGCTTCGCGGCTTCGTGGAGCTGGCCGAGGGCTGCGACTTGCTGATTATAGACGACCTGGGCGCGGAATTCGTAACTTCGTTTACGGCGTCGGAATTATTCAATCTAGTGAATACGCGGGGACTGAACAAAAAGTCCGTCGTCATTTCGACGAACCTGACTTTTGAGCAGCTCCAGGAGACGTACACAGAACGGATTACGTCTCGGTTTCACGCGAGTTACAAAATACTTCCGTTTTTCGGGGCGGACCTGCGGAGCCGGAAGCGTTGACCGGGGGGCTATACCTGCATATCCCATTTTGCCGGGCAAAGTGCGGATACTGCGCCTTTTTGTCGCGCGCCGGCGCTTCGGAGGAGCTGATGTCGCGCTATACGGCGGCTCTGACGGACGAAATAAAGGCCTTGCCGGCCGATTTGGAGGTTTCCTCCGTTTATATAGGCGGCGGCACGCCGACCGCCCTGCCGCCGGCGCTCCTGCTAGGTCTGATGGCCGCCGTCGGGCGCCTGAAGCTGGCTCCGGGGGCGGAGTTTACCGTAGAAGCCAACCCCGGCGCGGTTGACCGCGAGTATCTGCGGGAGTTATATCAGTCGGGCGCGAACCGCCTCAGCCTCGGCCTGCAAAGCACGGATGACGCGCTCCTGCGAAAAATGGGGCGAATCCACACCTACGCGGATTTTCGCGCGAATTACGAAGCGGCCCGGCGGGCCGGGTTTGCCGATATAAGCTTGGATTTGATGTTCGCCCTGCCGTTTCAGACGCTCGCGGGCCTCTCGCGGGATTTGGAAAGGGTTATCGGTATGTCTCCGGAGCACGTCTCGGCCTACGGACTGACCCTCGAGGAGGGCACGCCCTTCGCCGCCCTGTCTCCCCTGCCCGACGAGGAGGACCGCGCTATGTACGCGCTTGTCACGGAGCGGCTTCAGGCGGCGGGGTATGAGCATTACGAAATCTCGAACTTCGCGCGGCCAGGCCGCCAGGCGCGGCATAACTCGGCGTATTGGCGGCGCGCGCCGTATCTCGGCCTGGGGCTTGGCGCGCACTCGTTTTTCGGCGGCCGGCGCTTCCGCAACACGGAGGATATGGGGCGATATCTTGAAACCTCCGGCAATAATAAGGAAGCGCTTCAGGAAATAAGCCGCGCCGAAGCAATGTCGGAGTTTTTTTTCCTGGGCCTGCGGCTCCTTTCCGGGGTGGATTTGGCGGAGTTTGAGCGGGAATTCGGCTTGCCCGCGCTGGATATTTACGGGGACAGCATACGAAAACTTCGGAAACTTGGGCTTCTGAAAGCCGAAAAGGATATGCTCCGCTTGACGCCGCGCGGGATAGACGTGTCGAACAGGGTGTTCGCAAGTTTTATATAGGGTCCAAGCGTGAGCTTGATTAAGAATGGGGCTTTCATTTGTCTAAGCTTGCTTTAGACAAATGAAAACACCGAGCAATAAAAAAACCTCTTGCGCCGCCCGCGTTTATATGTTATAATATAGCTCGAATGTCAAAGAATATTCAAAAACTAACGGGAGTGTTTTTAATGAAAAAAGGGATTCACCCGCAATATTTCGAGGCCAAAGTGAAATGCGCCTGCGGCAACGAGTTTGTGACCGGTTCGACGAAAGAAAGCATAAGCGTCGAGGCTTGCTCGAAGTGCCACCCGTTCTACACCGGCAGCCAGAAAATGTTGCTTGAGGCAGGCGGCCGGGTTGAGAAGTTTAAGAAGAAGTATAACCGGTAAGTAATGCAGACAAGAAAAAACCGCGTTCCCCGCGGTTTTTTTATTAGCTCTCAAGAAAATCCAGATTGTCTTTCACGGCGTAAGCCGTGACCCGAAGAGCGTCCCGCAATTTTTCAAGCGCGCCCGCCTGTTGAGAAGTCAGCATGCCGCCGCCCGCTTTGAAGGCGCTCTCCCAGTTGGTTACGGCGTTAAGCGCCGCGGACAGCTTCGGAACCACGTCGCGCGAACTCTCGCCAAAATCCTCCGGCTCCAAATCGGCCGGCGCGGCCCCGCCGAACGCGGACGAGAGCGCGGCGGTCAGCGTCTGCCCGAACATAGTCTTTAAGCCGCTCAGCCCGCCGGTGTTAAGCGCGGACAAGACGCCCGCTTTGGCCTTGTCGAACTTTGCCCGCGCGGCCGCGGCAAATTGGTCGTCAAACGACGCGGCTTGCGCGGCGGAGAGCGCCTCCGCGAAGGAACCGCCGGGTAAAGTTTGCGGTTCGGCGGTTCGCGGCGCGGCTGCGGGAATTAACCCCGTCTGTAAAACAGAGTGTATCATACAAATACTTCCTTTCTAATCGCCGCTTTGCGGCGCGCCCGGGAATACCCCCGTTTACTCGCGGTTCTCGTCGTTCTTCCGCTTAATCACCTTCAAGCGGGTAAACTCGTCTCTTTCGCGCTCCTCGAGCGTCTCCTGGATTTCCTTCGTCATGCTTTCGTACTTCGGAATAGTCACGTTTTTCAAGGCGTTGGCGCGTTTCTGCGTCTTTCGTATGTTCACCGCCAGGCGGTAAGCCGCGTTTTCCACCGCCGACAGCTCTATCGTCAGCTCCTTGACGCGGTTAAAGCTGCTTATGGCCGCGTCTATGGCGACGGTCGTATTGCCGAAGCCCAGAACGGGCGTGTGCCGCGCCGCGTCGTCATAGCTTACAATAGGGATTTCCACGCCCATAATGCTCCGCGAGCGCACCCTGACGGTCTCCTCAATCGGCATGGAGTGGCAGATTCTGTCCACGTTGGACATACCCATTTCAATACACGCTAATTGAAGCGATTTATACGCCTCCGCGAACACCTCGTCGATGCTCGCCTGGATACTTTTCGCTTTTTCGTTCAGCGCCATTATTTCCTTAATAAGCACGTTGCGCTTTTTATCAAGCAGGTCGTAACCCTGGGTCGAGAGCCGGAGGGTCGCCTTCGCGAGTATCAAATTACCCTTGGTGGGGAAAGAATTCGGGTCCATAAAACCTCCTTACCGTAAAAACTAAGAGTCGCGGCCGCGTTTATTAATTATCATAATACTTATCGAGCCACTCTGTCTTTACGCGGTCAAGCTCGCTCCGAGGCAAGACCTTTATAATGTCCCAGCCCAGGTTGATGGTGTTCAGAATATTGCGGTTTTCGTATTTATTCTGGTTGATGTACTCGGCCTCGAAGCGCCGTCCGAACTCCATATACAGTTTGTCAACGTCGGACATTTCGTCCTCGCCGATTACGGAGGCAAGGGCGCGGACGTCCCCCACGTGGGCGTAGGCGGAGAAAATCTGGTTGGATATGTCCGGGTGGTCCTCCCGCGTGTAGCCCTCTCCGATTCCGTCTTTCATAAGGCGCGAGAGGGACGGCAGGATATTGATGGGCGGATAAACGCCCTTCTGATAAAGCCGCCGGTCAAGCACAATCTGCCCCTCGGTGATATAACCCGTAAGGTCGGGCACGGGGTGCGTAATGTCGTCGTTCGGCATTGTCAGGATGGGGATTTGCGTCACGGAGCCGCTGCTGCCCTTGACGATTCCCGCGCGCTCGTAAAGAGAGGCCAGCTCCGAGTACAGATACCCCGGATAGCCCTTTCGTGAGGGGATTTCCCCTTTTGACGAAGAAATCTCGCGCAGGGCCTCCGCGTAAGACGTCATGTCGGTCAGGATTACCAATATGTGCATATCTTTCTCATAAGCCAAATATTCGGCGACGGTCAGCGCGGCGCGCGGGGTGATGAGCCTTTCCGCCACGGGGTCGTTAACAAGGTTTAGGAACATTACCACGCGCTCAATCGCGCCGGATTCCTCAAAAGTTTTGCGGAAAAACTCCGCCACGTCGTTCTTGACGCCCATCGCCGCGAAAACTATGGCGAATTTATCCGTGGACTTCGCGCCAAGAGAAGCCTGCCGCACAATCTGGGCGGCAAGCTGGTCGTGCGGCAGGCCGTTCCCGGAAAATATGGGGAGCTTCTGGCCGCGGATGAGCGTCACAAGGCCGTCGATTGCGGAAACGCCCGTTTGTATGAAGTTTCGCGGGTACACGCGGGAAACGGGGTTTATGGCCTTGCCGTTGACGTCGCGCAGGACTTCGGCGTATATATCGCCCATACCGTCAATGGGCTGGCCCAGGCCGTCGAACACGCGCCCGAGGATTTCCTCGGAAAGTTTAATCTGCATAGGCCGCCCGGTGAATTTCGTCGCCGTGTTATGGAGCGATATTTCCTCCGTGCCCTCGAAAACCTGTATGATGGCCTTGTCGCCGTGCAGCCGCACCACGCGCCCCAGCTTTTCCTTATACCCGTCCATCCTCAGCTCAACTATTTCCTCAAAAGCCGCGTCGCGCACGCCTTCAAGGACGACGAAAGAGCCGTTTATCTCGCTTAAACCCATATACTCAACAGCCACAAAAACACCGCCTTATCCCGTTTCCGTCCGGTTACTTTATTTGTTGCGTTTTTTCATTTTAAGCTCCGTGATTTTCCTTCGCGTCTTTTTTCAAAAGCCGGCGCAAGCCCGCCCTGGTTACTTGTTTTTCTCTAACAGCCTGTCGTAGAACTCGTCTATTTCCTTAACATAATCGTCAAATTTTTCGATTTCCTCGTTGCCCACGTTATATTTTATTGAGACGACTTTATCGTAAATATCCTCGGATTTGAGAAGGCGCATCGGAATACCTTCGGAAATAAGCCGCTTCGAGCGGTCGTACAGGAGGAGGATTACCTCCATCATACGGCGCTGCTTAACGAGCGGCACATAGGTGTCAAATTTGTGGTAGGCGTTCTGCTGGGCGAAACCGAGCCGCACCACCCTCGCCATTTCAAGCACGACTTTTTGAGAATCCGGCAGAACGTCCGAGCCTATGAGCTTAACTATTTCCATAAGCTCGTTCTCCTCCTGGAGCAGCTTCAGGATTTCGGCGCGGTGTTTGAGGAAATCCTCCCCCGCGTTTTCAGCGTACCATTCCTCAAGGTCGTCGAGATACTCGCTGTAGCTCGTCAGCCAGTTAATCGCGGGAAAATGCCGCGCGTAGCTCAGATTGCGGTCAAGCGCCCAGAAACAGCGCACAAGCCTTTTTGTGTTCTGCGTGACCGGCTCGGAAAAATCCCCGCCCTGCGGGGAGACCGCGCCGATTATCGTCACGGAGCCTTCCGTGCCGTTGAGGTTCTCCATATATCCCGCACGCTCGTAAAAGCTCGACAGGCGGGAGGCCAGATACGCCGGGAAACCCTCCTCTGCGGGCATTTCCTCCAGGCGGCCGGAAAGCTCCCTCAGGGCCTCCGCCCAGCGGGAGGTCGAATCCGCCATTATAGCCACGTGATAGCCCATATCCCGGTAATATTCGGCGATTGTAATCCCCGTGTAGATAGAGGCCTCTCGCGCCGCCACGGGCATATTGGACGTGTTGGCTATGAGCATCGTCCTGTCCATAAGGGCGCGGCCCGTGCGCGGGTCCTGCAAATCGCCGAATTCCTCAAGCACCTGGGTCATTTCGTTGCCGCGCTCCCCGCAGCCGATATACACGATTATATCCGCGTCGGACCATTTGGCGATTTGGTGCTGATTCATAGTCTTGCCGGTGCCGAAACCGCCGGGTATGGCGGCCATGCCGCCCTTGGCGAGCGGGAAAAGCGTATCCATAACGCGCTGGCCCGTGACAAGGGGGCGCGTCACCGTCATACGCTTCCCGACCGGGCGCGGCGTCTTTATCGGCCATTTCTGGGCGAGCCGGATTTCGTGCAGGGCGCCGGACTCGTCCTCCACCTCGGCGATGACGTCTTCGATTGTATAAGCGCCGGAGGGCGCGGCTTTTTTAACCGTGCCGCTTACCCTCGGCGGAATCATCGACTTATGAACGATGCCCTCCGTCTCCTGAACTTCGGCTATAATGTCCCCGCCCTGGATTATGTCGCCTTCGGAAATGAGAATATTCGCTTCCCATTTTTTATTAACGTCAAGATTTTCCACATGGACGCCCTTGTCTATATAAATGCCGCTTTCCTTTTCAATAGCGCCGAGCGGGCGCTCGATGCCGTCGAAAATGTTCGTGAGTATGCCCGGCCCAAGCGTAATCGAAAGGAGCGAGCCTGTCTTATATACCTTTTCGCCGAGCTTCAGGCCCGAAGTGTCCTCGAACGCCTGGACCGTGGCGTACTCCTTGTTTATGCGTATGACTTCGCCTATAAGCCGGGACTCCCCAACGTAAACGGTTTCCGACATCGCGAAATCGGAGCATTCCGCAACCGTTATCACAGGCCCGTTTATTCCTATTATTTTCCCGCTGCCGTTCATCGGAATCCTCCTAAACTATCTTAAACATACTGACGCTGCGCCGTTCCTCGGCAAAGCGCGTCTTAAACGTATTATCGATAACCAAGCCGCCGCTTTTTATCCGGAAGCCGCCCCAGAAATCCTCCTCCGCGTTTTTGAGGGCGACCCTCGCGAGAGCCTTTTTGCCCGCGACGAGCTTCAGGTGATCCGGCAGGAGGTACGCCTCCGCGTCCGGCAGGCCCTCCGCGGCTTTGCCGATTCCGTTTACAAGGTATTCGGCATATTCGGCGGACTGCGTAAAGTCAAGCAGTTTAGCCTCTACGTTTTTGAAAATATCCTCATAAAACTGGTTGCGCAGGTCGATGAGAGATTTTTTAGACTCCGTGGCCGCCTGGATGATTTCTTTGTTCTTAATCACGCGCAGGGCCTTAAAATATTCGTCTTTAAGGCGTTTCTTGGCGTTCGTCTCCGCCTCCCGGCGGTAATCGTCGCAAGCCTTGCGGTAATGCGCGTCCAAATCCGCCAGAACCTGCTCTTTGTGGGCCACGGCGTCGTCCATCGCGGATTTAAGAAATAAATCAAGTTTTTGGTCTACGTTCAAGACAAGCCCTCCTTCGGGCGCGCGCAAAGAGCCTACAGCTTGACGCCTATCGCCTCGCGCACATAGTCCGTGATAAATTCCTTGGAGCGACCGCTCCCGTGCCTGTCGGGGATTTCCACTACAAGGGGCAGGCTGCGCCCGGTGCGCAGCTCCTTGATGGTTTCGGGAAACATCCCCGCCAGCCGCTCCGTTATTAAAAGAACGCCTATCTCCTTATCGGTGAGTATGTGGTTCAGGGCTTCTTTGATTTCGTCGTTCGTGTGGCACACAACGCCGTCTATGCCGGCCAGGCGCAGGCCCGTCCGCGTGTCAACATTGTCGCTTACGCAGTAGATTTTCACTAAAAACCGACCTTCTTTCGGCTATTCGGCGTTTCGCGCCTTCTTGCTCGGCGTTTGTTGGCGGTTAAACCCCCGCCAGCAAGCCGCCTTCTTATCAGCTGAACAAAATCATAAGCGAAATGAGGAAGCCGTAAATGGCCACGCCCTCCGCCAGGCCCACGAACACCAGGGTTTTACCGAAGATGCCTTCGTTTTCGGAAATGGCGCCGATGGCGGAGGAGGCCGCCGCCCCCACGCCGATACCCGTGCCGATACAGCCGAGCCCGGTCGAAAGCGCCGCCGCTATAAACTTAAGGCCGCCGCCAAGATTAACCGCCGCCGCCTCGTCCGCGGCGAAAACATTGCCCCTGAACATAAAGACCGTCGCGAAAATCAAGACGGAGAAGAAGCTCACGACATTTACGGCGAGCGCCGTTTTGAAGCGTTTCCGGGGGCTTACGCAGTTACCGCGCCCTTTGTAATAGTAGGCGAACGGGGCCGCTATACAGAGCAGAAGCAGTGCGGGCACAACAAATTTGAGCGTTGTCATTGATTTTACCTCCTGAAATTGTTTTATTAAGTTATTCGTTTTTCAAGTCTTTATAAGCCGTAAATTCCTTGCCGGTGCCGTCGTAATAGCGGCTGAACATCTCGTAAAACTCAAGGCGGAGCGCCTGAATCCCCACGACTAAGCCCTCAAGGCCCATTACGAAGGCGTTGCCTATTATTATCCCAAGGACGTTCGGCGTTCCGCGCTCCGCGCCGGACAGCATAAGCACCACGCTCATAAGCCCCGTATGACAAACCGCGAAGCCGCCCACGCGCACGAAGGACAGCGTGTTGGTAAAAAAACCCAGAAGCACCTCCACAAGCTCCATAAGGATAATAAACAGGCTCATAGCGGGGTTCTGCTTCTTTTCCGCGCCGTCTTTCCCGGCGGTTTCAAGCTCCTCGGCGCGCCGGCTTTTTTTCGCCTCCAGGGCGCGGGTAAGCGGCTCCTTAAAGGCGATGAGCAAAAGCGGCGCGCAGACCCCGGCTATGAGAACCCATAACGGAGCCGTTATTCCCGCCGCCATCGCCAGCGCGGCGCAGGCCACCGCCGTCACGTAAAACACCATTCCCGAAACGCCGTTCGCGTCAAACAGCAGCTTCGGCAGGTTGCGCTTCCGGACGCAGTTTATTATGTTATACGTCATCGAGATTATAATTATTATGACGCCGCAGGAGATTGTGTATTTTATCAGCTCCATAGTGTCCTCCCGCGGGTTGAGCCACATCGGGCTGAGCCAGTCCTCGAAGCCGAAAACGCTCCCGTACATAAGGCCGAAAAACGCCGAAAAAACGCCGACGACCTGCATAACCCCGCCCAGCGCCATTTTCTTGCGCCGGGACAGCCAGAACCCTATGAGAAACAGCACAAGCCCCTGCCCCACGTCCCCGTACATCATTCCGAAAAACAGCGAATAACTGAGCGCCACGAAGGGCGTGGGGTCAAGCTCGTTATAAGAAGGCACGCCGTACATTTTTACGAAAAACTCAAACGGGCGCGCCGCCGGGTTATTGCGCAGCTTTGTCGGCGGCTTGCTGACGAAGCCGCTCTCCTCGTTTTCCACCGTGAGGATTACCGAATCGTCAAACTCCGCGGCCTTGGCCAGCCGCGCGGCCTCCCGCTCCGGCATCCACCCGACGAAAAGGAAGTGGTCTCCCAAGGTGCGCCCGGCGTATTTGCGGCAGTCGTAACAGTAGTACATATCCCGCGCGAAGTTATACGCCGACGCCATTTCCTTGACGGAAATCCCAAGCTCATCAAGCGACCAGGACTCGGCGTCCGCTATGTCCTCGGCCAAATCGTCCCGCTCCCGAGAGAGGCGCTTTATAATATCCGGCAGGGGGCCGGAGAGCCGCGCCCCCTCAAACTCCAGCGGGAAAACGACCGTATCGAAATGCAGGGTCAGAAACGTGGCCTCAACCGTTTTAATCTGGTTTTTGTGGGCGAAATACACCCCCCAGACGCTCTCCTCATCCCGGCTGCCCTCAACGAAAAGGATTCGCGAGTCTCCGTACATATAAGTCTCAAATTGGCGGAAACTGTTCAGAGGAAGCCGCCCGAAGCGATACTCGATGTTTGAGAACACGTTCAAATCCGCCACGTCAAACCGCAAATCGCCGAAGCGCCTGAGCAGGTTTACCGTATCCGTAATGCGCTCAAGGCGCTTATGGTGCTCACTCAAGTTATTATCCTGAGACATCAGGAACTCCGACGCGCGGTTTATTACGCCCTCGGCCCGCTCCCTGTCCATTTTCAGGCGCGAGCCTCCGTAAGCGGACACGGTCATAGCGAAGCGCTTGGCGTCCGAATAGAGCTTGGCGTAAGGGTTTTTCTCCGCAAAGGCGGAGAGGTCCGGGCTTGCCGTAAGCTCCTTCGCGACCGGCTCTATCTGAATGTAGTATTTTGATATATACTCCTCCACCACCCGGTCAATATCGCTGACATAACCCGCCAGATTTATATATTTCATTTTTTCAATCAAGTAACCTCACCTTCCTCCGGGAGATACAGACCGCTCAGAATCTCTTTCGGGCCAAGGCCGTAGCGCACACATTCTATCAATGAGGTCAGGTTGTTTATTTCAAGCTCCTTAAGGAAAAGATAGGATATGGCGGAAACGACCGCGCTTCCCGCGCGCCCGGCCGTCCGGCATACGGACAGCATTTTTTTGTAGTAATCGTACTCAAGCGTCGTGGATTCTTTGAAAACGCTGTTGTACGGCGGGATGAGCAGCTGGGAGAGCGCGTCCTGGCTTTCCACAATCTGCCTCGCGGCGAGCTGGCTTATATCCCCCGCGCGGAGGCGGTAATTAACCGGTATCAGCGACGCGTATATACGCTCCGGGCTGATTTTGTAATATCGCTTGAAGCGGTAAATCCACATAATATTGCGCATATCAATCTGCGTGCCGATTATGTGAGTCACCGCGCGGCGCTCACCCCGGGGGAGCTTTTTCCGCTGGGTCCACAGGTTCATGTAATAGAAAAGGTCAAGCTGCACCTCGAGGTCAAACATCGCCACCCCCGGGCGGTAAACCCCGGCCAGCGGCTTGTAGTACCGCGTGCCCTCAAGCGCGCTGATAAACCCGCCCAAATCTTTTGACGCGAGCAGCTTGTCAATATTCGCGAACTCCTTCGGGTTGAGCTGCCGCTTTATTTCCTCGGCGGAATAGCCGAAATCCCCGTAATGGCCTTTGTCGTTTATAAGGCCCATCAGAAGTTTTAATGTTTTTATCTCATTAGATATAAAATAAGCGTATATAAACGCGCGCGTAACAAAATCAGTAGCGAAAGCCGTCATCCGCTCCATATCGTCGAAAAGGGCCGACGTCAGCGTGCGCTCAAGCGGGTTTCGGTGAAGCCCCGCGCCCTCCGCCGAAAGAGCGCCGAAAACGCCGGAATACCCTTCAAGCTCCCGGATTCTGCGCCCAAGCTCGTCCACGGAATGAACCCTGCTTAAATCCTCAAACTCCGCGCGGGTTACAAAGCGCGCGCTCATTGCCTTTATTTTGGTGATAAACGCCAAGTGCTGCTTCAATGGGACACCGCCAATCCTAACCGCCTATAATGCGCCGGAATATTTCTTCCTCCAGCTGTTCGTGCGTCTGGTAGTAAATGTTCTCGATGTCCGAAAACTTAACCTGAGAATCCTTGCTCACCTGCGTTATGGCCGCGTCCGCCTCGCCCATTATCTGGTCCTCAATCATTTTCATTCTTTCGGCGACGTATTTCTCCATCTCCGCGTCTATAAGGCGGCGGCCCTCCTCAATGCGGCGGTCAAGCCTTTTAGCCTCTTCGTCCGCCTGCTCCATTACGGCGTTGGCCTTGTTTTCGATTTTTATAAGCTCCTCAATTATGTTTTCCAAACGAGAACCCCTCCCGAGGCCGAAACGGCCCGCCCTGGTCTTAACGCGCAACGGCGCGGCTTGTTCGCGCCGAGCCGCGCCGTTGCGCAAAATTATGCGGATGACAGGAGTTGAACCTGCACGAAGTTTCCCCCACACGGACCTGAACCGTGCGCGTCTGCCAATTCCGCCACATCCGCAAAAAACACTTCCGGAATACATTATAACACAAGAGAAAAAATAGTCAAGCGCAAATTTCAAAAAAGTTTCGTTTAATTTAAATAAAGGGCGGTTCGTCTAAAAAATCTTCTTGAAAAATAATTAATTTAATGTATAATATAAGGTATTACATTTAATGAATTCAGGGGGGCTTTTTTATGAAGCTGAAATTATCAAAGGCGTTTTTACAGGTTTTTCTGGTTCTCGCGCTGGCGTCCGCGGCGCGCGCCCGAGTCTGGGCCGCGGTGGGGGAGACTTTCACCGACTCCGGCTCCGGGCTTAATTTTTACGTCACGGCGGAAAGCGGGTCGGCCGGCTCGGTTCGCGCCGCCGCCAACGCCGGCTTTTCCGGCACGGCCCTCTCCGTCCCCGCGACGGTCGTCAAGGACGGCGTCACCTACGCCGTCACCGCTATTGGAGACTCCGCCTTTCACGGCGCTTCGGCCATTAACTCGGTCTCTCTCCCGGAGGGGGTGACGAGCGTGGGCGCGGCCGCGTTCCAAAGCTGCATAAACCTCCGGTCCATAACCCTGCCGGCGAGCCTTACCTCAATCGGCCAGCGGGCTTTCTACGGGGATTACCGCCTGAGCGCGATAAACATCCCCTCCGGCGTTACCGTTATTGACAGCCAGGCTTTCGGCGGCTGCACGGCGCTGACCATAAACGTGAACGTGTCCTCCAGGCCCGCCGGCTGGGCCAGCGACTGGAACAGCTCAAACCGCCCCGTATATAACGGCGGAACGTCCGTTTCAAACGGAAGCGTAATAGTTTCGCCGGCTTCGGTAAACCTGCCTTTGGGCTATCATTGCCGCTTCACCGCCACCACCGGGAGCGATTGGGCTTCCTCCGACTATATCTTCTGGGAAATCTACCCCCGGGACAGCCGAAGCTCGATTGACCAGCGCGGCTATCTCTACATTGCCGACGACGAGACGGAGGCCTACCTCACCGTCATAGCGCGCTCGATGAACGACCTTACCAAATACGGCGTCGCGCGGGTTTATGTATCTGAATACAGCGGCGGGGGATATTACCCGGATTACCCCTGGTACGGCGACAGTTATTATCCGGGTTACTATCCCGATGGTTACTATCCGGGTTACTACCCCGACGGTTACTATCCGGGCTATTACCCTGACGGCTATTATCCGGGATACTATCCCGACGGTTATTACCCGTGGTACGGCGACGACTACCCGTATTCCAACTATCCGTACTCCGGCACGCGCTACAGCCTGGACGTTTCCGCCTCCGCCGGAGGCGCGGTCTCCGGCGCGGTCAGCGGCAAGCGATACCCCGGCGATGTTATTTCCGTTACCGCCCTGCCTGACAAGGGCTATGTTTTTAACGGGTGGACGGTTTCCGGAGCCACCCCGAGGAACTCGAACCTCAGTACGGACACGCGGATTTCGTTCACCATGCCCTACCGCGCGGTGACGGTCACGGCGAATTTCCGGCGCGACGGCTCGGCGGACGCCGGCGAAAATTCCGCCGGCTCGTCAGGCTCGACCGACGTGGACAGCTGGTATAAACCGAAAGACGCGCCGCAAATCAGCTACAGCCCCCCGTCGTACGCCTCCCCGTCGGAGGCGTCGGCCGCGCGCGGCACTGTCTCGGCGGGCGGCGCGCCCGACTCGTCGGGCCGGCTGACGATGAACGTCTCGGCGGAGCTGGCCAAAACCGCCGTCGCCCGCGCCAAGCTGAACAGCTCCGCCGGCAATATCGCCGTGACGGTTGAAAACACGGAGAGCGGCGTCCGCTCTTTCGACGCGGTTATTTCTCAGGCCGCGCTCTATACTTTCCTTGAGTCCGGCGTGTCGAGCCTTGAACTCAAGACGAAAACGCAAAGAACAGCCTTTGACTACGAGGCGCTCAAAGCAATCCAGGCCGCCGCCAAAACCGGCGACGTTACCGTCTCCGTCTCGCCGTACACGGGCGTTTCGGGCGCGGCGGCGAGCGTCATAGGCTCCCGCCCGGCGTTCGACGTTTCCGTTAAATACAAAACCTCCGGCGCGTCGCGCTATATCAGCGACTTCAAGGACGGGCTGATAACCCAGAGCATCGCCTACACCCCCGGAAGCGGCGAAACCCCCGGGCGGATTTACGCCGTCTCCGTGTCCGGTTCCTCCGCCGCCAAAATCGACGGCAGCTTCTACGCCGACGGCTTCGTGTCCTGGCGGAGCGCGGCGGCCGGCGCCTCCGGAGTGGCTTATTCCGAATAAACCCCAGGCCCAAGCCCGCGCGGAAGGAGCTTCGCTTATTATGATGAAAGAACTCTCGATGAACATTATGGATATAGCGCAGAACAGCGTCCGCGCGGAGGCGGACTTTATAGAAATAACGATTGAGGAAAACACGGAGGAGGACCTCCTTTCCTTCACCATAGCCGACAACGGGCGCGGTATGAGCGCCGAGTTCCTGCGCAATGTGTCCGACCCCTTCCACACCTCCCGGACGACGCGGCGCGTCGGCTTGGGGATACCCCTCGTGCGCCAGACCTGCGAATCCTGCGGCGGCGAACTCTCCATAAACAGCGCGCCCGGAGCCGGCACGACCCTGACGGCTTCTATGAAATACAGCCATATCGACCGCCCTCCGTGGGGGGATTTGGCGGAGGCGGTTTTCCTCACAATACTTATGAACCCCGGAATACGCTTCAGGTACAAACACACCTTCAACGGCGAAACCTACGAGCTTGACACGCTCGAGGTTTCCGAGGCCCTTGACGGAGCGCCGCTGGACGCGCCGGACGTGTCCCGCTGGCTCAAAGACAATATAAAAGAAGGAATACGCGAAATAAGGGAGGAGTCTTAAGGTTGCGCCTTACTTTTAAGAACGGCATACACCCTCACGATAAAAAAATATCCACCTCCGGCCTGCCCATAGAGACCGTGCAGCCCAAGCCCGGCTCAATTATGGTCTACCCGCTTTCGCAGCACGCGGGCGCTCCGTGCAGAGCGCTCGTCTCTCCGGGGGATTCCGTGCTTCTCGGCCAGAAAATCGCCGATTCCGACGCGTATGTGTCCGCGCCGGTGCACTCCTCCGTCTCCGGCGTCGTCAAGGAAATCAAGCGGACGCTGACCCCCTCCGGCCTTTATTGCGACGCGGTTTTTATCGAAAACGACGGGGAAAACCGCGCCGCCGAGTTCACGCGCCGCTCCCTTGACGATATTAAAAAAATGCCCCGGCAGGAGCTAGTGGCAATCGCGCGGGAGGCCGGGATTGTCGGTATGGGCGGCGCGGGCTTCCCCACGCACGTCAAGCTCTCCCCGCCGCCTGGCGATAAAATCAGCGCCGTGATAATAAACGCCGCCGAGTGCGAGCCTTACCTCACCTCCGACCATCGCGTTCTGCTTGAGGAAACAGAGCGGCTGATTGACGGAATCCGCGTCCTGCTGACGCTTTTTCCCGAGGCGCGGGCCATAATCGGCATAGAAAGCAACAAAACCGACGCCGTGAACAAACTGAACGCGCTCCTCTCGGAAATAAAAGAGGACAGGATAAGCCTGGCGGTGCTCGTGCCCAAATATCCGCAAGGCTCGGAAAAACAGCTTATTTCGGCAATCCTCCGGCGGGAGGTGCCCTCCGGCGGTCTGCCCTCTCAAGCGGGCGTGGTCGTCCTTAACGCCGACACGACAATCGCCCTGCAGCGCGCCGTCCTGCGCGGGCGGCCCCTTATCCGGCGGATTGTAACCGTTGACGGGTCCCGCGCGCCGAAGCTCGGCAACTACAAAGTCCGCCTCGGCATGACCTACCGGGATTTTGTCGAGCATATGGGCGGCTTTAAGCAAGCGCCCGCCAAAATTATATCCGGCGGGCCTATGATGGGCGTGTGCCTGTTCAATCTTGACGCGCCTATTATAAAGACCTCCTCCGCGTTTCTGTGTTTCGGCGAGGGCGAGGTCAAAATCCACTCCGAGCGCCCCTGCATACGCTGCGGGAGATGCGTGGAGCGCTGCCCGCTCGGGCTTATGCCGCTTGAGCTGAACGCCGCCGCAACGGCCAAAGAAACGCGGGAGTTTATACAAAATAACGGCATGGACTGTATGGAATGCGGGAGCTGTTCATATGTCTGCCCCTCCAAGCGGCACCTGGCCCAGTCCATAAGAACGATTAAACGCGCGGTTATGGCGGAGCGCCGCAAAAAGGCGGACGCGCCCGCGCGGGAGGTTGCGAAAACGTGAAAAACGATGAGAACGATAAATTATTATTAGTTACGGGCACGCCGCACGTGCGCGACCACGCCGACATAGAAAAAATAATGGGCGACGTTATAATCGCGCTCCTGCCCGCGTGCGTCATGGGCGCTTATACTTTCGGCCCGAGGGCGGCGGCGGCAATGCTCGTCTCCGTCGCGTCGTGCGTTTTTTTTGAATACTTGTTTGAGAAAATAACCAAACGCCCCGTCACGATAAGGGATTTAAGCGCGGTCGTTACCGGGCTTCTGCTCGCTATGAACCTGCCGCCGACAGTCCCGCTGTGGCTGCCCGCGGTCGGCGGGGCCTTCGCCATAATCGTCGTGAAGCAGCTTTTCGGCGGGCTTGGCCAGAATTTTATGAACCCGGCCCTGGCGGCGCGGGCCTTTCTTTTGGCATCCTACCCCGCGCTTATGACCAACTGGGTTATAGACGGGGTAAGCTCCGCCACGCCGCTGGCGCGGCTCAAAGCGGGCGGCTTCACCCCGCAGGGCGTCGATTATTTTAACGCCGCCGCGGGCCACATTGGCGGCTGTATCGGCGAAACTTCGGCAATCGCCTTAATTATCGGCGGAGCCTATCTTTTGGCGAAGGGCGTCGTCTCCTGGCGGATTCCTTTCGCGTACCTCGCGGTTTTCGCCCTGTTTTCGGCGTTTTTCGGCCGCCCCACAGGCTATGAGCTTTTAACCGGCGGCCTTCTGCTCGGCGCGTTCTTTATGGCGACGGATTACTCCAGCAGCCCCGTCTCCCCGCTCGGGCAGCTTGCTATGGGCGCGGGCTGCGGCGCGCTCACCGCGCTTATACGAAGTTTCGGCGGCTATCCCGAGGGCGTTTCCTACTCGATTCTCCTGATGAACCTCGCCGTGCCGCTCCTTGACAAAATTAAGCCTCGCGTCTACGGCCACAAGAAGCGTTAAAAAGCGGGTAAGCCAAGGGAGGTATTTTGATGAAAGAAATTTTAAAACCCGCGCTCGTGCTGTTTATAATAGCGGCGGCGGCGGCGGTCTGCGTAGGCGCGTCCTATGAGGTGACAAAACAACCCATAGCCGCCGCCAAAGAGCGCGAGAGGCAAGCCGCCCTGAAAGAGCTTATCCCCGAGGCGGACGGCTTCGAGCCGCTGCCCTCGTTCGAAGGGGCCGGCGGCGAAATAATTTACTTCGGCGGCGCAAACAGCGGCTTCACCGGCGAGGGCGCGGGCGTTTCCGCCGACATTAAACCGCTTGAGTTTGCCTCCGGCGAAATAATTTACGTCAACGGCAAAATGCTCGGCTACGCCTTATTGGGCGGCCGGGACGCGGCGGCTGTTCTTAACGCGGATGGCGTTTGGGAGACCCGCGCCGTAAAAGACCTTGTTTCGCAGGGCGACGGCGTGGCTTACGTCACCGACGCGCTGGCCGCCGTCAAAAACGGAGAAACCATAGGCTTCATCGCCTCCTCCGAAGGCTACGGCGGATATTCGGGCGCGGTCGGCGTTATGACCGCTCTCGACCCGGAGGGGACGATAACCGGCGTTAAAGTCGTTTCTCAAAGAGAAACCCCCGGCCTTGGCGCGAACGCGGAAAAACCCGCGTTTTCCGGCCAGTATAAGGGCAAAAGCGGCAGGCTGTCCGTGACCAAAACGGCCCCCTCCGAAAATGAAATCGTGGCCATAACCTCGGCGACCCTGACCACCCGCGCCGTCACAAACGCCGTAAACGCGGCTCTGGGCTTCTATAACGACGTTATAAGGGGGGCGGCCCGATGATAAAGATAGTTAAAAACGGCATAATTAACGAAAATCCCACGTTTGTGCAGGTTATAGGTATGTGCCCGCTGCTGGCGGTGACGACCTCGGCCATAAACGGCCTGGGTATGGGCGCGGCCACGACGGCGGTGCTTATGTGCTCGAACGTGGCGATATCGCTCCTGCGCCGGGTTATTCCCGAAAAGGCGCGCATACCCGCGTATATCGTAATAATCGCCAGTTTCGTGACAATGGTTGACCTGCTGATGCAGGCCTTCGCGCCGCCCGCGCTCAATAAGGCGCTCGGAATATTTATTCCGCTTATAGTCGTAAACTGCATTATTCTGGCGCGCGCGGAGAGTTTCGCCGGGAAGAACCGCGTCCTGCCCTCGCTTCTTGACGGGCTGGGTATGGGCCTGGGCTTCACGGGGGCGCTTTTTATAATCGGCTCAATACGGGAGCTTCTGGGCGCGGGCGCGCTTTTTGACCGCGCCGTACTGCCGGAGGCCTTTCCGCGCACCATCATAATGATTCTGCCGCCCGGAGCCTTCTTTACGCTGGCGTTTTTAATGGCGGGCTTCAAATACCTGAGGAGCGGCGGAAAAAGCAAACAGGAGGGGGGGGAGACGTAATGCGGACAATGCTTGTTTTCTGGAGCGCGGTTCTGGTTAATAACTTCGTAATGTCTCGGTTTTTGGGCGTTTGCCCGTTTCTCGGCGTGTCCAAAAAGGTGAACACCGCCCTCGGTATGGGCGCGGCCGTCACCTTCGTAATGGCGATAGCCTCCGCCGCCGCGTATATGGTGTATAATTACGCGCTTATCCCGCTTCACGTTGAATTTTTATACAATATCGCGTTTATTCTCATAATCGCGTCGCTGGTGCAGTTAGTGGAGATGTTCATTAAAAAATCCAGCCCGTCCCTTTATAAAGCGCTTGGCGTATACCTGCCGCTGATTACGACAAACTGCGCCGTGCTCGGCGTGACCGTGCTCAATAAAGAGGCGGGGTACGGCCTTTTCACCTCAATAATAAACGGCGTGGGCGCGGCTCTGGGCTTCACTTTGGCCATAACCCTCCTTGCCGGCATACGGGAGCGCACCGCGCGAAACGACGTCCCGCCCTGCTTTCAGGATTTCCCCATAACGCTGATTACGGCGGGGCTGATGTCCATCGCGTTTCTGGGGTTCAGCAATCTTATAAAACTGTAGGAGGCGCAAAATGTCATTTACTATTCTCGCTTCTCTGGGCGTTTTGGGCGCGCTGGCCCTGCTTTTCGGCGCGGGCCTCGGCTACGCCGGGATTAAGTTTAAGGTTCTTGAGGACGAGCGGGTCGGCGCGGTGCGGGAGCTTCTGCCCTCCGCGAACTGCGGCGGGTGCGGCTTCGCCGGGTGCGACGGGATGGCCTCCGCGATTGTGAACGACGGGCTTTCCCCCTTGAAATGCCCCGCGCTGAAGGCCGAAAACGTCCAGCTTATCGCCGGGATAATGGGGTCCTCCGCCGAAGCGCCCGAGCGGCGCGTGGCTTTTGTCAAGTGCCGCGGGACGACGGAGGTCTGCAAATATAACTATAAATACGAGGGGCTGGCCGACTGCGCCGCCGCCGGGGCTTTGGCGGCGGGCGGGGCGAAAAGCTGCGCCTACGGCTGTCTCGGCCTGGGCAGCTGCGCCGCCGCCTGTAAATTCGGCGCGATTACGATGAAAGACGGGCTAAGCGTCGTCCATCGGGAAAAATGCACGGCCTGCGGGATGTGCGCCGCCGCCTGCCCGCGCGGAATTATCGAGATTCTTCCGTATTCGGCGGAGGCGCGCGTTTTCTGCTCCTCGCGAGACAACGGCAAAACCTCGCGGGCGAACTGCTCCCTCTCCTGCGTTGGGTGCAAATTATGCGAGAAAGCCTGCGAATACGGCGCGGTGCGCGTGGAAAATTTCCTTGCCTCGACGGACTACGCTAAGTGCGTTAATTGCGGGAAATGCGCCGAAGCCTGTAAATCAAAGGTAATCGGCTGATACAGCGGTTTTGAAAATCTCTAAAAGGAGCGGTTCGGCGTGAAATTTGAGGATTTTGACGGGCTGAGCGTCGGCCAGGCGTTTATAGACCTGCACAAGACCCAGCTGACGGGATACGAGATAAATAAAATTATAGATAACCCCCACTATTTGTGCCGCTATTGCGCGCCGGCGGAGCGCAGGGAGCTTTTCCCCTGGAAGACCCGCAGCCGCGAGAACGCGGAACTTTCAGACTACATTATAGAGGACTGACGCGATGATTTTAGACGACATAACGCAAGCCAGAAAAATACAATTGGAAGCGGAGAAGGCCGCGTATCCGCGCGCCAAGGCGGAGGCCGAAAAAATATCACGCCCCGCGCTGGATTTCCGGGCGGCGCTGAAGCGGGAGAAAATTTCCGTAATCGCCGAGGTGAAAAAGGCGTCCCCCTCCAAGGGCGTTATTTGCGCGGATTTTCGGCCCGCGGAGACCGCCGCCGCCTATGAGCGGAGCGGGGCCGACGCCGTCTCCGTCCTGACGGAGGAGCGGTTTTTTCTTGGCGCGAACGAATATCTGTCGGAAATCCGGCGGGAAATCGCCCTTCCCCTCCTCCGGAAGGATTTTGTCCTTGACCCTTTTCAGATTTACCACGCGCGGGCGCTGGGCGCGGACGCGGTGCTTTTAATCGCCGCGCTCCTGCCGCCGCCCGTAATGCGGGAATATGTGAAAATCGCCGAAGCGCTCTCCCTCTGCGTACTGGCGGAGGCCCACGACGAGCGGGAGCTGGAGGCGTGCGTGGCGGCGGGGGCAAGCGTGATAGGAGTGAACAACCGCGACCTGCGGGATTTTTCCGTTGACCTGAGCTTGTCGGCGCGGCTGTTTTCGCTGATTCCCGGAGATGAATACGTCCGCGTGGCCGAAAGCGGCATAAAGACGGCGGAGGACGCGCGTTTCCTGCGGGAAAGCGGCGCGGACGCCGTGCTGGTGGGCGAGGCCCTTATGCGCGGCGGGGGCTTTAACGAGCTTTTCGGTGGGATATAATGGAAATAAAAATCTGCGGAATCACAAAGCCGCGCGAAATTGAGATTTTGAACGAGCTTAAGCCCAGATACGCGGGTTTTGTTTTTGCGCAAAGCCGCCGGAAAGTGGAGACGGCGGAGGCGGCCGCGCTTATCGCGGCCTTAAGCCCGGAGATTCTGCCGGTGGGCGTTTTTGTCAACGCCCCGCCGGCGGAAGCCCTTGAAGCCGCGCGGCGCTGCGGCTTGTACGCGGTTCAGCTCCACGGAGACGAGGACGAGGCGTATACGGAGAAAATCCGCGCCGCCGCGCCGGACCTTAAGATTATCCGCGCCGCGCGGACGAAAGACCTCCGCGCGCTCCGCGCCGCGATAGCCGCGAAGCCGGATTTTATCCTGTTTGACGCTTATAAAGAGGGGGAGCGCGGCGGCAGCGGCCAGTCCGCCGACCACGGCCTTATTGAACGAATAAAAAGTGAACTAACCGTCCCTTATTTCGTCGCGGGAGGGATAACGCCCGAGAACCTCGCGCAAACCGCGCTTCTGCACTCGTCGGCTCACGCGCTTGACGTAAGCTCCGGCGCGGAAAGCGCGGAAGGGAAGGACCGGTCAAAAATCGTGCGGCTTATTTCCGCCCTCCCATAAGGACGGGCGCGCTTGATTCGTATCGTCATTGAATTCGCCCGGTGTTCGGGTTTAGCTAAAAACTTCAGACATTTTCAAACTCCCCCTTAACTTTAATTATAGCGTTTTTGCTTTTCGTCGTCCAAATCTTTTTAGGCGGCGCCCGGCTCCCCTCCTTGCTCGGCGTTTGAGCTTGTCTAAAAAAATTCAGACAGCTCAAGCCCCCTCCTTGCGCGGAGGGTTGAAATTTTAGCTGATTTATAGTATAATAATATTGATTTAAGTAAAAAGGGGGCGGGGGTATGTCTGTTTTTATGCTTATGCTTGTTATCGGGATAGCCGTGCCGGGGGCGTCGCTGGCGCTGTCCGCGCTGTTCGGCGGGCTTGACGGGCTTCTGCACCTGGCGCATTTTGACGGCGCGGGGGATTTCGCGCACGAGGCGAGCTGCGGGGACGCGGGGCTGTCCTTCGTGCCGGCGTCGCCTCTTTTGTGGTGCTCAATGCTTGTGGCGACAGGTTCGGTGGGGGAAAGCCTGACAAGGCTCTCGGGCCTGAACCCGGAGGCCGTCTGGCTCATAGCGCTGCCGGCGGGGTACGCGGTTATGCTCCTGCTGCACAACGGGCTTGTCCTGCCGATGAAACGCGCGAAAAACTTCGCCAGCGACTTAAACGACATTATCGGCCAGACGGCCCCGGTCATAGAGGCTATCCCGGAAGGGGGCCTGGGCGCGGTGCAGGTGACCGGGCGGAGCGGCCGGGCCATTTACGCCGCGCGCTCCGCGGACCAGGGGCGCTTTGAGCAGGGCGCGGAGGTTCGCATAGTGGATTTTAGCGGCAGCCGGGCGGTCGTCGCCGCCATAGGCGGCCTCGACAGCGGCGGTAATAAGGATAATAAAGTTGAGGGGGAGTTTGAAAATGGTTGAGCTTCAGGCGTATTTGCCGGTAATTCTGGGCGTGGTCGGGGTGATAGTCGTACTGTCGGCCATTATGTCAATGTGGAAAAAAATCCCTCAGGACAAGGCGGGCGTAGTGACCGGCTTGCGCAAGCGGGTCATCTCCGGCGGAGGCACGCTTATTATCCCGATTCTGGAGCGGATGGACATAATCTCGCTTGAGAATACCCCGCTGAATATCAACACCACGGGCGCTATGACCATTCAGGGCGTGCCCATAACCGCCGCCGGAGTGGCCGTGATAAAGGTTAAAAACGACAAAGACAGCATACTTTCCGCGATGGAGCAGTTTTACACAGGGAGCGAGCCCTCCACAATCCAGCGCGTTAAGGACACGGTGAGCAACGTCCTTGAGGGAAAGCTGCGCGAAATAGTCGGCAAAATGACCGTCGAGGAAATTTACAAGGACAGGGAGGCGTTCTCTCAGCAAGTGCGGGACGTGGCGGACTCAAGCCTGGCCGCGATGGGCTTCGAGCTTATAGCCTTCACCATAAAGGAAATAACGGACGCGAACGGATACCTTGAGGCGCTCGGCGCGCCGAGAATCGCCGCCGTCAAAAAGGACGCGGCCATCGCCAAAGCCGAGGCCGACCGGGACGCAAAGGTGAAAATAGCCGAGGCCAATAAGCAGGGGGAGGAAGCCCGCCTCCGCTCCGAAGCGGAGATTGCCGAAGCGGAGAAAAACAAAGAGGTTAAACAGTCGCTTTACCTCAAAGAATCCCAAACGGCTAAGGCGGACGCGGACGCGGCCTACGAGATTCAGCAGAACATAATGAAAAAGAATATTATCGACACGAACGCCGACGCGGAGATGCTCCGGCAGCAGCGCGACCAGGGCATAGCCGCCGAGCAGATGGAGGTGGAGGTGGCCAAGGAGCGCAAGAATATCGAGCTGGCGCAGACCAAGGCCGACGCGAAAAAGCGGGAGCTTGAGGAAACGGTGATTAACCCGGCGGAGGCTTCCCGCCGGGAGGCGGAGCTTCGGGCGGAGGCCGGCAAAATCCGCGCTATAAAAGAAGCCGAGGCCGCCGCCGAAGCCCGCAAGCTAGACGCCCAGGCCCAGGCCGAGGCGAAGAAAATGAGCGCCGCCGCCGAAGCCGAGGCGAAAAAACTTGAAGCCGCCGCCCAAGCCTATCAAATAGAGGCAATCGGGCTTAAAGAGGCCGGCATAATCAAAGCTAAAGGCGAGGCGGAGGCGGAGGCCGTCCGCCTGAAGCTGGAGGCGGAGGCCGCCGGTATGCGCAAAAAGGCCGAGGCTTACGCTCAGTACGGCGAGGCGGCGGTTATCCAGATGATTATAGAAGTCTTGCCGGAAATGGCGCGGAACGTGGCGGAGCCTATCCGCGGCATAGATAAAATGGTCGTGTGGGACAGCGGGACGGACGGCGGCAAGGGAGTGATGAGAATCCCCGAAACCGTGACCAGGACCCTGGCCGCCACTATGGACGCTATGAACGAAATGACCGGGTTTGACGTTAAGGCGGTGCTTGATAAGTTTACCAAAGACGGCGGGGCGGCGGAGTGGGGAAAATAACCCTCCGCCAAATCCGGCGCTTTACCCGGACCCGGTTCGCTTACATTTTCTTTTGATATTTTGAGGCGCAGTAAACGTAAATGGCTATGAAAAGCAAGTATACGATCGTTAATACGCCCAGCGCGAAGGTTTCGGCGTTCGTTAAGAGCAGGAGCATAAGCATCGCGGCGTAAGCTGCCAGCATAAAGTCGAACGCCTGGGCTTTGGCCTTGTCGCGGATTGCGGCGTTGCGTTCGTCTTTAGCCGCGATTTCAAATTCTTTGGCCGCCCGGGGGTCTTTGCTCAGGGCGCGGCACCGCCGGACCCTCCGCAGGCCGCTGAAAAGCGCGCCGAAGCTAAGGCTGGTGAGCAGGCCGGGCAAGTGGGGTATGTTTTTCAAAACGCCCGCGTTTTCCTTCGCGGAAAGGGTAATGCCTATGGCCATACAGACCAGGCCGGCGGCGCAGATTGCGATGTTGAACGCTTGTTTTTTCATTTAATTTTCCTCCTCGTAAATAAATATGTCCTCGATGCACATCCCGAAATATCGGGCGATTTTGAACGCCAGCAGGATAGACGGGTTGTATCGCCCGTTTTCGAGCGAGCCGACTGTCTGGCGGGAGACGAGAAGCGCCTCCGCCAGCTCCTCCTGACGCAGTCCGCGCTGCTTGCGGATTTCCTCCAAGCGATTTTTCATGGCGTCAGTCCCTTGCGTTGATGTGATGTAAAGTTAACTTTCCATTACAGTATATAGCTTATTTTTATAAATGTCAAGTATGCTTTACATTTTTTTACGTTAAAAAGCCGCGTCGGGAAGTCGCGGCTTTTTAACGTAATCGTTCTATAAGTCTATTTTTACATTATACTCTTTGAGCCAGAACCCCACCTGAAGCAGATACGCCGCCATTTGCGGCGCGCCCATAAGCTGGCCGAACCACGGTTTGTCGGCGGCGGCCAAAGCGTCGCCTCGGACGAACCGCGCGAATTTCTCCTTATCCACAAGGTCAAACAGGGGGTTATTCGGAGCGGCTATGGCTTCCTCGGCGTATTCCCGCAGAAGGGAGAGATACAGCGGGTTGTGGCTTTTCGGATACGGGCTTTTTTTGCGCGAAAGCACCGAATCGGGCAAAAACCCCCTTGCCGCCGCGCGGAGCAGGTGTTTGACCTCTCCCCCGCGGCATTTGATTTCCCACGGGACGTTGAAAACGTACTCTATTATCCGGAAGTCCGCGAAGGGTACCCGGGCCTCGAGAGAGCCGCGCATCGAGGCCCGGTCCAGCCGGTCGGTGAGCGTCGTCATAAACCATTTCAGGTTAAGATAGGCTATTTCGCGGCGGCGGGCCTCCTCCGGCGGTTCGCCGGGAAGGCGGGGAGTTTCGGCCGCTGCGGCTTCGTAAGCGCTTCGCGCGTAGCCGTCGAGGTCTATGGCCCCGAGCAAATCTCCGGAAAGCAGGCTTTCGCGGAAATCCAAAGCCGCGCTCCAAGGGAAAGCGGGGGTTTCAAAGGCCAGGCGGCTGTGGAACCAAGGATAGCCGCCAAAGATTTCGTCCGCGCACTCCCCGCTTAACGCCACCTTATTGCTTTTCGCCACCTCGCCGCAAAACCACAGCAGGGACGAGTCCACGTCGGCCATACCCGGAAGATCTTTGGCGCGCACGGACTCAAACAGCCCCAGCGCCATATCGGCGGTGCGGCAGGTAAGCTCCGTGTGGCGGCTCCCCGCGTATTCGGCCATTTCCCGCGCGAAATCGTTGTCACGGGAGGGGATATACGCGCTTTCCTTGAAAAATTCGCCGTTGCCCTCAAAATCAAAAGCGAAAGTGTTTATTTCAGGCAATTCCCGCGCCGCGACCGCCGTTGTAAGGCTTGAGTCCACTCCGCCGGACAGAAAACAGCACACCGGCACATCTGAGACGAGCTGGCGCTTTATGGCGTCGGTGACGAGGAAGCGCGCGGCTTCGACGGTTTCTGAATAATTATGCGTATGCGGGCGGGCGGACACGTCCCAGTATTTCGTCAGGCGGAATCCGTCCGGGCCGTACACGCCGAAATGTCCCGGCGGGATTTCGCTGACGCCCTTAAAAACCCCGCATCCGGGGCTTCTCGCCGGGGATATGGCGAATATTTCGCAAAGCCCGTCTTTATCGATCGCGGGCGCGATTCCCGGATAGGCGAAAAGCGCCTTTATTTCCGAGCCGAACACGAGCCTGTCGCCCAGGACACTGTAAAACAGGGGCTTTATCCCCGCGTGGTCGCGGCAGAGGGCAAGCCGCAGACCGTCCCACACCGCGAAGGCGAAAATACCGTTAAGACGCTCTGCGGCGGCGCTTCCATAGCGGATATAGGCGTTCAGGATAACCTCGGTGTCGCTTTTTGTTGAAAAATCCATATCGGCAAGCTCCCGGCGAAGCTCCGCCGCGTTGTATATCTCGCCGTTGTAGACTATGGTAAATCCGCCTTTCGTCATAGGCTGCCGCCCGTTAGCCAGGTCGATTATGGAAAGGCGGGAATGCGCCAGGCCGCAGTGGGGTTCGAGGAGTTCCCCGGATTCGTCGGGACCTCTGCGGCGAAGAGTCTCTCGCATATTTATCAGTATTTCAGTATATTTATTTGAGCTTAAGGTAAAATCTTCTTTGTAGCCGCAAAACCCTGCTATTCCACACATAATAAAGCCCCCGGCGCCTTTTTTGTATAGTATTCGGCGAGGCGGAGCGAGGCGCGCGGAGAAAGATTAGAATTTGATTAAAAATTCAGCGGAAACTATTTACATTTCCGGGCGGATACATTATAATGTAGATATTTACTAAAGGGCGTTCGCGTCATTAATCTACGGAAGCGGTGGTTTATATGTTCTGCAAAGGCGATAAGGTCGTTTACCCGATGTACGGCGCGGGGGTAATTGAGGACTTGGAGGAACTAGGTTCGGCTTGGTATTACGTTATAAACATTCTCGTGCAGAGCCTGCAGATTAAGGTTTCCGTCGAAAAAGCGGAAACCTGCGGGATTCGCCCCGTCTATCCAAAAGAGGAGATTACGGGGATTCTGCTCTCCGGGCGCTGCGGCGAAGAGCCGGAGAACCGGCGGTATATGGAGCGCATAAAGTCGGGCCTCCTGCCGGAGATTTTTGCCGTTTTCCGCGATTTATCCCAGAAAGAGCGCGGAAAAGTGCTTTCCGGCGCGGAAAAGAAAATGCTGACCACCGCTAAACAGATAATAGTAAGCGAAATAGCCGTTTCCCATAATATTGAGAAAAACGCCGCGGAGGAGATCCTGCTCGGCGCGATAGGTTAGGTATGACGATTAAAGTGAAAAAACTTGACGAAACCGCCGTTTTACCTGCGCGCGCTCATCAGGGCGACGCGGGGCTTGATTTATGCGCGAACGCCGAAACGACAATCGGCCCGGGGGAGTGGGCGCTTATCCCGACGGGCGTGGCTCTGGCCCTGCCGGACGGCTTCGAGGCGCAGGTGCGTCCGCGAAGCGGCTTGGCGTTCAAATACGGCGTGACGACGCTCAATTCGCCGGGAACAATCGACGCGGGTTATCGCGGGGAAATCAAGGCGCTTATGATAAATCACGGGAAAGAACCATTCACCGTCAAAAAAGGCGACAGAGTGGCCCAGCTCGTGATTGCGCAAGTCGTCCAGGCGGAGCTTGAGGAAGCTCCGGAACTGCCGGGGAGTGAGCGAGGCGCGGGCGGTTTCGGCTCGACAGGGGCGTAACTCGAAAAAGCGCCGCTCAGCGTTTTTTAGGCGCTGCCGCCCTCTCGCAAGCTCCGCTTGCTGGCCCTCCGTCGCAGTGTTCGCGCCTAAATCCGCGCGAACACTAAACACGCCTTCGAGTTAAGAACCGGGCGGGCAAGTTGATCCGCCAAAAAAGCCGCCTCCTTTGACGTTTATAGCCGGATTTCAGGATTTTATAAAACTAAAAAATAAGAGGTGTTTATGGAAATCGCGCCGATTAGCAATCATCAAAACTATCAGCAGTTTAATTACGCGGACAAGCCGCAGTACAACCCCGCTATGGAGAACGCCGCCGCCGAAAAAACGGATGTTGGCGTGAAGCAGAAAAAAGCGACGGAGACGGACGCCCAAGGAGAGTGTCAGACCTGTAAAAACCGCCGTTATCAAGACGGATCGGACGACCCCGGCGTGTCTTTTAAGGCTCCGGGGACGATCAGCCCCGCCGAGTCCGTGAGCGCCGTTTATTCCCACGAGCGGGAACATTTTTCGCGCGAGGCGGCGAAGGCGCAGAGCGAGGGCAAAAAGGTCGTGAGCAACTCAATTTCCCTGCGCACCGCCGTTTGCCCGGAGTGCGGGCGCGTGTACGCGGCCGGAGGCGAAACGCGCACCGTCACAAAAACGCAGCCTAAGGAACAGCCGGAAAAAGTTTCCGGCGGAGCGCTTTCGCTTGGCGGGGGCTTTGACGCTAAAATATGAACGCGCTTGTGACGGGTTCCTCACGCGGGATAGGGCGGAGCGTCGCGGAGCGGTTTGTCCGCGCGGGGCATAACGTTGTTATGAACTGCCTTACCAGCCAGGAGCGGCTTGAGGCTGTCGTCCGCGAACTGAACGCCCTGGGCGGAGGCCAAGCGGTTGGCTTGTCCGCGGATGTGGCGGAATATTCGGAATGCGCGCGGCTTTTTTCGTATGCGGAGAAAAACTTCGGCGACGTGGACGTGCTGGTGAATAACGCCGCCGTATCTTACGTGGGCTTGTTTCACGAAATGCGCCCGGAGGATTACTCGCGGGTCATAAACGTCAACTTGATTTCCGTGATGAATATGTGCGCGTTGGCTCTGCCGCCGATGCTCCGGCGGCGAGGCGGCGCGATTATAAATGTCTCCTCGGTCTGGGGGCGGCGAGGCGCGTCCTGCGAAGCGGCCTACAGCGCGTCAAAAGGCGGCGTGAACGCTTTCACGAGGGCGCTCGCAAAAGAAGCCGGGCCGTCGGGAGTTCGCGTAAACGCTGTTTCCTGCGGCGTTATTGATACCGATATGAACGCTTTCTTGTTGTCTGACGAAAAAACCGCGCTGATTGAGGAAATCCCGCTGTGCCGGTTCGGCCTGCCTGGGGAGGTCGCCGAAGCGGCGCTGTTTTTGGCGGGGGCGGGCGCGGCGTATATTACGGGCGCGGTTATAGACGTGGACGGAGGGTACTAAAAATCGCCTCGCGCCGCCCGGTGTTTTGGGTTGTCTAAAAAGATTTAGACAACCCAAGCCTCCTCCTTGTCCGCCGCCGTATCGTCCGGCGGTTGATTAAAACAAAAACAAACCACCGCCGACGATAATCGGCTCGTGGTTTGTTTTTGTTCCAATCAACTGGAGCCGAGGGGAATCGAACCCCTGTCCGAAAACGCTCTTCCGAAAACTTCTCCCATCACAGCCGTATGTTTAAGATTCCCTCAGCCGGACGCCAAACGGCGGGCTTCCGGCCCCGGTATCCCGAAGATCTTTCCGCGCTTACGGGCGTCGGCGCGGAAGTTCCCTGTTTAGTCGGCGCCGGATTGTCCCGTAACAGGAAAACGGGGTCCGACGGCAACGGCGATTAAGCCGCTACGAGTTCTGAATAATCGTTGTCGTTTATTTTATAAACGGTGGGCTTTTAATGAGGACTCCCGCCTCAGATGGCTGTTTTACGGCTTCGCGCCCCCGTCGAAACCATTGCGGCCCCGCGCGAGGGAATAGCCTTCCCTATAATTCTTTACATATTACTTTAATTATAGTATACTATTTCCAGGAAATCAAGCGTTATTTTTATTTCAATATCTAACGGCGCGACCCTTCGCGAGCCAGGCGTTGTTTTTAGCGGATTTACCGGACTGAGGAGGCCCCGGCTATGCCAAAACCCAAAACTACCTACATCTGCTCCGAGTGCGGCAAGGAGCAGCTCAAGTGGGTGGGGCGCTGCCCCGCCTGCGGGCTGTTCAGCACCTACGAGGAGCGGACGGTTCAAGCCTCCTCCCCGGGCGGCGCCCGCAAATCCGGCGGCGCCGTTTTTTCGGCGGCGGCGCCCGTTCGCCTTTCCGAGATAGACGGCGCCGCCGGGCCAATCATAACCCCCACCGGTATAGGCGAGCTTGACCGGGTCCTCAACGGCGGGATTGTCGAGGGGTCCCTGCTTTTAATCGGCGGCGAGCCGGGCATAGGCAAATCCACCCTCCTCCTCCAGGTTTGTGATAAATTGGGCAAAGCCGGCGCTGACACGCTCTACGTCTCCGGAGAGGAGTCCGCCCGCCAGATTAAGCTCCGCGCCGACCGCTTGTCCATAACCACGGACGGGCTGTCGGTATTATCCGAAAACAACCTTGAGTCAATTCTGGCGGTTATGGAAAACAGACACGCGGCCGGCAAAAACGACATAATACTTATTGATTCCATACAAACGGTATACAGCGACGAATCCGCCTCCCAAACGGGCAGCGTGTCTCAGGTGCGCGGCGCGGCCTCCCTTTTTATGCGCGCGGCCAAAACGCGCGGCACGCCCGTCATTCTCGTCAGCCACGTCACGAAGGACGGCGGCCTGGCCGGCCCGAAAATCCTTGAGCATATGGTGGACACCGTGCTTTACTTCGAGGGGGAGCGCCACGCCGGATACCGCGTTATCCGCTCGGTCAAAAACCGCTTCGGACCCGCCGGGGAAATCGGCGTGTTTGAAATGCGCGGGACGGGCCTTGAGGAAATCAAAAACCCGTCGCAATATATGCTCTCCGGCCGGAGCGCGGGCGTGCCGGGTTCGGTCGTCACGGCGACTATGGAGGGCAGCCGCCCGCTTCTGACGGAGGTGCAGTCTCTAGTGGCGTACAGCAATTTCCCCGCGCCGCGCCGGACGGCCAACGGCATGGACTATAACCGCGTGGCTATGCTGCTGGCGGTGCTTGAAAAGCGCGCCGGAATAGCCTTGGGAAATTACGACAGCTACGTGAACATAGCCGGCGGGCTTAAAATAATGGAGCCGGCGGCGGATTTGGCCGTTCTCGCCGCCACGGCGGGCAATTTCAAAAACGCGGCCGTGCCCGCAGACACGGTAATTTTCGGAGAAGTCGGCCTGACCGGAGAAGTCCGCGGAGTGACGAACGCCGATAAGCGCGTGGCCGAGGCGCGCAAACTGGGCTTCCGCCGGTGCGTCCTGCCCTCCGCCAATATGGGGAAAAACACGTCCGGCAAAAAGGATATGGAGCTTCTGGGCGTCAGCAAAATAACGGAAATGATGGACATATTATATTAACACTTCTCGCGTGCGTTATATTGACATTTTTCGCGCGCGGACGTATAATTTACAAGAAAGGGGGCCGCCCGGCCTATGAACGACGACTGGAACTTAAATGAAAACGGGAACCCGAACCCCGAAAATATGGACAAAGGCAAAAAACGGATTGACAGCGCGTCGCTTATTTTGTCTATACTCGGGGTATTTCCGGGTATCTTGCCCTGCGCCATAATCGGGCTTGTACTGGCGGTCAAAAGAAAGCGGGAGCGCGAAACGACGGCGGCTTTCGTACTTGGGATTATCGGCTGCGTTCTTTGCGCTTTTTCCATTCTTTTTTTCTCTTACGCCGCGACGCTGATTCTTCCGCGCTTCGCGGAGTACCGTTCGCAAGCTGAGGATAACGTCTGCGAGTCTCACCTGCGGATGCTTGAGTCCGCTTCGATGGTTTATTACGCGAAGCACGAGGAATACCCTTCGTCTCCGGCGGACCTTGTTGAAGATGGAGATTTGCAGGAATTGCGGGAGTGCCCGAAGGGCGGCGAATACAGCCTGCGCCCGCGCGAAAAAAAGGACGGGGACTACGGAGACCCAGGGGTCGAAGCGAAATGCTCCGTACACGGCACGCTTGCGGACCTCGAACCCTACACCTCCGGCGAACGCGACCCGCTTGAATAATATCCGAAGCGCCCGAAGGGCGGCGAATACAATCCGCGCGCGGCGCGCTTGCTCGGTGTTTTGGATTGTCTAAAAGGATTTAGACAATCCAAAGCCCCCTTCTTGGGGGCGGCCCTCGAGCGAAAACGCGAAGAAGCGGCTATTTTAAGGAGAATATATGGACCCCAACGAATTTAACCCGCCGCCGCCAAAGCCGGAGAAAAAGCCGGTTGACCCGGTTTCGCTGACGCTTGCGCTGCTCGCCTTGGTTTCCGACTTTCTCAATTACGTGCTGATCCCGGCCAGCGGCCACTTTGTGGGCCGTCTTTTATCCTTCGCCGCCCTTATGTGTTACACCGCCGGGATTATCGTGGCTATTCTCCGGCGCAAAACCCACAACACCTTAGCGGCGCTGATTATATCCGCCACGGGTCTGCTCCTCCGCGCTATCGCTATTGTGATCGGCATGGCGCTGATCTTGTTTTTTATGATTTCCTGCCGGAATATGGGTTAACCGCGGAATATTCAAAAACTTAAGGAGGCTCCTATGAATCAGCCCGACCCGTTTGAACCCCGCTTCACCAGCGAAAAACCGCCGGAGAAAAAGCCGCTTGACCCGGCTTCGCTGACGCTTTCAATAATCGGCGTGGCCATACCTGTAATAGGCCTGCCCTGCGCGGTCGTCGGGCTTATTCTGGCGACGCTGCGCAAACATAGCGCGAACACCTCCGCCGCCTTCTTTATGAGCCTGATCGGAATATTCTGGAACGCGCTGGCCGCCGCCGTCGTCGGGGCCTTCGTTCTGTTCTGGGCGCTTTATGAATTTACGCCGTTTAGTTTTTAAGTAATATATTTTTTCATATTTTTCAGCGCGCTTTTTTCAAGGCGGGAGACCTGCGCCTGGGAAATCCCTATTTCCCCGGCCACCTCCATCTGCGTCTTGCCCTCGAAAAAGCGGAGGCTCAGTATGTGCTTTTCCCGCTCGTTGAGCCGTTTGAGCGCCTCGGACAAGGAGAGGTTCTCAAGCCAGCTCGCGTCGCCGTTTCTATCGTCGGAGATTTGGTCCATAACGAACACCGCGTCCGCCCCGTCGTGATAAACCGGCTCGAACAGGGAAATCGGGTCTTGAATAGCGTCGAGCGCGAAAATGACCTCCTCCTTCGGCACGTTCAGCTCCGCGGCTATTTCCTCGACAGTCGGCTCTTTGGAGTTTTTCGCGGTCAGCTTTTCCTTGACCTGGAGCGCCTTATACGCCATATCCCGGAGGGAGCGCGAAACGCGAATGGAGTTGTTGTCCCGCAGGTATCGCCGGATTTCGCCTATAATCATAGGCACGGCGTATGTCGAAAACTGCACGCCGTGGCTTACGTCAAAGTTGTCAATAGCTTTAATCAGGCCGATACAGCCCACCTGAAAAATATCGTCGATATATTCGCCGCGGTTTGAAAATTTCTGTATAATGCTGAGGACAAGCCGCAGATTGCCGTAAATGTATTCCTCCCGCGCCTCCCGGTCGCCGTTTAAGATTCGCTCGAACAGCTCCTTTTTCTCGGCGGCCTTGAGCACGGGCAGTTTCGCCGTGTTTACGCCGCATATCTCAACCTTGTTGTTCAGCAATAAAATCCCTCCGAAATACCCCCTGTTTGTGTCGTAAAGTTATTTTTTCCCGGAGGCGGCGGGTTATACTGGAAATAAGTTGAAAAGGCTTGAAAAACGCGGGGGAACGAGTATAATATATAGAGTGAAAACACCGGGCAAGAAGGAGGCTTTTTGGCGCGGTCACGAGCGTTTGCGACAGCTTTTTGGGCGGAGCCAAAATAGCGAACGCAAACGCGGGGAAGCGCCAAAAAACACCGAGCAAGAAGGGGGCTTGAGGTCGTCTCACCCTTTTTAGAGAGAGGATAACTATGCCCAAATCAAAATGGCTCCTTCGCGGCTGCGCGGCTTCCTCCGCCGAGCTTGCCGAATTTTCCGAAAAAACCGGCGTCAGCCCCGTTACGGCGCGGGTTTTGTTCAACCGGGGCGTAAAAACCGTCCGTGAAGCGGAGGATTTCCTCAATCCGGAGCTTTCGCGTCTGACTGATTTCACGCGCGCGGCGGGCTTGGCGGCGGCGCTTGAATTAACCGCGCGCGCGGTCGGGGAGCGGCGCCGAATTATTATTTACGGGGATTACGACGTGGACGGGGTGGCTTCGTCGGCGGTGCTTTTTAAGGCCCTGCGGGCGCTCGGCGGCTCCTGCGCCTGTTACATACCCGACCGGGAGCGGGAGGGCTACGGCCTGAACGAGGCCGCCGTGCGCCTCCTGGCGGCTAAAGGGGCCAGCCTGCTTATAACTTGCGACAACGGAATCGCCGCCGCGCCGGAAATCGCCATAGCCAAGGGCCTCGGGCTTGAGGTAATCGTCGTCGACCATCACGAGGCGGGCGGCGAAATACCCCCGGCGGACGCGCTTATCGACCCGAAACAGCCGGGCTGCCCCCTGCCCTTTAAGGAGATGTGCGCGGCGGCTTTGTGTTATCGCTTCGTCGCGGAGCTGTTCAAATTTATGGGCTATGACGGCGCGAATCTCTTGGAGGAGTTTTTGCAGCTGGCCGCGGTGGCCGCCGTATGCGATATTGTCGATTTAACCGGAGACAACCGGATTATAGTCAAAAACGGCCTGGACAGCCTGAACGGGGCGCTTTCCGGAGGCGGGCCGGTTAACGCCGGCCTGAAAGCCTTGCTTGAGGAAAAGCGCGTCAAAAAAATAACGGAATACGAAGCGGGCTTTATAATCGGCCCGTGCGTGAACGCGGCCGGGCGGCTGGCCCGCGCGTTTCTGGCCCTGCGCCTGCTGACTGGCCCGGGCGGCGAAAAAGCCCGGCAAACGGCGGCGGAGCTGTCCGCGCTGAACGAGCGGCGCAAAAGTATGACCGCCTCAGCCGCTCAAGCCGCCGTCGCTCAATACGAGGCCGCGCGAGGTGCGGAGGCGAAGGTCGTCGTGCTCTACAACCCGGAAATCCACGAAAGCATTGCCGGGATAGTGGCCGGGCGCGTCAAGGACAAAATCTGCCGCCCGGTAATCGTGCTGACCAACGCGGCGGAGAGTGGCTTCGCCAAAGGCTCCGGACGCTCGGTGGAGGGGTATGATATGTACGCCGGGCTTTTCGCTCACCGGGAGCTTTTCACGCGCTTCGGCGGGCATAAAATGGCGGCGGGGATGACCCTGCCCTTGCCGAATATAGAGCGGCTTACGGACCGTCTTCAGGACGGCTGCTCCCTGAGCTGTGAGGACTTCGCCCCGGTAATCCGCGTTGACGCGCCGCTCCCCGTCAGCCAGGCCGTCTATGCCCTGGCGAAGGAGCTTGAGCGGGCCGCTCCTTTCGGCAAAGGCAACAAAAGGCCGCTTTTCGGCGCGAAAAACCTGCTCGTCCAGACGCTTAAAATTTACGAAAGCAAAAACACGATTCGCTTCGACTTCCTTGAGGAGGGGGCGAAGCGCGCCGTCAAGGCCCTCTGTTTCGGCAAACTTGACGACTTCGCCGAGCTTATCGCCGAAAATTACGGAGACTACGAGGCCGCGAAAATATTCGGCGGAAGCGCGCGCACAGCGGATTTGCGGCTCGACATAGTTTACAATTTGGAAATAAACGAGTATAATGGAAGCGTATCGCCGGAAATCCGCGTGAAAGATTTCCGGCTCACGCAAAAATAAGAAACGGGAGGCAGACCAATGAGCCTGAACATCGACTTAAAGAATATTATCCGCAGCATCCCCGATTTTCCGGAAAAAGGGGTTATCTTCCGCGACATAACGCCGATTCTGAGCGACCCGGCGGCGTTCAAATTTGCCATAGAGGAGTTGCAAAGGCTCACGGCGGACCTTGATTTTGACATTATCCTGGGCGCGGAGAGCCGAGGCTTCATATTCGGCGCGCCGTTCGCCATAGCCTGCGGAAAGGGCTTCGTGCCCGTGCGCAAACCCGGCAAGCTGCCCTACGAAAAGATTTCAAAAAGCTACGACTTAGAGTATGGCAGCTCCACCCTTGAAATCCACGCGGACGCGCTTCGCGCCGGACAGAAAGTCCTTATACTCGACGACCTGCTGGCCACCGGCGGCACGGCCAGAGCCATAGCTGAGCTTGTGAGCGAGCTTGGCGCGCGGGTGTCGGCAATGGCTTTCGTTGTTGAGCTTGCCGGGCTCGGCGGGCGGGAGAAATGCGCCGGGTTCGAGACACGCAGCTTAATAGCGTATGAATAGAGCAATTCCCTGTTTGACTTGCTGTTTTCGAGCCGGAAATCGCGATGCCAAGCCACGAGCGTTGGCGAAGCCAATGCGGGGAACGCGTTTCCGGCGATGAATAAGGCGGCTTTTTGGCGCGGTCACGAGCGTTTGCAGCAGCCTTTTTGGCGGAACCAAAATAGCGAACGCAAACAGCGGGGAGGCGCCAAAAAACACCGGGCAAGGAGGGGGCTTTTTCGCGGGGCATTAACCGCCAAAAAACACCGGGCAAAGCCGCCGCTCTGTAACCGCAAAAGCGTTTCGACCTCATTTCCTTCCCTTCGCGAAACTTTCGAGTATCACGCCCGGAAAAGCGGCGTGCCTCCAGCCGCGCTTATGGAAAATTATAACCTTTCGTCCCCCACCGCCGCAAGGCGGCATTCTAATCGTCCAAAATGTTTCTTTGCGTCCTCAAGTTGATTACAAATAGGTTTATCCGGATAATCAAGTCAAACACGGGCAAATTAAACTTATGTAAAACGAAATTGCCGTATAAACTTACGGGAGGTATATTAATGAATAAACAAAAAAACACGCTCGTGGCGGTCTTGGGCGCGGCGATAGGCTTTATAAACGGGCTTCTCGGCTCCGGCGGGGGAAGCGTGGCGGTGCCGGCGATGAAACGCTTGCTCGGCGTGGAGACGCGGCGCGCCCACGCGAGCGCCGTCGCGGTGATTCTGCCGCTGTCGGCGGTGAGCCTGCTGGCGTATTCAAAGGCCGCGCAGGCGAACCTGGGCGGCCTGGCGCTCGTGGCCATAGGCGGGACTGCCGGCGGTATGATTGGCGCGAAGCTCACCGGAAAACTGCCGCGCGGCGTTATTTCAAAGATTTTCAGTATATGTATGGTGACGGCGGCGGTTAAGATGGTCGCCAGCTAGGGGAGGGTATGTATGCTTCGCTTGGTCATAGGGCTGTGCGCTGGGGTTCTGGGCGGAATGGGCGTGGGCGGCGGGACGGTGCTGATACCCGCGCTCGTCCTGTTTTGCGGAACGAGCCAAACGGAGGCCCAAGCCATAAATCTGGCGGCGTTTCTGCCTACGGGCGCGGCGGCGCTTGCGACCCACTTAAAGGAAAACAGGGTCGAAAAAGGGCTTGCCGCGCGGCTGGCCCTTTTCGGCGCGACCGGGGCGGTCCTCGGCTCCGCGCTTGCCGTGCGGGCCGACGGAGAAACCCTGCGCCGGATTTTCGGATATTTCCTGCTTGCTATGGGCGCGTATGAATTTTTCAAAAAAGATTAGCGCGTCTAGCGGACCCGCTCACATAAAGCGGCCCCTATCGCCGTGGCAAAACGCGCCTTTTCCGGCATATAAAAATTCAGGCCGCAAAGCCGCTTCACGCCGTAAAAAAGCTCCGGCGCCTGCGGAAAATCTGTCGCGCCGCCTATAAGCGTTATATTTTCCGCGCCCACGCTTCGCGCCGCGAAAACGCACATCATACCCACGGTCTGAAAAACAAGGTTCAGCACGGCCAAGGCGACGTCGGGTTTTCCGGCGTTTTCCGCGATTTTGCCAAAATTCGCGGCGGTCACGTCCTTGCGGAGGCTTTCGTGCTCCGGCGCGAGATCCCCTATTGTCAGATCGATTTTCGATAAATCGCCCTTTGCCGCCAGCCGGGCGATCTCGTTAAAATCGTCCGTGCCGAGCATAAGCCGCGAAAGCCCCGCGATAGCGGCGCCGCCGACCCCGGTTCCGCCAAGGTGCGTAAATTCGCCGTTTCGGCCGCATTTAAGGAGGGACGTGCCGCTGCCTACGCAGGCCACGACCGCCTCTTCAAAATCAGAAAGATACATAGCGCCGCGCGCGTTGCTCTCAAATTCAGAAACATAAAAGGCGGGCGCGCCCAAGAAGGTCTTTACGCCTTTCGGCGCGCGTATGCCGGTAATATTAACCCGCGAGATTTGACCGGGAGAAAGAGCGTTCCCCGACAGATATTCCGAAAGCGCGCCCTCCGCGCCCCCCCCCAAAACCGCCGGGGGGCGGAGAAACCCGGATTCAAGGTCAATCGCGGCCGTTTTAAAGGAGCTTATGCCAAAATCAACGCCTACCGCAATCATCGCATAGCGGCGTATTTGTCTATAAGCGCCACAAGCCGCGCTATCTCGGGCTTGCTCAGCTGCGCCGTGGCCCCGAGGGATTCTCCCTTAAGGCGCATTTCGTCGCTTATGAGCGAACTGAACACAATCACCGGCAGGTTCTTAAGAACCGCGTCGTCGCGGATAAGTTTAAGCAGGCGGTGCCCGTCCATCTGGGGCATTTCAATATCGGTAATCACGCAAGCCACGTAGTCGGTTATATCGCCCTCGCGCGTCTTGTAATTGTTGAGGATTTCCCAAGCCTCGCTCCCGTTGGAGCAGATTGTCACATTGCTGAAGCCGGAATCCTCAAGCGCCTGGAGAATCATTTTCTCAAGCAGGACGGAATCCTCCGCCACAAGAAGCGGACGGTTGTTCCGAGGGCGTTCGCCCAAACTCTTGATTACGCTAAGGTCTATAGCGGAGTTCGGGTTAATATCCCCTAAAATTTTCTCAAAGTCAATAATCGTGATGAGCTGGCCGTTTATATGGGCGATGCCCGTGGCCAGGCTGTCCACGCCGCCGTAAATCGTCGGGTCGGGCTTTTCAATAGACGTCCAGGAAATGCGGTGAATAGCGGCCACGTCGTGAACGTGGAAAGCCGTGCTTACGCCGTTAAAATGGGTAATCACGTAAATATCGCGCTCAAGATTGCCCGAGTCCGGCGGCAGGCCGAGATACGCCGCAAGGTTGATAAGGGTCATAACTTCGTCGCGCGGCTTAAAAATCCCCTCGACGAAGGGGTTTGAGTTGGGCATAGGAGTGACGGGCGTGTACTTAAGAATCTCCACAACCTTGCTCACGTTTATGCCGAAATGCTTGTGCGCGACCGTAAACTCTATGACCTCAAGTTCGTTGGTGCCCGACTCAAGCAGGATTTCCTGTTTTTCGTTCTTCGCGTTTTTGGGTTGATTGGGCTTGTTTGCCGTCATATCTCTACCTCCGAATTATCCGAAATATAGCAATTCCGTTTGATATTGGCGTTGCTCGGTGTTTTTTCGGCACTAATACCTACCGAAAAAGCCCCCTTCTTGCTCGGTATTTTTTGCGCCTCTCCGCGTTTGCTATTTTGGCTCCGCCAAAAAGCTGTTGCAAACGCCCGTGACCGTGCCAAAAAGCCACCTTCTTGCCCGTGTTTTTTCGGGCCTAAAGCCGCCCGAAAAAGCCACCTTCTTGCCCGCGGTTTTCGGCTTGAACAACGCCAATCAAACATGGAATTGCTCTATACACAGCTATATTATATCACCTTGCCGCCGCCGCCGCAAGAGTTTTCGCGAAGTTTTTTTATAGCGGCTGAATAACCGGCCGGGCGGGCTTGCTCGCCCAACGCGCGCGAAAGCGGATCCTTCGCTTTTGGCTCGGGGCTTGGGGTCGTCTGAAAAGATTCACGCGAACCAAAGCCCCCCTTCTTGCCAATCCTCGCTATATCCGCCGCTGGCGGCTGCGTAAAAAGCCACTCTGTTTTGTAAGCGCGCCTCGAATTTTATCGAGGTGATACGAATATCGGAGTCGCATCGCGCGTCAATAGTCTAAATCCACACCATTTATTTTAAATTGCCAATTAGGGGCGCGCAGATATATGACTGTGCGCAACGGCGTTTGTATTACCGTATTTTGGGTAATAGGGACGACCGTATTTCCCCACGCGAGGCTGTATTGTTCATTTTCGTTCGGTTCCCGTTCCAGCCGCAGCTCGATTGTGACAGTATCGCTTCCCCAGGTTACGCCGCTTTGCGCGTTTCGGAAAATTTCCAAATCGTTCAGATGGAATATATACAAACAAACCGCGGCCAAGGGCGGAAGGAGCGGCGCGATTAATGTACGAGGGAATTTTTTCAACTCGGCAAGTTGGGTAACGGCGCAGACGACGACGCTCATCGGGACAAACGCGTCCAAAACGCAGCGTTTCCCCACCTCAGTCAAAAGAATAAACGTCACGAAAGTGGCAAAAACCCCGACGGCGCAAGAAATCAACGCGACGCCGCAACCCGGCGGCGTTTTTTTTATCAGCCGCAAACCAAGCAAAACAATCATCGAAATGACGAAAGACGCCAAAAGCGCGTCAAAGTACAACAAGCTGTCAGCGGTAAGGTTTGCATAAAGCTCCCATTCAAAAGTGGGGCTGTTGTAATTGATCTCGTAGAAATACGGATTAACGTCTTCCCGGAATAGATTCCTAGTCTTATAATATACGTAATCCCGCAATACGGACGGGTCCTTCTTGATTGTATCGGCGGCTCTCGATAAAATCAAGCGAGTCGTTTCGGCGTTTAACGATTTCACTTTCTCGTAATCGCCGGGGTCCCCCGCTTTATAATACGCCCACAGTTCGCTCATTTTTTCGGAAATCAGGTCGTTCTTCAGAGTTTTTTCGGGCGTGTACACACAAAGCCCCGTCTTTTTGCCGTCGAGCCTGGTTCCGAGGTCCAGCGTCCAGGTCAAAGCGGAATTTTCAAGATTGGGGTACGGATGCAAGCCAGCCGCGTACATAGTCTGCCCGACAGCCCACCGCACCGCGAAAGAGCCGAAAACGGCGCAAAGTAAGAATAGAGCGTTGGTTTGTCTGAATCTTTTCAGACAATTCAAAACACCGGGCAAGAAGGAGGCTTTTTGGCGCGGCAGACACGGCCGCCCGGGCAGCGGCACAACCGCCGAGATAAACAGATAAACAAAAATGAATATCGCGGCCGTGGGGCGTATCGCGAGCAAAAGCCCGATAAAAACAATCGACGACGCCTTAACAGGCGCCCGCTCGGAAAGGCAGAGATAAAACGCCGCAGAGGCCAGGAAAATGCCGACAATGTAGATATACGCGCCGGTTACTATAATATACGGGAATATAAGCGCCGGAACGGCAGAGGGGCGTTTCCCTATGATTTTGGCGCAGCTGAGAGAGATAAACGCCGAAGCCCCGCACGCCAGCAAGAAATTTACGGTTCTTACCGCGTATTCAATATGCCCCGTCAGGCGGCACGCGGCGTAATAAATCAAAAGCACAATCTTATTTCCGGCGTTAAATGAAAAATAAGGAACGCCATGTTCCGTGTAACCCATCCCGTTCATCAAATATCTCAAGGAATTTAAGACAAAAAACGCGTCGCCGCTGGGCGAAAGGGGCAGCAAAAACGCGTTCGCGGCGGAAACGGCAATCAAACAAAGCGCCATAACGACCGAGGCGCGCCGCTTATCCATAATTTCCCCTAAAGCGGACGCGCCCCTGGTTATGAGGACGAGAATCATTAATCCGCTTATCGAAAGCAGAAGCGTTTCCGGCATTTTAAATTCCCTCCGCCCTGAGTTTTTGCCTCCAAAGCCCCCTTCTTGCCCGGTGTTTTGAATTGTCTAAAAAGATTCAGGCAATTCAAAGCCCTATTCCTAACCCATGCCTTTCCGCAAATCTCCTTATTTTCCCGTCGCTTATTTTATCCATTACAGAAAAATTCTGCCAAAGCGCCAGATCTTTCCGCCGCCTCTGCATCGGGCTTTGGTTACTATCGCCCTCCGCGCGCAGATAATCACGCACGCGCTCCCGAACGGCTTGTTTCTCTACGTCGGCGAACCCCGGCGCGTCGTAAATATCCGTCAGCACGGCCAGGCACTGCGCGCCGTTATACATAAAATAATCCGCGTCGAGCCGCCCGCCGGACAGGAACCGCCGGGCGTTCAGCGCCGCCGAAAAAACAGGCGCGGCCGTGACGTTAAGGATAATGTAAAAAACCAAGCCCGCGCAGAGGCAGCGTTTTATAAAATCACCGCGCCCGCGCGTTTTTTCGAGCGTGAAGGCAATCCACACAAGCTCCATTACGAGAAACGTGAGCACCGCCATCCTCATAGGCGTGGAGCCGTAAGCGTCAATATACATAAACATTCGGTAAAACGACGAAAATATCAGCACCACGGTAAAAACGCAAAGCGCCCGCAGCATTCCCCGCAGGATCCTGTTCTCCGCGCAGTTGCTGAAAAAGCGCAGGAATACGCTGATTACGCCGAAATTGATTACCGTCACGGCCAGGAGCTGAAAAAACCCCTCCCGCGCGTATTGCGAATACACCAGTCCGCCCGGCAGCGCGAACAGCCCCCCGGTAAATAAAAAAGCCGTCTGCACGACGCAGAAAAAGAAAAACAGCGCGTTAATAAGCCCAAGGAAAGTCCCCGCCGAATATACGTTGACTTCCGTTTGACCGGCGGGCCGCTCCGTTTTTTCCGAAACCGCCTTCAGACCGTCGATGTTAAACGCGTAGGCCGCGAAGTAAAAAAAGAAAAACGCCACGGTGAACGCGCGCCCCGCGTCAATTTCCGCGAAACGCCTCGTGAAGGCGCCGACCAGCCCGCTGAAAACCGCGTCCGCCGACTGCAGGAGCGCCGTCAGCACAATCAGCACGGGAAGCGCCGCCGCCGCCCCAAGGAATATCCGCAGGCTCTTTTTGGCGCCGTGTTTGCTGAAAAACCTGCGAAACGCGCGGAACGCCGCGCCCCAATCCCCGAAGAACGCCCACAGAGCGCAAGGGATTATTTGTATCCTCGAAACCGGGACGCCCGCTCCCGCCGTCCGCAGAGCCAGCAGGGCGAAAAGCGCGTTGACGGCGATTATATTGAAATAGCTCGCCGGGGCCTCGCCGAAAACCGCGTTCATAGCGGCGATTATTATAATGGGGATTCCAAGGAGCGGAGCCTTTTTATCCGCAAGCCGCCCGGTTTTGGCGCAGACCGCCCGGAACGCGCAGAACGCCGCGATTATAAACACGAGCAGCGACAGGTTCGAGTGAACCTCCCGGCCGCTGAAGCACAGCGAGTACAGCGCGGACAAAGCCAGCGCCGCCCCGAAAACAATTAAATTATTTTTCATTTTGTTCACCTGTCCGCCGTTGATTATACCGCAAGCGGTATTTGCTCGGTGTTTGCGCTTGTCTAAAAAGATTTAGACAAGCGCAAACACCCTCCTTGCCGATTCTCGGAATCGCGCTTAATTCAGTATAATACGCGCGGGAAAAATTGTCAAATATTTTTACGCTAAAGCGGTTAAGTAATTGGTTAACGCGAACTCATTATTTTTTTAGGCAATCTAAAACACCAATCAAAAGTAAAACCGCTTTTTCTATATACGCGGCAAAACCCCCGCCCTGGACGGACGGGAGTTTTGCCGTTCGGCGTTTGGAGCCGCCTGCTTGATTAGATGGCGTTGTGAGTAAACGCCGCTATGGCGAAGGTCGGGATAACCGCGACCGCGCCGAGGGGATTCCCCGCGAAGCCTCCGCAATCCGGGTAGCCGAAGGGCGTGCCGTAGCCGGTGCAGGCCGAGCCGACCGGGCAGGCCGGGGCCGCGCCGATGTCGGTCAGGACGCGGACAAAATTCGGGTCGGCGGAGAGCAAAACTCCTGTGAAGCCGGCGCCGGAAACCCCGCCGGACGTGGTGAAAATAGTCACGGTCTGGCCGATATAGCGGAAAAGGGATTCTAACAAAATCTCCATAGTTTAACCTCCTTTCCTGTAAACTTAGTACATACTATGAGTGAAATTAAAAAGCGTGACAAGTATGCGCGCGCGCGCAAAAAATCCGCGCTTAAGACGCGGATTTTTATATTTCGATTGAAGCGGGCGATGGGAATCGAACCCACGTCCTAAGCTTGGGAAGCTCATGTTCTGCCATTGAACCACGCCCGCCCGGCCCGAAGCTTGCGCTCAAGAGCGTTACGAAGATTATTATAACACGGGCCGAGCCGGAAGTCAAGAGTTTTTTAACGCCGCTCCGCGCTCCCGGGCGCGCGGTTCTTTTTTTCGGTTAAGAAATCACGCGGCAACCGCCGCCGTCGTCGTCGCCCTCTTCGTCCGTTTTTTCGTGGCCGATTTCACCTTTATTATTAACGCAAAACTTACTTATCGGGTCTCCGCCAATTGCCAGTAATGAAGAAGTCTGCTATCTTGCCGGTTTTCTCCAGCGCCTCAATACCCCTTGTATGTCCATCAATTGATTTTATGCCGGGCACGACATAGATAAGCTTTTTAATATCTCCCGCTGCCGGTGTAAAATCGCCGGCAGTGCCCCGATGAGCGTGATAGACTTGAATTGTTTCTCCTGTTACACATATTAGCGGGTGATATCCGTCCCCGGCATTCACTTGGACGCACACTGTCCTGTTTGAGTCACGCCGCAAAGTCTCTTTTCCGCCCTTACTTACACAAGGTATTAAGGCTCCTGCCGTCACAGGCTTTCCGGGGCGCATTTTATTGGCATTTTCCTTTGCTTCCTCAAATTTCGCGCGACTAATCCCGCCGATTAAATCGTCAATAGTCAACACTTTGCTTCTGGGTTTGCCAGTCAATATAACGTATTTCATAAAAATTACCTCCTTAGGCTTGCTTCTCGCGCCGGGGAGGCGTTTCGTTTTGATGGTTAAGAAGGGGGCTTTGAATTGTCTAAATCTTTTTAGACAATTCAAAACACCGGGCAAAGCCGAGCCAGGCCAGGCCGTACGCGTTTTAAGCGCTCGCCTCGTAACCTATCATAACAAACAGAGGTGTAAAGAAAATCTATAAAGAAGTTTAAAGTTTTTTGAAAAGCCGCGCTGGCAAGACAGGCCTTTCCCGTCCGGCGTTCGCGGAGATGATTGCCGCCGTCAAGCGCGGGGAAATAAGCGAACTTGCCGTGTGCCGCCTTGATCGCGTAAGCCGCTCGACGACAGACCTCGCGGGCATAATGGACTTGCTTGAAAAGTACAATGTCAGCTTCGTTTCGGCGACAGAAAAATTTGACACGTGAACGCCGATGGGACACGCAATGCTCTGCATAATAATGGTTTTCGCGCAGCTCCGTTTGGTCAAAAAGTTTCTCGGACAGCGGTTCAAAATCCGTTTCATTGCTATGCGGCATTGGCAAATTCCTCTCCTTAATCGCTATTTAGTTTAAGTCAAGCGTAATTTTGACTTCGCGATTATTTTCAATGCTTTCTATCGTTATTTTCAATGATTCGCTCCTTTCTGCGGGGACTGTTCTTACGTTGGCGGTTCCTGCCCCGGCGATTGACGTTGTTAAGGTCTTCGCGGGGGCGTCTGGAGATTTTTTTGATTCCCGAAATCGGCAAAACCGACGAGTCCTCCGGCGGCGCGGCGATAATCAAGGACGGCGCGTTCGCCGGCTCTCTGCCGCCGGACGCTCTGCGCGGCTTTCTATGGCTTAAAAGCGGCGGCGGTCTGAACGTCCTGAACGTGCCGTCGGGGCGCGGCGGCGCGGTCCCCGTCGAGGTTCTCTCCGCGCGGCGGAAATACGCCTTTTTCCGGGAAGGGGCGCTTTGATCCTAGCGCCGGAGGTGACCGCGCTGGTCTCCGCGAGTTACGCGAAACCCACCGCCGCCGAAAGGAAAATTTTGGAGGACGGCGCCGTCGAAATTATTGCAAAAGAAATTACAAAAAGTTACAAGATATTACAATCTCACGGGTCGGACTCGTACGGCTTCCGCGCCCTAGAAATCCGCGATTACACCCTGTACAAAGCCGCCGCCCCCACCTCCGAAATCTGGCAGGAAACCTTCGGCACAGCGGAAATCCGCCCGTCGGTCAAGGTTCGCTTCGCTCGGCAGCCCGCTCGGCGGTTCCGTTTTATATCAGGGCGCGCCGTGCCGGCACAAAGCTGTTACGCGTCTTCGCCGCTGATTTTCCGGTCGCCTGGCACGTCGGGCGCGGACTTCATAAAAATACCCAAAAACAAAACCGCCGCGACGATTCCCGCCGAATAGGCGGCCGTCGTCATTCCGTGTTCCATAAAACCGAGGCATTCCGGGGCCGCGAAGAAATACGTCATACAAACCGCCGACATAAACGTGGCGGGTATCGCGGCAATCCAGTATAATTTTTTGTTCCGCCGCAAATATACTGAAATCGCCCACAGCACAATCATCGCGAGCATTTGGTTGCTCCAGGAGAAATATCTCCATATAACCGCGTAGTCAAAAAACCCGCCCACAACCGCGCCGAACCCTAAAACAGGCGCGGTAAGAAGAAGGCGTTTCTTTATGTCCGTTTGGTCAACCTTAAACCAGTCGGCAATCGTAAGGCGCGCGCTGCGGAAAGCCGTGTCTCCCGACGTAATCGGGCATACTATTACCCCAAGCATAGCGAGTACGCCGCCCACTGGCCCTATCAATTTCATACATATGTCATACACCGCGCCGTTCGGGGTCCGCTCCGCGAGGGCCGCGGCAAGGCCGCCTGTGCCGTTATAAAAAGTTACTCCCGCCGCCGCCCATATCAGGGCGATTATCCCTTCCGCAATCATGGCTCCGTAAAAGGTTTGGCGCCCTTTTTTCTCGGTTGTAAGGCAGCGGGCCATCATCGGCGACTGAGTGGCGTGGAAACCTGAAATCGCCCCGCAAGCGACGGTTATAAACATAAACGGATAAATCGGGGTTCCGCTCGGATTTAGATTACGCAGAGTAATTTCAGGCAGACTGTAGCCCCTTATAATTAGTCCCGCTCCGACGCCCAGCACCATAATGACAAGACAAATCCCGAATACGGGATATATTTTTCCTATAATCTTGTCAATGGGCAGAAGCGTCGCGAGGAAATAATAGACCAGTATGGCGGCAAGCCAAAAAGTTTCGCTGAAAAAAGCGGGAGTGAGAGACGCCAGAAGAGACGCGGGCCCCACGGCGAAAACCGTGCCCACCATAAGCAGCAGCACGACGGAAAACACGCGCATTACCTGTTTCATGGCGCCGCCGAGGTATATCCCCGTGATTTCAGAAACCGAACCCCCGCGCTGTCTTAAGGAGAGCATACCCATCATGAAATCGTGTACGCCGCCGGCTAAGATACTGCCCAAAACAATCCATAAATATACGGCCGGACCCCACAGCGCTCCTTGTATGGCGCCGATAATGGGGCCCAGACCCGCTATATTAAGCAGTTGTATCAGGAATATCTTTTTATCGCTCATAGGAACGAAATCCACGCCGTCATTAATCTCAACCGCCGGAGTAATTCTGTCGTCGGAACCGAATATTTTATCCGCGATTTTTCCGTATGTAAAATATCCGGCGATCAGCAGCGCCGCGCTGGCAAAAAAACTAATCATCTCAACCACGCCTTTTAAGTTTATTTATCAATCCCCCCTTATATTAGAACATTTTTCGGAATAAGTCAAGGGCTGGGCGTTACCGGCTCTCCCTTTTTTTATTTTCCCTTGACGCGGGGAGCTTTTCATGCCGCTTAATCTTAATCTTAGCATAAACGGAACCACGCGCCTTCTCGGGCGTCCGGCGGGGCACAGCGTCTCGCCGCGTTGCACAACACGGCGTTTTCCCTGCCGGGGCTGAACTGCGTCTATCTCTGCTTCGGCTCGGGCGCGGCGGGCTTCAACCTGACTATGCCGAATAAATCGCTCATTATGCCGCTCCTTGACGAGATAAGCGAGGAAGCCCGGCTTGCCTTCGTATTTCCCAAAATTCTATCCAACGGGAATACCAATCTAAATCCACCTCGACCTCACAGCCGATTTCCCCGCAAAAGGCTGTGAATTTGAAAAAATCTGATAAATTTAGGTTTTCGTTTTTTGTGTCTTTTTCGTCAAAAATCGTGATATGTCCCGCGCACTCCCTCGGCGTTCTTTTCTATACCAGTCAAAAATTTTGCGGCTGTGCTCACGCTCCAAAAGCTCAAGCCGCGACAGTTCCGTTTCGAACGCTGATATTATCATTACGGGCGACAAGGGTTTTCTTGAATCCGGCATTGACAAGCCCCGGATTATGACTGCCGCTGAATTTTTAATGGGGCGGCAAGCGAATTAAGGCAAAATTTCGGCTTATGCGTTCCCCCCCAAAATTACAATAATTCTAAATAATTCAATATTGACTTTCGTAGAAATTATGGTAAAATATAAATATTAAATTGTGTTTTTCACAAAAAATGAAAATAACGGAGGTTTTTATGTTCAAATGGAGGAATAAAGGGTTTTTAGCGGGGTTAATGGCGCTGACGCTGGCTTTAGCGGTATTCCCCACCGTGAGCGCGCGAGCCGCCTTAGTTGATGGTATATTCGAGATTAACGACGGCGAGCTACTAATTTGCTACGCTTTCGATGCCGCGGCAGGCGCGGTGACAATCCCGAGCGGAGTGAGAACCATAGGGTCTAAAGCGTTTAGCGATAAAAAATTGATAACGTCGATAACGATTCCCGACGGCGTGATTAGCATTGGCCATGCTGCGTTTAGTGGCTGCGAAGCGCTCGAATCTATAACAATCCCCAACAGCGTAAAGGATATGCAGATGGAGGCATTCTCGGACTGTGTTTCGCTCAAAGCGATAACGATACCCGACGGCGTAACGTACATTGGTCTGGGTTCGTTTTTTAGATGCAGTTCCCTCTCGTCGGTAACAATCCCCAACAGCGTGACAGTTATAGACCGGGGTGCGTTCCAGGAGTGCGAATCACTCGCGTCCATAACAATCCCTAACAGCGTGAAAACTATTGGTCCTGGTGCGTTCATATATTGCACCTCACTCGCGTCCATAACAATCCCCGACAGCGTGAAAACCATAGACCGGGGTGCGTTCCAGGGTTGCAAATCACTCGCGTCGGTAACAATCCCCGACAGCGTGACCTCAATCAACAGAGAGGTGTTTTCGGGTTGCGCCTCGCTCAGGTCCGTAGCTCTCCCCGAGAGCGTGACGTCAATCGGCTCGGAGGCGTTTGCGCGTTGCGCCTTGCTTAATGAGGTAACGGTCCCCGTAAATACAACCGAGATTAGCGATAACGCGTTTGAGGATTGCAAGCGGCTGACGATTTGCGGCGCAGCGGGGTCCTATGCTGAGCAGTACGCAAAAGACAGGAATATCCCGTTCAAGGCCACAAGCGCGGCGCCCATTCCGGCGCCCTCCGCGCAACCCGCTCCCGCGCAACCCGCGAATAAAATCGTTGCGCCCTCCGGGCAGAAAGTTATCGTAAATGGAAAATCTATGGACTTCGACGCCTACAATATAGAAGGCTACAATTATTTCAAGCTCATAGACTTGGCGTACGCCCTATCCGGCACGGCGAAACAATTTGACGTGTCCTATGATTCCGCCAAAAACGCCGTGGTTATTACAAGCGGCGGGAAATATGCCGCCACGGGCGCGGAACTGACGAAAGGAAGCGGCGGGAGCAAAAGCGTATCGGCGTCCTCGCAAAATATTCTTCTTAATGGAAAACAAGTTAATTGGTCGGCGTATAATATCGACGGCAGGAATTATTTTATGCTTAAGGACATTGCCCTGGCTTTTGGTTTCATCGTGTCCTTTGATGGAGAGACGAATTCCGTCAAGATTGACACGACGGCCGGAAATTAGGCCGCTGTAATCGTTTGGGAACAGGGGGTACTATTACCGCCCTTGCTCCCGCGTCTTGCTTCTCTCGCGAATCCGCTCTTCCCGCTCGCCCGGGAATATCAGCTTGACGGCGAACCGCTTAATCCTCCCCGCGTCTTTCACGT
>JAITSQ010000032.1 GCA_031287685.1 Clostridiales bacterium | reverse complement strand
AGACGCGTAAAAAAATATAATCGCTGTCCGCACAACGCTTCCGTCGCCGATAAAAGTATTGTCGATGGATACGCCGATTGCCACAATGGCGAATATCATACATTTGCGCGTAACCCCCCTTCACCAAACATCGTTGCCTTCCGCGGCTGGTCGCAAGCTATGCTTGCCGCTCACCCCTGCATCCTGGATAATCCACTTTTTACGCAGCCATCCATCGGAGGACAAAGATTACGGCCGGAGCGAAAAAAACGGCCGCCGCGTTTTTGAAAAATTTTATAACGGCATACCTAAAACGCAAAAATACTTTTAATCGCTTACATGGTAAGCATAAATTAAGTTTTGGTGAATTTCAATAATGATTACAAACTACAAACAAATTGCTATAACAACAAGAGAGAAGCGCGTCCGGCGCCTTTCGAAGCCGAGGGACGCTCTGAAACAGCTGAACAAAGAGGCGGGGGTGACAATGATTTCAGTTTAAGCAGCGGAAAGGGGACCCGAAAAGGGAATTTGACGCGAGCGAGGAAGCGGCTTTTTCGGCAGGCCAAGAAGGCGGCTTTTCGATGGGCGGCAGCGCCGAAAAAACGCTGAGCGATATGGGCGAAAGAGACTTGGGAACGGGCGGTTAGAAACGGTGTTTGTGACGCTGCTGCACCGCGTTTGGGTGTTGAGATAGGTTTACTAACATTGCGGCTTTAACGCGCTTTAAGGCGGCGCGAATATTGAATAACTATTGAATACAGGCGGTTCTTCAGGGGTTGTAATTCGCGGGAAATCGTGCTATAATAGCAGTAAAGCTAATTTTACTAAGGAAGTGTGCGGCTTGAAACCTAAAAAAGTTATATTCAGCGCAATGCAGCCCTCCGGCACGCCTCAGCTCGGCAACTACCTTGGGGCCATAAAAAACTGGGTCGGCCTCCAGGAGGATTATTCCTGCCGCTTCTGCGTGGCCGACCTCCATTCCGTAACAGTGCGCCAGGATCCTGAGAGCCTTCGTCAAAATTCCCTGAGCCTTTTCGCCCTCTTTCTGGCGGCGGGGCTTGACCACGAGCGCGGCATAGTGTACTTTCAGTCGCACGTGCCCGCGCACACGCAGCTCACTTGGGCGCTCTCCTGCCTCACCTATATGGGGGAGCTTAACCGTATGACCCAGTTTAAGGATAAATCGCAAAAACACTCCGACAACATAAACGCGGGGCTGTACACTTATCCCGTGCTTATGGCGGCGGACATTCTGCTTTTCAGGGCGGACCTCGTCCCCGTGGGGGAGGACCAGACGCAGCACGTTGAGCTTTGCCGGGACGTCGCCGAGCGTTTTAACAATCTTTACGGGGATATTCTGACCGTTCCGGAGCCTTTTGTCTCCGGCGCGGCGGCGCGCGTAATGGGCCTTTCGGAGCCTTCCCGGAAAATGTCTAAGTCCGAAAACGGCTCGGAAAACAACGTCGTTTTCCTGACGGACCCCCCCGAAATCATAGCGGCCAAGTTCAAACGCGCGGTCACGGATTCCGATAACCAGGTTCGCTTCGACCCTGAAAACAAGCCCGGCGTCAGCAACCTTATAAACATATACCGCGCGGTCACGGGGAAAACCGTCCCCGAGACCGAAAAAGAGTTTGAAAACAGCGGCTACGGAGCTTTTAAGACAGCTGTGGCGGAGTCCGTCATCGCCGAGCTTTCGCCGCTTCAGGACCGGTATTCGCGCCTTATGGCCGACGCCCCCTTCCTCGAAGCCGCCGTAAAGCGCGGAGCGGAGCGCGCCGCGGAGGAAGCCGCCCCCCTGCTCAAAAAAGTTATGGACGCGGTGGGCTTCGCGCCGCGGTAATGTTTTTAAGTTGGAACCTGTGTTCCTAGCAGGGAATGACGGATTTTCGAGTGGATTTTTGTCGCCGCCAGGCGCGACGAACGCCGCGCAGCAGTGCTACGCAAGCGAGGAGTAACGAAGCGACGGCGAAAATTCACCGAAAAGACGGCGTTTCATGCTATGAACACAGCTTCTTAAACAAGTATATACAGAAAAGGTGATTATTATGGAAATGCGGAACTGCGTCAAGTGTAAAAGGCCGTTCACCTACAGGGGCGTGCCTATCTGCCAGGATTGCGAAAAGGATGAGGAAAAAGTTTTCGACGAAGTGCGCACGTATATAAAGCAGCACCCCGACGTGACGCTCGCCGTCGTGTCGGAAGTGACCGGGTGCAGCCACAAAAAGATTCTGCGGTGGATAAAAGAGGGACGCATTGAAATTTCCCAGGCTTCCTTCGGCGAAATAGCCTGCGAATCCTGCGGGAAGCCCATCACCAAGGGGCGGTACTGCGAAAAATGCGTGATTAAAATCAACAACCAGGTAAGCGACACCTTTGGCAAGGAGACGATTTCCACGCAGACAAAAATCGACAGCAAAACCGGCAAGGCGAAAATGCACATCAAAGGCCGGGGATAATTGAGAACCCGCTTCACAGGAGGCTTGCGTTATGAAAATAGAACTCTCGGACGCGTTCGCTAATAATTACGCGAAGGCGGCGGCGGCTTTTTCGGCGAGGACAAGCTTTCCCGGCGGCGAAAAACCGCCGGGCGCGGACCCGAAAACAGCCGAAAGCGGCGTTGTGTTTGAGCGCGCCGAACCGGCTCCGCCCGGCGCGGAGCGGATTGAGGCCGACCAGCGTTCCGTTGATAATTATACGCGGACCGCGCGAAAATCCGTATGGGACGATTGGTCCGGCGGCCGCCCCGCGACGGCGGCCGACCAGGCAATGCTTGACGAGTCCCTCAAAATCGCGCGGGAAAACTCGGCTTTCGTAAATTTCCTGGTGTTCGCGCTCGGCTGGCACAATCAGGGCCGGTCTATCGACTGCTCCGAAGACGGCATAGCCAAAATGGTCGAGGAATACAAGAAACGGCAGGCGGAGGGCACGCTTAATAAAGAATCCCCCTTTGGAATCCTTGAGGAGGGCGAATTTGACGAGTATGTAAAAAAGCATTACGAAAAAGTAGACGCGTACAAGAAACTCCGCGAAGCCTACAACCAGTACGTAAGCTGGCTCGAGCCTATGGATACGGACAGTCTGCTTCTGGAGCGGCTGGACCAGGCGCTTTAAGCCGCCGAAAGGCTTCGGCGCGCAAGGCAAAGCCCGCGGGGGACGGTAATCCGGCCCCGCGGGCTTCTTTTTAACCTATTTTAACCTATTTTTAACTTACCGCAGCCAGCTCTTTGTCAAGGTATATTCCGGAGCCACCATAAAAGCGTCGGGAAGCGCGTCCGGGTCCGTGCCGTCGGTCGGCCCGGGGGGGCGCGGCCCGCTGGGGTTGGAGCCGGTTATCTCAAGCCAGGGGTTTACGCGGTTGTCAAAATTCACCCGGCCCGGGTCCCACCGGCTTGTGGGGTAACCCGTGGGCTTAAGCGGGGTCAGCCCGGCCCGCCAAGTCGCCGTATAGGGCACAAACTCAAAACTCGGGAACGCTTGGGTCATCTCCACGTTTTTGGCGAAGAGCGCGCCGTAAAAAATTGAACCCCCGCCGCCGCCCTCAAACTTAACTTTTTGCGTGTTGTTCGGTATCATAAAGTAAAGCGGCGTGGTTATACTGGTTTTCACCTGGTTTATAGTAATGGAGGAATTGTTCGCCGGCTCGCTGTTCATCTTTTCGGTCAGGCTGATTCTGCCGTCGCCGTTTTCGTCAATCGCGCCGGTCGCGTGCTTATTCCAGTAAAAGAAAACGCTGTTAGGGTTTTGCTGCCGAGCGGAGCTTGAATCCGGACTGAAAAGCGTACCCATAAAATTAAAATTCGCGTCAAGATTATCAAAGATCACGAGCAGGTCATACCCGCCGGCATCACCGAAATAGTCGCTTTCGACAATTTGTTCATTATTAGTGTTGATGGACATGCTCCCGCTTCCGCTGCTGTCATAAAGCACAATAACCTTGCATTTCCTGTTTCCAAAGTCAGTCTCGCTGGTGTCGTCAATCGTGGAGACGGGGTTTATTCTCTTTATCGTGCTGTGTACGATCTTCAGATCCGACTGGTCAAAGATCTCCTTTATACTTTTACCGTTGCGTTCGCCGAAACTATCTCTGTCGCTGACGTCAAGATATACCACGCTCATAGTAGGGTCGTTCTCCGCGTCCAGCAGCACCAAGTGCCCGTTATCAAGAATATCCGCGCCCGTCGCCTCGTCGTACTTTTTCCGGAGGCTTATGATTGGCGGGGTCGAGGTTTGCGTCATAAGGGAGTTCTGGTCGTTCCACAGGGTTCTGATTGCGCTGAGTTTTTTATACTGGTCGTCGCCGGTGCCCCAGGTAGCCAGAACTTGGTCCCACCCTTTTCTGCTGTTGCCTATGCCCTTAACCACATCGCTGGTGAGCGAGTCGTCCGCGTTTGTATCCGCCGCCACGTTACCGCCCACGCCATACGCGTTAAAAAGACTGTTGAGAAGCGCCGCGCCCGTCTCCGAACCCGCGTCCCTGCCGCCGTAACTAAAGGTCGATTTGGTGCGGTCTATAAAAATATCCGGATTTTGTATCTTGACCCAGACGTCTTTGTCAGCCCCGCCGGCCTTGGACACCCCGTAAAGCCAGCTGTCCTCAAAAGTATGGGTTGTTTCCAGCGCCGTCCGCCCGGCGTTGGGCTTGCCGAAGGCCGGGTCGGAGCCGTCGTGGTTTTTCGGGGGGACTATGCGCGCGGACCAGTTCTCGTTGTCGTGCCTGCCGGGGTTTTCTATTCCCCAGAGAGTGGCGCCGTTGATGTTCAGTCCTCCCCCGTCCTGAACCACTACCGCCCCGGTGCCGAAGCCCGACTCCCCCGGTTCGTTTGAAACAAGCGGCGGGCGCGTGGCTATGCTAAGCCCGTAGCTGGCGTTTGCCGCCGTGCCCATGTAGGGGGTCTCGGCGGTTATGGTGATGTTGTTTATACGGAAAAGCTTGTTCCCGCCGCCGGGTTTGTCGTTCTTGACTTTGTTGGTCACTTTAACCGTGGCCACGGGGGTCTGGCCGTTTTCGTCCGCCGGAAAGGTTATTTTGTGCTCGTAAGTGCCCGAGCCGACCGCGCCCACGGTCTTGTTGGTCAGGCCCGGCGTGGGCACCTTGCGGTTCACGCTGTTGAGCAGGGCCACTTTTTTCCCGTTGTTGGGATACGCGCCGGCCGGCGTGCCCGCGTCAATTTCCGCAAGGATTTCCTTCGCCACCAAGTCCACCGCGCTCCGGCTGTAGTAGTAGGCCTCGGTGTAGTGTTCGTCGTCCTTGACGCCGCGGCCGTCGTGCGTCGTGACGAATATAATGCCCACGCCGGCAATCATCAGGCATATCAGCATAAGGATAACCGTTATCAGCGCCGCCCCTTTTTCGCTTTTTAACAGGTAACGTAATTTCATAAAAAAGCCCCCTCGCTATACGGTGTTCATTTTGGTCTCGTTGTCCTCCGGAGTTTCCGGGGGGGCGGAGATAATAAGGTATCCCCCCGCGCCGCCCGCGCGGTTGAGCAGGTAGTTCCGCCCGTTCGTCCCGCCCTGCACGGCGGTGAGTTCGCTCTCCGTCTGGCCGTCGGGCAGGTTCTCCAGGTAAATCTCCTCATAAAAATCGAGAGCCCGCAGGACGCCCTTCCCGCCCGGCGTGGTGACGCGGATTTTGAGCATGTACCCGCGCTCCTTAGGCTCGTCGCCCGAAGCCGGGGCCAAATCCCCCGCCGCGCCGCCGCCCGCTGAAAAATACGGCGAAGCGTCCGGCTGCGGGTCCCGGAAGCAATCCGTCGACGAAGCGCCTCCGCCGAATTTTATATCAAACCCGCGCGTCGGCATAAAGCTGTTGTAGTCGGCCGCGGTCAGCGCGTCGGCCTCCGTCCGGGTCGCCCCCTTGGGGATTCGCTTCATAACGAGGCGGCCCGCCGCCTGGCCGTTTATCGTGCTGGTTTCCTTGTAGAACACGTAGCGGTCGTACTTGTCGTCCGCCGTCGCGGGGAAATCCGCCTCCACCGAAGCGCGGAGGGTGTCGTTAGCCACGGCTTTTATGAAGGTAAAGTCCGCGCGCGCCTCCGTCTGGGCCTGCGCCTGGTTGGACAGCCTGGAGCTGTCGCGCATTGTGTGGTAGATATAAAGCCCCATGAAAGACATTATTATGCCCAGAATAACTAGCGCCACAATGACCTCCACAAGGGTAAAGCCCTCCTTGCCCGGTGTTTTGAGTTGCCTCTGGCAGCTCATCTTTCCCTCCCTATTCCCGTGAGAAAACATGGAGAATCACCGCCTTTCCGCTTCTGTTGTCCGAGTAGGACAGAGGGTCTTTAACCTCAACCACCGTATGCCGGACCATCTTAGTCCCGCTGTCGGCGCCCAGGCCGCTTCCGTTGCCCGTGTCCCACGAAAACTGAACCGTGCGCCGCTCGTCGCTCACGGGCGCGTCGCCTTCGGTCAGCGAGCTTGCGTCCCCCGCCGGGCGGTCGAGTATTTTTGTGCCCGCCGACTGATAGTCCGTAATTTTCAGGTCATAGTCCTTAACGTCCGTCTTGCCGACAGTTTCGGCGACGTAAGTTTTTGATTCCTCCGCGTCCTCGTAAGCCCGCGCGTTCATAGCGTCCGCCACAGCCCGCGCGCCCACGTTCTCTCTCGTGTCCACAAAATTTGTCGAAGCCCTCTTCGCCGCGTAAATCATTATGCCGATAAACCCGACCGCGATAATCGTCATCATTACCATAGCCACAACGATTTCAACAAGCGTGAAGCCCCCCTCGCCTTTCCTTCCCTTCCTTACGCGCATAATATCCGCCTCCCAAGTCAAGTGATGTACAGCCGCTTTCAAACAAGACCGACTGTAACACAAATGTAATGTTATAATTATAAAACTTAAGGTAGGAAATTTCAATAGACAAACAAGCAGTAAAGATTAAAAACGCATTAAAAAAACGCCCGCCGGCGTTTTTTTTGTATAAACCTACTCCCCGTCCAGCTTCAGCACGCTCATAAACGCCGCCTGGGGCACCTCCACGCTCCCCACCATTCTCATTCGTTTCTTGCCCTCCTTCTGCTTTTCCAATAGTTTCTTTTTGCGGGTGATGTCTCCGCCGTAACACTTGGCCAGAACGTCCTTGCGCACGGCGGAAACGGTTTCCCTCGCTATGACCTTGTTGCCGACGCTGGCCTGAATGGGCACCTCGAACAGGTGCCGGGGGATTTCTTTTTTGAGCTTCTCGGCGATTTTGCGCCCGCGCTCGTAGGCCATGGACCGGTGGACTATGAAAGAAAGCGCGTCCACGGCTTCGTGATTGACCAATACGTCCAGCTTAACAAGGTCCGACGGCTTATAGCCGATAAGCTCATAGTCAAAGGAGGCGTATCCCCGGCTTCTTGACTTCAGCGCGTCAAAAAAATCATAAATAATCTCGTTCAGGGGCATTTCGTAAGTCAGCCGCGCGCGCGTCGGCTCCAAATAATCCATTCCGATATAAACCCCGCGCCGCTGCTGACAAAGCTCCATAATTTTCCCGATATAATCGCTCGGCAGGATTATCTGGGCCTTTACCATCGGCTCCTCCATTTTCTCAATTTTAGTCACGTCAGGCAGGTCGTTCGGGTTGGTCAGCAACGTCATTTCCCCGTCGGTTTTATAGACTTTGTAAATAACGCTCGGCGCGGTGGTCACAAGGTCAAGGTTATACTCCCGGTCGAGGCGCTCCTGGATAATTTCAAGGTGAAGCAGGCCCAAAAACCCGCACCGGAAACCGAAGCCAAGCGCAACGGAGGTCTCCGGCTCGAAGCTGAGCGCGGAGTCGTTGAGCTGGAGCTTGAGCATCGCGTCGCGCAAATCCTCATACCGCGCGCCGTCCGCGGGGAAAAGGGCGCAATACACCATCGGGTTGACCTTTTTATAGCCCGCCATAGGCTCGGCGGCGGGGCGCTCCGAATGGGTCACGGTGTCCCCCACGCGGGTATCCCGCACGTCCTTTATGCTGGCGGTTATGTATCCGACCTCGCCGGTTTTAAGCTCCCCCACCGGCACAAACTGCCCCAGGCCGAAAACGCCCGCCTCCACAACCTCGAAGCGCTTCCCGCTCGCCATAAAAAGAACTTCGTCCCCTTTTTTAAGGGAGCCGTCCATTATCCGCGCGAACACCACGACGCCCTTGTACGGGTCGTACATACTGTCGAAAATAAGCGCCTTAAGCGGCGCGCCCGGGTCCCCGGAGGGAGCGGGAATACGCCCGATAACCGCGTCTATAACCGCCTCGGTGTTTATGTCGTTTTTCGCCGAAACAAGCGGCGCGTCCCCGGCGGGGATTCCGATAATCTCCTCGATTTGCGCTATGACCGCCGCCGGGTCGGCCGAAGGCAGGTCTATTTTGTTGATTACCGGCACGACCTCAAGCCCTTGTTCGACCGCCAGATATACGTTGGCCAGCGTCTGCGCCTCCACGCCCTGCGCCGCGTCCACCACAAGCAGCGCCCCTTCGCACGCGGCCAGGCTTCGCGACACTTCGTAATTAAAATCAACGTGACCGGGAGTGTCTATAAGATTAAGGATATATTCCTCCCCGCCTTTTTTGTAAAGCAAGCGCACGGAGTTGGCCTTTATGGTGATTCCCCGCTCCCGCTCCAGGTCCATGCTGTCGAGCATCTGCTCCTTAAGCTCCCGCTCCGTAATAAGGCCGCATTTCTGGATAAGCCTGTCCGCGAGGGTTGACTTTCCATGGTCTATATGCGCTATTATGCAGAAATTCCGAATGTTTTTCATTTTATACCCCCGCGATATTCCGTATATCGTTCACCGCCACGACCACCGCCAGGGCCAGCAAAAGCGCGAAGCCCACGAAATGCACAAGCCCCTCTTTACTTGGGTCAACGGGCTTCCGCCGTATAACCTCAAGAAAGATAAACACGAGCCGCCCGCCGTCAAGCGCGGGCAGGGGCAGGAGGTTCATTATCCCGACATTGGCCGAAAGCATACCCAGAAAGCCCGCCATAGACGACAAAACCGCCCCCGCCGAAAAAACCCGCGCCTCGTTGTAGGCGCTGCCGACCGTCTGGACGATGCGCACCGGCCCGGCTATGTCGTTCACGGAAAAAGCCCCCGTGACAATCCCGCAAAGGCCGACGAAAGTCGCCTTGACCCAGAAAAGGATTTGAAAGAACGCGTCCGCGACGGCCTCCCCCGCGCCGATTCGCCCGCCCTCCTTAGACGCCAGCCCCTCCCGGTACGCCGGGACGAAGCCGACTTTATAAGCCTCCCGGCCGTCCTCCGTCTTGATCAGGCGCGGCGTGACCGTCACCGAGCGGACAAGCCCTCCCCTCGCCACCGCAAGCTTAAGCGGCGCGGAGCCGGCTGCGGCCGCTGCGAACTGATAATCACTGTAGACATTGACGCGGCTCCCGTTGACGGCTACAATCCTGTCCCCTGCGGCAAGCCCCGCCTCCCTCGCGGGGGAGCCGTCCATAACCTCGGCGATTACGGGAACATACGCCCCCCGGCAGAGGTTCAGCGCCAGAAACACAAAAAACGCCAGCGCCGCGTTCATAAAAGCCCCCGCCGCGAGTATTGCCACGCGGTTCGCCACAGGTTTATTGTTGAACGCGCGGGGGTTGCCGCCGCCCTCCTCCTCCTCAAGCATTCTGGCGAAACCGCCGAGCGGGAAAAGCCGCAGGGAATACAGCGTGTCCCCGCGCTTCACGCCGAAGATCTTCGGACCCATACCTACGGCAAATTCCTCCACCAGCACGCCGGATTTCACCGCCGCGATATAATGCCCCCACTCGTGGACGACGACTATAAGCGAGAAAATCAGTATTCCGATTATGATTGACATAAAACGCTCCCTAAATTAAAACTCCGCGCTATTTCTTCTATATCCTCTAAACAGTATTCCCGTTTCCAATTATATGTTTCCACTTCGCGGCTTATTATTTCCGGGATTTCGATGAACCTTACCTCTCCGGCCAGGAACCTCGCCACGGCCCGCTCGTTCGCGTAGTTAAGTATGGCCGGAGCCGTCCCGCCTTTTTCAAGGGCTTCCTCGGCCAAAGCCAGACACGGGAAGGTCTCCCTGTCCGGCGGCTCGAAGGTGAGCGGGGCGAGCTTCGTAAAATCCAGCCAGCCGAACCCATACGGCGCGCGCTCCGGGTAATGCAGGGCGTATCCTATGGGCAGCCTCATATCCGGCGGCGCGAGCTGCGCCAGCACCGCCCCGTCCGAAAACTCCGCCATTGAGTGGACGACGCTCTGCGGATGGACGACCACCTTTATCCTCCCCGGCGATACGCCAAAAAGCCGCGCCGCCTCTATGACCTCAAGCCCCTTGTTCATCATCGTGGCCGAATCGACCGTTATTTTCCGCCCCATAGACCAGTTTGGGTGGCAAAGGGCCTGCTCCCTCGTGACGGTTTGGAGCCGCTCTTTCGAGTAGCCGCGGAACGGGCCGCCCGAAGCCGTCAGAATAAGGCTTTTAAGCTCTTTTCCGGCGGAGCCTTTGAGGCACTGAAACACCGCCGAGTGTTCGCTGTCCACGGGGATTATGGAAGCCCCGGCCCGCGCCGACAGTTCCATAACAAGCTCTCCGGCGCACACAAGCGTCTCCTTATTAGCGAGCGCCAGAGTTTTGCCCGCGCGGAGCGCCGCGAGCGACGGCCCAAGCCCCGCCCCGCCGGACGCGGCGTTCAGCGTAATATCCGCCTCCGGCAGGGCGGCCGTTTCGTTTACGCCCTCCGCGCCCCCAAAGACCTCGCAGTTTACGTTTTGCGCGAAAAGAAGCCGCCGAAGCTCCGCCGCCGCGCCGGCGTCAAGCATCGCCGCGTACCTGGGGCGGTGTTTCAGGATTTGCTCCTCCAGGAGCTTAACGTTTTTATCCGCCGCCAAAGCGACCACCGACAGCGCCCCGCCGCTCTCCCGCGCGACCTCAAGGGCCTGCGCGCCGATTGAGCCTGTGGAGCCTATTATGGAAATTTTCCTCAATTATGCCTCACCCCGCGTTAAACAAGCACCTCATCATTAAATACACCGCCGGCGCGGTGAACAGCACGGAGTCGAACCGGTCTATAACCCCGCCATGCCCGGGCAGGAGGCTCCCGAAATCTTTAATCCCCGTGCGGCGTTTTATGGCGGAGGCGGCCAAATCCCCTATTTGCGAGACTATTGAGCCGAGCGCGCCCACGCCCGCGAAAAACGGGGAAAACTCAGTTTCCTTACCCGTGAAATAAAGCGCCGCGCCATACGCCCCGGCCAGCGCCGCCGCCGAAAGCACCCCTCCCGCCGCGCCCTCGATGGTTTTATTCGGCGAAAGGGGGGTCAGCTTACGCTTGCCGAACTTCACCCCGACGAAATACGCGCCGGTATCCGCCGCCCAGGCGCATATGAATATCAGCCAGACGAACCACCGCCCCTCCCGCGCCTCCCGCGCGAGCCATACGTGAGACATAAGGTAGGGCGCGTAAAAAAACGCGAACAGCGACGCGGACACGTCGGTCACGCCAATCTCGGCGTGCCGGGCCACAAGCAGCGCCAGCAGCGTCAGCACGAACGCCGGGAACACGTACCGCTCTCCGCTCCCCAGAAACAGGGACAGATAATAAATCAGCGCGAAAGCATACGCCGCGATATGTACATTTTGCCGTTTGCCGGGCGAGAGCGCGGCGAACAGCTCCCTCATACCGATTACCGACAGCCCGGCAAGAAGGGCCAGGAGATACGGCCCGCCCGCGTACACTATCAGCATAAACAGCGGCAAGGCTACCACCGATGTAAGTATTCGTTTAAGCAAATTTTTCACCTCAGTTTTGGGCGCGCGGCGCCCCAGGCTTAGAACCTGTGTTCAATAATGGGCCGCCCGGGTTTGCGAGCCGGATTTTTCGCGGTTTAAGGCGCGTGTCCGCAGGCTTACTTGAAAAGCAAGTCAAGGACGCGCAACGCAAAAGCGCGGAATAATCCGCCGCAAAGACGGGTGGCAGCTTATTGAACACGGGTTCTTAAACGCCCCGCGCTCCGAACCGCCGGCCCCGCCCGTTAAAATCCTCTATCGCGGCCTTGAGCCGCTCTATATCGTAATCCGGCCAGAGCGCGTCGTCGAAAAACAGCTCCGAATACGCCGACTGCCAAGGCAGGAAATTGCTTAGCCGCCGCTCCCCGCTTGTCCGTATTATAAGCGCCGGGTCGGGCAGACCCGCCGTGTCAAGGCTGTTCCCTATAAGCTTTTCATCTATGTCGTTTTCGCTTATTTCGCCGTTTTTAAGTTTCAGCGCGATTTTAACCGCGGCGCGGCGGATTTCGTCCCGGCCGCCGTAATTAAGCGCCAGCACCACGCGAAGCCCGGAGCCGGGCTTCCCGCCCGTCGTTTCCTCAAGCTCTTTTATATCCCTTTGTATATCCTCGTCAAACCAGCTTATATCGCCCACCGCGCTTAGAGAGATTTTATTTTTCAAAAGCTCCGCCGTATATTCCCTGACAAAAAAGCGGAGTATCTTCATCAGCCCGCTTATCTCCTCCTGTGAGCGCCGCCTGTTCTCCGTTGAGAAGGCGTAAAAAGTCATAATTTTCAGCCCTCGGGGGAAAAGCTCCCTGTTCGCGTCAAGCACCAGCCGCCGCAAGGCCTGCGAGCCTTTGTTATGCCCCGCGTACACGGGCAGCCCACGCCCTTTGGCCCACCTGCCGCTGCCGTCCATAATAACCGCTATATGCTCCGGAACCTCCATAAACCCCTCCTGCTGCTAATTCCACATTATAGCAATTTTCAAAATCGCGGCTCGGTGTTTTGAGCTTCCAAGAGAAGCTCAAAACACCCTCCTTGAGCCGACGTTCGCGAAAAACGGCTTAAAATCGGTGTTTTTTCGGCGCTACTGCCCGCCAAAAAAGCCACCTTCTTATCGGCGTTTTTTCGGCACTACTGCCTGCCGAAAAAGCCGCCTCCTTGCCGCTGATTTTCCGCTCCGCGCCAGTCAACGTTTTGTAAAATTGCTATAACCCGCTGAAAACGAGAACGAAAATCGCGATGTCACGCGCGCTCCACCCTGTACACGCCCTTTACGCCGCCGAGCTTGCTCATTATCCTGTCAAGCTGCTGTTTGTCGTTTATTTCTATCGAGATATTAAAAATCGCGTCCCCGCCGTCGGTTTTCGCGGAAATCCTTACTATTTTGAATCCGTCCGCCACTTTTGATATATCCACAAAGAGGTTGCCCCGGTCGTAACACAGCAAGCGCAAATCCGCCACGTACACGCGCGGGTCCTCCTTCCCGCCGGCCCACTCCGCTTCCACGAGCCGCGCGGCGTCGTCCGCCGGGAGAGACAGGATATTTGAGCAGTCCGTCCGGTGAATCGCGGCGCCCCTGCCCCTTGTGAGAAAAGCCAGGATTTCGTCGCCCGGCAGCGGGTGGCAGCATTTCGACAGCCGCGTAAAAACGCCGTCCTGCCCCTGCACCAGAACCCCCCCCTTGCCCTTAGCCTGCGTGTCCGTGGGCTTCTGGGTCAGCGCCTCGGCCGGGTTTTCCTTCAGCTCCCGGAGCTTCTGCTCCTTCTGGCGCTCCTCAAGCAGGCGGTTTATAATCTGGCCGTCTTTTATGCCCCCGTGCCCCACGGAGGCGTAAAGCGCGTTCAAATCCCCCATGCCATAGCGGGAGAAAACCGAGTTAAGCCAAGCCTTATTGGCTATAAGCTCGTAAAAATCCGCGCCTTTTTTGCCCGCCTCCTTTTCAAGCATAGCCTTTCCTTTGATGACGTTTTCCTCTTTATTCTCGTTGCGGAACCACTGGTTGATTTTGCTGCGCGCCTCCGTAGTGCGCACTACGGACAGCCAGTCCCGGCTTGGGCCTCTTGAGTTGTTGCTCGTCAGGATTTCAACCTGGTCGCCGTTTTTAAGGACATAGTTAAACGTGACTATCGCCCCGTTGACCTTCGCGCCCACCATTTTATTGCCCACGGCGCTGTGTATCGCGTAAGCGAAGTCAATGGGCGTAGAGCCGTTCAGCAGGTTGAACACCTCTCCCTTCGGGGTGAAACAGTACACGTGGTCGCGGTAAATATTGAGGTCGTCCTTGACGGCGGCAAGATACTCCTTGTTGTCCGACATATCCATCTGCCACTCGATTATGTGGCGCAGCCAAGCGAATTTTGCCTCCTCGCTCTCAAGGTCTATGGACGCGCCCTCCCCGCGGCTCTTGTACTTCCAGTGCGCGGCTATGCCGTATTCGGCCTCCTCGTTCATCTCCCAAGTGCGGATTTGCGCCTCAAAAGGGGAGCCTTTGCAGAACGCCGTCGTGTGCAGGGACTGATAATTATTGGACTTCGGCACGGCGATATAGTCCTTTACCCTGCCCGGAATAGGCGTGTACATATTATGGACTATGCCGAGAACGCTGTAGCAGTCCTCCCTCGTGCCTACGATTACGCGCACGGCCAGAATGTCGAAGATTCCGTCGAGCGTCTTATCCTGAGAAACCATTTTTTTATAAATACTGAAAAGGTGTTTAGCCCGCCCGACCACCTTCGCCTCTATGCCTTCTTTGGCGAGGACGTATTTAAGATTTCTGACTATGTCGCTTATGAAGCGCTGCCGGCCGCTTACGCGGCTTTTCATCTTTTTTACAAGGTCAAAATATTCCTCCGGCTTAAGATAACGGAAGGAAAGGTCCTCAAGCTGATAGCGTATTTTGGATATGCCGAGCCGATGCGCCAGCGGAGCGTAAATATCAAGCGTCTCCTGCGCCTTGCGCTTTTGGTGCTCCGGCGACATATGCTCCAGAGTGCGCAGGTTGTGCAGCCTGTCGCACAGTTTTATAAGGATTACGCGCGGGTCGTTGGACATAGAGAAAAACAGCTGGCGGAAATTCTCCGCCTGTTCGTCCTCTTTTGAGACATACTTGAGCGTTTTGAGCTTCGTCACCCCGCGCACAAGCTCCGCGATTTCCGCGCCGAACCGCTCCCTTATGTCGTCGTAAGAAAAGCTCGTGTCCTCCACCACGTCGTGGAGTATTCCCGCCGCCACGGTCTCTATGTCGGAGCGTATTTCCGCCAGGAGCAGAGCCACAGACATAGGGTGAATCATATACGGCTCCCCGGATTTGCGCAGCTGCGCGCCGTGCGCCTTCAGCGCGAACTCATAGACCTCCCCTATAACGGAAAAATCCTTATAAGGATGATACTCGTTCATTTTCTTTATAAGCTCGTTATAAAGCTGCTTATGCGTCAAGACAACACCCCGCTCCGCGCCTCCGCCAGTCCCGTTTTTCTAATCTCCGCTTTTAATTTTAATCCTATTATACTTATTCCCGCGAAAAAAATCAACTTGTGTAACGTAATTTTTACCAAAAACCTTACAAATCAATCATAAGCCCGACGGGACAGTGGTCGCTGCCCGTAATTTCCGGAAAAATCATAGCCTCCCGGACGTTCGGGCGCAGGCTCTCCGACACCAGGAAGTAATCGATGCGCCAGCCTATATTATTTTCCCTTGAGCGGCCCATATACGACCACCAGGTGTAGGCGCCCCTTTTATCCGGATAAAGCAGGCGGAAGGCGTCCGTAAAGCCGGACTCAAGAAGCTCCGTCATCTTGCCGCGCTCCTCGTCCGTAAAGCCGGCGTTCCTCCGGTTGGCGGCGGCGTTTTTTATATCAAGCTCCGTATGGGCCACGTTCAGGTCCCCGCAGAGGACGACGGGCTTCCTCCCCGCGAGGGCGGAAAGAAACCCCCGGAAGTCGTCCTGCCAGTCCATGCGGTAGGGCAGGCGCTCCAGACCCCGCTTCGCGTTCGGCACGTATACGTTCACCAGGTAAAATTTTTCGTATTCCAGCGTTATCACGCGGCCTTCGTTATCGGCCGGCTCACCCTCCGCGTCGTATTTACCGCCCATCGAATAGGAAACGGAAAGCGGCTCCTCTTTCGTAAAAACGGCCGTGCCGCTGTACCCCGCTTTCCGCGCGCTGCTCCAGTATTCGCGCCAGCCGGAAAAATCAAGCGCGTTCTGCTCCCGCTTCATCTTGGTCTCCTGGACGCAGAAAATATCCGCGCCGCAGCCCCTGAAAAACTCGGCAAAGCCCTTTTTCGCGCACGCGCGCAGCCCGTTGACGTTCCAGGATATAATTTTCACAAGCTTTCCCCGCTTTCTTTTTCTTTTGCGCTTAATGAATATGGAAAACTTAATTGGCAATAATATTAAGCGCGGAGGCAAAAACGCCCCGCGATATCGCAATTTTCAAAACCGTGGACTGCCAACGTTCGCGAAAAACGGCTTAAAATCGGTGTTTTTTGACGCCTACTACCGCGTCAAAAAGCCCCCTTCTTACCGCCGATTTTCCGCTCCGCGCCAGTCAACGTTTTGTAAAATTGCTATACTTAATACAAAGGAGGCTTTTGTTATGGCGAAAGATTCTCAGACCGACGCAAACAACCTTACCGACGAGCAGAAAAACAAGAAGTCCAGCAGCAACGAGCAGTAAGGAAAGCCGCGCGTCCCCCGGAAACCTCGCGTTTCCGGGGTTCTTTATTCTTCAAGGTATATAAACCATTTTCCCCGACACCATCGTCCCGGCGACGACCCCGAACGCCTCCCGCCCGTCGTAGGGGGAAAATTTGGCCTTTGAGGCGAAGTCGGCGGCGTTTATGCGGCGGACGGACTCCGTGTCGGCGATGACCAAATCCGCGTCGCAGCCCTCCCTGATTTCGCCCTTGCCCTCCAGCTTAAGGATTTTGGCGGGGTTCGCGGAAAGTTTTTCCGAAAGCTCCCGCAGGGAGAGCGCCCCGCTCCGGACAAGCGCCGTGTAGCTGAGCGCGAACGCCGTCTCAAGGGAGGATATGCCAAAATCCGCCCGGTCAAACTCCACGCGCTTATTTTCTATCGACACGGGGGAATGCCCCGTGGAAATGGCGTCTATCGTGCCGTCGCGCAGGCCCTCTTTAACCGCCTCGACGTCCTCCGCCGCGCGCAGCGGCGGGTTCACCTTGGCGAAAGTGTCGTATCCGGAGGCGGCCTCCTCCGTCAGCGTAAAGTAATGCGGGCAGGTGTCGCAGGTCACTTTAACCCCGCGCTCCTTGGCGAAGCGGATAAGCGCGACGGATTCCCTGGTGCTGACGTGCGTTATGTGCAGGCGGGAGCCGCTGTGGAAAGCCAGGATTAAATTCCGCGCGACGAAAGTATCCTCCGCCTCCCGCAGTTTGCCCTTAAGCCCCGTCACCGTCGAGACCTTGCCGTGGTTGACCGCGCCGCCCTCCGACAGCAGCCGGTTCTCGCAAAACGTGATTACCGGCAGGTCGAACATAGAGGCGTACAGCATAATATTGCGCATAAGCGAGGCGTCGAAAACGCTGACGTTTCCGTCGGACACTCCCGCTATGCCTTCTTTTTTCATCTCTCCCATTTCGGCCAGCTCAAGGCCCAGGTTTCCCTTAGTCATAGCGCCGTAGGGCAGAATGTTCACCACGGAAAACTTCTTGCCCTGGTCGGTCACATATCTTACCGCCGTGTTGTTGTCTATGACCGGCTGGGTGGTCGGCAGGCAGGTTATAGAGGTAAAGCCGCCCTTGGCGGCGGTTTTTGAGGCGGTGTGCATATCCTCGCGGTTTTCATACCCCGGGTCGCACACGTCGCAGTTAAGGTCTATAAAGCCGGGCAGGACGTATTTCCCCGCCGCGTCGATGCTGCCGGCGGCCTCCTGCGGCGGGTTCGCCGACACGTTTATTATAACCCCGTCCTTGACGTGTATGTGCCTCAAGCTCTCCGAGCCGTCGGGGTTTATGACCCGGGCGTTGTTTATGCTTATGTTCACAGGCAGCCGCCTCCCTTCGCGCCGGAGTTAAGCGAGAGTATATACAGAACGGCCATACGCACGGCCACCCCGTTCGTTATCTGGTCGTCCACGTAGCAGTGGCGGGATTCTATGACCGGCGAGGCTATCTCAATCTCACGGTTTATCGGCCCGGGGTGCATTACTATCACGTCCTCCTTCGCGTACTGAAGCAGGTTCATATCTATCTTAAAAAGGCCCTTATACTCCGCGTAGGAGGGCAGCAGGGCGCTGTAATGGCCCTCCCGCTTCATTCGCAGCGCCATTATGACGTCCGCGCCGCTCACGGCCTCGCAAGCGCTGCCGCACACGCGCACGCCGTATTCGGCAAGCCCCGGCGGTATGAGCGTGGCCGGGCCGGCTATGGATACCTCCGCGCCGAGCTTCAGCAGACCCCAGATGTTGCTGCGGGTAACGCGGCTGTTCGCCACGTCGCCTATAATAGAGACTTTCAGGCCCTTAAAACCCTTTTTGTGGTTGCGTATGGTCAGCAGGTCAAGCAGGGACTGGGTCGGGTTTTCGTTCAGGCCGTCCCCGGCGTTTATGACGGAGGCGGCGCAGTTTCTGGCTAAAAGGCCCGGCGCGCCGGACATAGAGTGCCTCGTTACGATAAAATCCCCGCCCATCTGGTCGATGAGCTTGCCCATTTCAAGCAGGTTGCCGCCGGAGTTTTCCTCCGTGGTGACGTTCATCTCAACGACGTTCGCGGACAGGAAGCGCGCCGCCATTTCATAGCTCAGCCGCGCGCGGACGCTGTTTTCGTAAAACAGCAGTATAACGGACTTTCCCGACAGGTGCGGGGCTTTTTTCTTCTCCCTGCTAAGGACGAATTTCATAATGTCGGCGGTGTCAAGTATGTATAAAATCTCTTCCGCGCTTATATCCTTAATGCTTATGAAGTCTTTCCGCTCAAATTCTGCCAAAGCCTTTCACCCATACCTTTCCAGCGCTTCAATAAAACCCGCGGGCGGCGCGGCCGAAAACTCCATATATTCCCCGCTTCCGGGGTGGGCAAAGCCCAGGACCCCGGCGTGAAGCGCCTGCCCGGGGAGAGGCGGCGCGGGCCGGCCCCCGTAAAGCTCGTCCCCGACGAGCGGAAAGCCCAGGCCGCTTAAATGCACGCGGATTTGGTGCGTCCTGCCGGTCTCAAGCCGCGCCTCAAGCAGGGTGGCCCTCCGGGCGGGGGTATTGCCGGCAAACCGCCGGAGCACCGTAAACCGCGTCACCGCGCGACGGCCGGAGGGGATCTGCGCCATTTTTTTGCGTTCCTTCGGGTGCCGGCCGATGGGCTTATCCACAACGCCGGAATCCGCCTTTATAACGCCGTGGGCCAGCGCCGTGTACACGCGGGTCGCGCTGTGGTCAAAAAACTGCCGCGCCAGGTTAATATGCGCCGCGTCCGTTTTGGCGACTACAAGCAGGCCGGAGGTGTCCTTGTCTATCCTGTGGACAATACCGGCGCGAACAGGCCCGCCCACGCCGGAAAGCCCGCCCGCGCGGTAAAGCAGCGCGTTGACGAGCGTTCCGGAAAAATGTCCCGCCGCCGGGTGAACGACCATTCCGGCGGGCTTGTTCACCACAATGACGTATTCGTCCTCAAAAACCGCGTCCACGGGTATGTCCTCCGGCGAGAAAGCCGGAGGCGCGGGCGCGGATACGGCGGCCTCGATAATTTCCCCGGGGCTTACGCGAAAACCCGGCCTGCGGGCTTTCCCCGAAACAAGAACCGCCCCGCCCTCAATCAGCTTTTGCGCGGCGGAGCGCGAAAACTCTCCGAAAACCTCGGCAAGCTCCGCCGATAAAAATAAATCAAGCCGCGCCGCCTCTCCCGCCTTAAACTGGAAAACGTCAGGCTTTTCAGGATTTCGCAATATCCTCATCTTCCTTTACGAAAAAGGTCAAAAGAACCGCCAGAGCCGCCGTTCCCACGACCACGCAGACGTCGGCCAGGTTAAACACCGGGAAGCGTATAAACAGCAGGTGTATAAAATCCACCACATAGCCCCGCGCCAGCCTGTCGATGAGGTTTCCCAAAGCGCCGGCGAAAATCAGCGCGAGGGCGGCCCGCACCGCCCAGAATTTTTTCAGGCCGGGCAGGTTCAGGTAATAAAAACACAGCGCCGCCATAATTATACCCGTAGTGACGACAAAAACCCAGCGCCCCCCCTCGAAAACGCCGAACGCCGCGCCCGCGTTCTCTACATAGGTCAGGCTCAGGACGTTCGGAATAACGATCCGGGCACCCACAGGCCGCAGGGAAACCGCCGCCGCGCGTTTCGCGAGCTGGTCGGCCGCCGTCAGCAGCAGCACGGCCGCAATGTGTTTTATATGAGTAATGGTCATAAATCGGCTCTCCCGTCCTGACTTAACATAACGCCGCGGCGGCTTTGACTTGCTCTTTATGAGTAATGGTCATAAACCGGCTCTCCCGTTCTGACTTAACATAATGCCATAGCGGCTTTGACTTGCTCTTTATGAGTAATGGTCATAAATCGGCTCTCCCGTTCTGACTTAACATAACGCCATAGCGGCTTTGACCTGCTCTTCGGGTATGTCCGAAACTATTTTAGCCGCCCCGACCCGCTCAAGCAAAACGAAGCGGGGCGCTCCGCCCCTGGCCTTTTTATCCCCGCGCATAAGGGCGGCGAGCTTCTCCGGGGCATACAGGCCGGCGCCTCCCGTTATTTCCTCCATACCGAAAAACCGGGCAAGCTCAAGAAAGCCGAGCAAATCAACCTCGGCAAGCTCTCCTCGCGCGGCGCCAAGGCGCATTGCCGCCGCGCAGCCCTTCATCACGCACAAGCCGTGCGGGAGCTTGAAATTACTCGCGCTCTCCAAGGCGTGGCCGAAGGTATGCCCAAAATTAAGTATTTCCCGAAGTCCGGATTCTTTTTCGTCAAGCCCGACTATTTCCGCTTTAATCCGGCAGGAGCCTTCTATCACGCGCTTGAGCGCCTCCGGCTCCAGGGCGGCTATGTCCGCGCGTCGCTCCGAAACGAAATTATAATAGCCCGCGTCGCGTATGAGCCCGTGCTTTATGACCTCGCCCATACCGGAATTAAACTGAACCCGCGGGAGCGTCGCGAGAGTCCCCGAGTTTATATAGACAAACCTCGGCTGATAAAACGCGCCGACCAAATTTTTCCACCCGGCGAAATCCACGCCGGTTTTGCCGCCGACGGAAGAATCAACGCAGGACAGGAGCGTCGTGGGCAGCTGGACGAAGGGCAGGCCGCGCATAAAAGTGGCGGCGAAAAAACCCGCCGTATCTCCGACGACCCCGCCCCCGAGCGCGAAAACGACGCTCTCCCGGTCAAGAAAAGCTTCCGCCGCTTTCTGATAAAGGCCGGACACGGCGTTGAGATTCTTATGTTCCTCCCCCGCGTGGAGGCGGACGGACTGAAGCTTGGAAAAAACGGCGGAAAGCTCCCGTTTCACCGCGCCCTCGTACAGCGGGGCGACGTTCGTATCGGTAACTATAAGCGCGACGGAGCCTCTAAGCCCCGAAGCGCGGACGGCCTCCGCGAGGCCGCCGTAACTGTCTTCAATATATATCGGGTATTCCCGCGAAGGGGCGTTTACGGTTAAAACCACGGCCATGACTCCTTTGTCCGCTTTATTTCGCAGCGCCGCCGGCGCTCCCTGGTTCAAAAGACTCGTTCGGAGCGCCGCTGGCGCTCCTCACACCTTAAGATATCTTCTTACGGAGGCGGCGCTCCCCGCCGTGCCTATAAGCGCGCCGGCGGCCACGGCCATTGGGCCCGCTTTGAAGAACAGCTCGGCGCTGGTTCGGAAGCTCGCTACGCCTGTCAGGATAGGCACGGAGGCCACCGCGCGCATAACGCGGTTATAGCTCAGAAGGCAGATGGCCACGGCCGCGGCGGAACCGACAATGCCTATCACCACGCCCTCGATTACAAACGGCCAGCGTATGAACCAGTCCGTGGCGCCGACGTATTTCATTATGCCGATTTCGGCGCTGCGAGCGGCGACGGTCAGTTTTATCGTGTTCATTATTATTATTACGGAGATAAGGCCGAGCGTCAGAATCAGCACAAAGCCGACAATCCTCGCGCCGTTGTTTATTGTGAGCAGAAGCTCTATTTCGTCGCTGGCGTGGTGTATGGAGTCGAAGCCTTTGCCGACGTATTTTTCAAGCTCGTAAATCACGTAACGCTGGTATTTGTTGCTCTCAAGGCTGATAGTGAACGAGCGCGGCAGGGGGTTGTCGTCCTCTAAACCCTGCAGAAGCTCCTTGTCCTCCTCCCCGAACGTGTCGCGGTAGATTTTGAGCGCGTCCTCGGCGGATATGAATTTCACGTCGCTGACGTACTGAACGGCCTTGACCTTGACGTAAAGCGCGTTCACCTCGTCCGCCGAGAGGGAGTCGCTTATTATGGCGGAAACGCCCACTTTGTTCTCAAGCTGAGTGAGCAGATAGTCAACATTGCTCGCCACGCAGAAAGAAATCAGAAAAATCATAGCGCAGGAAGCCACGGTAAGCACGGACGCCGCGCTCATCAGGCGGTTGCGGAAAAGGCTCCTGACGCCCTCGGCTATATAATAGTTTATGCTGCTAAATTTCATTGTAATAGCCGCTCCTCTCGACGTCTCGGAAAACGCGCCCGCCCTTCAGCGCGACTACGCGCTTCTGAAGGGAATCCACTATGTCGCTGGCGTGGGTGGCCATAACTATGGTGGTACCCTTGCGGTTTATATCCTCCAGAAGCTCCATTATGCCCCAGGCGGTGTCCGGGTCAAGATTTCCCGTAGGCTCGTCCGCCAGGAGGAGCGGCGGGTTGTTGACGATGGCCCGCGCCAAGGCGCACCGCTGCTGCTCCCCGCCGGAGAGCTGGCCGGGGTAAGCCCGCGCGCGCTTTGAAAGGCCCACGAGCGCCAGGACGGCGGGAACGTTCCGCCGGACGTCCCTGTTGCGGGCTTCCGTCACGCGCATCGCGAACGCCACGTTTTCATAGACCGTCTTATTCGGCAGCAGACGGAAATCCTGAAAGACCACGCCGAGCTTGCGCCTGTAATACGGGAGCCTGGCTCGGGTGATGTCCGACAGGTTTATATCGCCCACGAAGGCCTCTCCCGCCGAAAGGTCTGTTTCTTTAAGGAGCATTTTTATTATTGTGGATTTTCCGGAGCCGGACGAGCCGATGACAAAAACGAACTCCCCGTCCCCTATCCGGAGGGAAACGTCGTTTATGCCCTTAACCCCGTTATAATACGTCACAGTCGCGTTTTTTATGTCTATCAAAGCAACGTCCCCGCCTTTTTACGATTTCCACCGTCTTTCATTTTACGACAATCCGCGCTTAAAAGCAAGTAAATAATCCGATATTTTTCTTGCCCGTTTTATTATTATTATAGAAACGCCGGTTTTCAAACGCCTTTTCTATAGCGGCTGAACAATGGGTCGGCGCGCTTTCGCTTTTGCCCGGCGTTTGAAAAAAGTAAAATTACTATAGCAATTCCGTTTGACATAAGCCGCGCTCGGCGTTTTTTTGCGCCTCTCCGCGTTGGTTCCGCCAACGCTCGCGGCGTGGCATCGCGATTTCCGGCTCGAAAGCGGCAAGTCAAACATGCAATTGCTCTAATGAACAAAAAACAGGAGGCTCCTATGCAATCAATGGAATTAAAAGAAGCGTTGCACGGCTGGGTATTAAAGGGCGGCGCGCTTAAGCCCGTAAATTGGGGCTGCGCGAGCGGGGGCCAAGCCCGGACGGTCGTTAAGCTCTACGCCGCGCGGCCGGCCCCGCCGCCCGTGTTTCAGTTCAAAATCTCGCCCGGGCCAGCGCCCGCCGGCGACCGTCTCTACAACTTATTCCACCGTATGTACGCGTATCCGTCTATCCGCGGAACGGGCGTCGAGCTTGACTGGGGCGACGGCAAGACAATCACAATCAACGCCCCGAATTCCTTCAACCAGCCCGTTCATTTTTATGACGACGAAACCCGCGAATATATCGTCACCCTAAGAAACCTTGACGGCTTAACCGGCGTGCGCGTCGCCGAAAACGGGTATCTGACGGAGATTTTAACCCCTATCCCGCGCGCGGAAAACTCCGCCTTGCAGAATTTCGCGGATAAGTGCGGGAACCTTAAGAAAATACCCGAAAATCTTTTGGGCGCCGGAGTGAGCGCCGGCGCCGACAGGCTGACCAGCGCCTTTTACGCCTGCGCGGCGCTGACCATGCTGCCGCCGGATTTATTAAAGGGCGCGGGCGGCGTGCGCCAATTCAACAACGCTTTCGCGGGCTGCGCTGGCCTGACGGAAATCCCCGCCGGGTTCTTTGACGGCTGCGTGAGCGCCGAGGTAATGTTCTGCGTTTTTATGAACTGTGCCGGCCTTAAAAGCATACCGCCCGGCCTTTTTGCCAATCTGCCCGGCATAACCGATTTCACCGGGGCTTTCCTCGGCTGCTCCGGCATAACCGGGCCGGTGCCGCGGCTTTGGAATAGCCACCCCGGCGCGGAGCACGTCCAGACTTTCCTTGGCTGCGTCAACGCCTCCAATTACGACGAAATCCCCGCCGGCTGGAAATAAAGCGCTTCCGGTTTACATTAGCGCAATTCCACGTTTTACTTGCAAAATCGGAGCTCGTCGTTTTTTTGCGGCGTAAACGCCTGGCTCCGGTCTTGCGGGTAAACCGCGCAATTGCCGCGGCCAGCCTATTTTTTTAGCTTAAACTTGCCCGCCAGGCTCCTTAAAAGCTCCGCCTGGCTGAAAAGCTCCTCCGAGGCGGCGGCGGTTTCTTCCGAAGTGGCGGAGTTGTTTGATATCGCGCCCGTAATCCGCGTCACGCCCTCCGTCACCTGTCCGACGGCTTCCGCCTGTTCCCCCGCCGTGTTCGCCATGCTTGATATTAAGGCGGACACCTGCTCTATGTCGTCCCGTATTGAGTGGAAGGCCGTCGCGGTCATATCGGCTATTTTTGAGCCTTCGCTCACTTTACCTATAGATTCGGCTATGGAAGCCGTTATTTCCTTTGACGCCGAGGCGCTGCGCCCCGCCAGGCTGCGCACCTCCTCCGACACCACGGCGAAACCCTTGCCGTGCTCCCCCGCGCGCGCCGCCTCAACGGAGGCGTTGAGCGCCAGCAGGTTCGTTTGAACCGCCACGTCGTCTATAACCTGTATTATTTTCGCTATGTTGCTCGACGAATTGTTTATGCCCTCCATCGAGGCCAGCATATTGTCCATTTCCCTGTTCCCGCTGTCCGCGTTGTCTTTTGAAGCCGCGGCCAGCCGCACGGCCTCCCGCGCGCAGTCCGCGTTCTTTATGGCGCTTTCGTTTATCATTATTATCGTCGCGCTCAGTTCCTCCACGGAGGAGGCCTGGGTGGAGGCGGACTTAGCCAGGTCCATACTGCTCTCCGAAATGGACTTCGCGCCGGAGGCCACGGAGTCCGCCACGCTGTATATCTCGGACATAATTTTGTTAAACTTGTCTATAATCTCGTTAAGCGCGTCCTTAATTCCCGAAAACTCTCCAAGATACTCTCGCTTTATGCCCTGGTCAAGGTCGTCTTGGTTGAGCGCGCCGAGCACGCCGGATATTTCGCCTATATAAGACTCAATATTAGCCACGGTTTCGTTGACGGCGTTTTTAAGGAGCAGAAACTCCCCCTTATAGTCCCCTTCGACGGCTTTTGAAAAATCCCCGAGGGAGACCCTTCTCATAGCGGCTTTAATCTGCTGTATCGGCTCCTCCACGGCTTGAAAAAGCTCGTTCAGCCCGGCGGTTATCCTGCGCCAGTCCCCATTATAGCGCGACGCGTCCGCCCGCGCGGAAAAGTCCCCCCGGAGGGCGGACTCCACCATTCCGTTAAGGTCCCGCCCGACGCCGCCTATGTTTTCCTTAAGAAGGCGGAGCGCGGAGGAGGCCGCGGCCTTCTCTCCGGGCATATCCTTTACCTCCACGCCGAAGCTGCCGCCGGCAATGCCCGTGACGGCGTTTATAACGCCCGTCAAATCCTCCACGGAGTTTGCGCACATAAGGTTGACCGCGCGCGCCAAGTCTCTGTACGCGCCGGAGTAGGCGCTCTCGTCGGCGAAGTAAGAAGTTTCCCCGGCGGCCTGACGGGCGGCCAGCGCGGAGATGTCCTCTATGAGCGAGCTTATGACGGAGGCCACTTTTCTGAACGCCTCCGTAAGCTCACCGATTTCGTCCTTTGAGTCGGAGGAAAAGCCGGCGCTCATCTCCCCCTCGGCTATGAAATGGGCGGCCTGCGCAAGCCGGCTTATGGGCCTTATTTTTTTACGAATCAGGGTAAACCCGATTATGCCCAAAGCGGCGAGCATAACGGTGCATATTAAGGAAACCGCGGAATAGAAATCCGCGGCTTTTTTAGTCCTTGCCACCTGCCCCCCGGTGCGCGCGTCCATTTTCTCCTTAAACTCGTCCATAAGGCGGGTTATCGGCTCCTGAAGCTCGGCGTACTGCCCGCCGTATATAAGGGCGCGCGCTTCTTTCCAATTCTGCCGAACCACCTCGGCAAAGGCCTGTTTCTCAATTTCCCGGAGCTTATCCGAAAGCTCGTCGCTTTCAATTACGAGCTTAAGCTCACCCTCCGGCGCGCCCTGGCCGCGCAGGCCCTCCAGGGCCGCCTCCCGTCTTTTGTCCTCGCTCAGCTCTTTCATATACGCGTCGTAGTATTTCTTTTCGCCGTACTGGATATAAGTCTGGGCCTGCCGAGTCAGATAGACCGACGCGTCGGTCAGCTCAAGCCCAAGCCCGGTGAATTTCTCCCGCTCCTCAAAAGCCCGGCGCATATCCGCGGCGGCCGCGTTCGACAAAAGCGCCGCCGCCACCGCCGCGCTTGAAAAAACGACTATCATAATATTTGTGAGCTTAATCAGCTTTGAAATTTTCATTCCCCATAACAACCTCTCTAAGCCCGGGAACAGTTTCACTGGCGGCAATCCGCGCCGGCGCCCTATTCCGCGGACACCGCCCCGTCGTCGAGGATTTTCTGAACCTCCTCCTGCCCGCGCGCGTCAGCGAAATTATAACGCGGAGGCAGGGCAAAAACGTACCTGTCGTTTCTGGCAAGCTCCTCCGGCGGCATAGGCGCGGCGCTGACGTTCCATTCCTCATTTTGCACCGCTTCCCACTGGTCAGGCGTGAACGTCATTACGGGTATGTCCTGATACGGGTCGTCCTCCGTCCAGGACGGGTGCCGCAGGGAGAACTGCTTGCCGGTCTGCTTGCCGCCGCTGGTTTCGCCGCCGCCCTCCCAGTCCGTTTCCACAACCGTGTATCCGTCCCAATCCTCCGGCAGGCTCACTTTGAAGCCGTAGTCCTCGTTTTCGTAAACAACGGAGGCGGTTTTACTCTCCCCGCCGCCGTCGTCAGCCGTGTCCGGAGCGCCGGAAGCCGCCGGGGCGCCTGGCTCGGCTGGGGAAACCGCGATATTCGGGTCAGCAAGGGGCGCCGTGTCTTTCGGCGCCCCGCAGCCGGACAAAAGCGCCGCCGCCGGAATAATCCATTTCAGCCTGTTCTTTATCATTTTAGGTATCCTCTCTCTTTTTCGGTGTTTTTGCCGGTGTTTCGCGTTGTATAAAGGGATTCAGCCGGCGCTTTATAATGCAAAAGATATTTTGGAGAAACACCTAAAAACCAAGGCGGCCGGGAGGTTTGCGCCGCGCGCGGCCCGCAAGGAATCAAACCGCCTTCACACGGGTTAGAGGCTTTTGGGACGCCCAAAAGATTAGGCGTCCCAAAAACCCCCGTCTTGCTCGGCGTTTTACGCCGCCTAAAAAGATTTAGACGGCTTAAAGCCTCCTTCTTGCCCTTACTCTATGATATACTTCTTATTTTTCTCCGGCCGCTCGTCAAGCTCTTTCTTTTTCTCCTCGTACCCCGGGCGGCCGAAAAACGCGTAGGTGGCGTTTTTGCCTTCTTCAACGCCCGGCTGGTCGAAGGCGTTTATGTTCATAAGCTCGCCGCTGTAGGCCGTGGCCACCTCAAACATATACAGAAGCTGGCCCACCGTGCGTTCGTTCACCTTCGGCAGGGTAATAGTCATATTCATTTTGCCTGACGCGACAAGAGCGTGTTCCGTGGCCATCTGCTCGGCCTGGATCAGCCTGTTCTGCGTAACGCCGCCAAGGAAACCCAAGCTCGGCATATCGCCGTAAATTTTCGGGATTTCGAGCGTCTCCTTATATTCGTCCACGCAGATAAACACAATCAGCTTGTCGAACGGCCCTTCCGTGTAAAGCTGCACCTGGGAATGCTGGTCGGTCACGCCGAGCGCCCGGACCGGCGTTGGACCGACGTTGACCACCCTGCCGCCGTTATCGAGCTTTTTACCCAGAGACTCCGCCCAGAGCTGCGCGTACCAGTCCCCGATATATTTAAGCGAATCCGCGTAGGGCATCATTACGGAGACGTTCTTTCCCCGCTCAAGCGCGATATAATGCAAAAGCGCGTACATATAAGCCGGGTTTCCGCACGGGTCGGGGTTCTGACACCAATCGTCCATAGCGGCCGCGCCCTCAAGCAGTTTCTTTATGTCAATCCCGCAGAACGCGGCGGGCAGCAGCCCCACGGGGGTAAGCTCGCTGAAGCGCCCGCCCACGCCCGACGGGACGAAAAACGTCTTATAGCCCTCTTCCCGGGCTATTTTTATAAGATTACCCTTTTGGGAATCCGTGGTGCAGACAATGCGCTCCCGCGCCGCGTCCTTGCCCAGCGCGTCTTCAAGCATCTGCTTTATAATCATAAACTGGCTCATTGTCTCGGAGGTGCTGCCGGATTTTGAGATGACGTTGAACAGCGATTTTTCGATGTCAATCACTTGAAAAAGATACGTCAGCTTCTCCGGGTCAACATTATCCGCCACGTAAAAACGCGGGTAGCCGCCGCGCGCCTCTTTCGGAAGCTCGTTGTAATGCGGGTGGTTTATGGCCTGCTGAACTGCCATAGGCCCAAGGGCGCTGCCGCCTATGCCCAGCACGACGAACGCGTCGATTTTATCCTTGGTCTCCGCGACATATGACAGAATATCGTCCGCAACCGCGTCTTGATTGCGCGGCAGGTCTCGCCAGTCCATACCGCCGTTTTTACGCTTTTCCAGCAGCGCCGCGTGGGCCGCCGCCGTTTTTTCCGAAAGACCGCCGATGTCGGCCAAGGTCAGGCCGTCTCCGCCGATATAGTCTTTTAGCACATTGTTGTAGTCTAACCTGATTTTTTCCATTTTTTGAATCCCCTTTACATTATTATAAGCATCTCAAAATCTATATATGAGTAATCATATATTCTCAGTCAGTTTGCGGGGCCGCCTCCGGCAGGTCGTTCAGGGACTTAAAGACGTAGCCCCGTTCCCGCATTTTGTCGATTATTTCCGGCAGGGCCGCCGCGTTGGCGGAGGAGACCGCGTGGAGCAAGGCGATTTCTCCATTGTGCGAATACGTGATAAACCGGTCGACAGTCTCGGAGGGCGCGGGCTGTTTATCCGTCACCCAGTCCATATAAGCGAAGCTCCAGAAAATCGTCTTATACCCCATCTGCCGGGCTATGTCGAGGGTCCGCTGGCTGTATTCCCCCATTGGCGGGCGGAAAAACCTCGGCATCTCCAGCCCGGTTTGCTCCTTATAATAGCTCGCCAGGCCGTCAAGCTCCTCAAAAGTCTGCTCCTGTGAAAGCGAGGGGAAGCTCTTGTGCGAAACCGAATGGTTGCACACGAGATGCCCCTCGTCCGCCATACGCTTTATAAGCCCCGGGTTATCCCTCACATACGGCTTCGTGACGAAAAACGCGGCCGTCGCGCCTTTTTCCTTCAAAACGTCCAAAATTTTTTCCGTATAGCCGTTTTCGTAGCCCTCGTCGAAAGTCAGGTAAATTTCTTTCTGCTCCGCGTCGCCCAAGTAATACCCGCCGAGAGGCGCCAGCGGGAAAACGCTCTGAACCGACGGCGGCTTATGCTCCTTATTCTTGCCGAAATACCACGACATTTTTTCGTTCGGCAAGCCGCTTGACGGGCGCGGGCTTTCCGCGGATTCCGACGGGTTTTCCTCCTGATTTCCCTCCGGAGCCTTCAGGGGGGCTTCCAGGGTCTCCGCGAGTTCCGCCGGCCCGCCGGCCCGCGCGCGGCCCGTTTCCGATTTTTCGCCTTCCGGCTCCGCCGGGGCCTGCGCTTCGGGCCGTTCCTCGAGAGGCTCCGCGAGTTCCGCCGTCACGCGCTCCCGCGTTTCAACCGCGCGGCCTGTTTCCGTTTTTTCGCCTTCCGGCTCCGCGGCCACGGTCAGATTTCTGACGGCCGCCGCCGTTTCGGGCTTCGCCGCCGCCGCAATTCCCGCTCCGGCCGCCTCCGGTCCGCCGTCCCGCGCGCACCCGGTTAAAAGCGCGCCCATCAAAATCGCAAAAATTTTTCTCAAAACCTACACTCCCCTAACAAATAAATTGCCCGGCGTTTTGAGCCGCCTAAAAAGCTTCAGATAACTCAAAGCCGCCTTTTTAGCTTATCTTAGTTAAGGTTAGTATCTTTCCCAATCCATTATTTATTCAGCCCGGAGGGGTCGTCGTTTTTCGAGCTGTACAGATTGTAATACTGCCAATACTTATAAAGCGTAACGCTCTCCGCCTCCTCCGGGGAAAGGTCGTCAACCGTCTTATACTCGCCGCCGCTCGTGATATACTCGTGTTTCGCGGCCACGGGCACGAGCTTCCGCAGCCCGTTGAGGAAGCTGATAAACGAGGTGACGTCCCGCTGGCCGATCATCTCCATAACCTCCGCGCCGAGGAAGCTGTCCGAAATGAGCTTCCCGTCCGGATACAGGGCGTTAAAATCTTCAATTTTTCTGTACGCGTCATTTTGCCAGATGATGTACGGGGTCTGATAAATGGCGATTCTGCTCTCGAAGCTCGCCTGGCCCGCCGAAACGCTCGCAGCGTTCAAGGCGTCCCCTATTTCGTAACGCACCCGCCCGACAATCTCGTCTTTATTAAAATCGGCGGAGCTGATCACGGCGGAAAGCTCCTCGTCGCCAATCCCCGTATCGGTGTACAGCCCCCACGGCCAGCTCGGCATGTGGTCTCCGAAATACACGAGCGCGGCCGGCTCGCCAAGGCCGTTCAGATAGTCCGTCAGGCGCGCCAGCTCCCTGTCCGCGTCCTTGACCCCCTCGAAGTAGTTGCTTAACAGCATAACGTCGTCGTCCGGCATCTCCGTCCGCGTGTTAAAATTGCGGAAAAAATCCTTCCCCCAGGCGCCGTATTTTTCGTTGTACGGCCCGTGGTTTTGAATGGTCGTCAGGTACTCAAACACCGGCTTGCCCTGATTGTTCGCGCGGAGATGCTCAAAATTGCGGATTAACCCGTCGATTGTCGTTTTCTCGGTCATCCAGCCGCCTTTATACTCTCCCTTGCCGTTTTCGTCGTTAAAATACGGCTTAAACTCGACGTTTTCAAAGCCCAGCTGTTTATACGTCACCGACCGGTGATAAAACCAGCCGTCCCCCGGGTGGAGAAACGCCGTGACGTATCCCATAGACTTAAACGCGCCCGCCAGGCTCCCGGTGGGCTTGCTGATGAGCTTAAAGGCGTACTGGACGTCCGGTTCCTCTCTCTTCGACATCCCGGTGAGCACGTCGAACTCCGTGTCCGCCGTGCCGCCGCCCGTGCCGGAAACGAGCAGGCGGCCCGACACGCTTTGCTCCCGGATTTTTTTGAAATTCTCAAGGGGGTCGGCAAAGCCTGTAAAATCAAATATTGGCAGCTCCGAAACGTCCGTGAAAGCCTCCCCCATTACGAATATCACGTGCGGCCTGACCGCCTCGCCGTTAAAAACGGGCGCGTGCCGGGCTTGGGCCTCCTCGATCGCGGCGGCGGTATAGCCCCTGGGTTCGTTCGTCGTTTTGCCGTTTTTTTCGTTAAATTTATAGATAAAGGCGTAAATAAAGCCTTTTAAGTTATACTCGGCGACGTAGTCATAAACCGGCGCGGATACGGACTCGTAGATGTCCGGGTTTCTGTAGAGGGTCAGGTTGAGCGCCGTGAGCGCAACGGCGGCGATAACCGCCCCGGCCGCCCGCGAGGCGGCGGAGACCCTGTTGCGCACAAAAAAGCACAGCGCCGCGGTCAGCGCTATAAAAAACAGCGTGAACAGCGCGACTTTCCCTATAATGCCGGCGCTGTTGTTGCTAAGGACCGAAAGGGCCTCCCTGGCGCTGCTCAAATCCCACGGGTAGAGCGGGTCGTCGCGCAGGAATACTTTGAAGCGGTTCGCGACGGCAAAGAATCCGAATAAAAACGCCGTCGCCGGGAAGGCCACCGCCAGCCGCCCCGTAGCGAAAAACAGAAAGAGCATAACAAATACAACCGGCAGGAAGTTCATAATAAACACGTTTAAGTGAAAATGCGGCTGCATGTAGTACCAAATCCCCACGTCTTCTTTGTAGGCGTACTGGAGCTTAAAGAGCACCATCGCCGTCGTGGCGGCCGAAAGGACGAAAATAATTATCAAGGACACGCCCGTGCTCAGAGTCACCCTTAACGGCTTGCGCTCCCCGAAAGGTTTCGATTTCTCTTTATCCGAAAAGTATTTTTTCGTCTTATCCGCCAAAAGGAAAAGGGTTGGCAGGTAAGCTTTAAGTTTCTCAAGCAAGTGAATCGGCTCCTTTTATCTGGTGATTGCGAAAACTTCCGCCCCGCTTCAAGGCTCTACCTTAAATCCGGCGGGATAATCTCCCCGACGCCCAAATCCGACGGCTGCTGGGTATCGCCCAAATCCGTGGGGAGGTCGGAGGGCGTGCTTCCGCCGCCGCTTGGGATAATATGGCTGTTAAACTGATTATGAAACGAGCATTGCGGCCCGTTCGGATTCACCTCGTACTGACTGTCCGCGGCCTGGCCCGCGCCGCTCCGCCGGACTATGCCCACGCGGGTCTCCCGCACGGACGGCGGGCAGTATTCGTTGGCCAGCTGGCCCGTGGAGGAGTCGTAAACGACCGCCGCGTGGACGTCGCAGCTTTGCGTCGGCACAGTCCCCGCCGCGAAAATCTCCGTACGGATGGCGTTCCCCCGCGGGTCATGGTCGCAGATTCCGGCCACGGGCAGCTTGCCGGAGTAACGGCAGACCGAAGCGGAGACAATCCCGTCCGGCTTGGGGAAATCTTTATAAGGAAGATTCTCGTGCGCGCGCTCCATTATCTTGCTCCAGAGGGTCATGTGCTCCCCGCTGGCCTGCAGGTTTTTCTGGTGGTCATACCCCAGCCAGACCGTCGCCGCGTAATACGGCGTGTACCCCGCGAAAACAAGGTCTTTGGTGTCGCTCGTGGTGCCGGTCTTGCCGGCTATGGGCATTTTGACGTTCTTAAACCGCGCCCGGCCGCCCGTCGCGCCCGCGTCGGTCAGCGTCCCCTCCATCATATCCGTCAGGAGATACGCGGACGTGGCCTTGACGACCTGGCGCGGCTCCACGGTGGAGTTGTCCAGCAGGATATTGCCGTCGTGGTCATAAACCTTTGTGTAGAACACGGGCTTGTTATACATACCGCCGTTGGCAATCGCCCCGTAAGCGGCGGCCAGCTCCACCTGCGTCACGCCGTTGGTCAGTCCGCCGAGCGCCGTCGAAAGCCCCCTGTCCGAATCCGTCAGCGTCGTGAAGCCGAAATTAAGCAGATAATCGAAACACCGGTCAACGCCCGTGTTATTCATATTCTTTACCGTGATTACGTTCAGCGAGTTGGTTATCCCCTGACGGACGGTGACGAGGCCCCTGTAGCCGCCGTACCAGTTTTTCGGGGTGTATTTGCCGAAGGTTGAGGGCACGTCGTCGATGACCGTCGCGGGCGTAATCAGCCCAAGGTCTATGGCCGGAGCGTAAGACGCGAGCACCTTAAACACCGAACCTGGGGAGCGCGTGGCGTCCACGGCGCGGTTGAACGCGCGGTCTGTCGTCTTTTCGCCGCGCCCGCCCGCCACGGCCTTAATCTCCCCCGTGTGATAGTCGAGGAGTACAAAAGCCGACTGCGGCTCCGGCACCTTAAGCGTCCGCTCGGCCGAGATTTCCTCACCCGGCCCGGCGGCCTCCTCCCGTGATTTGCTGATGTATTCCTCCGCTTCCTCGTCCGTTTTTATGTGCGCCTCGTCCCGGCCGCTGTTGCGCTCTATGTTGCGCGTTTCGCCCGTGGCGTCGTTTTTTATTGACGCGATGTAAGTCACGTCCCACTCGAAGTTTTTCTTGGGGAAATTATCGTCGTCGGCGTATTCCTCGTCAACGATTTTCTGAAGCTCCGCGTCCTGCGCGGACACTATTTTAAGGCCTCCGTCATAAATAAGGGAGGTCGCGGCGGTCTTGTCGTACCCCTTGGCAATAAGCCCGTCCAGTACGGACTCAAGGATTGAGTCCTCATAGAACGTGTGCCAGGCCGGGCGCTCCCTCATAAGGTCGCGGTTCGCGCCGACGGAGGCGTACACGTCCTCCGCGGCGGCCTGCTCATACTGGCTCCTGCTGATATAACCCTGGTCAAGCATATTCTTGAGGATTTTCAGCGCTCGCTGCTTGTTGTTCTCCGCGTTAGTGTCCGGGGCGTATTTCACGGGATTGTTGGTAATAGAGGCAATGACGGCGCACTCCGCCAAGTCAAGCTCCCCCACGTCCTTGCCGAAATAATAACCGGCGGAGGTCTGCACGCCGTACAGGCCGTGCGCCATAGGTATCGAGTTCATATAAACGCCCAGGATATAGTCCTTCGCGGCTTTTTTGCTGTTCAGCTTCTGCGTCAGGAAATCCTCGTACTTCACCGCCAGATACTGCTCCCGCAGTTTAAGCTCAAGGGTGTTGCGGCTGTCCTTGGGCTTCGTCACGTTTACTTTTATAACCTGCTGGGTAATGGTGGACGCGCCCTGGACGTCGTGCTTGGTCAAAAGGACGTAGACCGAACGGGCGATGCCCTTAACGTCTATCCCGTTGTGCTTGTAGAACCGCTCGTCCTCAACGGCCACGAAAGCGTTCTTAAGGTTCTGCGGTATGTCGGCGAAAGCCACGTATTCGCGGTTTTCTTCCCCGCGGAAGCGGCCTGTTTCCTCCCCTTGCTCGTTTACTATAACCGTGGCGTATTTATTCGGCTCTATGAAGTACATATCGAAATTCGCCGGGGTCTCGCGGATTACGGCGATATACGCGCCCAGCACCGCCCCCGCCCCCGCGAAACCCACGATTAAAAAGACCGCCGTAATCACGCGGAAAATCAGAATACCCGCTTTGTTTTTCGCCTTGCGCTTCCGTGACTTGCTGCGTTTCCTTTTTTTCTCAACGCTTTCCGGGGAATAATCACGCATCGAAACACCTCTATAATGTTAAAGTTTGTCTATAGCGATTCCGTTTGACATAAGCCGCTTTCTATCGAAGGAATTGCTCTAATGTCAGAATCTGGCTCATATCATTATAACATATGATTAAAAGGTTGAAAAGAAAAAAAAGAAAACCCCCCGCTTTTTTTACGGCGCCGCTTTCGTTCGCCCTTTTCTGCTTCATAATTATATACGCTCTTCTGACGGCGGACCGCGCGGCCTTCCCGCAGGCTATGGAAATCGCCGGGATAGATTACCGGAACCGCCTCAACGACATAATAGTTGAGAGCGCGGCGGAGGTTTCCCGTGAAATGGAGCTTTATTCCTATTCGCTTTACACCACGCGTAACGGGGATATTTCCATTAACACCGGCGTCGTGAACGAGTTCTGCTCCCGCCTTTCGGGCAAGCTCAAGGCGCGCGTCCCCGCGAAAGAGCGTGAGGAGGCCCGCGTCCCTCTTGGGAGCGTCACCGGCGTTAAATACCTCGCCGGTATGGGTCCGGATTATTCCGTGTCGATTCTGCCTATGGGGACTTCGTCGGTGGATTATAACTCCTCCCTCGCCCAAGCCGGCATAAATTTAGTGAATTTCCGCCTGTGGATAGACGTGTCGAGCACCATACGGATTGTCAACCCCCTCCGCTCCGGCGAAATAACCATAGCGAAAAAAGTGACGCTTGTGGACGTGGTAATACGCGGGGAGGTGCCGGCGGTGTATGTAAATTAGAGGAATTAAAAAAACCGCCCTATGGCAAAGCCGGGACGGTTTTCAAGCGCGTTCGCCGTATATCGCTATAAGGCGGCGGTTAAGTTTCGGTAAATCAGTTGCCCACGTCGCTAATCCACATAGTAACGGAGTGGCCGCTTTCGCCGTGAGCCTTAATGTATATATGGTAATTTCCCGCGTTCCAAGGAATTTTCACGGTTCTTATATTCTCGGCCTGCACGAAGTCATACTCCACGGAGCCGCTCTCCGTGCCGAGGCCGCCGCCCCAGGTCACAAAAATGTCCAACGAGGTAATGCCGGGTCCTAAAGAAATCGGATATACCTTGAGCGTTTCGTTGAGTATATTGTTTGTGGAATACACCTCCAAAAGACGGTCTGTCGGAACATTGTCAACAATAATAGTTTTGTTGACCCTTGGCGAAACGCCTTGCTTTTCAGCAGAGACAGCCGCCGGGACGGCGATTATGCCGACTTCCCGCTCGCTCGAGGCGTACGCCATTACAGACCCTCCAAGGGTCGAGGCGAGGAACGCCGCCGAAACGACCGCGCCGGTCACGAGCAGTTTCTTGTTGCCTCCAAAAACTTTCATTGAATTACCTCCTGCGAATTAAGTATATTTTTTGCAGCTACAATAAGTATTGTAAACCACTTACTCTTCGCAGTCAAGCAATGTAATCAAATTGCAAACTTTTGTTTCAGCCAAGCGCGCAGAACGCCTTCGCCACGGAAAAAGCGTCCCTCTCCGTCCTAAGCAGGGGGATGCCCTCGGCGTCGGCTTTATCCGCCGTATCCTGGGCTATCTCGGCGTCTTCGGCCACTATGACGCAGGCGACTTCTTTCAGCTCCGCCACCGCCACGATGTTCACGTGCCCCTGAATCGTCACCCACGCGCTGCCCTGTTTAGCGCGGCCCATAACCCAGCTTAAAAGGTCGCCTATGTACATACCCGAAATTTCGGCCCCCGCTCCCGCCCGGCCCGCGGCCCAGGTCAGGCCCAGTTTTTCGCTAAGCTCAGATACCGTCATATTATAATCTCCTTATTAAATGTATTTTGCGCGAGCGGTTTAATCCCGCAGTTCCCTGTGCTGAATAAACGAAGTCTGCGGCAGCTTGCTCGCCAGCTCAACCATACTTTCCGCCATCATTTTGACCTTGCGGCGGAGCATAAAAATGCAGTCCTCCATATTCGCCTGGCCCATAACCAAATCCCGCGCGAAAGTCTCGCACTTCGGGGAGCCGCACGCGCCGCAGTCAATCCCCGGCAGTTCCTTGATAAACTCCTCCATGCGCTCAAGTTTTTCAAGCGCCTTGGACATATCCGCGTCGAGCTTCAGCGCGCGGGTCGGCGTGAGCCTCCGCGTGAAGGCAAGCTCCGCGAAATCCACCGGGCCGAAATCCACCCGCCGCGCCTTTATGCCCGCGTCGCACCGCATAAGCAGGCCGAGCCGCTCGATGTTGTTCCGCGCCACGAACGGGTTGCTGACGGTCAGCGCCCCGCCGATACATCCGCCCGTGCAGGCCAGCGCCTCTATAAAATCCACGTCGTCAAGCTGGCCGTTTTCAAGCTCTTCAAGCACCTCGATTACATTATCGATGCCGTCCACGGCGATTGAGTTTATATCAATATTCCCGGACTCCCCGCCGGAGAGCGCCCACCGCACCCCGCGAAAGGAGCTGTGCGCCAGGATTTCCGCCTTGTCCGGCGTTATTTTTCGGATTTTATTGCGCAGTTTCACGTAAACGTCCGATATGGCTATAACCCCGTCGATTTCGGATTTTTCGTAGCCGAGCGGCCGGTGCGTGCCGGTGTTTTTGGCGGCGCAGGGGCTTATGAAAAACACGCCGACGTCCTCCGGCTTAAGCCCCTCCCGCTCGCAGACGTGCCTGCGCGAAAGCCGCGCCATAACCTCCACCGGCGGTATTACAGGCAGAATATTGCCGATAAGGTCGGGAAATTTCATCATTATAAGCCGGGAAATCACCGGGCAGGCCGACGAGATAAACGGGCGCGCGGCGGCGTTCGCGCTGTTCATAACTATTTCCCCGACGGCTTTTGTGACGACTTCCGCCCCGTGGGACACCTCAAAAACCTCGTCGAATCCGAGTTCTTTCAGCGCCGTCAGGATTATGTTCACGTCAAGGACATTTTTGTACTGCCCGTATAAAGCCGGCGCGGGCAGCGCTATTTTATACCTGTAGTTCTCAATAGCCGCCAAACCGTCCGTATCGGCTTTTTTCGCCTTATTTGAGCAAACCTTTATGCACATACCGCAGTCTATGCAAAATTCCCGAATGACGACCGCTTTGCCGTCCTGCACGCGTATGGCCTCCGTCGGGCAGCGTTTTATGCAGTCCGTGCAGCCCACGCACTTTTCGGTGACAAGCCCGACGCTGTTGTAATTATGAATGACTCTCGCCCCCCCTTGCGGCTTTATGTACAGACCGTGAGGGCGGAGCCTCAAGGTCTATAAGTTTACCTCAATCTCCACCGTGGTTCCGACGCCCACCGCCGAAGTAATCTTCAGGAAATCCGAGTTCTTCTGGATATTCGGCAGGCCCATGCCCGCGCCGAAGCCCAAATCGCGCACTTCGTCGGAGGCGGTGGAATATCCCTCCCGCATTGCCAGGTCGATATTCGGAATACCCGGCCCGGTGTCCTTTAAGGCTATATAGATTTTATCCGTCTGAATATCCACGTCCACCGTGCCGCCGTCGGCGTGGATAACCATATTTATCTCGGCTTCGTACACCGCTATGGATATTTTTCTTATAACGTCGGAGGCGATGCCGAGCTGTTTGAGCATTTTTTTGATGTTTCCCGACGCCTGGCCCGCCGCCGCGAACTCCTCTCCGTCCACCTCATAATGCAGTTTCAACGCTCCCCGCCCCCCGCAAGCCGTTCGTGTATAAAAGACCCGACGCGATATAAAGCGGGCATTTCGTGGATAAAACCACTATGCCCTTTTCCTCCGCAAGCTCCAGCACCTCCGGCGTCGGCGTCTTGCCCCTCACGAAAACTATGGCGCGCATATCCACCATTTCCGCCGTGCGGATTACCTGCGGGTTGACAAGCCCCGTCAGGAGGACAAACTCCTCCTTGGCTTCCCCCGCCAGCACGTCGCTCATAAGGTCCGAGCCGCACGCGCATATTACCTCCGTATCAATACGCTCTTCCCCCGCCAGCGTGTCCGCGGTCAGGATTTCCTTGATTTTGCTGATTTTCATAGCTATCCCCTTAATAATAAGTTTTTACAGAACGCCGGCGGTTTCCCCGCAAAGCCCCTTGAACCCCTGCTGGCGGAGCGCCTCGTAAAGCACTACGGCCACCGCGTTCGACAGATTAAGCGAGCGGCGGCCGGCCGCCATAGGCACGCGCACGCACAGCCCGGTGTTTCCGCGCAGGATTTCCTCCGGGATTCCCTCGCTTTCCCGCCCGAACATCAGAAAATCCTCCTCTTTATACTCGGCGTCCGTGTACGCCGCGGGGGCTTTAGTCGTGGCCATAAAAACGCGCGCGCCGGGGTTTTTCCCCAAAAAGTCGGCGTAATCCTCATATATTTTCAGCGAAAGGTCAGGCCAGTAGTCCAAGCCGGAGCGCCTTATGTATTTATCCTCGAGCGAGAAGCCGAGCGGCTTTATCAGGTGCAGCGCCGCGCCCGCGCACACGCACGTGCGGCCTATATTGCCTGTGTTCATAGGAATCTCCGGCTCAAGCAGGACGACGTTCATGGGTCACGCCTCCACGCATATATCCATCTCCACGACGTCCCCGCTCTGAAACTGGAGCGGTATGGAGACTATCCCGTCCTTAACGGACGAGGCCGCGGCGAACTCAAACTGGCCCGTCAGCACGGACGGCGGGGTTATATCCGCCGCGAAACCCTGCCCGGAAAGCAGGGTGCAGGTCGAGCCGGAAATCATGTTCGTAAGTTCGCAAACCGCGCTTTTGGCCATATCGTCGAAAGTTTCCACCGCGAAACCCATCATCATCTTTGACGCCAGGGCCTTGGCCGTCTCTTCTTTCATATTGTACACCACGTCGCCCTTCAGGCCTCCGACTATGCCGAGGCGGATAGCCACGTCGTCCTGCTTGTAGGGCAGCTTCTTGAGCTTGGGCTTGCCGAGCTTCGGGCGCTCGGCGCAAACCGTTGAAAAGACGGTCTGCGCTCCTTGTATGAAGGGGTTGATGTGTTCGGATTTCACAAGTCTTCCTCCTTAGCGGCGGCTTCTTTGTCCTCTTCTTTTTTGCCGAAAAGGGAGCTTAGCCCGCCGCTGAGCTTCGACAGAAGCTGCGGGGCCATATCGATAAGTTTGTTGAGGGAATCCTGCCCCTTGACGTTCACAAGCTGCACGTTCCCGTTTACGACGGCCACGACCGCCGACGGGGAAATCCTCGCGCCGAGGCCCCCCGCGCCCGCGTCGCTTAAGTCCTTTTTCTCGCCCTTGCTGCCGTCGTAGGCGCCCGCGCCCACGCCAAAGCTCAGCTCCACCAGTGGTATAAGCACGATTTCGTCAATCTTGATAGGCTCGCCCACGACGGTTTTTGTCCCCACAAATTTTTCCATCTTGGCGAACAGTGTTTCGATGCTTGCGCTTAAATCGCTCATTATTCCTTACCTCCGCCTTTTCTTTCCTGTCTTTTTCCTGAAGTGCCTTAACGCTTCCCGCGTTTTTTCCGATAAAGCAAACGCCGCTATGGGCCAGAGCGCGCCCGCCGCCGTAAATTTCCCCCGCGCCGAAAGCCGCAAATCAGTGGAGTTCCCCTCAAAATCCCCCGACAGGTTCGCGTCAAGCCGGAGCAGGGCCGACAGGGCGGCCGCCGCCCCAAGGAGCGTCCCGGTGTCCGCGGGATCCCCCGCGCTTATCACGCCGCTGATTTTAAGGCTTTTCGGGCGTATTTCCCGCCAGAGGGCCAGCGCTTTATCCCGCGCGAAAGCCATGAACTCGTCCCGCCCGGGGTAGCTCCAGAACCGCTTAACAATACCCCGCACGGAAGCCTTCTTAGGAGCCTTTTCAGCCCCGGCAGGTTTTTCCCCGCTTTCTTTCTTTTCAATATCCCGCTCCTTTTTCTCCGCGCCGAATATATATATTTTGAAATCCCCGCCGTCATAGCGCGCCGTCAGAAAAAGCCAGTCCGCGCGGAAAGAAACCGACGCGCCCCCCGCCCCGTAAGCGGCCGAAACGCCGTATCGGAGCCGGGCGAAAAGCGGGATGTACAGCAAAATCAGAATTACAAATATCGCCCACAGCAATCAGCCGTTCCTCCTAAGCGCGCGGAGCTTGGCGTCCCAAAGCCATAGGAACGCCTGTCCCGCCGCGAAAAAGCAGTATCCGAAAGCGAAATCCCTCGCGGCGGTTCCGGCCGCGTCCTCAAAGAAGCCCTGCGGCATAATGTTTATAAGCAGATCCGTTTCGGGGTTGAGAAGCCATAAGTCATTGCGGAAAAAAATCCTGTGGAACGTCACGAACGCGGAATCAAAGTTAAACACAAAATACAGCGCGGCGGCCGCTATCACCGGCAAGGCCAGCGCCATTCCGAAAAGCGCGTTTTTCATAAACCGCGCCCGGAGTCGTCCGCGCGCCCCGGTCCGGAATTTTTGGAGAATATCGGCCTGATTGGTGAAAAGCGCTCCGGCGACGAACAGTATAATCCCGCCGAAACCGGCCCGCTCCGCCGCAATTTTGATTTTCCGTACGTCCTCCATATGCGCCAGCTCCCGCTCGTTAAAAAACGGGCGCGCCTTGCCGTTTACCTCCACGGCGACCTGAAGCGACGACGTCTCGCCTTTGAGGTAAGCCCGTATATTGTCCGTCACGGTCATAAGGCCGGCCATATCCACGCCGACGGCTTCCGGGATATTGTACTTCAGGTATTCCGCCGCGTAAAAGGCGCGTTTGTTCGCCTGGACGGTCAGCGAAAGAACCGCCAGCGAAACCGCCAGAAAAAAACCGCAAACGCGGAATACAATCGTTAAAACGCGTTCTTGCCGCTCCTCCGTAAGTATCCCCCCAAAGACGCTCGCTCAAACAAATCTCCATATGTATAATAACTCTTTTCGCGGAAATTTGCAAGCATTTATTTTTGAAAGCCTCCCCGCGCGGGGCGGGGCAGGCTTCGCGGAATATCCGGGGCTATCCGAGCGCCGCTTCAAGCCGCGGCAGCTCCTCCACCGGGAAATGGCGCAGAAGCTCCATATATTCCTCTTTTTTCAGCGCGCTCTCCGTATAGATTTTTATTTTGCCGTCTGTGTCCGCGTTTATGAAGTTAAGTTTCAGGGTCTCGAAATCCATTATTTTTCTCCTTACTTTAAAGAGTCTTTCGGTACAGAATAATTATTTGCGTAAAAATTAAAAATTATGCTTGACTTTTGATTTTGGGCGTGCTATAATACTTAAGCGTCAAGAGATTGGCGCCGCGCGCGAATGGCTCAGTGGTAGAGCATCGCCTTGCCAAGGCGAGGGTCGCGAGTTCGAATCTCGTTTCGCGCTTGGGATATAACAATTTTTTCATAATACCATTCCTGATTTAACGCAAAAGGCGCCGGGCCGATAACCCCGCGCCTTTTGCGTTTTTGCTCAGACGGCAACCCCGCGCTCCTCATTCGCTCCTTAATTTCACGTGTTTCACGGCCTCCCGCCGCCGGTCTTCGTGAATCCGCGCGTAGTGCTTCCTTGTCGTGTTTACGTCAGCGTGGCCAAGGATATCCGCCACAAGGTAAATATCGCCCGTTTCACGGTAAAGGCTCGTGGCGAAGGTGCTCCGGAGCTTGTGCGGCGTAATTTTTTTCAGGCCGGAAATAAGCCCGGCGTATTTTTTGACTAAATTCTGCACCGCCCGCGCCGTGATCCGCCGCTTCTGTAGGGATAAAAACAGCGCCTCCCCGTGCCCCGGCAGGGCCGCCGTTTTCTCCCGCTCCGGGAGATACAGCATAAGCGCGTCCGCCACCTCCTCCCCGAAATAAAGCACCGTTTCGCCGCCGCCTTTCCGCGTCACGCGAACGCCCGTCGCGGCAAAATCTATATGTTTTATATCTATTCCGACGCACTCCGACACGCGCATGCCGGTGCCCAGCAGCAAGGTTATTATAGCCAGGTCTCTGTATTTTGTGTACTCGTGGTATTGTTTCTGGGCGGGGGTCAGCTTTTCCCCGCTCTCCACCTCGTCGAGCAGCCGCGCCACCTCCTCCGGCTCAAGCTGGATAATCGGCTTTTCCTTGAGCTTCGGCGCGCTTATGACGGCGGCGGGATTCGCGTCCGATTTGCGTTTCTTCATAAAATACGCGTACATCGTGCGGAGCGCGGAGAGCTTGCGGTATTTGCCCACGGCGGCGTTCTGGCGGGAAATCTCAAACTCCGCGCCGCGCCTGCCCTCATACTCCTTGACGTAATAGGAAAGATATTCCATAAATTCCTCCACGTCGTCCACCGTCACGGAGTTCAAATCGGCCATTTCATAGGAAAAAAGCGGCTTCCGCGCGAATTTCGGCACGTTCGCGCTCAAAAACTCAAGAAACAGCTTTATGTCGTACGCGTAAACAAGCCGCGTCCTTACGCCGTGGTCGTCGGCAATGCCGCGGAAAAACTCGTCGCAAAAATCCGGCAGGCCGCGCAGAATCAGCCGGAGCCGCGCGGTGTACGCGCGCGTGAGTTCGTCCGTATAGGCGCTCACGCTTCCTCCTCCCAGTTATGCCAGACGTTCTGCACGTCGTCCTCCTCGTCAAGCAGGTCGAGCAGCTTGCGCATTTTTTTCAAATCCTCCGCGTCCTTAAGCTCCACGTAAGTCTGCGGGATTTTCGTCACCTCGGCCTGGGCCGGCTTTACGCCGCTTTTTTCAAGCGCCTCGCGCACCGCCGAAAAATCCTCCGGCGCGGTCAGGATTTCAAACCCTTCCTCCGAAGCGATAATATCCTCCGCGCCGCCCTCAAGCGCGGCCATAGTCAGGCTCTCCTCGTCGGACTCCCCCGCCTCCACCATAATCTGCCCTTTTTCGTCAAACATAAACGAAACGCACCCCGTCTGGCCCATATTGCCGCCGCCCTTTGTGAAAGCGTTGCGCACGTTGGCGGCGGCGCGGTTCCGGTTGTCGGTCAGCGCCTCCACAATAACGGCCACGCCGTTCGGCCCGTACCCCTCGTAGGTTATGTTTTCGTAATTCACCGAATCCAAGTCTCCCGCAGCCTTTTTGACGCTCCGCTCAATCGTGTCGTTCGGCATATTCGCGGCCTTGGCCTTGGCTATGACGTCCTTAAGCCGCCCGTTAGCCGCCGGGTCCGCCCCGCCTGATTTGACCGCCATGGCGATTTCCCGCCCAAGACGAGTGAAAACGCGCCCCTTCGCCGCGTCGTTTTTCTCTTTTCTATGCTTTATGTTGGAAAATTTTGAGTGCCCCGACATTCTAATCCCTCCGTGTTTTTATTACCGCTTATTATACATAATTAAATCCCCTATTGCAAGTTTCTTGTTTCCGTTATATAATAGAGGTCACAAATATACTCACAAAGGAGATTTACCGATGTCCCCGGCAGATATTGTTTTTCTGGTGTTTATCATAGGGGCGGCGGTTTTTTTCGGGCTTTATTTCCTAAACCGCTGGGCGTCCTCCAAAATGAGCGGCCATAATGAAATAATCGAAAAAACCCGCGTGTCCGCTTCAATTTTCGTCATCAGCAAAAAACGCGGCAAAATAACGGAGGCCCACCTGCCCCAGGCGGTTATGGCGCAAATGCCCAAATACGCCAAATTCATGAAAATGCACCTGGTCCAGGCGAAAGTCGGCCCGCAGGTCGCCACCTTAATATGCGACAAAAACGTGTATGAGGTTCTGCCCGTCAAAAAGACCGTCAAAGTCGGCCTCTCGGGGATATACATCACCGACGCGCCGGGCAGCCGCGACAAAAAGAAAAATAGCGGCTTTCTCGAAAGCCTTAAAAACCGGGCCGCGCCCAAAAAAAGCGCCGGAAGCGCCGGAAAAAAACGCTAAAAAGGGGGCATAAGATGTTCAGGCTCAGTGAAAAAACCAACCTCATAGAATACGGCGAGCTTTACTACCCGCTTCAGGACGTGCCTAAGCCAAATTTATACCGCAACATCTTCAGCTACGGCGAAATACCGAAAATCGCGTTTAACCACAGAATCACGCCGATTGATATGCCGGAGCGGATATGGATAACCGACACGACTTTCCGGGACGGGCAGCAGTCCCGCGCGCCGTACACCCCCGAACAGATCGTCCGCATCTACGACCTTCTGCACAAGCTCTCCGGGCCGCACGGCATAATCCGCCAGAGCGAGTTTTTCCTGTACTCAAAGTCCGACCGGGACGCGGTGTATAAATGCCTTGAGCGCGGCTACGAGTTTCCGGAGGTCACAGGCTGGATCCGCGCCTCAAAAAAAGACTTTGAAATGGTCAAGGCTATGGGCATAAAGGAAACCGGCGTGCTCGTCTCCTGTTCGGATTACCATATCTTCTACAAGCTGAAAATGACCCGCTCTCAGGCGGTCAACCATTACCTGAGCGTCGTGCGGGAATGTATCGAAACCGGCGTGCGCCCGCGCTGCCATTTTGAGGACATTACGCGGGCGGATTTTTACGGGTTTGTCGTGCCGTTCGCCTCGGAGCTTATGCGCCTTATGTACGACACGGGCGTGCCGATAAAAATCCGCGCCTGCGACACTATGGGCTATGGCGTGACCTTTCCGGGCGCGGCTATGCCCCGGAGCGTCCAGGGCATTATCCACGGGCTGAACCACTACGCGGGCGTGCCCCATGGGCTTCTTGAGTGGCACGGCCACAACGACTTCTACCGCTCCGTCACCAACGCCTCCTACGCCTGGCTTTACGGGGCCAGCGGCGTAAACTGCTCCCTGCTCGGCATAGGGGAGCGCACCGGCAACACGCCCCTTGAGGCCATGGTAATTGAGTACGCGCAGCTTCGCGGCACTCTCAGCGGCATGAACACGACGGTCATAACGGAAATCGCCGAGTATTTCGAGAAGGAACTGGGCTACAAAATCCCGCCGATGACCCCTTTCGTGGGCAGGCATTTTAACGTCACCCGCGCGGGCATCCACGCGGACGGCCTGCTCAAAAACGAGGAAATCTACAATATTTTCGACACGGAGGCCCTCCTTAACCGCCCCGCGCATATTTCAATATCCAACACCTCCGGCGTCGCCGGCGTGGTGCACTGGCTCAATTCGTTCTATAAGCCCTCCGCGGACGAGGCTTTCCATAAGGAGCATCCTGTGGCCAAAGCCGTCAAAGCGTGGATTGACGCGGAGTATAACGGCGGCCGCGTAACGGTGATTACGGACGAGGAAATGGAGGAACAGTCCGCCAGGGCAATGCGGGAGGCAAACTCCTGAAAAAACGCGTTTCGCCCAAAAAATAACAGGGAATACTTTATAGACGGGAGAATAAAAATGAGCGACACATTGGCAATAGAAGCGGCAAAAGCTAAGTTTGAGGCGATTCTCGTAAAGCAGCTGGAGCGCGTCCGGCGCATAGAGGAGCAGGGCGATTTTATCGACTACGCCGCCCTGCCGGAAATCAAAATAGGCGTCGTGGGCGGCGACGGCATAGGCCCTGCCATAACCGGGCAGGCCCTGCGCGTCCTGCAATTTCTATTAAAGGAAGAAACCGCCTCCGGAAAAGTAAAATTTATAGAAATAACCGGCCTTACGATTGAAAACCGCGTGGCGCAGAACGCGCCTATACCGGCGGACGTCCTGACGCAAATCAAGAACTGCGACGTTATCCTGAAGGGGCCGACCACCACCCCGCGCAAGGGCGACCCTTGGCCGAATATCGAGAGCGCCAACGTGGCAATGCGCAAGGAGCTTGACCTTTTCGCCAACGTGCGCCCGGTGCGCGTGCCCGAAAAAGGCATTGACTGGACGTTTTTCCGCGAGAACACCGAGGGCGCCTACGCTCTGGGGAGCGATGGGTTTAACGTCACGGACGACCTGGCGGTGGATTTCACCGTGGCGACGACGGAGGGCACGCGCCGCATTGCCCGCGCGGCTTTTGATTTCGCGAGGGCGAACGGCAAGAAGCGCGTCACCGCCGTCACGAAAGCCAACGTCGTCAAGACCACCGACGGCAAGTTTTTGTCGATATGCGCCGAAATCTCCAAGGACTATCCGGAAATCGCTTTCGACGACTGGTATATTGACATAATGACCGCAAAGCTCGTTGACGAGAAGCGCCGGACGGATTTTGAGGTGCTCGTCCTGCCGAATCTTTACGGAGACATCCTGACAGACGAGGCCGCCGAGTTCCAGGGCGGCGTGGGCACAGCCGGCAGCGCCAACCTCGGCAAGCGTTACGCTATGTTTGAGGCGATTCACGGCTCCGCGCCGCGTATGGTGAGCGAGGGGCGCGCGCGGTACGCCGACCCCTGCTCCATTATCCGCGCAGGGGCTATGCTACTGGCCCATATCGGCTTTGGGGGCAAGGCCGCCAGCCTCTATAAGGCGCTTGATATATGCACCGCCGGCGAGCGACGCCTTAAAATCACCGGCCGGAGCGACGGTGCGGACTCCGCGGCTTTCGCCGATTATATAATGGAGAAGCTTTAAACGAGGGAATACGAAGGTAATCAGCCCGTCCTCGCCATAAGTTATTCAGCTAGAGCAATTCTAGGTTTGATTGGCGTTGCTCAAGCCGAAAATCTTGGGCAAGAAGGGGGCTTTTTCGGTAGGCATTAGTGCCGAAAAAACACCGGCTTCAACGCGTTTTCGGCGCCGAATGAAGAAGGTAGCTTTTTGGCACGGCAGTAGGTGCCAAAAAACACCGAGCAAGAAGGGGGCTTTTTGGCACGGCAGTAGGCGCCAAAAAACACCGAGCAAGAAGGGGGCTTTTATCCGACGAGCTAGCGTCCAAAA
>JAITSQ010000020.1 GCA_031287685.1 Clostridiales bacterium | reverse complement strand
CAAGAAGGAGGCTTTTTCGGGCGGTCACGAGCGTTTGCAACAGCTTTTTGGCGAAGCCAAAATAGCGAACGCAAACGCGGGGAGGCCCGAAAAAACACCGGGCAAGAAGGAGGCTTTTTCGGCGGGCCAACACGGCCGCCCGGTTTTAACCCGAAGGTGCGTTTAGTGTTCGCGCGGTTTTAGGCGCGAACTCTGCGCCGGAGGGCCCGCAAGCGAAGCTTGCGAGAGGGCAGCAGCGCCGAAAAAACGCCGATAAGAAGGTGGCTTTTTTGGCGGGCAATAACGCCGAAAAAACACCGATTTTAAGCCGTTTTTCGCGAAGGAGGGGGCTTTCATTTGTCTAAACTTGCTTTAGACAAATGAAAACACCGAGCAACGTCGGCAGTCAAGGAGGGGGCTTTGAGCTTCTCTTGGAAGCTCAAAACACCGAGCCACGATTTTGAAAATTGCTATATTTAGTTTACTATACTCATCGCGCCGCGGCCTTCGGCGGACAGAAAGCGCCGCTTCCGCTCAACGTCGTCCAGAGTCAGGGCCTCGTAAGCGTCAGACAGGTCAAAAACGGTCTTGCCGTGGCTGAGCAAGTCCGCCTGGGCTAAGGCGGTATGGCCTATATTGTTAAAAATCCGGAGCGTCTTGCCAAGCTGCTTGCGTTTGGCGCGCTCGAAAGCCTCCGGCGGCAGTTCGGCTGAAGCAAGCCTTCCGCAAAGCGCGTCGCCCAGCGCCCGCGGTTCGCTCGTGGCGGCGGCGAGCGTCAGATAACGGAAATCCCGCCCGGCGGCGTAATCTATGCCGCAAGCGTCGTCAATAAGCCCTTTTTCGCGCAAATCGGAATAAAATTCGGTTGACGGCCCCGCCAGCATATCCGCCAGAACCTTGCCCGCCGCCAGGGCGGAGGCGTGGTCTCCCTCGCGCGGGTCGTCCTTGAAGCCGATACTGGCGAAGGGGCGGGAAATGCCCAGTTCTATGGCGTTTTCGCGAAGCCGGGAGTACTCCGGCTCCGGAGGGCTGTGCCGTTCCGCGAGAGGCGCCGTGCCGCGCTGATTTATATACTTTTCGGCAATATCGAAAACTTCCCCCGGGTTTACTTCGCCGACGACAGTGAGAACCATATTGCGCGGCGCGTAAAACAGCGCGTGGCAGTCGTAAAGCAGGGCGGGGGTTATCGCCGAGACGCTTTCAGCGGTGCCGGCCACGTCGTGTTTTACGGGGTTTTCAAAGTACAGCGCGTCGAGCAGGCCGAGCGCGCCGCGCCAGAACGGGTCGTCGGCGTACTGATTGATTTCCTGAATAATTATTCCCTTTTCCTTTTCGACGCTCTCCTCCGTGATATGGGGAGTCTGCGCCATTTCGATTAGCATTTTCAGGTTTTCCTCAAAGTTATCCTGACAGGTAAAGTAATACGAAGTGGAATAAAAATTCGTATAGGCGTTCACGTCCGCGCCCCGGCTCAGAAAGGCCGAAAACCTGTCCTCAAGGCCCTCCGGCGCCTCAAACATTTTGTGTTCCAGAAAATGGGCGATTCCTACCGGGTATACCGTCGGCACGCCGTTCAGCAGAAACTTAAAGTCCGACGAGCCGGCCCCCACCGACAGAACCGCCTGCTTCTCGCGGAAGCCCGCCTTGGGCGTTATATAACATTTCGCGCCGTTTGTCAGAAGTTTGAAGTCAATTTCCTCATTTAGAAATCTATTGGTCATTTTCATAAGACTCCCTCGGTTAAGCGCATAAATATACGGTGTCAAGTTTAAGCCGGGAGGCGGCCTCGCTTAAATCCCCGGCGCGCACCTGAGAAAGTTTGGAGGTAAAAGCCGCGGCGTTTTCGCCAAGACCCAGCATATACTGAGTCAGATAAAAATCAAGCAGCGCGCCGGGATAGTCGGAAATCGCGGAAAAGCGCTTTATAAGCCCCTTTTGCGCGAGGGAGAACTCGTACTCGGAAACGCCGCTTCTGGCGATTGAGCGGAGAGCGTCTTTCGTGATTTCCGAGACGGCGCGCAGACTGTCCGCGTCCGCGCCGCATTCGACAAAAAGTATCCCCTTAAATCGATACACATAGGCTTGGATAGAGTAACAAAGGCTCTCCCGCTCCCGCGCGGCGGAAAAAAGGCGGGAGGCCGGACCCTGGCCAAAAACCTCATTCATCAGCAGAAGCGGATAAAAATCGGGCGCGGCGCCGCCTATGCCGCTCTTGAAGCCTATGCAGATTTTGGCTTGCGCGCCGCCTATGCTTTCGGACACGCTGGAGGTTTCGGCGCCGCCCTTTGAGGGGAGGGGCTTGGGTATTTTTATGACGCGGCGGCGGATTTTGGCCAGGCGCGGCATAAAAAACTCGCTCCAGAGGCGGGCGCACCGCTCCGGCAAAACCTCTCCCAGCACCATAATTTCTATGGGCGATACCTCCAGTACGCGGAGATAATGGCGGTAGAGCGCGGCCGAGTCAAGCGCGTCGAGCGCCCGGCCGTCCCCAAGGGCGGATACGCCGAAAGGCTCGTTTTTGCACATTTCCTCAAGGCAGCGTATTTTGGCGTATTCAGCCTTGTCGTTCCGGAGGTCTTTTATGGCGTTGCGGATATTGAGCTTTTCGCGCTCCGCCAGGTCGTCCGGGAAGGCGCCGCGCTCAAGCGGGCCAAGGACAATTTCGCTCAGGAAGGCCGCGCCCCGCGAAAGGAAGCGCGGTTCCACGTCGAGAAAGAGCTGTATAAGCTGTTCTTCTCCTTTTTTGACCACGCCCGCGTCGAAAACCGCGCCGCCCATTTCGTCTAGCCGCCGGTTCAGCGCGGGGAACCCGCGGGAGGCGCCGCCCTGCTTCAGAACGCCCGCAAGCACCGCGTTTATGGCGGCTTCCTCGCGCGAAAGGGGTCTCCGGAGGACGATGCATATGCTGACGGTTTTAAATTTCCGAGATGGCAAAACATGGCAGTTTACGCCTTTTGACAAGGCAAAAATAGTGGATTGGTTCATTTTTTTCCTCCTAAGAGTCTTGTTTGACTTGCTAATGAACTTTTAGCCTTATTTTTGCCTGTTCCGAGAATTTTTATCCAGGAGGAGGCTCGAGCGTAATCCGTCCAAGCCTGCCCGACCGGAATTCGTCTATAAGCGCGGCCGCCGCCCGCTCGGCGTCGGGCGCCCCGCCTTTTTTGACGAAGCCGCGTCCCTTGGCTATTTTTTCCAGAAGGACCGCCGAGTCCTCCCCCCCGTCCGTAATTTTGTATCGAGCCGGGAGCGCGTCCGGGGCCGCCCGGCGCAATATGTCAATAAGCTCAAGCGAAAGCGCGTAAATATCCAGAATATCGTCTTTTATTGAGCCGATTAAGGCCAGCCTGACCCCGGCGGAGGGGTCGTCAAATTTCGGCGGCAGAATCCCCGGAATGTCCAAAAGCTCAAAACCCGCGCCGATTTTGACCCATTGCTTAGTCCGGGTCACTCCGGGCCGGTTTTCAGCCTTGGCCTTGGCGGAGCCGGCGTATTTATTGATTAGGGTGGACTTCCCGACGTTGGGAATCCCCAAAATCATAGCGCGGATTTTGACGTTTAAGCGTCCGCGTCCTTTTTCGCGCTCGGTTTTTTCCTTTGTCAGCGACCGAGCCATGGCGGTGATTTCGGCTGTGCCGCCGCCTTTCAGCGAGTCGAGCGAAACCGCCCCGCGCCCGAAGTAAAGGAGCCACGCGCGGGTGGACTCCGGGTCGGCCAAGTCGGCCTTGTTAAGCGCGGTTAAGCGCGGCTTGGCCGAAAGCAGGCCGTCTATGTCCGCGTTTTTTGAGGACAGCGGCGCGCGCGCGTCCAGCAGTTCCACCACGATGTCAACGAGTTTCAGGTTTTCCTCTATCAAACGGCGGGTTTTGGCCATATGCCCGGGGTACCACTGGATTTGTTCCATTAGAAAGCTCCTTTCGGTTCCGGCGGCAAGTAAAAACCGCGCTAAACGAGCTTCAGCGCGGTTTCCGGTCAGTTTTCAAACCTTGCCTGCTTTCCGATAAAGACCGGCCCGCCGTCGCGGAGCGCCGGGTCTAAAATAACATAGTAGAACGGCCGGTTTACGCGCATTATAACGAGGTCATCGGGTTCGGCGGCGACTGCTTTATTCATGGTTATAGCGGTGGCGGCGGCGGCTTCCGTTCCGCCCTCGTCCACGTCGATATAGGTCTTGTGGACTATGTCCGACGCCTCGAACGCCCCGCCTTTTTCAAACATAAACGGGACTTCGCGGCCGAACAGGTTATACGGCTTGAGGTAATTTTTGAGCGCGTCCGAAACTTCGTATTCCGTGCGGAATTTCGGCATTTCGAGGTTCACGCGCTTCAAATAGTCAGCCGACGCCTCCGGAGCGAGGATTTTCAGCGCGGCGGACTCCGCTTCCCGCCACGCGGGCGCGGGCGCGTTTTCCTCCGGCAGGATTACGAGCATATAAAGATTGCCGGAGCCGGCGTATTTCAGCGCGGTCATTTCAAAACCGTCCGTCTTGACGTAGGGCAGACGCGCGGTAAGGCTCATTGCGGGCGTTTCTTTGACAGCGCCGTCGTCGTTCGTAAAGGGCATATTGGTCTCCGAAGCCTTGAACGGCGTCAGCCACTTGCCCTTGAAGTAGACAACGTTTTCAATAAGCGCCTTGAAATCAGGATTTTGCGCTATGTCCGGCGGGACGACGTTTTGAATTTTGCCATGGGTTTTATCGCTTGTCCAGTTGTTTACCGTGTCGGAAAAATCCGCGCGCCGCGCGCTGCGTATTTCCGCGTCAAAACAGCGCTTCGCGTCGTTCTTGTAATAACTAAGAGGCTTCAGGTCGTTATCCGCGAGCCAGAGCGCGTTGCTGAAACTAAGCTCGACTCCGGCGGCCGGCTGGTTATCCGCCGCGTAGGCCGCTTTAAGCTCAAGCTGCCGCCGCTTATAGTTATACAGCGCCAGAACAGGGGGATTTACGTCCGCCGCGCCGCCAAAGTCCGCGATATAGCGCAGAATATCGGGGTCGTCCGTCTGAGTGAAAAATTTCGTTTCCGCCGCGCCGGGGTTTTCAAGCTCCTCCGGCGGCTTTTCCGGCTTTTCGCCGAAGCCCAGAACGAGCAGCCCCACGGCTTGGCTTATGCTCGCCGGGGAGACCATTTTGTTGGGCGTGTCGTCAAGCGTCAGAAGGTCAAAATAATTTACGGACGCCGCCGCCGACGGCTCCGCCCGCGCGGTTTGCCCCGGCGCCCGGGCCGGAGCGAGGGTTTCCTTCGCCCCGCAGGCGCAGAGGGCTACGGCGAGGGTCAGAGCGACTATTCCGGGTAATTTTTTCATTATTCAATCACTCCGATTTTTTTAAGCCCCTCGATGAGGTTTTCGTGAAAATCCCCGGAATATACGCCGTTTACGGAGCCGGTTATGAAAATGTCGCCGTCTTCTTTTATATTCACGTCGAGCTTCCCGCCGGGCATTTTGACCGTGACCGAAGGCCCGGTAAGCTCCAGGGCGTAGGCGGCCGAGGCGGCGGCGCAGCTGCTCGTGCCGGAGGCCAGGGTATAGCCCGCCCCGCGTTCCCAGATTTCTATTTCTATGGTCGATTTATCAATTACCTTCATAAACTGCACATTTACACGGTTCGGGAAATTCGGGTGGGTTTCGATAGCCGGCCCGATTTCGCAGGCAAGCGCCTGCGAGATTACGTCGGGCATAGGCACGACGCAGTGAGGGTTGCCCACGGAGACGCAGGTTACACGCAAGTCCCGCCCGTCGAGGTCCAGCTTTTCGTGGAGGACTTGCCGCCGCGGGCCGGCCACGGGGATTTCGTCGCTCCAGAAAGTGGCTTTGCCCATATTTACCTCTATGGAGTCCGCCTCGTAATCAAGCAGACGCACCGAAACGACGCCGCCGAGAGTATTCAGCGTAAACTCCGCCTGCGGCAGGACATACCGCTCGTCTCGGAGATATTTTGAGAAAATCCGTATGCCGTTGCCGCTTTTTTCGGCTTCGCTCCCGTCGGGGTTGAAGATTTTCACGCCGAACATCCCGTCGAAGGCTATCGGTCCGCAGAGAACCCCGTCGCCGCCTATGCCGTAATTGCGGTGGCACAGGAGGCGGACGGCTTCCCCGTTAACGGCGGTTTTGTTGTAGTAAGGGTCAATGACGATGTAGTCGTTGCCGAGCGCGTGATACTTTGAAAATGGGAATTTTTTATCGTCCAACCGAGATTACCCCCTTAACCGATATGCACCGGGTTTAATTTCCAGATTTCGCCGCTGTATTCCTTAATCGTGCGGTCGCTTGAGAACTTGCCTGAGGAGGCCGTGTTAAGTATGGCGCTCTTGGCCCAGCACTTCTTGTCCTTGAACGCCTTGTTCACGCGCGCCTGAGCGTCGGAGTAGCTTTCAAAATCCTTAAGTATGAAATATTCGTCGGCGCGGCTGCCGCCGTAGCCGTTGAGCAGCGCGTCGTAAAGCTCCCGGAACTGGTCGGGCTTGCCGGGGGAGAAGGTGCCGTTTATAAGCTGCGTCATCACCATATTAACGTTGGAATTCATATTGCAGACGTCCCACGGCTGATATTCGTTCGTCTGATACAGCTTGATGACCTGGTCAGAAGTCAGGCCGAAGATGAAGATGTTGTCCTTGCCCACTTCCTCCAGAATCTCCACGTTCGCGCCGTCGAGAGTGCCTATCGTCAGAGCGCCGTTGAGCATAAACTTCATATTGCCGGTGCCGGAGGCTTCCTTGCTGGCGGTGGAAATCTGCTCGCTCAAATCGGCGGAGGGAATCAGCTTCTCCGCCAGGGACACGCGGTAGTTTTCCATAAAAAGCACTTTAAGCTTGCCGCCGAGGGCCTTGTCGTTGTTCACAACGTCGCCCACGCTGTTAATCAGCTTGATTATGAGCTTGGCCCGGCGGTAGGAGGCCGCGGCTTTCGCTCCGAAAATAAACGTGCGCGGGGTCACGTCGAGGTTCGGGTTGAGGCGCAGCTGGTTGTACAGGTCCATAACGTTCAATATGTTGAGGAGCTGGCGCTTGTATTCGTGGAGCCTCTTTACCTGGATGTCGAAAATAGAATCCGGGTCAACGGAAACGCCCATAGTGGAGCGGATAAGGTTCGACATTTTCACTTTATTTTCGCGCTTGACGCCCATAAATTTCTCCTGGAAGGCGCGGTCGTCCGCCAGCGGCTTGAGCTTCTGAAGCTCGTCGAGGTTCTTGAGCCAGCCCTGCCCTATAGTGTTGCTTATGAGAGAGGCCAAGCCGGGGTTACACAGCGCCAGCCAGCGCCGCTGGGTTATGCCGTTGGTCTTGTTGTTGAACTTTTCGGGGTAAATATCGTAAAAATCCTTCAGCTCCTGATTCTTAAGAATCTCCGTATGGAGCGCGGCCACGCCGTTGACGGAGAAGCTGCCGACAATCGCCAGGTGAGCCATGCGCACCTGCCCGTCCGCTATTATGGCCATTTTGCGGAGCTTCTCCGCGTCGTTGCCGTAACGCTCCTTGAGGGCTATGCAGAAGCGGCGGTTGATTTCGTCGGTAATCATATAAATACGCGGCAGGAGGCGGCTGAAAATCTCAACCGGCCACTTTTCCAGAGCTTCGGACATTATGGTGTGGTTGGTGTAGGCGCAGGTCCTCCGGGTGATGTCCCAGGCGGCGTCCCAATCAAGCCCGTATTCGTCCAGAAGTATTCGCATAAGCTCCGCCACGGCCATACTGGGGTGAGTGTCGTTAAGCTGGAAAACAACCTTTTCGGGCAGTTTTTTGAAATCCTTATGTTTCTCGCGGAAACGCGTCAGCACGCGCTGAAGCGTCGCGGAAATAAAGAAATACTGCTGTTTTAAGCGAAGTTCCTTGCCGGACACATGGTCGTCCGCAGGGTAGAGAACCTCCGAGAGGGTGCGGGCCAGGTTTTCTTCCTCGACCGCCTTGGAATAATTGCCCTGATTAAAGGAGGCCAAGTCGAACTGGTTTTTAGGGTTAGCGTCCCAGAGGCGCAGGGTGTTGACGGTGTTGGTGTTAAAGCCGATTACCGGGTAGTCGTAGGGAATGGCCATAACGGACTGATAGTTCTGGTGGTAATAACGCAAAGAGCCGTCAATCTGCTTCATCGGGGCCACCGTCCCGCCGAATTTTACCTCCACGGCGTATTCCGGGCGCTTAACGCCCCAGATGTCGCCGTCCTCGAGCCAATTGTCGGAATACTCAACCTGCTCTCCGTTTTCGATTTTCTGGGAGAAAATGCCGTAATGATAGCGGATTCCGCAGCCATACGCGGGCATCTCAAGGGTGGAAAGAGAGTCAAGGAAGCACGCGGCCAGCCGCCCAAGGCCGCCGTTGCCGAGGCCCGGGTCCCGCTCCGCGTCCTCAATCAGGTTGTAATCCACGCCGAGTTCCTCAAGAACCTCCTTAACCTGAGGGGACATGCAGAGGTTAATGATGGTGTTGCCCAGAAATCGCCCCATAAGAAACTCCATTGAAAGGTAGTAAACGGTCTTGGGGTTCTGCTCGTCGTAAGCTTCGTGAGTGGCTATCCACTTGTCCGTCACGACGTCCCGGATTGTGAACGCCAGCGCCTCATAAATCTCGGTCGGGGAAGCGCTTTGTATCTTCTTTCGTGAAAGGGTTTTGACATTGTCGGTGATTCGGTCCTTAAGCTCCTGTTTGCTCATATTTTCCAAAATGTCCATTGATACAACCTCTTTTCGAGTAAAATTTTTAGAACCTGTTATCACTAGGTAGAAAGGTCGGATTTGCGAACGAATTTTTGCGGCCGCGAGCTTTGGCGGAGCCAATGCGGGGGAGACGCGGTGAGCGCCGCGTACCCATAGCTCGGTGTTTTTTCGGCACTACTGCCTGCCGAAAAAGCCACCTTCTTGGTATGCAAGCAAAGCGCAACAAAGAAGCCGTGAAAATTCGCCGCAAAGACGGCGTTTATATCCTATGATAACAGGTTCTAAATAGTATACTATATTTTCGCGCGATTTACAAGAAAAAGATTTTTGTAAAGAGGCGGTTCGCGGATATTGACAAAATTCTATCGACGCGGTAAAATATAAATGTTTATATTTTAAACTTTAACAGAGAGGCTGGAACCGCTGTGAAAAAAATTGTTTTTGCGACAGTTTCGTTATTAATAGCCGCGTTTACCGCGCTGGCGCCGGCAAGCGTTTTCGCGGACGGCAAGTCTAAGCTGCCGCCGATTGAGACTTACATAATCGAGCGGCTGAAAAATTTCGATAAGCAAATAGACGTGTCGGATTACGCTTGGGAGGGCAAGTGGGGCACAGACGCGCCCGAGAAGGCCAACAAGATTTTCGCGGAAGTGGTGACGAAAAACCCGGACCTTTTCTTTGTGGCGGACGAGGACGGCGTGCTCTGCACCTCGGAATACAGCGCGAAAAAGACCGGCGGCACTTATCTTGAGCTGAAATGTATAATAAAGGGGATTCACTACGCCATAACAAAAGAGCAGTACGCGGCGGCTGAAAAGAAATTCCAGGAGGCTCTTGACAGGGCGCTCGCCGTGACGAACGACGATATGAGCGACGTTCAGAAGGCGCTCGCCTTATATGATTACCTTATTCTTAACACGAGCTACGACCATTCGCACAAAAATTTCGACGCTTACGACGCGCTTGTGGGTAAGTCCGCCGTTTGCAATGGTTACGCTCTGGCGTATATATATCTGCTCAGAGAGGCCGGCATAAGCGCGGAGCGTGTCACGAGCGAGAAAATGAATCACGCGTGGGTATACGTAAAAATAGGGGATTCGTATTATCACGCCGACCCCACTTGGGACGACCCGTCTTTCACTTACGGGGAGGGCGTCTCCGCCGCCAAGGGCAAGGAGCGGCTCGGCTATGTGGGGCATAAAAATTTCCTTATGAGCGACGAGGGCATAAAAAAGCAGGGGCACCACGACTGGGAGCTGAGTAGTAGCCTGCCGCCGGCCTCCTCCACGAAGTATGAGAACGCGCCTTGGGTAAAGGCCGAGACCGCCGTCGTCCAGCGCGGCAAGACCCTGTATTTTGCGGAGCTTGACGAAAAAAGCCCGGGACATAACAAAAATTACGAGAGCCTGAAGCTCTCGCCGGAGGAGTTCAATCAGAATTATTTCAGGATTTACACGGATATTAAAAGCTATGACTTGACTACTGGCAAGACCGCCGATGTGTATAAAATAGACTCGACTTGGTTCGGCAAGGAGACCGAGAACGGCGGCAAGCCTTGGTGGGACGGCTCTTACGTCTGCCTCGCGCAAAGCGGCGGCAGTCTGTATTTTAACACGGCAAGCGGGATTTACGCGCTGAGCCTGGCGGATAACTCAGTCAGGACGATTGTGGAGCCGGAGCTCGAAAAGGGCGTGGGCATATATGGGCTGACGCTCGAGAACGGGGGGATAAAATATTCGGTGAAGGCAAGACCCGACGACGGCGACTACAATATAAGGCAGATAAAAATAGACGAAGCCTGATATAACACACAAAAAACCGCGTTGCGTCAAACGCGGTTTTTTGTGTGAGTAAGGGGCGGTTAAATTAGGCTTCACCCCGGTTCGCGCGGGATAACGATCATACACACGAGATAGGCCAATAACCCGCTTCCGCCGGTAAAGAGCGTGAGAAGCGCCCAGCATAGGCGCACCGCCGTGACGTCCAGCCCAAAGTAATCCGCCAAGCCGGCGCAAACGCCGTCAAATTTGACTCCGCGCCGCGCCTTGTATAGTTTTTTCATTTATAACAGACCTCCTAAAACTCAATTCTTTCCAATATATAGTCCGCGGCTTCCGAAACGGGCACGCGCTCCTGCTTCATACTGTCCCGCTCCCGGATGGTCACTCGGTTGTCCGTTTGCGAGTCAAAATCGTAGGTGACGCAGAAAGGCGTGCCTATTTCGTCGGCGCGGCGGTAACGCCGGCCAATAGCGCCGGAGTCGTCATATTCGCAGGTGAATTTGGCGCGGAGCGCGTCGTAGATTTCGCCAGCGCCGTCCGCCAGCTTTTTGGACAGCGGCAGAACCGTTGCCTTGACCGGGGCCAGCGCGGGGTGAAACCGCATTACGGTGCGCGCGTCGCCGTCGCCAAGCGTTTCCTCGTCGTAAGCGTTCACGAGAAACGCCAGGGTGACGCGGTCCGCGCCGAGCGACGGCTCTATGCAATACGGGATATATTTTTCGTTCGTTTCCTGGTCAAAGTAGAGCATATCCGTGCCGGAGCGCTCCGAGTGCTGCTTAAGATCGTAATCCGTGCGGTCGGCGATTCCCCAAAGCTCCCCCCAGCCGAACGGGAAAAGAAACTCTATGTCCGTCGTGGCCTTGCTGTAGTGGGAAAGCTCCTCCGGGCTGTGGTCGCGGATTCTAAGCTCCGAGTCGACGAAACCGAGGGAATGGAGCCATTTTACGCAGAAATCTTTCCAGTAGGCGAACCACTCCAGATCCGTGCCGGGCTTGCAGAAAAACTCAAGCTCCATCTGCTCAAACTCCCGGGTGCGGAAAATGAAATTGCCCGGCGTGATTTCGTTGCGGAAAGACTTGCCGATTTGCCCGATTCCGAAGGGGATTTTTTTTCGCGAAGTCCGCGCCACGTTGCGGAAATTTACGAAAATGCCCTGCGCGGTCTCCGGGCGGAGGTATACCGCGTGCTTCGCGTCCTCCAGCACGCCGGCGTGAGTCTTAAACATCAGGTTAAACTGCCGTATATCGGTGAAACTCCGCTTTCCGCAAGACGGACACTCTATATTATGCTCGTCTATGTAGGCTTTCATTCTTTCATTGCTCCAGCCGTCCGCGGACGGGAACTGCTCCGTTTCCGGGTGGGCGCGGAGGTAATCCTCGATGAGCTTGTCGGCCCGGAAGCGCTCGCGGCATTCCTTGCAGTCCATAAGCGGGTCGGAGAAGCCGCCCACGTGGCCGGAGGCCGCCCATACCTCAGGGTTCATCAGTATGGCGCAGTCCACGCCTACATTGTGGCGCGATTCCTGAATAAATTTTTTCCACCAGGCGCGCTTGACGTTGTTTTTAAGCTCCACGCCGAGCGGCCCGTAGTCCCAAGAGTTGGCCAGCCCGCCGTATATTTCCGAGCCGGGGTAGATAAAACCCCGGTTTTTCGCCAAAGCGACAATTTTTTCCATAGATTTTTCCATAACAGAAGCAGCCTCCGTTGTCTGATTATTTTTCCGTTAGAGCAATTCCAGGTTTGACTGGCTTGTTTCGAGCCGAAAATCGCGGGCAAGAAGGGGGCTTTTTCGGCAGGCGTTAGTGCCGAAAAAACGCGTTTCCGGCGATGAAAGAAGCCTATGTCAAACGGGAATTGCTATAGTATAAGCGCCTTGCCCGCGCCGGTTTTCAGCCGACGCCGGTGTTATACGGCCCGATAGGTATTATATGGCCCGCATTCATAAGTTATTCCCGGGTTAGGGCGGCTCCGGTTAATAAAGACGCAGACGCAAGGCGGGGCGCACGCCGCCATAATCAAGGACTCCGTAGTCAACGGGGCCGAGCACGAGGACGCCGCCTTCAAGCCCGACAGCCGCGCCGTAAGCTCCGCCGCGCCCCGGCGTGCGGAGCCACCACCACCAGGGCGAGCCGTTATACTCCGCGACCCGGTTCGCGTTATACTGGTCGTTCAAGACGCCTTTTTTATATAACTCGTCAAAACTGTCGTCGTCAGACGACTGCCAGACGGTCGGGCCGGTGTCGCGTTCGCGAAGAAAGCCGCTGTCGCCGAAATATTTCGCCGTTTCCTCAATACTCAGCAGAAATATCCTGTCTTTGGTATAGTTGCCGCCGTCCGTTTCATACCAGGGGTTCGGGGAGTTGCGCAGGTTCGTTTCGCAGATACAACTCTTTTCCCTGTCGCTGAAACCGGCGTAAAATTCTCCATTTAGATATTGACGGAGCGAGCAGTTCGCCCACGTCGTGGAGCCGCGCTGATTATTGTAAACGCGCTGTTCGATTATGCCCTTGGTTAAAATGAGCGCGTGGCCGCCGCTTACTTCAAGCACCGTCCACTTGTGCTTTCCGAAGCGTATGGCGCCGCCTGCGTAAGGAGTGTACGAGGGCGGCGTTTTCGGGGCGTCGGCGCCGTTTCCTTCATAGGCGGTGTATCCCGCCGCGCGGGCAAGAAGCTCTAATATTCCCCGCGAAAGCTCCCGGTCGAACATTTCCTCATAATAAAACCGCTGCACGAAGCGGTCGAGCGCGTTCGGGTCGCCGCGTTCCCGAGCCGCCTCGAAAGCCGCGTAAGCGTCCGTTTCCGCCGCTTTGCACATTGCCTTGAGGAAACAGCTGAAATTAACGCCGTTCACCGGCTCGTAATCCGCGCCCTCCTGAAATTTACTCCGCAGGAGGCTTATAAGTTTTTGCGAATTTTGCCTTGAGAACGCGCCCGCTCCGAATTGATTCCGGATTGTTTCGATTATGCCGGAATTGTGAATAGACACGGTTTATCCCCCGTTCTGTGGTGATTTCTTTATTTTTTGTAATGATTTATCAAGCACCCGGCCAGAATAATCGCCCGCTCGTCTGGGGCCGCCTCCGGGAGCTGAAGCCGGAACTCCAGAAAACCGCCGTTTTGTTTCGGAAGATACGCCGGGACTTCGCTCTTGCCTTCTTCAACCGCGTTCCTGATATTCGGGAGGAAGATATAATCGTTAAGCCCGAAAGGCGGCTCGGATTCAATAATAAACGGAAGCATACCCCAGTTTATGAGGTTTGAGCGGTAGCGTTTCGTGGCGTATTCCCGCGCGATGTTGGCCGCGCCGCCGAGCACGCGCTGACAGCTGGCGGCTTGCTCCCGCGCGGAGCCGTCGCCGGGCTTGTTGGCGTAGACGCAGCTCGCGACGCCTGTTTCGCCAAGCCGCGCGCCGAATTTTTCGAGAAACCCGTCAAGCAGGGCGGCTTCGGCAGGGTCGTATTCTCCGGAAACAGCGGCTTTGGCCCGCGCCACGTATCCCGGGTCTTTCCTTGACAGCGTAAACTCCGCGAGCGCGAGGGGGTTCGAGCGGTACGACGACGTTTCCCCGGAGGGGATAAGCTCGTCCGTCGTCGTAACGGGGTCGGTGATAAACGCCGCGACGCGCAGCAAGAGATGCTCCGGCAGAGGGGGCAGCTTCGGCCAGTCCGCGATATTCGGGCCGAAAACAAGCTCCGTCTCCGGCCGGGCCTTCCCGAAGCCGTTATAAACTTTCGCCGAATAAATTTTATCGTCGTAAAAATAGGGCGGGGGAGTGAAATCCGTTTCCGGGGCCTCGGTAAGGAGGCCGCCGTTTGCCGCCGTCGCGGCGATGGACTTGGCGTCCATAAGCGCCACGCAGGCAATCTGCCCCGCCGAGGGCTTAGAGCCTTCGCGGTTGGGGAAATTCCGCGTGGTGTGGCGCACGGAGAGAGCGCCGTTTCGCGGCACGTCCCCCGCGCCGAAGCACGGGCCGCAGAACGCGGAGCGCACGGTGGCCCCCGCGCGCAGCAAGTCCGACATAACGCCGTTTCCGGCGAGCGCCGAGTAAATCGGCATACTGGCCGGATAGACGCTTATATCCGCCGGGTTTTGCGCGTTTTTAAGAATGTTCGCGGCGGCGCAGATATTCTCGAAGGTGCCGCCGGCGCAGCCCGCTATGACCCGCTGGTCGGTGAGCAGCTTCCCGTTTGTGAGCTTTGAGCGCAGGTCAACGGTTATGTTGGGGGCGTCAAGCTGCTCATTGCATTTACGCTCCGTTTCGCGCAGGATATCGTCAAGATTCGCGTTAAGCTCGGCTATTTCATAAGCGTTCGACGGGTGAAAAGGCAGGGCTATCATAGGCCGTATTTTCGACAGGTCAACCTTGATAAAGCCGTCGTAAAAGGCTTCTTTCGGCTCCGGGATTTCCTTATAGCCCGCCGCCCGCCCGTGGGCTTTGTAAAACTCCCGGATTGTATCGTCGGTGGCGAAAACGCTCGACAGACACGAGGTTTCGGTAGTCATTACGTCTATGCCTATTCGGAAATCGGCGGAAAGGTTTTTCAGCCCGTCGCCGATAAATTCCATAACGGAGTTTTTAACATAGCCGTTCGCGAACACCGCGCGGATAAGGGCGAGCGCGACGTCCATAGGACCGACGCTTCCGGAGGGCTTTCCCGAAAGGTAAACGCCGACCACGCGCGGATACGGGACGTCGTAGGTCTTGCCCAGAAGCTGTTTGGCTATTTCGCCGCCGCCTTCTCCTATGGCCATACAGCCGAGCGCGCCGTAGCGCGTGTGGCTGTCCGAGCCGAGGAGCATACCGCCGCATACCGCCAGAGTTTCCCGCGCGTACTGGTGTATAACCGCGCCGTGCGCGGGGACGTATATCCCGCCGTATTTTTTGGCGGCGGACAGGCCGAAAGCGTGGTCGTCCTCATTTATAGTGCCGCCGACGGCGCATAGGCTGTTGTGGCAGTTGGTGAGCGCGTAGGGCAGGGGAAATTCAGTAAGGCCGCTGGCTCGCGCGGTCTGGATAATCCCCACATAAGTAATGTCGTGGGAGACCGCCGCGTCGAATTTGAGCTTAAGCCGGCGCGTATCGCCGGAGGTGTTGTGCGCGGCGAGCAGGCCGTAAGTAATTGTGTTTTTGGCGGCGGAGTCGTTGTCAAATCGGCCCGCCGCCTCATTTTCGGGGATTATTTCGCCGTTTGCCCAGTAGGCGCCCGCGTCGTAAAGGCATACGCCGCACCCGTAAGATTTAGTCATCACGCAGTCCCTCTTTCAGTTTTTTGGCTCTGTCGGTAGTTATGAGAGCGTCCATTATTTCGTCAAGGCTTCCGTCAAGGGTTTTGTCAAGGTTGAAATTCTCCTTAATCCGGTGGTCGGTCACTCGGCTTTGCGGGAAGTTATACGTGCGCACCTTTTCCGAGCGGTCCCCCGTGCCCACTTGGCTGCGCCGCTGCGAGGACAGCTCGCTGTTGCGCTTTTCAAGCTCAAGGTCGTACAGCTTGGCGCGCAGAGCTTTGAGCGCCTTGTCTTTATTTTTAAGCTGGGATTTTTCATCCTGGCAGGATATTACGATTCCCGTGGGCAGATGAGTCACCCGGACGGCGGAATCCGTAGTGTTGACGCTCTGGCCGCCGTTGCCGGAGGAGCGGAAAACGTCCACGCGCACGTCGTTCAAGTCAAGCGGCGCCTCAACCTCGTCCACCTCAGGGAGCACCGCCACGGTCACGGTGGAGGTGTGTATGCGCCCGCCGGACTCCGTCGCGGGGATTCGCTGCACGCGGTGCACTCCGCTTTCATATTTAAAGCGGGAATACGCGCCGCTCCCGGAAATCAGGAAAACAATTTCCTTAAAGCCGCCAAGCTCCGACGGATTCTCGCTTATAATCTCGGTTTTGAAGCGGCTCCGCTCGGCGTACCGCCCGTACATTCGGAAAAGGTCATACGCGAAAAGGGCGGCTTCATCTCCGCCCGCGCCGCCGCGTATCTCGACGTACACATTTTTATCGTCGTTCGGGTCGCGCGGCAGGAGCAGGAGCTTCAGCTCGTCGCCCAGGCGCTCCGTTTCGTCGGTTTTTTCTTTGATTTCATCTTTGAGGAGCGCTTTCATCTCCTCGTCCCGCTCGGCGGAGAGCATTTCCTTAGCTTCGGCCAGCGCCGCCTCCGCGTCCTTATATTCCCGGAAAACACGCACCACGTCCTCCAGGGCGCTGTGCTCTTTCATAAGTTCGCGCCATTTGGCCTGGTCGCAGATGACCTCTGGGTTATTTACCATTTCGGACAATTTGTCGAATTTTTGCTCGATTTCGTTAAGACGCTCAAACATCGTGGCCCACCTTACTCAAAGATTGTAAAATCTTATTATTCAATAGGTTCCGCGGTTTCGCGATTATTACCCGCTCGATTCCTGACAGGTCTTTTTTTATGGCGACGTCCGCGAAGCCGGCGTTTTCCATAATCCGGCATACTTCCCGCGCCTGGCCCGCGCCGAGTTCAACCAAAAGCGCGCCGCCGGGGGAAAGCCGGGCGGCGGCCCCAGGAGCTATTCTTTCATAGAAAGCGAGGCCGGACTCCCCGCCGTCAAGAGCCGAAACCGGCTCATAGTCCCGCACGGAGGGGGGCAGCCCCGCTATTTCGGAGGTCTTTATATACGGCGGGTTTGCGGTGATTATGTCAAATTCACGCGGGAAAAGCGCCGCGTCAGCCGCGTTTTTCAGCGTGAATAAATCCGCTTCGGCAAAGAATACGCGCGCGCCGTTTCGCTTCGCGTTTTTCCGCGCCAGCGCCAGCGCGCCGGCCGATATGTCCGACGCGAAAACGGCGGCCTCCGGGCGGTGGACCGCGACGGACGCCGCGACGGCGCCGCTCCCGCAGCAGAGGTCTAAAACTTTGGGCGCGCTTCCGGGGGAGCCTTGAGGTAATTCCTTCAAAAGGCGCAGGGCTTCGTCCACAAGGGTTTCCGTGTCCGGCCGGGGGATAAGCGTCGTTTCGTCCACATAAAAATCAAGCGCGTAAAACTCCTTTTCGCGCAGGATATAGGCGACCGGCTCCCCGGCCGCGCGGCGCTCGACATATGACGTAAAAAGCGAGATTTCCTCCTCGGACGGGCGGAAATCCGGATTGCCGATTATAAAAGTGCGGTTTCTGCCGACGGCGCGGCACAGAAGCACCCGCGCGTCAAGCGCCGGGCTTTCGCGGGCGCGGAGCCTTTTCCGGGCTTCCTCAATCAGCAGGGCCGCCGTCAGGGGCTTCGTCATAATCAAGCACCTCCCGCAGGGCGGTTATCGCCGTTTCTATCTGGGCTTCGTCCGGCTCCAGCGTCGTTAAGTTCTGCAGGCACAGCCCGGGGTAGCTCAGGGCGTAGGCGGCCTTAGAGCGGCTCTTGCCCGCCCATTTTATAAATTCATACGCCAAGCCCGCCACGGCGGGAATCATCGCCAGGCGCAGAAGCCCGCGGAGCCAAGCCTCGCCTATCTGAAGCCCGTGCAGGAAAATCGAGCCGACCATGCTTATAAGCACGACGATAAGCAGGAAGCTCGTGCCGCAGCGCTTATGGAGGCGGCTGCACGAGGCCACGTTCCCCGCGTTAAGCGGCAGGCCGCGCTCGAAGCAGTTGATGGTCTTGTGCTCCGCGCCGTGATACTCGAAAACGCGCCGGATTTCGGGATTTTTCGACACAAGCCAGAGGTAGAGGAAAAGTATGGCGAGGCGCGTTAACCCCTCCGCCAGCCCGGCAACGAGCGGGGCCGCGTTTCCGGCGAAGATTTTCGCTATAAAGGCCGGCAGAAACATAAAAAGCCCCACGGATAGAACTAAACCCAGAAAGGCCGAAACTGCGGCGAGCGCCTTGGCTATGCCGTCTTTGCCGAATTTTTCGTTAAGCCATATTTCAAAGCGGCTCGGCGGCTCGTCGTCGTCAAGGTCAAGCCCGGCTATTTCGGCGGATTTCATCATAATACGCGTGCCTGTGACGAGCGCGTCCCAAAAAGCGGGCAGCCCGCGCAGGACGGGCAGACGGAAAAACGCGGACTTGTCGGAAGCCGGGGTGAATTCCTCGCGGACGGTCTCTATTTCCCCGCCGCGCTTGCGCACTGCGTAGGCGCATACGCGGCGCCCGCGCATCATAACGCCCTCTATGACCGCCTGGCCGCCGATTTTGCGGTCGGGAGGGGCTTCTTTCCAGGCTGATTTTATGTCGATATTTTCCATTGTTAACGGCCCTCGTTTGTAAAGGCGGTTAAGTCGCTTTCGGGGATTTTGGGCAGAATGTCCGCGATTGCCTGGGCAAGCGCCATATCGTCCGGCGTGGTCACTTTGAAGTTAAACGAGCTTCCGCCGACCATACGCACGGGGAAGCCGATGGCCTGAACGAGGCTGGCGTCGTCGAGGGCGTTTTTAATGCCCTGGGTTATCGCGTTTTCGTGCGCCTCAAAAATAAGAGAGAAGCGGAAAGTCTGGGGCGTCTGCGCCAAATAAAGCCCCTCACGCGGGACGATTTCCCCCGCGATGGAGCCGTCGCGGCTTTTGAAGGTCGCGTCCTTGACCTTCACCGCCGTGACCGCCGTGCCGTGTTCCTCGGCGGAGCGCAGGTTCTCGTTGATTATTTCCTGCGTGACGAACGGGCGGGCCGCATCGTGAATCATTACTATGTCGGACTTAAACGCGCCGGCGCGCATTTTCGCTATGGAGAGGCATTTATAGACGGTTTCCTGCCGCGTGGCCCCGCCCTGGATAACCGCCGCGAGCTTTTTAATGCCGCAGCCGCGCGCCATTTCCCGCAGGGCGTCCGAATAATCGGGCGGCGCGCCGACGATTATTGAGTCGATGTCGGAAAAATCGTCAAACTGGCGCAGGACGCGCATTATAAGCGGAGTGCCGCCAAGCTGGGCAAATTGCTTGGGGAGCGCTTCTTGGCCCATACGTCTGCCTATTCCGCCGGCGGGGATTATAACAAAATTCATAGACATTCCTCTTTTCTTATATATCTCGCGTTAAGAATCTATGCTTGCGGGTTCTAAGACGCGCGTTTGAGTTTGACCAGAAGCACCGCCAGGAGCAGGGCCGCCGCCGCGAAGACCGCTATATTGAAGAGCGCGCTGTAATCCCTCGCGCCCTGAGTGGTTTCGTCTATGGTTATATTGTCTATATAAAGCTCGTCAAGCCCGTTTTTTATGAGCTTATCCTTGTAGGAGGCTATGTCGTAGACCGGCGCGGAGGTCGGGGAGCCGTAGAAATAAAGAGTATAAGCCCCGCCGCCCCCCCCGGGGAAGATTATTTCGTCCGCGTAATAGGCGACGGAAACGCCCTTTATAGCTATGGGCCTGTCGCTTCCGTTGATTATACGGAGGGTCATATCGTCGTCAAGCGGCTGCGCTGCGGGCAGGAAAGTAAGGCTGCTGACGGGGTTTTCGCCGCCCCAGTTAAAGTTATAAAGCGTTTGGCGCGACGCGCCGGAGATGACCTCCCGCTGAAAAACGCTGTCCGTGTCTATTGTGACGCTTTTGACGCGCAGGTGCCTCGTGCCGGGGAGCGTCACGATAGTATCGCCGGAGTCCTCCGAAAGCGTGAACGGCGGCGAAAATTCCCGCTCAAAATATTCGCGCTCAAAGGCGGCTTCCCGGAAAAACAGGACGGCGGAGTCGAAGCTGACCTCCGGAAGCGGCGCGGCGGCGCCGAAACGCGGTTGGCCCGCCGGCGACGGCACGTCAAGCAGAAGCTCAAGGATATAAATCGTGTATTTTTCCGGACGGGTGAAAGTGATTTCAAGATTCTCAACCGCTCCCGCCTTACTATTATAGCCTAAATCCGGCGCGCCGTCAACGCGGTAAAGAGAGAGCGAATTTTTTATGAGCCGCCAGGTATTCCCGTCGAGAGAACCGTACAGATTAGCCGTTTTGGCGAAGTTGGCCCCGCCGGCGGGGTGGAAATTTATGGAAGTGGCGTTTATAATTTCTCCGCCCGAGATTTTTTTAAGGTCCTCCGGGCCGAGCGAAAACTCGAAAATAGCCGAGGAGCCGCGTATATAAGAGTTTTCGAGCGACAGGCGGTATTTTTTTTCGGAGGAGCTTTTGGTTTCGGACGCGACGCTGTTCAGGCAGTAGGGGACGTCGTTCCCATCTTCGTCCTTGAGGCGCAGGGAGGTCAGGTATTTATCCGCGTTGTTGTATATTTCCGGGGTCAGGCGGGCGGATTTGTACGCGCCGGAGCCGGAGCCGGCAATGACGGCCGTGCTGGCGTAAACGGGCGCCGGCGCGATAACCGCAAATAAAAGGCAGAGTATTCCGATTCGTTTAATCATTGTTTTCGCCGCCCTCCCCGCCGTCGTCAAGCTCTTTGTAGTATTTTGAAAACCTTCCGTAAATATAGGATTCCGCCATAAGAATCACCCCGAAAGCGAAATACGCCGCCACCTTAAGCGTCGGGGTCAGGTGGCGCAGGTCAATCAGAAACAGTTTGACAAGCGCCAGGACCGACAGGCCAAGCCCGAAGCGGCGCAGGAAAAGCCGCCCCCGAGCGAAGCCGAACGCGATAAACCCGAACGACGCGGCGATATAAATTATGCTTATGACGGCGTTTGTCAGCTCTATGTCATACTGGCTGACGAGCGCGGCGGTCAGCGTCAGGAGGGAGTATACCGAGAGGGTTACGAGGATTTTTTCCGAGAGGGCGCCGAAGCCGCCCCCGAGCACGACGAAAGCGTTTTTCAGCGAGATAACGGAAATTACGGAAACGGCGATTAAAACGAACGCCGCCGCTTCTTTGCCGTTTACCGCGGAGAGCCGGCTGGCGCCCGAAAAGAGCAGGCAAGACAGCGCGGCGATAAAGGCCATAACCGCGGCGAGCCGCTTTATGGCCCCGGAGCGCATTTTGCTCATTAGAAGCATCGAAAGCCCGGCCGTGGCGGCGATTTGCGCGGCGAACATAAGCGGGGCCGTCGCCGAGTAGGAGACGAGGAGGCGGTCGCTGCCGGCGTTCTTGAAACTGCGGTAAAGCTCGAAAATTTTATACACCGCGTAAAGCGAGTAAAACCACAGGTTAAGCGCGGCGAAAAAGCGGAACGCGGGGAAAGAGACCGTCTCCAGGCCTTTCCAAGTGTACGCGGCGCAGATAAGAACCGAGCCGGCCGTGACGGCGAAATATTTATAGGGGAAAAGGCCGCCGGAAAGCCCCGTTAAATCGCCAAGCAGGAACGCGGCCACGCAGATACAGAAAATAGTCATACCGGCGCGGCGGAAAAGCTTCTGTTCCTTAATTATGCCGAAAAGGGCGATTATAAGCCCTTCGGCCAGCCAGCCGAGGGAGAGCCACTCCCGGCCGAACTGAAGCGGCACCACGAGCACGACGAAAGCCGCGCCCGTAATATAAAACAGGGCGGCGACGCGTTTGGCGGCGGTTTTGCCGTCAAAATCAGCGCTGGGGTCCGCAGGGGAACGCTCCGGGTTTTCAAGGAAAAGCCGCTCCATAATCTGGCCGAGCGCGGCGTAGGCCGCCGCGAAGAGGACGGCCATAAGCCCCGTGAGGTTCTTAAAGCCGGACTGGACAAGGGCCGTGTACATAAAAAGCCCCGAAAAAAAGGTGTTCATAGCCAGGAGCGCTATATCCGGCGCTTTGAACGGGCTTTTGTCGTGATAATTCGCGGCGAGGGGGAGGGCGGTGTAGGTGGCGAAAAATCCGATTATAAAGGCCGCGGAGGCTCCGGCGCTTCCGGGGAGGTTGTTGCCGATTGCTTGAGACACGCAGACCACGCCCGCCGCCAGATTCAGGAAAAAGCCGATAAACATCGGCACGCGCCACCTCCGGCGGAACAGCGTTATTAAGGAAAAAAGCCCCAGCCCGGTCAAATATATAAGCGCGGCGTAGTTAAAGAAAGCGCTTTCGCCCAAGTCCGTATAGAGCAGGGGGGTCACGCCGCCGATAAGCGCGAAGGAGACGACGACCTGGCTTTTATGGCGCGTCGCGAACACAAAAGCGAGCGCTGTCGTCAGCAGGCAGAGAAACACTGAAACGCCCGAGCTTAAAATATGGAGCATAAAAAAACACAGCGCCGTCGAGACGAACGTGCAGGCGACGCCTCCGGACATCAGCCCGAGCGAGAAAATCGTGGGTTTTTTGCGCGTCAGGATTTCCCCAGACGCTATGAGGGATATGCTGAACGCGAACATAAGGAAGCCTTTCAGCGCGGAGGGAACCTCCGGCAGGCGGGCCGTGTAAAGCACGGCGAGCGCCAGCAGGAATATACCGATGTTGTTAATCAGCTTGCCGCCGATTAAGTCCTCAAGGCTGATTTTTTTCCGGGAATCGGGCGAGGCTGCAAACGCCGGCCGCGCCTGTTCCGGCGGCTCGGGGTACTTGTCCGGCGTGATTTCGTCGCGCTTCATAGCGGAGAGGGCCTGCTCGGTCTCCGTCTTAAGCGCGCGCAGACGTTCAAGCTCCTCTTTTTTCAGCGCCTCTAAGCGTTCGGAACACTCGGATAAGAACGTCTCCGTTTTCACGCGAAGAACGACCGTCTCCTCCCCCTCTTGTGACGACAGCTCGGCGCGGAGCGCGCCCAGCTTCTCATATACGGCTTCGTTCAGGCGGGTCAGCCTGTCGGCTCCTTCGTGGTAGGAATCCGCGAAGAGTTTGTGGTACCGGGATTGTTCCGCGTTTATTATGGAATTGCGCTCATTCTCCGCGGCTTGGCGCAAAGCGGCGGCGGCCCGCTCATTTTCGGCCTTCGCTAAGGCAAGCTCCGAGCGGAGGCTTTCCGTTTCTTCCATAATTTGGGAAAGCTCGGCGCGGAGCCGTTCGTTTTCGGAAAAATAATCCGTGGAGAGCGTCTGGGAAATCTCGCGTTCCAGGTCCGAAAAAGCCGCGCGGCTTCTGGCAAACGTTTCCTGAAGTTTGTTGTCCATTGTTTAGCCTGCCTTTTAGTCTGATATAAAGCCGTACATATCGTGCCGCGATGTTTTGGTTATCTTTACGTTCACGAAATCCCCGGCCATAAGCTCCCTCGGGCTTGCGAAAACCACCGAGCCGTCAACGTCCGGAGCTTCCGCGAAGCTCCGGCCAAGAAAAGCCCCGTCCGGCAGCCGTCCCTCCGTCAAGACGCGCAGGGTAAGGCCGGTCCTGGCGCGGAGCTTTTCCTCGGAAAGCCTCCCCGCCAGGCTCATAAGGCGGCGTCTGCGCCGGGTTTTGGTAAATTTTGACAGCTGCCCGGGCAGAAGCGCGGCGGGCGTGCCCTCCTCTCGGGAATAGGCGAACGCGCCGACGCGGTCAAAGCGCAGTTCCTTCATAAAACGCAGACTTTCCTCAAACTCGGCTTCGCCCTCCCCCGGGAAGCCCGTGATAAAAGTGGTGCGCAGGGCTATATCCGGCATTTTTTCTCTCAAAGCGTATACCGCCCGGCGAAGCTCCTCCGGGGAGGTTTGCCGCCCCATAAGTTTCAGGATTTTGCCGGAGCCGCTCTGCACCGGCATATCAAGGTAATGACAAGCGCAGTCGGAGAGCGCGTCCGCCGCGTCGGGGGTCAGGTGTTCGGGATAGGCGTACATCAGGCGCAGCCACTCTATGCCCTCAATTTCGCGCAGGCTCCGCAGAAGGGGGGCTAGGGAGTTTTTTCCATAAAGGTCGGCTCCGTAGAGGGCCGTGTCCTGCGCGACGAGCGTAAGCTCCGAAACGCCGCCGCGGGCCAGGCGGCGGGCTTCCCGCAGGAGGCTCTCCATAGGGCGGCTCCTGTACGGCCCGCGGATTTTGGGTATTGTGCAATATGTACAACGGCTGTCGCAGCCTTCGGCTATTTTAAGATATGACGACGCGCCGAGCGCGCTGAGCATACGGTTTTCGAGCGGGTCAAAACCGGCGGGCAAACCGGCGCCGGCGTTTTCGCCAAAAACGCGGGTAAGCTCCCCGATAATCCCCTCAAAATCCCCAGCGGGGAAAACCGCGTCGATTTCGGGGAGGTTCCGCCGTATCTCGTCCCGGTAGCGGTTGACAAGGCAGCCGGTGACGATAAGGAGGGTCTTTTCGCCGTTTTCGCGGCGAAGCGCCGCCGCCGCTATTATTTCGTCGATGCTTTCTTTGACCGCCGCCTCGATAAAGCCGCAGGTGTTTATAATAACCGCGTCGGCGGCGGCTTCGTCGTCGGTCACGGCGAAGCCGGCCCTGTCAAGGCAAGCGAGCGCGGCTTCGCTATCGACAAGGTTTTTGTCGCAGCCGAGAGAAATAAAGTGGATTTTGCGGGTCATAAGGGCTTCCTCCGGTTATCGCGTAAGAAAATCCATACGGGCGACTATCTGGCGTATTGAGTTGTCGGATAATTCCGGGAATCGCGCCTTTATGTCGCTTTTGAGCTTATCCCACGGGTTTACGCCGGCCGGGGCCTTAAATTTAGCGTCGTGCAAGGCTTGGAAGCCGGCGGAATAGATTTCGTCGGCGGCTTCAAGAACAAGCCCGAGTTTCAGGATTCTCCGCGCTGAGCTTACGTCGGAAACGCCGCGGCGTTTTGACGCGTCGCGCAAGCTGTAATATTCGGAAACGCCGTTTTTTTCAAGCAATTGGTTTATTTCCGCCCACGAGATATTTCCGGCTTCGCGGCTTTTATATTGAATTTCCGCCGCTTTCAGGCAGTTGTCCATAAGCGTGGCCACAGTCATAGGGCCAACTCCGCCAGGCACGGGCGTAATAAGCGAAGCCTTGGGCGAAACCGCCTCAAAATCAACGTCGCCGCAGAGTTTGCCGGACTCCAGGCGGTGTATGCCCACGTCGATAACGACCGCGCCTTCCTTGACGAAATCCGCCCCGGCAAAGCGCGGCCGGCCTACGGCCACGGTCAGGATGTCGGCGTTTCGCGCGATTTGCGGCAGGTTTTCGGTTTTAGAATGACATATGGTCACGGTGGCGTTATGCTGCGTAAGCAGGGCGGCCAAGGGCTTTCCGACGATATTGCTCCGCCCTATAACGACGCAGTTTTTGCCCGCGAGGCTCACGCCGGAGCGGGTGAGAAGCTCAATTACGCCTTGCGGGGTGCACGGGGAAAACCGCGTCCGCCCGATATAAAGCAGGCCGACGTTATGCGGGTGGAAGCAGTCCACGTCTTTTTCCGGGGAAATGCGCTCCAAGACGGCGGTTTCGTCAATATGAGCGGGGAGGGGCAGCTGCGTCAGAACCCCGGATACGGAGGGGTCGGCGTTCAGCCGGTCGATAAGCGCCAGAAGCTCCTCCCGCGAAACGGACTCCGGCAAGCGGTAAACCGCGGAGGCTATGCCGGTTTCCGCGCAGGCGCGCTCCTTGTTCGCCACATATACCTGCGAAGCCGGGTCCCCCCCGGCGAGGACGACCGAAAGGCCGGGCTGCGCTCCGCCCTTCGCGATAAAAGCCGCCGTCCGCGCCTTTACCTCGTTTTTTATTTCAAGAGCTATTTTTTTGCCGTCGATTAAAGCCATTTTTGAGGACTCCTTATCGCCTGTTAAGAGTGTCGAGCAGCTCGTCAAAAGTGTACGTTCTGTCGAGGGAAAACGTAAAATTCCCATACGGGAGCTGGCGAGTCTTTTCTTTGTCTTTTATATACTCAAGAAAGGCCGCTTCGTCGCCCACAAGCCCCGCGTCCTTAAAAATACCGGATATTTTCGCGGCGGAGGAGCCTTTGAGTATGCTTACCGTAGCGGAGGAGCCTTTTTCGGAAACGGGCGTGAGAGGTTCGGGCGGGGCCGGCGGTGTAATATCCGCCATATTTGACGGGGAAAGCCCGCCGGGTTCGCCGGCCGCGTCAGGCTCGTTCGTTTCGTTAAGCGCGTCAGCGGGGTCCGGCTCGGCGGGCGGATTTTCCTTGCCCGCCGCCGCTTTTTCGGAAAGCGTAACCATACCGAGTTTATGGGCGCGCTCAATTATCTCGCTGTCAGAGATTGAAACGTCCGCAACGGGCTGTTTCGGCTTCACGGCGGGGTAAACCGCGCCCAGGAGGGAGCACGTCGCCGTCACGCCCAGGCCGAAGCCGAAGATGATGCTTTTCTTGCTGAAAGCCATAAAAACACGCCCCAGGGGTTCGAACCTGTTCCCATAGGATATAAACGCCGTCTTTATGGCGAATTTTCACGGATTCTTCGTTGCGCTTCGCTTGCGTACCTACGGGTACGCGGCGCTCATCGCGCCTTGAAACCGTAAAAATTCGCTCTTAAATCCGACATTTATACCTATGGGAACAGGTTCTTAATTTTGTTTTGCGAACATACCGACGATTAAGCTGACCTCGCCTTGGCCGACGTTGATTTTTTTAGAGATTTCCTGCACGGAAAGCCCCTCGCCGTGAAGCTTCAGGACTTCGTTATACTTGGAGTCTTGCGCGAAGGCGCGCTCCCGCTCCCCGCGTTTTTTTTCCGGCAAAGGCGGGAGGGGGGCCTCCGGGGCGGGCTCCGCGCGCTTTTGGCGGCGTTCCCCGCTTCGCTCCTCCATATAGAGCTTGGCAAGCTCCGCGCGTTTTTCATCAATCAGGTTATACATAAAAAGCATTTCCTGATACTTGTCTTCTATCTCCTTTGTGGCGGACTGCATAAAATGGCTCAGGTCGTCGATGGTTTTTTCGGCTTCGTCCTGAGCGTCGGAAAGGGCGCGTATGCTCCCCTCTGTTTCAAGAAGCGGGGAGATTTTAACGCTCTGTTTTTCATCAGGGATAAAAACAGCCGCGAAAAGAGCCGCGCCAGCCCCTATGATGCCGGAAAAAAGCAGAAATAACTGTACGCCGTCCATAAAAATCTCCTTAAATAGACACGTCAAACATACTTAAAGCGCCGGCCTTGGTCTTGCTTCGCTCCCGCTCCCGCGCGGAGTTGCGGCGTTTCTGCTGTTTGGCGCTGTTTCCGCCGTTCTTGCCGTCTTTGTCGACGTCGTTCTTTTCGCTTTTGTCGCTTTGCAGGATTGTCTCCTGCTCCTGCTGGACTTGCTTCTGAAGCATATCGGTAAACTGCAGGTTCTGAGAATTCTGCCGCGCGCCGTTATCGGGCTGGTGCTTCTGGATTTCTTGGGTCTGCTGCACGAGAAGCTGCAGGTCAACGGGTCTTATTGCCATAAAAAACACACTCCTTCAACCTTTTTAGTAAGGTTCGTCTTTAGTATTTTGCGCCGGGCTTATTCCCCCGCGCGCAGAGGGGCATATTCTATTCGTTTTTCGCATTCGTAAGCCTTACACTTAGCCACGTCCTCCGCCAAAACGTCCGTCACGCCGGCGATGAAAAGGCGCGTCCCCGCGCAAATCATCTTTCGCGCGGAAATGTAGCACTCCGGGAAGAGGTCCGGCGCGATAAGCTCCTGCTCGACGGTCAGCTCGTCGAGCTTGTCGTCGTAATAAGCCTTGATATTCACCCAGTTGAGGTTATATATGTCCCGCTCGCGCTGTGAGGCTTTGTTTATTTTTTCGAGGGCGCGTTTGTGTTCGTCATAAACCAGGGCGAACTCGGAGGCCACATATTCTATTTTTTCCTGAAGCTCACGGTATTTCGCGAAGGAATCGGGCGGATAGCCAAGGTTTATTTCCGTATACGCCGACAGCTTGGCGCCGATAACGTCAGCCACTATCCGCTCACGCACTATGGCGGAGCCGCCGACAAGCATAGCGTCCTTGCCCGCCAGCTCTATGCCGCCGTTGCAGCGCACGGTCGAGTGGGTTATGGAGTCGGCGTGGATATTGCCGCCCGCGTGGACGGTGCACCGGTCGATATATTTCGCCGTAATGTCGCCGCCGGCGCGGACGACGCCTTTGCCGCGGCCCTTGACCCCGGCGTACAGGAAAAGGTCGCAGTAGGATTCTATAAACGCGCTTTCGACGACGCCGCCTATTTCAATATTATGCGTGGCCTTAATCGAAAATCCGGACAGGACGCCGCCTTTTATGACGACCGCGCCCACGAAATCTATATTTCCCACGGTGTTATTCACGTCGGAATCGATTTGAAGCACGGGCACAACCTCAATTTTCCTGTCCTTATAGACCACGCGCCCGTTCGTCGCCGCTCTTATGGTCAGGCCGTCCTCCGACACTTTGATGTTTTTCCCGGGGTTTATTTTCGGCGCGGGCGCGCCCTTCTTGTGCGGCAAGCGCTTGCCCAGGACGTTCATGCCGTCCGCCCCTTCCTGGGGCGGGGTAAGGACTATTAGAATGTCGTCCGTAATGGCCATTTCGTAAGTATGAATCTGGCGGTAATCAACCCTGCCGCCGGCAAGCTCTTTCGGTCGGTAATTTTTCATAGAGTTGAAACGGAACTCCGCCTTCCCGTCAACGCCGTTCACGGGGGCCGTGCCCTCAATAACCTTATAGGGCACGCCGTACCGCCGTTTAGGGAATAGCTCGTAAATTTTATCCTCGTCTATGCCGTATTCTATCTTGTTCTTGCGGATAAGGTCTACGGCTTCGCTCGCGTTTATGAGGTCGTCGCAATTGAGCGGGGGCAGGAAAGTTACCGTGGCGGACATTCTGTCTCCGGAAACGTCCACCTTCACGTCCTCTTTTTTCACTAAAACGTCAGAATTATTCGACACCTTGAAGGTGATTTCGTAAGGGTCGCTGTCGACGACGCTGTTAAGCAGGCCGAAATCAACCTCCTTAACGCGGCTTTCGATAAGAAGGTCAAGGATATCGTTCCGCGTAAAGGCTCCCTTGGCTTTGTCTAAGGATAGATAAACTCCGTCCGGCTTGGCGCGCAGGGCTATGGGTTTTTCCGGCGTTTCCCCGAAAAATGGCATAAAAACCGCTCCCTTGATGATTATATTATTATAAGCTTGCTTTTTATCCGCCGAGAAGCACTGATTTGTGTTTGCCCAGCCTGGCGTTCAGCTTCAGCAGGGCCTTCCCGTGAATCTGGGACACGCGGGACTCAGAAACGCCCATAATCGCGCTTATTTCCTTAAGCGTAAGCTCGTGGAAATAATAAAGGGCGACGACCTTTTTTTCATTTTCTTTAAGCCCGTCTATGGCGGAGGCCAGAAGCTCCCGCAATTCCGCGCGGTCGTAGGCCGCGTCGGGGCGCGTCCCGACGTCGTCGGACAGGCTCTCCGCCTCGTGATTATTCTCAAGATAATCGTCGAGAGAAATCAGCGAGAGCACGCTTGATTTTTTCATAACGTCCCGGGCTTCGCCCACCGTCACGCCGAGCTTCGCGGCCAGCTCGGCGTCCTCCGGCTCCCGCCCAAGCTCCGCCTCAAGCTCGGCGTAGCTGGTTTCAAGCCGCTTGTTTTTCTGGCGCAGAGCGCGGGGCACCCAATCCATCTTCCGGATGTTGTCTATAATAGAGCCGCGTATGCGTAAAGAAGCGTAGGTCTCGAACTTTACGCCTTTTACAAAGTCAAACTTGTCTATAGCGTCGAGCAGCCCGAAAACGCCGTACCCCACAAGGTCGTCAAACTCGACGTACTGCCCCACCTGCATAGCCAGGCGGCCGGCGACGTATTTCACGAGCGGGGCGTAGCGCTCTATGATTTGCTCCTTTATTTCGGGGCTTTTAGTTTTTGCGTAGGCTTCCCATAATTTTTCTGAATCCACGCAATCCCTCCTGGATTTTTAGGGTTGTTCGATTTCGCCAAGCTGAGATTCTATCGGGAGATTCTCCCCAAGGGAGGCTTCGTCAAAACCCTCCGGGGCCTCCCCGGCTTCGGAGTCCTCTTCGGACACCAAGTCTTCGGTGATTTCCGGGGAAGACTCCTCGTAAAACACGTTTTTCTTGAGGTAGGCCCGGACAATCTGCCCCGCTATATATGAAGCTATCATCACAAAAATCAGGTTCTTTATCATAGGGATAAAGCCGTGCCCGCAGAGCAGCCCCACCACCATATAAGCTATGGAAGCTATTATGCATATGAAAAGATGAATATAATCAAGCAACTTTAACGCACCTCTTTTTTATTTCGCTATAGCAATTCCGTTTAATTGGTGTTCTTTCGCGCCGAAAACGCGTTGGAGCCGGTGTTTTTTCGGCACTAATGCCCTCTCGCAAGCTCTGCTTGCCGGCCCTCCGACGCAGTGTTCGCGCCTAAAGCCGCGCGAACGCTAAACACGCCTTCGGGTTAAAAACCCTCCGACGCAGTATTCGCGCCTAAAGCCGCGCGAACACTAAACGCGTCTCCGGGTTAAAACCGGGCGGCCGTGTTGGCCTGCCGAAAAAGCCACCTCCTTGAACAACGCCAATCAAACATGGAATTGCCTTAAATGGCCTTGTCTGCGCGGCCGGCGGTTTTTATGACCACCGAGCCGTCTTTTGAGTAAAGCTCGACGGTACGCGCGTAGTTAAGCCCGACGTCCTGCCCGAGTATGGGTATGCCGTAGAGCCGGAGCAGGCGGCTCGTCGTGTCAGCGTTGCGCTGGCCGATTCGCGAAGCCGGGCCGGCGGGCGAAAAGAACATCTGCGCCCCGCCCGCGATTTTCGCCTGAAGGGCGGCCTTGTTCGCTCCGAGCTTCGTCATTTCCTGAAGCATAAGCGCCAGCGCCGAGTCGGCGAATTTGGCCGGGTTTGAGTTGTCAAGCGCGTTTGTGCTGTCGGGGAGCATAATATGAGCCAGGCCCGCTATTTTCCTGTTCGGGTCATAGAGGGCTATGCCGACGCAGGAGCCGAGGTTCAGCGTCGTGATTACGCTGTCCGAGTCTTTAGTGACCTTGAAATCCGCTATCTCCACGGTGATTTTCACAGTGACCGCCCCTATCCGCCGCGACTGAGCGTAAGTTAAGTTATATAGCAATTCCGTTTGATGTTGGCGTTCTTCCGCGCCGAAAACGCGTTTGAGCCGGTGTTTTTTCGGCACTAATGCCCTCTCGCAAGCTCTGCTTGCTGGCCCTCCGGCGCAGTGTTCGCGCCTAAAGCCGCGCGAACACTAAACACGCCTTCGGGTTAAAAACCCTTCGACGCAGGTTTTGTGCTTGAAGCCGCACAAAACCTAAACGCGTCTCCGGGTTAAAACCGGGCGGCCGTGTTGGCCTGCCGAAAAAGCCACCTCCTTGCCCGCGATTTTCGGCTTGCTCGGTGTTTTTTCACGGTTACTGCCCCGCGAAAAAGCCCCCTTCTTGAAGAACGCCAATCAAACATGGAATTGCTATATCACACAGTCTTGTTGCCGTGCCCTATGGTCTTTATGAGGAAACTGCCGTCGTTTACATAAAGCTCGACGGTGCGCCCGTAGTTAAGCCCGACGTCCTGCCCGAGTATGGGAATATTGTAGAGCTTCAGCTGACGCCGCACCGCCTCTATATTGCGCTCGCCGATTCTCATTCCCGGATTAAGGGACTCAAAAGCGAACATCTGCGCCCCGCCCGCGATTTTCGCCTTAAGCAGGGATTTATTGGCGCCGAGCAGCAGCATATCGGAAATCATCTTTTTGAGCGCGGTGTCCGCGAATTTGGCGATGTTCTTGTTGTTTTGAATCTGCGTGCTGTCGGGGAGCATAATGTGGGCCAGCCCGGCGACCTTCGACTGGGCGTCGTAAAGAGCGATGCCGACGCAGGAGCCTAAGCCCAGGGTGGTGAGCATGCTCGATGGTTCTTTCGTAACTTTAAGGTCTGCCATACCTACGATAATGGTCACTCAATCAACCCCCAGCGCTGACATAATCTTTTTGAACGACGGCAAGTCCGGAACAAGGACGAAGTAGCCGGAGACGTTGTCCGTCTCGGTTGAAAAGACGGACTCTATGAAAAGCACGTGCTCCGCGATTTTACCGAATTCTATGGCGGGTACGGAGAGTATGGCCCCGGCCATATCTATGGACATATCGGGGACGGACTGCGATATTGACTTCGATATAAGAGAGGCGAACGAACTCAGGTAAGAGCTGCACATAATGTTGCCGATTTCCTGAATGGCCGAAAGCTCCATTTCGGAGAAAGACAGCTCGGTGTTTTTGGGCGTGCCGAAAACCATATTCACGAGGACCCGGGCTGAGGGCTGCTCCGTCAGAAATAAAATCATACCGTTGATTTCACCGGAAATGCCGATAAATATAGATATAATGGTGTTTTCCGGCCCGCCGACAAAGCCCGCCACGTTGCCGAACTCAAGCAGCTTCACCTGGGGCACTTTCATCCCGACTTTTTTATTAAGCATTTTTGAAAGAGCCGAAACCGCGTGGCCGCAGCCTATATTGCCAATCTCCCGCATTATTTCGTAATGAACGTCGCTTAGCGTAAATAATTCCATTTTAGATGACCTCCTGGGGTTAAAGCCGCTTTGAAGCTTCGATGGCGTATGGCTATTTATTGCCTATTTTGCCCTGTTTGAGGAGCCTTCGCTGCTCCATGAAAATAAACTGAATTATGCGCTCTTGCTCCTTGGGAGTGACTCCGGTGAACTGAATCCGGTATTGATATTTGTACGAGTTTTTCTGCAGTGTCTGCTTCGCGAGAAGTTTTCCCACCGCCAGGAGCAGGTCGTCGTTTAGGGGGATTACGGAGGCCGTAAGGTCTATTTCGTCAAGCTCGTCGTTGCTGACGAAACGGACGCCGCCTCCGCCTATATCGCGGATAAGGCCCTCATATTTGGCGTTCGCGCGGAAGCCTTTGAGCTTGCCGAGGCGCGCCTCGTCCGTAAGAAGCTCCCACTGGTCATACTCAAGGCTGTTTATAGCGCCGAAGCGGAAGGGCAGCGTACACTCAAAACGGAAAAATTCCCGGCGCTGTATGCGCTCCCCGGCGGACTCAAGGTTAAACACGACGAAATAAAAGCCGTCCTCTTTGACATATTGGACGAACGAAGCATCGAATCGAATCATACCTTTTTCGGTAAAAAACACGAGCGAATAACGCTCAAATTTTGGGAGCTTTATTATCTCTCCGTAAGATATGGGCGCACCCACGACGACCTGCCCGTCGGGCAGGAGGTTTTCCACCTGGCTCGGATGGCAGTTTCTTGAGTTTTTATCACGGGCAAGGCGTATTTCGAGCCTGTCTCCGATTTTGACCTTTTCAAGTAGCATAAAAATTCATCTCCCCAAAAGAGTGCGTTTCTGTTTTAGTATATCGGCTGGCCTGGTTTACTTAAATACCCGCACGAAGCGCGTCATAAAGCCCATTATCCCGCGCGGCTCCCCGCTGAGCGAAACGTCGAAAAGCCGGTTTGTTATATGCGTTATGGCTTTTGACGCGGCCGTGTCCGGATAGCTTATTATAACTGGCTGCTGCCGCTTCACCGCCCGGACGAGGTTCGAGTCGTAGGGTATTGAGCCAAGGCTTATAAGGTCGATGTTAAGAAAGCGTTTCGATACCTTAGAGAGCTTGGCGAAGACCTCCTCCCCTTCGGAGGGGTCGTCCACGCGGTTGACCACGAGCTTCATTGACGGCAGCGTGTCCGATTCTTCACGGGAGGCCTTTATTACGGCGTAAGCGTCGGTTATTGAGGTCGGCTCAGGCGTGGTGATTATAATAGATTCGCCCGAAGCCTTTATAAAATTTATGACCGAATCGGTTATGCCCGCGCCCGTATCTATCAGGATAACGTCGGAAATCGAGTCAAGGTAGGCGAAGCGGTCTATAACCCCGGCGATTTGCCCGCCGGTGATATTGGCCATCTCCCGCAGGCCGGAGCCGCCGGAGAGAAACTTGACGCCGAGCGGGCCTTCGGTTATCGCCTCCGCCACCTCCCGCCGCCCCGACAACACGTCCGCGAGGCTGTATTTCGGGATTATCCCAAGGAGCACCTCAATGTTGGCCAAGCCGAAGTCCGCGTCCATTACTATGACGCGTTTGCCGGTTTTGGCAAGCGAAAGGGCCAGGTTTATAGTAAAATTAGTCTTCCCCACGCCGCCTTTGCCGCTGGTCACGGTGATGAGGCGGGAGGTGAGGGCCGGTTTTGGGGCCGGCTCGCTTTCCGCGGCGGGCTCGTACACGGATATGAGCGGCTCGGGCGTTACGGGCGGCTCGCCGCTTCCTTGTTTCGCGCGCATTATGCTTCGCAGGTTCTCCGCTTGGTCAATCATTTCGCAGACCCCCTAAACCGAGCAGCGTTTTTGCCGTTTCCTCAGGGGAAAGCAAGCGAATGTCGTCCGGAACGTTCTGACCATCAGTTATATATGAGACTTTTCTGCCCGTGAGCCAGCACACGTTGAGGATGCCGCCGAGCTGTTCGGTTTCGTCGGCTTTTGTGAAGATAATCTTGTATTCCGTTATTTCGGAGTAGCTCCGGGCTATTTCAACCAAGTCCTCATATTTTGTGGTGAGGCTCAAAACAAGGTATTTGTCGGCTTCCGGCGCGGCGGACAGAAGTTTTTCCAAATCAAGCATAGCGTCTTTATTTTTGTGGGAGCGGCCCGCCGTGTCTATAAGTATTATATCGGAAAAACTCCGCATTTTTGAAAGAAGTTCGGCCAAATCCGACTCCTCGTAGGCAATGCCGAGGTCTATACCCAGAATCTCGGCGTAGACCTTGAGCTGCTCCACAGCGGCGATGCGGTAGGTATCGGCGGTTATAAGGCCGAGCCGCGCGCGCGCGTTCAGAATAAGCCCGGAGGAGAGCTTCGCTATTGTGGTCGTTTTGCCCACGCCGGTGGGGCCGAGGAAAAAAGCCGTCGTGCCGCCGCCCGGAGAGATAGGGGAGCTTTTCCCCAATATATTTATTATGGAGCCGTAAACTACCTTTACTATAAGGCTCAGGTCGGTGGATTCGGCCGGCGCGCCGCTTACCTCCCGAAGCACTTCGGAGGCGATTTCCTTGGCCACGCCCTGCTCCGTGAGCGCGTCATAAAATACCTGCACCATACGGTTATCGTAAATTTTGGCCCCCTGGCCCGAAAAGGCCGATACGGAGAGCATAGAAGCGGCTTTTTGAAGCATGGCCTCCTTATCCTCAAGCTCCCGCTCAAGCAGGCTTATCCTCATTTGGGCGAGAGTAACCGACTTGTCTTTTTCAAGGGAAGCGTCCGTTTCTTCCTTTATAACGGGTATAATGGGCGCGGCTGGCGGGAGCGTCTTTAAGGCGGGGCGAACCGCTTCGCCGGCGTTTTCCTCATACGCGGCGGTAAGCTCGACCGACGGGCGGCGCAGAAACGCCAGAAAACCCTGCGGAGGCGAGGTTTTTATATTAAGGATAAGCGCCGCTTCGCCAAGATCCGCCCTGACGGCCGCGATAGCCTCGGCTTCCGTCGGGGCTGTGAATTTTTTGATTTTCACGAAAGAAAACTCCTTACGGCTCCGCTCGGAGATTAAGCCGAAACCACGCCTATCGACTGCACCTCGACGGACGAATCTATTTCATTATACGAAAGCACGATTAAATCCGGAGCCACCTGCTCCACAAGGCGCTTGAAATACACGCGCACAATGGGGGAGGTGAGTATTATGGGCTGAAGCCCCATTGAAGTCAGCTTGCTGACCTCGGCGTTAAGGTTGTTGAAAATCTTTTGCGTCACGCCAGGGTCAAGCGCCAGGAAAGAGCCTTGCTCCGTCTGCTGGACGCTGCTCATTATGCGCTGCTCAAGGTCGGGGTCAAGGGTTATGACGGTGTTTGAGCCGTGCTCGAAGTATTGCTTGGAGAGCGAGCGGCGCAGGGCCTGGCGGACGTATTCCGTGAGCATGTCTGTGTCCCGCGTTACATGAGCGTAGTCCGCCAGAGTCTCCAGAATCGTCACAAGGTCGCGGATTGAGATACCCTCGCGCAGGAGGTTGGCAAGAACCTTCTGCACGTCTCCGATGGACATGAGCTTCGGTATAAGCTCGTCTATGAGCACGCTGTTCGCGTCCTTTACGTTGCTTACGAGCGACTGGGTGTCCTGGCGGCTGAGCAGCTCGTGCAGGTGGCTCCGCACAACCTCCGTCAGGTGCGTGGCTATAATCGCGGGCGGATCGACGACGGTATAGCCCAGCGTCTCCGCGCGCTCCCGCTGAGATTCGGAAATCCACAGCGCGGGAAGCCCAAGATACGGCTCGACGGTTTCTATACCCTCTATTTCATCCTCGACATAGCCGGGGTTCATCGCCATATAATGGTCGAACATAATATCCCCGCCGGCCACCTCCACGCCCTTGATGAGTATACGGTACTCGTTTGGAGCGAGCTTTATGTCGTCGCGCAGGCGGATTATCGGCACGACCGCGCCAAGCTCCAGCGCTATCTGGCGGCGAATCATAACCACGCGGTCAAGAAGGTCTCCGCCCTGGGCCGCGTCCACAAGCGGGATTAAGCCATAGCCGAAGATAAGCAGAATCGGGTCTACGCTGAGCAAGGAGATGACGTTCTCCGGGCGGCGGATTTCGGACACTTCAGAGTCCTCGTGGGTGATGTCGGTCTCTATAGCCGCGATTTTTTGGCGCCGGTCGGCGAAATTCGCGTAAGCCAGCACAACAAGCCCGGCCGAGATGAACAGAACCTTGGGCAGAGCCGTAAAAACGCCGAAGACTATGAGCACGGGTCCGGCGATATAAAGCACGAGCGTCTTTCCGAAAAGCTGGCGGGAAAGCTCGGTCGTGACGTCCTCATCCGGGTTGGCGTTGGCTTTTGTCACAAGTATGCCGGTGGCCACGGAGATGAGTATGGCCGGAATCTGGCTGACCAAGCCGTCCCCTATGGTCATAAGGGTGTAGAGGCGCGCGGCCTCCGCCAGGGGCAGCGGGGTTCCCGTGGCTATGCCCGTAGCGCCAAGGACAATCCCTCCGAGCAGGTTGACGAAGGTAATGACGATGCCGGCTATAGCGTCGCCCGAAACGAATTTTGAGGCGCCGTCCATAGCGCCGTAAAAATTAGCCTCGTTCTGAATCTGGGCGCGGCGGGCCTTGGCCTCCGCCTCGTCGATAAGGCCGGTGTTTAAGTCCGCGTCTATAGCCATCTGCTTTCCGGGCATAGCGTCAAGCGTGAAACGCGCGGTGACCTCCGAAACGCGGGTCGACCCCTTCGTTATGACCATGAGGTTGACGATTACTATTATAATGAAGACAATGCCCCCGACAACCATATTGCCGCCCGCCACGAACTCCCCGAAAGTGCGGATAACCTCCCCCGCGTTGCCCGTGCTGAGGATAAGGCGAGTAGAGGAGATGTTGAGAACAAGGCGGTAGAGCGTGCTTATAAGCAGAATCGTCGGAAAAAGAGACATATCCGTCGGCTTTTCGGAGTATATGGCGTTAAGCAGGATTATTATCCCGATAAACATACTCACCATAAGCAAGAAGTCCATTGCCGCGGGCGACGGGGGGATTACTATTACGGCCACTATGCCTATGACCAGAACGCCCAGTATGCATTTTTTTACGGCGGATAAACCGCGGAAGTTAGTCAGATTCATCGCGTTTCTCCCGATAGTGCTTCGTTTTTGGTTGTTGACGAAAAATACAAAAGGATTGCGGTTACTATTATATCACGAAATTGTAAACAGGGGTAGTGGATTTCAAAAAAAATTTATAAATAAAATTTACAAGTTGACGCGCGGACGGCGTTGAAGTAAAATAAAGGAACATTATATTTAGTTTGGGTTGATTTTATGCTTGAAGCCGCGCTTTTAGGAACGGGCGGTATGATGCCGCTTCCGCACAGATACCTGACGTCGCTTGCCGTGCGTCAAAACGGGCGGCTTCTTTTAATTGACTGCGGCGAGGGCACGCAGGTGACGCATACGCTTCTTGGCTGGGGTTTTAAAAATATCGACGCGCTCTGCTTTACGCATTTTCACGCCGACCATATTTCGGGGCTGCCGGGTTTTCTGCTGGCGATGGGCAACAGCGGCCGGACGGAGCCGGTGACCATAACCGGCCCGGCGGGGGTTGAGAACGTCGTGCGGTGCCTGCTTGTCATCGCGCGGGACTTGCCGTTTGACATAAATTTCCAGGAACTTAAGCGGGAGCGCGGTCAGGCGCTGTCCGTAAAATGCGGGGAGTTTGACGTTTCCGCTTATCCCGTGTGGCACGGGACGCCCTGCTTCGCGTACGGCGTGAGCCTGCCCCGGCTTGGGAAATTCGATGCGGAGCGGGCGAAAGCCCTTGGGATTCCCGTGCGCGCGTGGAACAAGCTCCAGCACGGGGCGGAGGTGGAGCTTGAGGGGCGGCTCTATACCCCGGATATGGTTATGGGGGAACCGCGCAAGGGCCTTAAAATAGCCTACTGCACGGACACGCGCCCCGTGGCGGGGCTTGACGGATTTGTGCGCGGGGCCGACCTTTTTATATGCGAGGGTCTTTACGCCGAAAACGAAATGAGGGAAAAGGCCGCCGCCCACAAGCATATGGTGTTCGCGGAGGCGGCGAAAATCGCCAGGGACGGCGGGGTGGAGGAGCTTTGGCTGACCCACTTTTCCCCCGCTATGGGCAATCCCGGCGAGGGAATCCGCTTCGCGCGGGAGGTTTTCAGAAACAGCCACGCCGGTTTCGACCGGAAAACAAAAATTCTAAGATTTGAAGACGAGGAAGCGGACTTTTAGAAGAAAAGCGCGTATATATAAATAAGGAAGCGGATTTTTAGCGGCTTGGCTTCGCAAAAAACGCTGAGCAAGGCAAGACGAGATTAAGACTAAGGTTAGGGTGATTTTATGGGCGCTTTGGCGTCGGCGCGGGCGGAGGAAACGCCGCTTTCCGAAAAGACGGATTTTGAGGTCATACGGCTTGTCCTGACGGAGGACCCGGATTATTTTGAGGAGCTTGTGCGGCGGTACAAAAATTTAGTGTACGGGGTTGCCCTGCGAATGACGGGAGACAGGGAGGAAGCCGGCGACATCTCCCAGGAGGTTTTTATAAAGGTATACCGGAATCTGGCGAAATATTACCCGGAGTACAAACTCAGCACGTGGATAATGAGGATAGCGTCAAACCACGTGATAGACTTCAAGCGGCGGCAGAAGGCGGCGCTTCTGCCGCTGGACGAATCCCTGGCGATGGCGGAGGAGTCCGGCTTCAGCCAGCCGGAGGCGGCGCTTCTGGCCAAGGAGGAGAGAACCGGCTTAAATAAGCTGCTGGCGGCCCTGCCGGATATGTATAAGATTCCCATATTGCTTTACCATAAAAACGGCTTGAGCTATCAGGAAATAGCGCAGATTACCGACGAGCCGCTGTCAAAGGTGAAAAACCGGATTTTCCGGGGGCGGAAGATTCTTAAGGAACAGATATTAAAGGAAAGAGAGGGGCGGTGACTAATGCGGGACTGCGAATTTTACGAAAATTTAATGATGAAACGCCTGGACGGGGAAATAAGCCGAGGCGAGGACGAGAAGCTCCGCAGGCATATGGAGGCTTGCGCCGTCTGCGCGGAGTCCCTTGAAACGTACGGGGAAATGCTTGAGATTTTCGCCGGGGGCGAGCGGCCTGAGGCTCCGGCCGGATTTGAGGCGGCGGTTATGGAGCGGGTCAAGGCCCTGCCGGAAGGAAAGATAAGCCGCGCGGTCAGCGAGGACGCGGCGTTTGGCGCGGTTGCGGGCGCGGTTTCCGTCGTGTTTGGGCTTGGCGTGCTGATGTTTGTCTGCCGCGAGGGGCTTGCGGAGGGGTTTGCCGAGGTTCCCGCGCTTTCGGGGCTTGCCGGGACGCTCCCGGACGTGCGGGCTTTCGCCGACGCGCTGGCGGTTCGGCTCGGCGCGGAGTTCCGCGCGTTTATGCCGGCGGCCCTTGAAACCGCCGACGCCGTTCGATGGATTATCGCGCTTGCCGCGTCCGTGCTTGCGGCGGCGCGGCTGGCTTATTTGAAAATCAAGACGGGGAAAGGAAATGCGTAAAATTACATTATTAATATGCGTTTTCTTGTGCGCGGCGTTGGGCTTGCTCGGTGTTTTATGTCGTCTAAAGGGGTTTAGACAACATAAAGCCCCCTCCTTGGCGGCGGGGGTAAAAGCCGCCGGCCCCGCCGCCGCGCGGGAGCTTCCGGCGTTTTCCTTATTTTCCCGCGCGGAGTATTACGAGACGACGAGCGGGAACGCGGTTTTCCTTTTTGGCGAGGTTACGCTGAACGGGCGGCACGAAGGCGATATTACGGCGATTTTCGGCAGTATGAGCTTCGGGGAGCGGGCGGCGGTCACAGGGGATTTTACCGCCGTGGGCTGCCGCCTGTCCGACGCCGCGCGGGCGGGTTCATTCGGGATAGACCCGTTGAGAGCCGGCGGCAGGTATATATATATATTTCCCGAAACGCTGGCCTTGTTTGTGTCCGCGGCGAAAATACTTTTAGCGCTTTTGATTTGCGCGGCGTTTCCCGTATTCACGGAGCAGGCCGCCAGGGCCGCGCGGAATGAGCCGGAAAACCTGTTTAAGCTCGGGGTTTCAGCCTTTTTTACGGCGGCGGTTTGTGCCGGGGTTTTGCTTATGAGCGCGGTGGGCTGGCCGGTCGCTTTACTTATAATTATTGTTTTTTACATAGCGGCGCTGTTCGGGGAGGCGGCTATTTGCGTCTGCGCGGCGGAGCTTTTAACTAAGGCGGCGCCGGCGCCGTACTGGGCCGTGGCTCTTTCCGCGGCGGCGGTTGAGGCTCTGTGTCTGCTCCCGCGCGGGGGGCTTCTGGTGATGATTGCCCTCTTGCCCGCCGCGTCCCTTGGCGCGGTGGCGGCGGCGCTTGTGAACGCGTTCGTGAAGAAGCGGTTTTATTAGATATGGCGGCGGAACGAGGGGCTGGCGCGAGGTTTGTTCGCGGGAAACCACTTGTGGGGACTGTCCGCGGCTTTGCTTTTCATAAGTTCATGAAAAGTAAAAGCGATAGGGCAATTCAATGTTTGACTTGCCGCTTTCGAGCCGGAAATCGTGATGCCAAGCCGCGAGCGTTGGCGAAGCCAATGCGGGGAGGCGCCAAAAAACGCCGAGCGCGGCTTATGTCAAACGGAATTGCTATATATTATTCCTGGGAGGTTTTTAAATGAGGTTGTGGGGAAGCGGCAATAAAACCTCTTTTCTGGGCTTTACGCTCCTTATCGTGGTGGTTGTGATGTTCTTTTACTTGCGGGAGGCGCAGACGCGCCGGAGGGAGCCGGACGTCCAGTCGCGCTGGCCGGAGATAGCGGGGATAGACTTGGACCGGGAATATCCCGAAACCCCGCAGGACGTGGTGGAGCTTTACGAGCGCATAAAATTGGCGCTGTACGACGGGGGCATAGAGGACGCGGAGATAGCCTTGGCGTTCGCCAAGCAGCAGCGGCTTTACGGAAAGGAGCTGCTGGAGCTGAACCCGTTCGACAAGCGCATACAATCAGTGACGGACGAAGTTCTGGCGAAACGCGGCGCGAAGGATTGCGCCGTTTCTTACGTAATTCTTGAAAAAACGGAGCCGGAGGACGGCAAATGCTCCGTGACGGCGGAGGAGACTTCGACCGCCGGTACTGTCAATATGAAGTACAATTTAATTAGGGAGGACGGCAAATGGAAGATATACTCGTGGAAAAAGCTGTAAAAACGGGAAAAACCCGCGCCCTGCCGGTGGGTTTGCCCATAAAGTCAAACTATATCCTGGGTATTGAAACCTCCTGCGACGAAACCGCCGCCGCCGTGGTGGAAAACGGGCGGACGGTGCTCTCGAACGTGATTCACTCGCAGATTGACCTGCACAGGGCGTACGGCGGGGTCGTGCCGGAGATTGCCTCCCGCGCGCACCTTGAGAAAATAAGTTTCTGCGTGGATAAAGCGCTTGAGGAGTCCGGCAAGGCGCTTGCCGATATAAACGCCGTCGCCGTGACCTACGGGCCGGGCCTGGTCGGCGCGCTGCTGACGGGCTTGTCTTACGCCAAGGGGCTGGCGCTGGCGCTGGGCGTGCCGCTTATCGGCGTGAACCATATCGAGGGGCATATCTGCGCGAATTACATTGATAATTCCCGGTTTAAGCCGCCGTTTCTTTGTCTTGTGGCTTCGGGCGGGCATACGGCGCTCGTCATAGTGCGCGGGGGCGATTCTTACGAGGTGGTGGGCCAGACTACGGACGACGCGGCTGGAGAGGCGTTCGACAAGGCGGCCCGCGCGCTGGGGCTTTCATATCCCGGAGGCCCCGCGATAGACGAGGCCGCGCGGACGGCTTCGGGCAATAGAGCGATAAACTTCCCGAGGCCGCGGATGAGCGAGGATAATTTTGACTTCAGTTTCAGCGGCCTGAAGTCCGCCGTGCTGAATTATATAAATAAAGAACGGGAAAGGGAGGCGCGGCCGGACGTGCCGGAGACGGCCGCCGCGTTTCAGGAGGCGGTGGTGGACGTGCTGACCGAAAAAACCGTCCGCGCCGCGCTCCATTATAAAATAAAGAAGGTCGCGCTGTCCGGCGGGGTGTCGGCAAACTCGGCCCTGCGGGCGCGTATGCGCCGCGCCTGCAAGGAAAACGGCCTGACGCTATACCTGCCGGACACGCGTTATTGCACGGACAACGCCGTGATGATCGCCACGCGCAGCTATTTTGACTATTGCGCCGGGAAATATTCGGATTTTTCGCTGAACGCCGCGCCCGGGTTGAGGCTGGCGAGGGCGGGGGAATAGGGGCGGCCCGCCGTTCCGTTTGTTATATAGAAAAGGCGCGGACGTTAACCTGTCCGCGCCTTGCTTTCTTGGGCCTATATGTCTTTCCCTTCAAATTGACTGCTGTATAAATCGTAATAAAACCCTTTTCTTTCAATCAGTTCCTGATGGCCGCCCTGCTCGATTATATCCCCGTTTTTCATTACGAAAATCAGGTCCGCGTCACGGATTGTCGAGAGCCGGTGGGCGATTATAAAACTTGTGCGCCCGCGGAGCAGGTTATCCATCGCCTTTTGGATGAGCACCTCCGTGCGCGTGTCAACGGAGCTTGTGGCTTCGTCCAGAATAAGCACCCTGGGGTCGGAAAGGAAGCACCGCGCGATTGTCAAAAGCTGTTTCTGCCCCTGGGAGACGTTCGTGGATTCCTCGTTCAGCGTCATATTATAACCGCCGGGCAGGGTCTTTATAAAGCGGTGCGCGTGCGCGGCCTTGGCCGCCGCTATGACCTCGTCGTCCGTGGCGGATAGGCGGCCGTAGCGGATATTTTCCATAATGGAGCCGCCGAAAAGCCAAGTATCCTGCAGCACCATACCGAAAAAGGAACGCAGCCCGTTTCGGGAAAAATCCCGGACGTCGCGCCCGCCGACGGAGATGGAACCGCCGTCAACATCATAAAAGCGCATAAGGAGCTTGACGATGGTTGTTTTTCCCGCGCCGGTCGGGCCGACTATGGCCACGCGGGAGCCGTTCGTTATATCCGCCGAAAAATTTTTGATGACCTTCCGCTCGGGGTCATAGCCAAAAGACACGTTTTTGAACGACACGGAAAAATCCGCGACTTCGGAGGGGAGCGCCGGATTTTCCGGCTCGCCGCTTTCCTCCTCCTCCGACAGAAACTCAAAAACGCGCTCGGCGGCGGCGGCGGTTGACTGTAAAATGTTTGTAACCTGCGCTACTTGAGAAATCGGCTGGTTGAACTGCCGCACGTACTGGATAAACGCCGTTATGTCGCCAAGGGAAATCCGCCCGCGCGTCGCCATATACCCGCCGAGTATGCAGATTATGACATAGCCTATATTGCTGACGAACGACATAAGCGGCATAAGCACGCTTGAAAAAAACTGAGATTTCCACGCGGAGGAATAAAGCATTTTGTTATTCTGATTGAAAAGCTCTATTTCGCGCTCCTCGGCGCAGAAGGCCTTGACTATGTTATGCCCGGAAAAGACCTCCTCGACGTGCCCGTTGACGCGCCCCAGGTATTTCTGCTGCGTGGCGAAGTGTTTCTGGGACAGTTTGACGATTTTCGATACGAGAAAAAAGGACGCGGGTATGACGAGCACGGCCACGAGGGTCATAGTCGGGCTGATTGTCAGCATAACGACGACGATTCCGAGAATCGTCGCCAGCGACGTGATTATCTGAGAGGTTATCTGGTTCAGCGTCTGGCTGATGGTGTCAACGTCGTTCGTCACGCGGGACATTACCTCGCCGTGGGGGACCCCGTCAAAATACCGGAGCGGCAGGCGGTTGATTTTTGCGGCTATATCCCGCCGGAAATTATAAGAAAGTTCCTGTGAAATTTTGGTAATTATCCAAGCCTGAGTGAAAGAAAACAGCAGGCTCGCGAAATAAAGCGCGATAAGACAGAGCGCCACACCCGCTAAAATCTCCATATTTACGCCGCCCTGGCCCTTCTGCGCGCGGACATAGCCGTTGTAGACCTCGTTGACCCCGTGGGAGAGAATCTTCGGCCCGGCTATGGAAAAAATTACCGAAAACACCGAGAGCAAAGCCGCGGCGGCAAGTTTGACCTTATACGGCGCGAGGTTTGACGCGAGGGCCTTTATCGTGCCCTTGAAGTTTTTCGCCTTTTCCGTCGAAAGGGAAATCGGCCCGCCGCCGAAGCCGCCCTGCTTGGGTTGCTGGCGGCGGGTTTTGTGCGGTTTATCCTGACTCATAGACAGTCCTCCTGGTTTACATTTCGTCGGGCGATAACTGCGACGCGGCTATCTGCGCGTAGACTTCGCAGTTTTGTATAAGCTCGTCGTGCGTGCCCGCGCCGGCGATTTTTCCTTCGTCAAGCACGATGATTTGGTCGGCGTTCCTTATGGTTGAAATCCGGGAAGCGACGATAAAAACGGTAGTGTTTTTAAGCTCTTCCCGGACGGCCTTTTTGAGGGAGGCCTCCGTTTTATAGTCAAGCGCGGAGAAACTTTCGTCAAAGATGAAAACCGAAGGCCCGGGGGCTATGGCTCGGGCTATTGAAAGCCGCTGGCGCTGCCCGCCGGACACGTTCCCGCCGCCTTGGGAGATATGCTCGCCGTATTTATCGGGCTTTTCCTCTATGAAGCCCGCCTGGGCGATTCTCGCGGCGCGCTCCATATCCTCGTCGGAAGCGTCGGGGCTTCCGTATCTAAGGTTTGACTCGATGGTCCCCGAAAAAAGCAGGGATTTCTGAGGAACGTAGCCTATGGCGCGGCGAAGGTCGGCCTGGCGAAGCTCCCGCGCGTCGGCGCCGTTTATTAAAATCTCCCCGCCGCTCACGTCGTACAAACGGGGGAGGAGGTTGACTATTGTGGATTTGCCGCTGCCCGTACCGCCGATAAAGGCGGTCACGGTGCCGGGGCGGGCGGTGAAAAAAATGTTTTCGACGGCGTATTCTTCGCTGCCGGGGTATTTGAACGACACGTCGCGGAATTCGACCGTGCAGCTGGTCAAATCAACCCGCTTCGGGTTCTCCTGGTCGCTCAGGCTGGCCGGTTCGTCCAAAACTTCGCTGACGCGGCCGAGGGCCACGAACGCGCGCGGCATAAACATCGAAATCATCGACAGCATTATAAAGGAAAACATTATTATAGTGGCGTACTGGATAAAGGCCATAAGGTCTCCTATGGCTATGACGCCGGCGCCGACTTTCGGCGCGCCGAACCATAAAATGCCCACCGGGGTCAGGTTCATTACAAGCATCATCATCGGAAGCAGGACGCTCATCATGGCGCGGTTGACGAAAAGGTTCGTGTCCGTCAGCTCTTTATTGGCGGCGCCGAAGCGCTCCTCCTCCCGCGCCTGCGTGCCGAACGCGCGGACGACCATTATGCCTGTCAGGGATTCGCGCAGGGTGAGGTTGAGCTTGTCGAGCAGTTTTTGCACTAATTTGAAGCGCGGCATGGCCCGAATTAAAACAGCGACTATAAGCGCCAGTATACAGCCGACCGAGAGCGCCACGAGCCACGACATAGACGCTTCGGAGCGCAGCACCATAATCACGCCGCCGATTCCCATAACCGGAGCGAAAAGCACCAGGCGCAGGGTAAGCATAAGCGTCTGCTGAAGCTGCTGGATGTCGTTGGTGCAGCGGGTTATGAGCGTCGAGGAAGGGAATTTATCTAAATTTTCCGCCGAAAAGTTTATAACCTTGCGGAAAAGGTCCGCGCGGAGGCGGCCCGCCGCGCCGGCCGTCACGCGCGCGGCCAGCATTGCCCCGATTATGACGCACCCCGCCGACAGCAGGGCTATGGCGGCCATCTTAAGCCCGGACATAAGCAGATAGCGATTTCTTATATAATCAATATTTACTCCGGCGGCCGCGTACTCCTCCGTTATAAAGGAAACGGCCGAGCCGTCCGAGCCGGTTTCATAAGGGCGCAGGATTTCCGCGAGGCGCTCCTTGTCGATTTTAGCGAGCTTGGCCGTCATCGTGAAAGTATTGCCGGCGCTCTCGCTGTATACGGAGGCGGCGAAGTTCCGGTCGCCGGGCCAGGGGATTTCGCTTATTAATTTCCGGTAAGTTTCCGCCCGCATAACTTCGGGATAGTCGTACTCTATGCCGCGCCGCGCCACGCCCACGTCGACAATCCGGGACATATACTGGGGCAGCATAAGCTCCCCTGTCGCCTGAGCGAACAGGAACACGACCACCCCGAGTATCGCCGCCGCGTGCGGTTTCAGGTATCTTGCCATTTTCAGCATAAAACGCCTCGTTTCTGTTTTTATGATAAGGGTAAACGATACGGCGATCCCGGCTTTACATAAGCAAAATCGGTTTTGCGAGTAATAAGGCTGAAATTGCCATAATAATAATGATACCACACAATGGATCGGTTTAGGGGAGTTGAAACGAAAATTTAATAAAAAAATAATAATTTATGAAAAAACATATGGTGTATTTTCTTTTTTTGCGTTATAATATAAAAAGCTAAACCAAACCACAGCGTTTGAGCGATAAGTATGGAGGAAACGCAATGGCTAAGCCCAAAATAATGCTCGTTGACGACAACATAACCAACCTTTCCGTTGGAAAGAACGTGCTCAGCGATAAGTACGAGGTTTTCACCATACCCTCAGGTGAAAAGCTCCTTAAAATACTGGGGAAAATTACGCCGGATCTCATACTTCTGGATATAGATATGCCGGATATGAACGGGTATGACATAATAAAAATTCTGAAGGAAAACAAGGACACGGTGAGCATACCCGTAATATTCCTGACCGGTCAGAGCGACACCGAGAGCGAGCTTGAGGGGCTTTCGCGAGGAGCCATTGACTACATAATAAAGCCGTTTTCCCCGCCGCTCCTGCTCAAGCGCCTTGAGGCGCACCTTCTCATAGAGGAGCAGAAGCGGGAGCTTAAAAACTTCAACGACAACCTGCAGAATATGGTGGACGCCAAGACTAAAACGGTTTACGAGCTTCAGAGCGCGGTTCTTGAGACCGTGGCGGAGCTTGTGGAATCTCGCGACGACATCACGGGCGGGCATATTTCCCGCACGCAGAGCTATCTTTACGAGCTTATTCACGGAATGATTTGCGAGAAAGTCTATATCGACGATATGAAACACTGGGACGTTGACAGGGTTATTCAGTCGGCGCAGCTCCACGACGTGGGCAAAATATATATAAGCGACCTTGTGCTCAACAAGCCCGGCAAGCTCACCGACGAGGAGTTTGAGATTATGAAAAGCCACGCCGCCAAGGGCGTGGAGGCCATAGAAAAAATTGAGATGAACACGACGGAAAAGGAGTTCCTGCGCCACGCCAAGCTCTTCGCGGGGACGCACCACGAAAAATGGAACGGCACGGGATACCCGTATAAACTGAAGGAATTCGACATTCCGCTCCAGGGGCGGGCGATGGCTGTCGCGGACGTGTACGACGCCCTTGTTTCCGAACGCCCGTACAAAAAGGGCTTCCCGCACGAAAAGGCGGTGGACATTATAGTAGAGGGCCGGGGAAGCCACTTCGACCCTCTTATCGTAGATGTTTTCGTGAAAGTGGCGGATAAATTCCGCGGCGTGGGCGAGGCCTTCAGGTTAGAGCAGGAGCGGCTTACCGCCGAGATGGAATCGGAGAAAAAGGCCAAGGCGGGCGACATAGTGCCGGTGTGGATTTACGAGGCGACGGGCAAGAAGCCCCCGGTCGCGTAAAGGCGCGAAAACACACACATACGCTAATGATTACGGAATGGCGGAGATTGCGTGAATATTATAAACGGTATGGTCGACTTGTTAAAGAGATATTATATGCAGTTTATATGCGTATTTTCGGCATTCGCCATAATAGCCGCAGTGAGCCTTCATTTTATGTACGGGGCCTCTAAGGCTCACCTGCTTGAGTACGGCAACAAAGTTATGGACGTCGCCGAAAGCGAGCTTCGCGCGGAGCTTCAAGAATCGGAAAACACGGTCAATTTAATCGCGTACAGGCTTGAGGCGGCCATAGACTCGGACGCTTCGGAGGAATGGACCCGTGCGCTCGTTAAGCAGGCGGGGGAGGTTTTTTCCGAAAATTCCGAGGGCGGCAAATACGGGGTCTGCGCTGTTGTGGACGATAAGTTTATAATCGGGACGGACTTTGAGTTTCCCGAAGGTTATGACTACAGGGAGCGCTCCTGGTATAAAGAAGCGCTGAAAAATGACGACATAAGTTTCTCCGAGCCTTACATTGGCGCGGGGAAGGAGGGGTACGTCGTTTCCATTTCCCGCGCGCTCAAGGATAAGAGCGGGAAAACGCGGGGCGTGATCTGCGCGGATATAAGCCTTGAATATCTCTGCCGCAATATTACCGCCGCTAAGGACGGCGGCGGGGGATATGGCTTTATCGCCGACGAAAACTTTAACTTCACGGCCCACCGGGAGCGGGATATGGTCGGAAGGCCGATAGCGGACGAAACTATGAAGAAATCCGCCGAGTCCATAATAGGCCAAATGCGCGAAAGGCAAATTGTCGAGGCTGAGAATTATACGGATTTTAACGGCGATAAAAGCCTGATTTTTATGCGCCGCCTCTGGAACGGGTGGTACGCGGGCGTGGTGACGCCGGTCGCGCCGCATTATGAGCAAGCGCGCTTCGGTTCGGGCATGGTCGTCGTGCTCTCCGTCGTTATGGCGCTTGGGCTTATCGTATTCGACGCCGTTTTTGCCTTTCGCGGCGAAATTGAGAATAAGGGCGGGCGCATAAATTTCCTTACGAAAATGAACCACGAGCTGCGCACGCCTCTTAACACCGTTTTCGGTATGGCTGAGATAGTTATGCGAGAGGAAGGAATATCCCACAATGTGCGGGATTCCGTGCTGCAGATAAAGCACGCCTCCAACAACCTGCTTTCCATTATAAACGACATTCTGGACTATTCAAAAATAGAATCCGGGGATTTTGAGCTGTCGGAAATAAACTATCAGCTCGCCTCTATTGTGAACGACGTTATAGGCATAGTGCGCTTGAAGCTGCTTGACAAACCGGTAAAGTTTCTCGCGAATGTGGACAGCGGGATTCCCAATAATCTTATCGGCGACGAAAGCCGCGTCCGCCAGGTTATTATGAACCTGCTGGACAACGCCGTCAAATTCACTGACGAAGGCTTTGTGACGCTCGACATTACCGGGGACCTGAACGAGAACGACGAGATTATCCTCACCGTGAACGTGACGGACACGGGTATGGGCATTAAAAAGGAATATATCCGCAAACTATTCACGGACTTTGTTCAGGTCGGCTCCGTCGATAAGGGCATTATGGGCGTTGGCCTGGGCTTGACTTTGGCGCGGAGAATCTGCGGTAAAATGAAAGGCGATATTTCCGTGCGGAGCGTCTACGGTGAGGGTTCCGCCTTTACGGCGACAATGAGACAGCGGTTTGAGAAATACGACCAGCTGGCCGCCGTTGATAACCTGGCTGAAAAAAATGTCGTCATTTACGACACGCGGGAGGAATACCGCGCCAACGTGGAGCGCACTATGCTTGACCTTAACATAAACTGCGCCTCCGCCGGCACCCAGCCCGTGTTCTACGAGGCGCTTAAAAAGAAGCGCTATGAGTATGTTTTCACCGCGCCGTATCTTTTCGCGGGCGTGCGCAACCTGCTCAACAAGCTTGACTTGCTCGACACGAAAATCGTCCTGCTGTCCGAGTTCGGGGAGGTCATAACCGCGAAGTGCAACCGCATCATTGAAATGCCGACGTACTGCGTTCCCGTGGCGAATATGCTTAACGACATAATCACCAGCATGGACTTTCACGAAGGCAAGGAGCGGCATTTCACCGCGCAGAACGCCTCCATACTCATAGTGGACGACATAACGACGAACCTGCGCGTGGCGGAGGGGCTTATGGCGCCTTACGGCATGAATATCACCACTTGCAAGAGCGGCCCGGAGGCTATTGACCTTGTTAAGGAAAACAACTATGACATAGTTTTTATGGACTATATGATGCCGGGTATGAACGGCCTTGAGGCTACCGAGCGTATACGCGGCCTTGAGGACGGCACGGGCAAATTCCGGAATATGACGATTATCGCCCTGACGGCGGTGGTCGCCGCGAACGCTATGGATATGTTCATTTCGGGCGGGATGAACGACTTCATACCCAAACCTATTGAAATCCTGAAGCTCGACTTGCTCCTGCGGAAATGGCTGCCGCTGGAAAAATTGGAAAGATTTACCATGGCGCAGGAAGCGGCTTTTTCCGCGAAAAATATGGGGGACGACGCGGAGGTCAAAATTCTGGGCGTGGACACCAAAAAGGGTATCCATATGGCGGGCGGCTCGAAGGACGTGTATGTAGCTATTCTTGAAATATTTTACAGGGACTGCTCTGAGAAAATCGACGATATGAACGCCGCCTTTGAGGCGAAAAATATGGCGGCCTACGCCTCCCAGATACACGCGCTGAAATCCGCGTCGGCCAATATCGGCGCTATCGAGACGTCCGACTTCGCCAAGGCAATGGAGGAGGCGTGCCAGAAACACAACCTTGAGTTTGTGCGGGAAAATCACGATACGTTTATCCGCCAGCTTAAGCTGCTGATTAAAAACATCGCGCCGCTTATCCGCCAGACGACGGAAGAAAAAACAAACGACGCGGACGGCGACAACCTCAATATGCTCAAGCAGGACCTGCTGGGGCTGAAGGAGGCTCTGGAGCAGATGGATATAGGCGCGGTTGACGGGATAATAGCGGAGCTGAAGGACAACAGCTGGTCGCGGGAGGTGCGCAATATGATTGACGATTTGAGTAACTGCGTCCTGCTGTTTGAGTACGAGAAGGCCGTGGCCGCCATAAACCGCTACCTTAAAGGCTGAGGCCGATTAGAATAGAGATGACAGAATGAACGTCATAATTGTAGGCTGCGGCAAAGTCGGGCACACTATAGCCAAGTATCTGTCCGTGGAAAATCACAGCATCACCATAATTGATAAAAAGGCCGAAGTCTTTGACAAAGTAACGGAATCTTTGGACGTTATGACCCTGCGGGGGAACGCTCTTTCGGCGCGGGTTCTGCTTGAGGCGGGCGCGAAGGAGTCCGACCTTATAGTGTGCGTCGCGGGGAACGACGAAACGAATATTTTGTGCGCGCTGACCGCCAAGCGGCTCGGCGTGCGCCTGACCGCCGCGCGCATACGGGACCCGGAGTACGCCGTGGAGCTTATGAAGTTCAAGAGCGATTTGGGGCTTGACCTCATCATAAACCCGGAGCAGCAGGCCGCGTTTGAAATATCGCGGCTTATCCGATTCCCCACGGCAAAGGACATAATGACTTTCGTGGGCGGGCGGGTTGAAATTGTCGCGTTTGACCTGGCCGAGGGCAGTCCCTTGGACGGTCGGCTTATATCGCAGATATTCGCTAAAATTAAAATTCCCGTGCTGCTTGTGACTGTCGAGAGGGGCGGGCGGGTGGCCGTGCCGCACGGCGATATGGAGCTTCGGCGCGGCGATATTCTGCGGATTGCGGGAGCCGCCGACGATATTATGGATTTTTTCCGCCATATCGGGATATTTAATGAAAAAATACGTGATATTATGGTGATAGGCGGCGGGAAGATAACGCGCTATTTCTGCAACTTTATGGCGCGTTTCAGCGCGCGCCTCCGCATTATTGAAATTGACGAGGAGCGGTGCCAGCAGCTTTCCGAGGCTCTGCCCTCCGCTCTTATTATCCACGGCGACGGCACGGACGAGTCCGTGCTTGAGTCGGAGCATATGGGCGAGATGGGCGCGGTCGTCTGCCTGACCGACAGGGACGAGGAGAACGTCATAATAGCTATGTACGGCAAGCAGCAGGGAGTGGGCAAGGTCGTCGTCAAAATAAACCACATAAACGCGGACATAGTGAAAAAGCTGAATCTCGGGAGCGTCATCTGCCCGAAGCTGATTACTTCCTATAATATTATACAGTTCGTGCGGGGGATGACCGTCTCCAAAAGAAGCGGCTCTTTCCGCGCGATGCATAAAATTGTGGACAAGGAGACGGCGTTTTGGCGGGGCAATAACCGCGCTAAAACGCCGGGCGTGGACGATTTGGATATAGAGGCGCTTGAGTTCGAGGTATCGGAGTCCTCAAAATGCCTGAATATCCGGCTGAAAGACCTGCCGATGAAAAAAGAGGTGCTTATCTGCTGCGTCGTCCGGAACGGGAATGTGATTATCCCTGGAGGGGAAACCGAAATCCACAGGGGCGATAATGTGATAGTAATCACGGGCGGGGCGCAGATAGAAGAATTTGACGACATTCTAAAATAGGCAAAGAAAGTGACGCTATGAATTATCGCCTGATTTTTAAGACCCTCGGCAATGTGCTTATGGTGGAGGCTGTGTCGATGGCGCCGGCAATCGCCGCGTCCGTCTTTTACGGCGGGGGCGACGCCGCGCCGCTTTGCGTGTCGTTGATTCTGACGGCCGCCGCCGGCATAATCTTAAGCGGCTTCGCGCGCCCGGAGGACAATACTTTTCAGAAGCGCGAAGGGTTTGTGACCGTTTCCCTCGCCTGGCTGGCGCTTTCCTTCTTCGGCGCGCTGCCTTATTATTTTGCGAGTATGCCGGGGCAGGGTTTCGCGGGCTGTTTTTTTGAGTCCGTTTCGGGCTTTACCGGCACGGGGCTTACCGTGGCGGGGGATTTATCCCAAATGCCGCGCGGGATAATGTTCTGGAGATGTTTTACCAACTGGCTCGGCGGAATGGGCGTGCTCGTTATGGTGCTGGCGATTATGCCGACCTTGCGCCCTTCGGCCATCACGCTTATGTACGCGGAAAGCTCCGGGCCGTCGCAGGGGCGGCTCGTGCCGCGAATCCGCGACACGGCGAAAATTATGTATAAAATATACGCCGCCCTCACCGCGGCTCAGATAGTCATACTAACCGCTCTCGGGATGCCTTTTTACGACGCCGCCCTTAATACTTTCGCCTCAGCGGGCACAGGGGGCTTTTCGCCGCAGAATCTGTCGATAGGCGCTTACGGCGGCGCCCCGATTGAAATGGTGACGGCGGTTTTTATCCTGATTTTCGGCATAAATTTTTCGCTGCTTTATTATTTTTCAATTTTCGATTTTAAGACTTTTTTCGCCGACCAGGAGCTTCGGCTGTATGGCTTCGTCACTCTGTTATCGACGCTCGCCATAACAATTAATATCAAGTTCGCGGGCGTTTACGAAAGCGTCTGGACGGCTTTCAGGTACGCCTTCTTTCAAGTGGCTACATTTGTCACCACGACGGGCTTCACCAGCACGGATTTCAGCGGCTGGCCCGCTTTTTCGCAAGCGCTTCTGATATTTCTTATGATGCTGGGAGGGTGCGCCGGCTCAACCGCCGGGGGCATTAAGATGGTTCGCGCGCTCGTGGCGTGTAAGGCGATAAAGCACGAGCTTAACAAAATACTGCATCCGCGTATGATGAGGCCCATAACCATAAACGGCAAAGCCGCGGACGCGGGCGTGCTGAGCAATATTTACGTTTTTTTCATTATGTATATGGGGTTTATGGCGCTGGCCACCTTCGTTCTGGCGCTTGAGGGGGAGGATTTGGTCTCTACTTTTATGCTCGTGATTTCAAGCATTACGAACGTAGGGGTGGACCCGAGGGCGTTTTCCTCTTCAATAGCGAACGTGTCCGGCTTCGCCGCGCCGTCGAAGTTTATGCTTTGCCTGTGTATGCTTGTGGGCAGGTTGGAGTTTTACCCTGTGCTGGTGCTTTTGATACCGTCGGTATGGCGTAAATAGGCCCTTGCGGAAAAGATAAAAATATTATATAATAAAATTATTATATTTATGGAGGTTTACGAAATGGCTATTGAAGATTATATCGACGTGAATAATGGCTTGCGGCGCGTGTCGGGCAAGCCGCGTCTTTATGCGAAAATGCTTAACCTTTTCCTCGTCGGGGACGAGTTTAATAAGTTCGAGGAGGCTATGGCGGAGGGCGATTTAACGAAAGCCAGCGACGTCGCCCACGCCATAAAGGGAATGACGGGAAATATGGCTTTCACCGCTCTTTTTGAGACTTCGGCCAGTCTTATGGTGTCTCTTAAAAACGGCGAGCGGGATGAGGAGACCTTGGCTAAATTCCGCGACGCGGAGGTAAAGACGAAGGAATACGCCAAGCAGCTCATAGAGAAATACACTACTTGAAATCCGGCTAAAAGCCCGCGTTTTTGCGATACTCCGACAAAAGGCGCGCTTTTGACTTTGAGGGCGTGTCGCCTTTGATTTTGTGCGAGGAGGCCAGGCTCGTTTTGTTGCGCTCCTCCTGGAGCCGGATTTTGGCGTCGATTTCCACGACGGACTTGATTTCAGCTTTAAGCTCCGCTATTCGCTCGGAGAAATCCGGAGCGAGGCGCTCGAAATCGTTTTTTATGCCGTCGAAGACGCGGGCGAACAAATCGTCGCAAGCTATCGTCGCGTCTATGAGCGTCTGCTTTTCTTCGTTCATAGCGGAGAAAAATTCTGAAACCGCGCCGCGCTCCAGGCTTCCGTCGGATATGGCGCGAATGACGGTTTCCTGATTTTCGCAAATGCTTAAAATCCGTGAAAGGTTTTCGCGCTTTTTTTGAAGAATGTCGTAAAGCAGTTTAAGTTTTGCCTGAAACAAACGAAATCACCCTTTCTGACACGTCCATTATACCACAGAATCCGAAAGTAGGCGACCGCTCGGCGTGAGGTTTATAGACGAAATTTTTAACGATAACGAATCAAAGATGATTAAACTGCCTTTGCCGCGGATAGGGTGGATATGGTTCTGCCTTTCGGGTATAGCCTTGGAGTTTATTCTGGGCGTGTCTACGGCCTCGCTGGGCTTGCGCGAGGGCCTTATAGCTGCCCTGGCCGGCCACGCCATAGGGTTTGCGCTGCTTTGGCTCCTTGGCTATATCGGGATTAACAGCGGGCTTTCGTGGAGCGGCCTGAACGCGGTGTCCTTCGGGCGGCTCGGCTCAAAGGGGCTGGCGTGCTTGAATATGCTCCACGTGATATGCTGGATATCCATTATGATAGGCGCGGCCGGGCTGATTTTTGACCGTCTCGCGGATGTTGCCTTAGGCTACCAGAACCGGATGATGTTTACCGCTTTTTGCGGCATCGCCGTTTTGGCGATTTCCGTCATACCAAGAAAAACGCTCCGGAATGTACATAAAGTCCTTGTTATTTTAATGATGCTGTCGCTTCTGAGTATATGCGCCGCGTTATTCGGAAAGGCGGTTCCGGAGGGTGGTCCGGCTTTTCTGAAAATGAACGGCAGACTTAGCTTTTCTGACGCCGTGGAGCTAAACGTGACGATGGCGTGTTCGTGGGGTTCGTTTTTTATAGACTATATCCGGAGGACTAAAAAGGAGCCGTTTGTTGTGACCACGTGCGTGGCGGGTTATTCAGCCGGCAGCTTGCTGATGTTCTTCGCCGGGCTTTACGCCGCTTGTAAAACCGGCACGGAGGACTACACGCGGATTATTTTTGATGTAATCGGCTGGCCGGGGCTTATAATCATCGGCGCGTCCCTGCTTTTGCGCTCCGCGGTGGACGCGGCGGCGCTCGCCTCCACCGTAGACGGCAAAGGCAGAATCGGTCAGGATTTAATTGCCGTTATAGTCATAGCTATCAGTATCGTGATACCCCTTTTGATTAATTGGAGCCTGACGTTTTCGGCGTTTTATCTGCTTGGCGCTATCGCCTCGCCCGCTTTTGCCGTAATAATGGCGGATTATCTGATTTTCAGAAGAACAGCCCCGGGGGAGGGGCTTGACGTTTTTACCGTGCTTGTGTGGTGCGGAGGCTTTACTGTGTACAGAATTATTATGAGCCACAACGTTGTTATGGGCTACAGTATGCCCACGTTCGCGGTGACCGTGGCGATATATATGGTGAGCGTGGGCATAGGCGGACGCAGAGGCTGGAGGGAAAACGGGCGTAAATCCGCTCCCTCCTCCTAAGCCGCTGTCAGGAGAGTGATATTGTGGAGGAGGTAAACTGGGAAGAGATTAACGAGATAATTCAAAGCGGCTCTCTTTTTGTATTCCCATATCGAAATAATTGGGAGGGAAATAAAAGATGGCTTAGCTCAAAGGGGTATACGGAAAATGATTTATCGCGGTGCGGAAAAATTGAATTCATTTTCAATGAAAAATACGACCCATATCAAATATCAGACCCAGACACAACTATCGCGAACGACTTAAAGTCTAAATTTCCACAGTTGACCGAAGAAAGTATCAAAAGAATAATCGGGCTTTGGTTCATTTGGATGCGTTAATTTGGCTCACGGCCGGCTTCACCAGCCGGCGCAAGCTCTAAAGCGTCCCCGGCGCTCAAATGCCGGAGCCTTTCTTTCAGCGTCGTATTCCGGTCCACTTCCCTATTATTATCGACCATAGCTTCAAGGGTTCGCCGCGACCCGACGACCACCACCAAATCCCGCGCGCGGGTTATCGCCGTATAGAGAAGATTGCGCGAAAGCAGGCACGGAGGCCCCCCGAGCAGGGGCAGCACCACCGCGCGGTATTCGTTGCCCTGAGATTTATGGATTGTTACGGCGTAGGACAGGTCTAAATCCTCAAGCTGGGCGTAGTCATAACGGACGAGCCTGTCGTCGTACAGCGCGAACAGGCTCTCGCTTTCGTCGTCTATGGAGCGGACAAGGCCTATGTCCCCGTTGTAGATGCCCGCGCCTTCGCCGGTTTTCGAGCCGTCCGCGCCGAGAATAGTGTAGCTCAGGCCGTAATTGTTTTTCGTCTGCATAATTTTGTCGCCTTCGCGGAAAATTACGCGGCGGAAGGTCTTTTCTTTCTTCCCGCGCCGGCGGGGGTTGAGCGCGTCCTGCAGGCGCGCGTTGAGGCTTTCCACTCCGAGTTCGGATTTTCGCATAGGGCTGAGCGCCTGAATATCAAAAATATCAGAGGTATTAAGATATTTCGGCAGGCGGGAGGACACAAGCTCCGTAATAGTATCAAGACAGGCCGCAGAGCCGCTCCGGGGGATAAAGAAAAAGTCCTTGTCCTTTTCGTTCAGGAGCGGGGGCAGCCCGCTGTTGATTCGGTGGGCGTTCGTTATTATGGCGCTTTTCGCCGCTTGGCGGAAGATTGTTTTAAGCGTGGCTACGTTTACGCCGCCGCTGGCTATTATATCGCGCAGGACGTTGCCCGCGCCCACGGAGGGCAGCTGGTCCGCGTCCCCCACGAGAATCAGCTTGGCCGATTGGGGCAGGGCCTTCGCCAGATGATAGGTGAGCGACAGGTCGAGCATCGAGCATTCGTCCAGAATGACCACATCGGCCTCAAGCGGCCTGTTTTCGTCGCGCTCGAAATGCTGAACGGATTCGCCCTTGACGAAGCTCGTCTCAAGCAGGCGGTGGATTGTTTTGGCCTCTCGCCCGGTGGCCTCGCAAAGGCGTTTGGCCGCGCGGCCGGTCGGCGCGGCCAGCTCCACGTTCAGCCCGCGTTTGGCGAAAAGCTCGATTATGGCGTTAAGCGTGGTTGTTTTGCCCGTGCCCGGCCCGCCGGTAATGACTAAGGCGCCGGGCAGCATTGCCCGCTCAACCGCCTGGCGCTGAGCGGGGTCAAAGTCTTTTGTAACAGCGTCTATTTCGCCAGGCTTCGCGGTAATCGAAGCGCCGCAAATTGTCAGCAGCTTCCGGGCGACAAAGGTCTCGGCGTAATAAAAAAAGCTGAGGTACACGGAAAAATCTCCATCCGGCAGGGTTTCGCGGCAAATCACGCGCTCGACCTGCATATTGTTAAGACTATGGGCTATAAGCTCCTCCCGCGCGCCGCGCAGGCCCAGCAGCGCCGCCGCTTCCCGCGAAAGGTCGCTCTGGCGCGTGTATATGTGGCCGCCGCTTCCGGCCGCTTCGTTCAGGAGGTAAAGAATCGCGCTTTTGATTCTGTGGGGCGAATCCGGAGCCGTTCCGAGCTTCGCCGCTAGCTCGTCAGCGGTTTTGAAGCCGATTCCGTTAATATCCTCGCAAAGAGTGTAGGGGTTATTTTTTACAAGGTCTATCGTGATTTTGCCGTATTTTTTGTGAATTTTGACGGATTGCGCCGCCGAAACGCCGTATTCCTGCAAAAACACCATTACTTCAAAGCGTTCCCGCTGTTCGTGGAACGAAGCGGAAATCTCCGCCGCCTTTTTTTTGGTTATGCCCTTGATTTCCGGCAGGCGGTCGGGATAATCGCAAATGACCTCAAGGGCCTGTTCGCCCCATTTTTCGATAATCCGGGCGGCGGTTTTCTCCCCCACGCCGGCAATCGCGCCGGAGGCCAGAAACCGGGCTATGCCCGCGGCGCCGGAGGGGGGCGCGGCTTGACAATGAGTCAGGCGGAATTGGCGGCCATAAGTAGGGTCAATAACAAAAGAGCCGCGCAGCTCGACGTGATACCCCTCGCGCAAAGGCCCGCAAACGCCCACGCAGGTAATCAGCTCGTCCGGCTGGTCGTCGGCGTCCGCCGCTTTGTCCGGCGCTATGTCAAAAACGGCGTAGCCGTTCTGTTCGTTGCAGAAACGGATTTTTTCGACCGCGCCTGATACGGCGTTATTTTCCATAATGTCCGCCCCTCGGTTTTGCTATATAGTATAACACTTTAACCACCTGTTTACAATCCCCCGAAAAAATGATAAACTATAAAAAGGGCATATTAATAGCATAGCCGTTTCCGCTTAAGACGAGTTAAAACGGCTGTAACGGAGGCGGCTGTTTTGTACATTTTGGCCACGGTGATTTTTCTGACGGTTATTCTTAATTATTTTTTAGCCAAGGCGGGCAATCCGCATAAGGCGGAAGATTTGGAGGAGGAGGAACGCAAGGCCAACGCGGCGCGGCGCAGGGACCTCCCGCCGGGTATGTTTATAGCGCCGGAGGCCGAGAAACTTCCCTTTTCGGATAACCTTAAGGAGGACAAAGCCCGCCTGGCCCGCGCGCAGGAAAACGCGCGGAGGCTGATAGGCGAGAAAATGGTTAAGCTCCAGCCGGAAATGAGCAATAACGACCTGAAGTATGCTTACGGGGTTGCGCGGCTTGACGAATTGATAAGTTTTGACGAAAACCGGGAACGGTTTGTGAAGGCGCTCATAGCGTGGGCGCAGGAGCTTATGAAGTATGATATGAACGCGGAGGCCCGCGCGGTTTTGGAGGAAAGCCTCCATATGAAATCAGACTATGGCAAAAGTTACACGTTATTATATGACGTATACCTCTCGCTGGGGGACGAGGAGGCCGCCGAAAAGCTCAAGGCGGACGTCGGCGCGGAGGGCTTTTTGCGGCACCTGCCGTCATTACGGGAAAAAATAAGGGAATATATGGAAAACGGGAGCAAGGCGGAGGAGGGCGGCGAATGAACATAGGCATTTTTACTGACACCTACAGCCCGCAGATAAACGGCGTGGTGACTTCAACGGCGACGCTCGCCAAGGAGCTTTCACGGCTCGGGCACAATGTCGTCGTTTTCACGGGGAAGGACCCGAACGCCGAGCCTTCGCCGATGGTGGTGCGTTTGCCAAGTTTTCCGGTAAAGGTGCTGGGCGCGTACCGTTTTGTGTTTTATTACCCGCCGAAGCTGATTACGCACTTGAAAACGCTCAAATTAGATATAATCCACACGCAGACGGAGTTCGCCATGGGGTTTCTGGGGGCGCTCCTGGCGGATTTTTATAAAATTCCCCACGTGCATACATATCATACGATGTATGAGGATTACCTGCATTATTTCCTGAACGGACATTTTGTCACGCCGAAAACCGCCGCCCGGTACAGCCGCTTTTTCTGTAACGGCGCGAATATGGTGATAGCGCCGGTGGAAAAGACCCAAAAATCACTCGTAGAGTATAAGATAAAGCGGCCGATCAGGGTTGTGCCGACGGGGTTTGATTTCGGGCATTTCAGCGCGAACCCGCCGGAGGAGGAGATTGCCGCGATTCGGCGGGAGCTTGGCATAGACGGCGCGCCGAACGTCCTGGCGGCGATTTGCCGCGTGGCGAAAGAAAAAAGCCTTGACGTGATTATCCGCGCTATGCCGGAGCTGGCCGGACGCCTTGAGCGAGAGGGCAGGGGGGCCGCGCGGCTCGTCATAGTGGGAGACGGGCCGTACAAGGCCGATTTAATGGAATTATGCCGGGCGGAGGGCGTGGAGCGGCTAGTCGTATTCGCCGGGGCGCGGTCGTTCGCGGAAATCCCGAAGTATTATAAGCTGGGCGTGTTTGTCTCCGCCTCAACTTCGGAAACGCAGGGCCTTACCTATGTTGAGGCTATGGCGGCGGGGGCGGCGGTCGCGGCGAAGTCCGACCCGAGCATAGACGGAGTAGTTATAGACGGAGTGACGGGATATACTTTTAAGAAGGACAACGAGTGCGCGGAGGTTCTGTATAAAGCCCTGACCGCTTCGGCGGAGGAAACGGAACGAATAAAGAAGAATGCCCTTAAGCGGATAGAAAGCCTCTCGCTGGAAAATTTTGCAAACTCCGTGCTTGAGGTTTACGGGGAGGCGGAGGAAATCAACCGGAACCGCAAAAGCCGCCTGTATCTGCGCAAATTGTTCGTGCGCAATCGCTTTGTGGTGAATTTAAGTCCGAAGCTGAAAAAAATCAGATTTAAGAGTAACCGAATAAAGAAGGCGAAAAAATAAAGGGGGAAGGGGGGGGATAAAATGATATTCGCGGGCTTGGGCGCGTTTTTTGGCGGGTGTGTCAGGCACTTGGCCGGGCAGGCGCTGCGGGGCGCGGACTTCCCGGCCGCCACGCTTGCGGTCAACGCGGCGGCGTCATTTTTCGCGGGTTTTATGGCGGGTCTCGGGCGAGCGCGGAGCGTCCCGGAGGGTGCGCGGCTGTTTTTTGCCGCCGGATTTTGCGGCGGGCTGAGCACCTTCTCAACCTTCAGCGTGGAGACGCTTGGGTTTCTGGAGAGCGGGAAATACGCGCGCGCGGGGCTGAACGCCGGGCTGAACCTGGTGGTGAGCTTGGCGTGCGCGGCGGCGGGAGCTGCCGCAGGGAGGAGGTGGGAGTGAAAAGGCGCAAAATTTATATTTTCACCGTACATTCCCAGCCTTTTCCATCCTTCCCTCCGAGCGCGCACTTTGCCGGAGCTTCCTCAAAAACCTCGGCGAGCTGCCGTAATTTCTCAAGAGTCGTTGAAAGAACCTCGTCGCGCTCCTTTTGAATATTCTCTGGCGTTATGCCGCTCAAGAAGCGCGTGACCGCCGCGCTTGTCTTAACCTCGGCGTGCTTCGGCGCGTCGAAGCCGCTTATTGTGCCTATTATGAACGAGCGAAGCTCCCGCTCCGACAGGGAAAGTTTTCGCGTGAATTCCGCCGCCCGGCCGAACACGGCGAAGGTATTTGAACGCTGAGGGTCCCGGAAGGAATACATATACGCGTAACCCGCGCGGGTAAAGCCGCTCCCAAAGCCATACGCGCCTCCGGCGGCGCGGATTTCTTCCATAAAATAGTCGTCAAGGACGGAGGAAAGCACCTCCAGCGCGCCCGTGTAGGGCCGTTTCAGGCGCGTTGCCGCCGCGTTATGGAAAATTTTGGCGCCGGTCAGCACGGCCGTATTCGCGGGGAACAGAGCCAAATCCTCGGGCGCCCGCGTTTTCGGGGAATCGGACAGCCCGCTGTAAAATTCGGCCAGCAACCCCTTATAATCGGCTTCCCCAGCCGCGTGGAAGGAAAAGTTGGCGCGGCTGAAAAGGCGAACCTTGAGGTTCTCAAGCTCCGCGCACAGGGCTTCCGCTGCTTCCGTTTCGGCAAGTCCGCAAAGATACTGATAGAAGCTAACGCCGCCGCACAGTTCGTCAAACGCGCCGGACGGGCTTATCGCGGCTATAGCGCGTTTGACGGCGAAGGAATGTCCATATTCAAGTATCGCGCTGTGCTCGCGGGAAGCATATTCGGTAAGAAGTGTTTTGATACGCTCGATGTCCGTGAAAATAGTGTTCTTAAGGATTTCGTCAAGCAGCTTGAAAGCGAAGCCGATATTTTGGTCAAGCGCTTTTATTTTTATGACGAATTCCGGGCGAAACGGCGCGTTTTCCGGCGTGAAGCGAAGCGGCGACGCGCCGAAGCCGCCGAGATAAAGCGCGATTTCACTTGAAAGCTCCTCAAAGCCGTAGTTTTTCGTATCGAGCTTTCCGAGCAGGTACGACAGGGTTTCAAGTTTTTCCGGAGGCAAGCCCTCCGCGTTAAACATAAAATACATATATGTTATGCCGTTAGTGGGAATATTCACGCGGCCGGTTATAAAATCCCCGGAGGAATCCGCTTCAAACGGGATTATTTCGGCCTTTTTCTCTATATCCGAAAGCTCCAGGACGGGAATCGCGGCAAGCGCCGCCGGGTCGTCGGACTCGTTCGCGTAATCGGCCAGAAGCCGCGCGTCGGACTCTGTCTCGGCCTTGTCGAGCTTCGACGCGTCAAAAGAAGCCGCCCTTTCGGCGTTTTCGCTGTGTATGGCGGAGCCGGCCACAAGCGAGAGGTTTTCCGTAAAAAGCTCCCGCGCCAAGGCCTCTAAACCGCCGTCTAAAGCGAACTTTTTCGCGTCCTCAAAAAGTTTTTTGGGAAAAAACGCTGGGAACGGGTCTCCGCCGCGGAGCCACTGCGGGCAGGCGTTTATAAGATAATGGAGGCCGTTCGGGCGGTGCCCGTAATTGCGCTCCTTTATGTCAAACTCGGAGGAATCCAGCACGGCGCGGAGCAGGCGGCGGTCGAAGCCGCGCCCGGACTCCTCCGCTATGCGCGCGCGGATTTTTGAAAAGGCGCCGCGCGCGTCGCCGCAGTCCTTGATGTTGATAAACGCGGCGTAGGCGGGCATATGGAAATCCAGGAAGCAGGTCAGGTCGCTCCCGATTTTTTCGCGCTCCGCGAGCAGCTTTACGGGCGAAGAAGTCATCCGGAACAGGTATTTTATAAGCAGGGAGAGCCTCATCGTAAGCTCCGGCTCGTTCGGGCGGCTTAGGAACAGGCCCGCGCAGGCGTAGTCCCGCCCGAAATTTCCCGTTAGGTCGAAATATTGCGGCTCGGACGGCGGGCTGAACGTAATTTCCGGCGGGACATTCCGCCCGGGCGGAAGCGACTGTAAGTATTCCTCCTCGATGTATCGGAGGTATTTGTCCGCGTCCATATCGCCGTAGAGATAGAGGAAAGCGTTGCGCGGACTGTAAAACTCAGCGTGCCGCGCGATAAGGGATTCGTGCGTCAGGCCCGGAATAGCGTCGGGAAAGCCGCCGGAATCATACATAAACGGCGTGCCGGCGAACAGGCGGCGGCGCACCTCGTATTCCAGGTATTCGTCCCCTTCGGAATAAGCGCCCCGCATTTCGTTATAGACTATTCCGCCGATTTCAACGCCGTTTTCCGCCGGCTTGAAGTTGCGCCCCTCCCGAAGCAAGATGGCCTTTTTGCGCGTGACGAGCGGCGCGAAAACCGCGTCCAAATAGACGCCGGCCATTTTAAAAAAGTCCTTTTCGTTGGTCGAAGCCACTGGATACAGAGTCTTGTCCGAATATGTCATAGCGTTCAGGTATGTCTGCAGGCTGCCCTTAGACAGCTCGTTGAACGGGTCTTTTATGGGATATTTTTCCGAGCCGCAAAGGACGGAATGTTCCAGAATATGGAAAACGCCGGTATCGTCGGACGGCAGGGTGCGGAAGGCGGCGGCGAAAACTTTGTTGTTGTCCTCGGTTCTGATATGGAGCAGCTCCGCGCCGCATTCGTGGCGGTAAAGAAAGGCGCGCGCCGGCAATTCGGTAAGGTCTGTTTCGGTTATGAGTGAAAACATAAGTCCCTCCTGTTATTTTAAGTACGCGTTTATTTCTATGTCTTTATTATGTGAGAACATATACAGGCGGCACTCCCGGACGAGCAGACCCGCCCCGCGCTCGACCGCTTTTTTATAGATGGAGAGCTGAGGCGCGTACATCGCGGCGGTTTGTTCCAGGTTTCCCGCTTTGTCGGATTTATAATCGACGATTACAAGCTCTCCGTTTTCCTCAAAAAACAGGTCGATAATCCCGTGAATCAGCACGTCCTCGGCCACGCCGGCGTATTCCTCCCCGTAAATATCGGCGGCGGGGAGGGCCATAACGAAAGGCGTTTCCCGCCGGACTTTCGGGCTTTTGCGGATTCGAGCGGCAAGCTCGCTCCGGCCGAAGCGCAGAATGGCCGCGACGGGGATTTTCTCCGCCAAGGCCGGCTCTATAAGCCGCTTGGCCGCCAGAGACGCGATAAGCTTTTTCACGGAGGCTTCCGTTATGTCGTTAAAATCAAGCCGCTCCATACAGGCGTGAATCGCCGTGCCGATAAACGCGCCGGAGAAACGCCGCTCCCCGCTTAGGAAGCGCGGCGCGAAAAGAGGTTTTTTGTCGTCATTTTCGGCGGCTCCGGCGAAATACGGCTCACTGTCCGGCCCGACCGTCCTTTCGTGGAAAATCCGTTTGATTTCCGACACGGATATTTTCGAGGGCAGGGCCTCCGCCTTTTTATGCGGGTATTCCATTACGAAAAGCCGTTTGACGCGCTCGTATTCCGCGCGGCAATCCGGCAAGGAGTCAGGCTCCGCCGCCGGCCCGGCGGGTTCGGCGTCCTTTCGCGGGGGCGCCGCCTCAGGAAAATCGGCGGAGGAATATTCGGTTATTTTCAGCCCGCCGGATTTTTGCCTCATTGCGGCGGGCATTATGAAATCAAGGAAATTTCCCGCTTTAAGCAAGCAGTGGGCGGGCAGGGAGGCCTCTTTATAATGACTGAATTGCCCCCATTTGTCAAGGTTTTTTCGCAGGCGCCTGACCGCGCCGACGAAAAACAGGCCCTCCCTGGCGCGGGTCGCGGCGACGTACAGCACGCGCAGACGCTCGGAAACCTCCTCCGCGGCGGCTTTATGCTCCAGCGCGGCGCGGGGCAGGGTGCCGTAGCGCACGCGGTTTTCCAAACCGTCAAACTTTTCTAAATCAATCACGTCCGCTCCGAAACCGTACTCTCGGTCAAAGAGGATTTTCTGGCGGTTGTCGGAGTTGTTGAAAGCGCGGCTGGCGCAGAGGAAGACAAAGGGAAACTCAAGACCCTTGCTCGCGTGGATTGTCGTCAGGCGGACGCGCCCTCCGGGGGCGGGCTTGGCTCCGCTCAGGTCTGAGCCGGAGGCGGCCAGTTTTTCAATATATTGTATGAAATGAAAAATGCCCCGGAAGCGTGTTTTTTCATACGTGAGCGCGTGCTCGGCGAGGGTCTTGAGGTTTGCCGCGCGCTTCGCGCCGTCCGGCAGGGCCGACGCGTATTCAAGGCAGCGCGTTTTGCCGTAGAGCGTCCAAATAAATTCGCTTATCGTGACGCGTGGCGCGAGCGCCCAAAATTCGTCAAGAAGCGCGAAAAAAACACCGAGACGGCTTGAAATTAAATCTGAGTTGCCTTTTAAGTATTCCGAGGCGGCGTCGAAAAAGCGCGGCTTGTCAGAAAAAAGGCGAATCCGCGCCATTTCGTCGGAGGAAAGGCCGCAGACCGGGCTTCGCAGGACCGCCGCGAAGCTGACGTCCTGTTTTGGGTTGTCGATAACCCGCAGGAGGTTAAGCACGGCGGAAACTTCGGGGGAGTTTATGTAACCTTCGTTCGCGCTGACAAAAAGGGGAACCCCTTCGCGGGCGAACTCCTCTTCAAACTCGGCGGCGACGGCCGAGACAGACGGCGCCAGCACCGCGAAATCCCCGTAATCAGCCGCGTGGGAAACGCCTTTTTCAAAAACGGGGCGGCGCTCGTCCATAAGTTTTTTGATCCTCCGAGCAATCAAGCGGGCTTCAAGCCGGACGCGGGTCAGGTCCGCCTCAGTCAGCCCGCCGCCGGGCGGCGTTTCCTCGTTTTCGGGAGCCTCCGGGCTTTCGGTTTCGTCCGGCGTATGGTCAATCAGGAGGATTTCAACGGGAAAATCGCCCTCCTCCGGATACGCCGCGCCGAAAGAAAGCGCGTTCTCCTCGTCGTAGGAAACGCCGCCAAGCTCCGCCGTCATAATCTGCGAAAAGATAAAATTAATAAAGCTGATTACGCTTTTACGGCTCCGGAAGTTTTTATCGAGCGTGACGCGGATATGAGGCTGGTTTTTCGCGCCGCTATAGGGGGAATATCCGCCGTATTTTTCCATAAAAATCGCCGGGTCGGAGTTTCGGAAGCGGTATATGCTCTGCTTAACGTCGCCGACCATAAAGCGTCGGCTGCCGGAAACGGCGGCGAGTATGCGCTCCTGCACGGGGTTCGAGTCCTGATATTCGTCGGTCAGCACTTCGTCGAAGCGCCCGCGCCAATCTTTGGCGGCTTCGGAGATTTCCCTGTCGCCGTCATAGAGGATTTTAAGCGCGAACTGCTCCAAATCGCTGAAATCAAGCACGCCGCGCTCCCGCTTTTTTTCGGAGAAACGGTTGGCGAAGCGCTCCACAATTTCCGCGAAGGCGCGCAAAATAGGGCCGAGCGCTGATATATCGGCTTCGTAATCGGCGAGAGAGCGCGTGAAATACTTTTTTATAAGCCCGTTTACGTCCTTGCGCGCGTCGGCTTTGGCGTTTTTGACGGATTCCCTGAGCGCGGGGTCGGCCCGCTCGTCTTTCGCGCCGTATCGCGGGAGGGGCTTTTCGGAAAAAGAAAAGGCCGAGAACGCCGCGAAAACGCCGGAAAGCCCAAGCTCCAGCGCGTCCTTTAATTCGTTTACGCGCTCCAAATCGTCCTCTATGGCCGGCAGGTATTTTTCCGGGCCGCCGGGCCGGAGGCAGTCCTCCGCGGCGTTTTCGAGCGCGAAGACCGCCGTTTCAAGCTCCGCGCGGAGCATATCAATAAAGAGGCGCGCCCACGGGCTGGTTTCAAGGCGCCGGCAGCCGTCATACGCCGAGGCGTAAAGACGCGCCCTGCCGCCGCTCCAGGGGCTGGCGGAGATGAAGTCATACGCCTTGATTATGAGCTGGCGCAAACCGTCGTCTTTATATTTAGAGCCGCCGTACATATCCGCCAAATCAGCCAATGAGGGGGAGCCGGCCTCCGAATACGCCTCCGTGAAGATCTCCTCAAGGGCCTCCTGCTTCAGGACGGCCGTTTCCGCCGCCTCGCCCACCTTAAACTTCGTGTCCACGCCAAGAGCGCCGAGAGAGGGCGCGCCCTCCCGGACGACTTTCAGGCAGAAGGAGTGGATTGTGGCTATATTGGCCTTCCCGAGCAGGAGCGTCTGCCGTCGCAGGTTTTCGTCCTCCGGGGATTCCTTGAGCAGAGCGCCTACGGCGCGGTTAAGCCGGTCGCGCATTTCGGCGGCGGCGGCTTCCGTAAAAGTCACGATTAAAAGACGCGTTATGTCCGAGCCGCCCGCGTCTTTCGGGGCGGTGATGATTCTTATTATCCGCTCGATAAGCACGGCGGTTTTGCCGGAGCCGGCCGCCGCGGACACAAGCAGGGCGGGCGGGCGCAGGTTTACGGCGAGAAGCTGATTTTCGGTGAAATCTGGCATAGGGCGGATACCTCTTAATATTATTTCACATACGGCATAGGGTCTGTGGGCGTGCCGTTCACGCGCACCTCAAAGTGCAGGTGGTTGCCGGTGGAGTTCCCCGTGCTGCCGACTTTGGCTATTACCTGGCCTTTTTTGACGGTCTGCCCCTGTTTTGCCACGAGGGACGAGCAGTGCCCGTAAAGAGTGGACAGGCCGTTGCCGTGGCTTATGACGAGGTGGTTGCCGTAGCCGCCGCCGTAACCCGTGGTGGCGGAAATAACCGTGCCGCCCTCCGCCGCCACGATGTCCGAGCCGTAGGGCGCGGGGATGTCAATGCCCTTGTGGAACTCGGCCTTGCCGGTGACGGGGTTTTTGCGGTGGATGAAACCGGAGCTTATGCGGCCGCTTGAGGGGAGCGGCCAGCCGAGCTTGCCGCCTTTATAGACGGGCGCGGGCGGGTTTTTGGAGGCCGCCTGGCGAGCCTCCTCCGCGCGGATAAGCGCCTCTATGCGGCGGCTTTCGGCCTCAAGGTCGTTCAGCTCTTGCTGAGCCTTGCTTTCCTCCGCCGCGAGCTGCTGAATCATTCGGGTTTTGCTGTTTACCATAGAGGCAAGCTCCGCCCGCCGCTCCTCCTGCTGGCGCTTCATAAACTGCTGCTCCCGCTCGGCGCGCTTGACTTCCTCAAGTTTGTCGTTTATTAGGGCTTCGGTCGCCGCCAGGTCTTTCACGAGATTTTTATCATACTGGACAATTCGGTTGACGTATTCCACGCGGTTCAGAAAGTCCGAAACGTCGCTGGCGCGGAGCACCACGTCCAGATAGCCCGTGGAGCCGTTTTCATACATAAAACGCACGCGCTTCTTGTACGTGGAGTACTGTTTCTCCCGCTTGGAGCGCGCGGCGTCAAGCTCCGTGTTTGTGGTGTTTATAAGCTGGCCGGTTTCGGCAAGGCGGTCGTTAAGGACGTTTATTTCTTTCGTGGCTTCGTTAAGCTGCCGGTCGAGGGAGGACAGCTCGTTTTTCGCGGCGGAGAGATTGTTCTTGGCCTGCGACAAGTTGTTCTGCGCGTCCTTTTTCTCGCCGACAAGCTCGCCGCGCTGGTTTTTGAGGCCGCCGAGGTCTTGGTCCGCGCGGGCGGCCAGAGGGGTTATCGAGAGGGCGATGGTTACCGAAACTATAGTTCTAATAAATTTTCGCACTGCCTTGCCTCCTTGTGGTATAATTAAGGGGTGTTCACATTAGCAATTTTACAAAACGTTGACTGGCTTTGAAAATTGCTATAATGGATCGTCGCTTGCTTCGCGAGCCGCGCCCTAAATATTATATCATAAGGAGGACGGTATGTCGAATAAATATTGTTTGGTGACGACGACCTGCGCGGATGCGGCGGAGGCGAAAAAAATCTCCCGGAGCTTGGTTGAGGCGAGGCTGTGCGCGTGCGTTCAAATGTTTCCTATAAACAGCGTATACGTCTGGAAAGGGGAGGTTCGCGACGAAAACGAGGCCGCGCTTTTCATAAAATGCCGCCGGGAGGATTATGAGGAAATCGAGCGGGAAATCCTCAGAAACCATTCCTACGAGCTGCCGGAGATAGCGCTCCTGCCGATTGAGGGGGGCCTGCCGGGTTATCTGGATTGGCTAGAAGAGGCGGCGCGAGAGCGGCAGGTTATCAATGAATCCTGAAAAAGGCTTTCTGCGACGCGAACGCCGCCGATATTATCCCCCACCGCGCCGCGAAAAAGTTCTTTGACGAGCAGGGTTTTAAGACGAAACTGCCAAGCATAAACAGCTTAAAACAGGAGTACGCGGCGACGCTCGCGGAAAAGAAAAAACTCTACGGCGATTATCACAGGCTGAAAGAAACTTCGCGTGATTTGAGCGTCGCGCTCGGAAACGCAAAGCGGATTTTAAGCATAACGGAAGACACTCAGGAACACAATGATTTTCGCGCCGCGCGAAAACGCAATGCTCACGAAAGATAGACTGGCTATTCCTGCCGCCGCCAGTTGTCAAGGACTTTTTACTGTTTGGGCAGATTTTCGGCATATTGCACAAGAAACCGGCAAAATATGTTTTCTCAAAGTTACTGATATGCGATTTATCGAAGCGATGAGGGTAAAATTTTTCAAATTAGGAGGTTGACTTTATTGTTATAGTGTTATATAATATAAAAGAGTCTGTTTATAGGCAGACGGCAAGTTAAAGGAGGTGCGCTATGAACCCCGTGCTCAAATATCGTGGCGGTAAATCGCGGGAAATTCCGCGTTTCCTCCAATATATCCCCGATGACTTCAACCGCTACATAGAGCCTTTTTTAGGTGGCGGCGCAGTTTACTTCTATATTGAACCAGAGAACGCTATTCTTAATGACGTAAACGACCGTCTTATGACGTTCTACCAACAGTTGAGGAATGGGTATCCTCAACTGCGGCAACAGCTTGATGAACTTCAAAAGCAGTACGAAGCCAATCAGCTCGCCTATAAAAAAATGAAAGCCAAAACTCCCGATGAACGAGTACCGAACGCCAATGAAGATTTATATTACCATATTCGAGACTTGTTCAACCACCCGGACGATACCTATTTAGACGGCGTTCTGTACTTCTTTATCAACAAAACCGCCTATTCGGGTATGATACGCTATAATAACAATGGAGAATATAATGTGCCGTTTGGGCGTTATCCCAACCTCAATACTCGATTGGTGACTGCACAGCATAGCGAGTTGCTTCAGGGCGCGGAACTGTTCAGCCTTGATTATCGGCAAATATTCGATATGGCAGAGGAGGACGATTTTATGTTCCTTGATCCGCCGTATGATTGTGTGTTCAATGATTACGGCAATATTGATATGATGAACGGATTCGATGAAGCGGAACACCGCCGATTAGCCGCCGATTTTCAAAATTTGACTTGCCGCGCTCTTATGGTTATTGGGAAAACACCACTGACCGAAGAACTATACGGCGAGTTTATATTTGACGAATATTATAAAAATTACGCCGTAAATATCAAGAATCGTTTCAACAACGACAAAATGCACATCGTTGTTAAAAACTACTAAATTGAGGGAGGAAAGGCTATGGCGCGGCTTGATAATAAGGCGTTGTTCTTTACGACATCGCCGCGTACTCCTGCTAAAATGATACCCGAAATTCGTTTGCTTTGCGAACAGTTTGCCGGACAGGTTTGGTGTGGAAGAAGTGGAGTACAGACGCAATTTGCCGAAGCCCTTTCAAAAGCCGATTTTTTTGAGGGTAGCACTTCAAAAAGTGAATCGGAATTTAGCGCACGCGATAGAATAACTCGTGCTCCAAAGGCGTTGGGTTTTGTTGACTTGTCCCCCAAAATAGCTTTAACCGAAGCCGGGAACGCTTTCGTTTATGGCAAACGTCCGCAAGAGGTATATTTGCGTCAATTGCTAAAATTTCAGTTGCCATCTCCGTACCATAAAGAGAACAAAAAGATTACCGGGACTTTTTATGTTCGTCCCTATCTTGAGATAATGCGTTTAGTGCGCGAGCTGGAATATATCACGTTTGATGAACTGAAAATATTCGCCATTCAACTTACGGACTATAGCAGATTTGAAAAGGTGAAGGCTGCTATTTTAGCGTTTCGCGTTGACAAAGAAGCTCATAGAGGTGAATACAAGCGTTTCGTTAATGACATTTGGACGGAAGCCGTTCTAGCTATTCACAAAGATAGAATAGCAGCGGGAAAAATTAAAACGCGAGAATCCGAAGAAGCCACGCTCAAGAATTTTGTAAGTACGCAAAAGAGTAATTTGCGGGACTATGCAGACGCTTGTTTTCGGTATTTACGCTATACCGGGCTTATTTCCATATCCCACAAAAGCAGAACTATTTCATTCTTTGACGATAAACTACCGGAGGTTGACTATATACTTTCGACAGTTGAGCGAAAGCCCGTTTTTACTGATGACGAAACGGCGTACAAGGAGCATTTATTTTCAGCAACTACCCCTGCGCTTTACGTTGACATCAAAGAAAATATTGTTGATACGCTTATGCGTATCGGCACGTTTACAAAACGCGAACTTATCGGCAAAGCGATAGACGAACTAAAAGACTTGCGCGACGATATTGTTCAGGAGCGTAGAGACGCGGTAATCAGCGCACAAGTTGAAGAAATCAAGTCGTACTCGTTGTATTCTGAAATTATGGATACATATAACGAGATTATTTCGGATGGTCTTTATGACGCGCCGTTAATGCTTGAATATAACACTTGGCGGGCGATGACTATGCTTGACGGCGGCAACATCAGGGGCAATTTCAAGTTTGACGATATAGGACAACCGCTATCAACAGCACAAGGCAATATGCCGGATATTGAGTGTGACTATGGCGATTTTGTTCTTTCCGTTGAAGTAACTATGCAGAGCGGGCAACGCCAGTATGAAACTGAGGGCGAACCCGTAGCGCGACATTATGGACAAATGAAACAAAGGGCTGGAAAAGAAGCCTATTGTTTATTTATAGCTCCTACAATAAATCCAGCGGCGTTAATGCATTTTTACGCATTAAACCAAATGAACAATCGCTATTATGGCGGCAAGACGCAAATTGTCCCCCTTGAATTAGAGCAGTTTATGCGCCTTGTAGATACGGCATATAATAATCCAACACGCCCCGAACCTCACGATGTAAAACGCTTTTTAAGTTTAGCAATAGAGCAAATATTGCTTTCGGAAGATGAAAGTGACTGGTGTGAACGAATACAAGATTGCATTGGAAATTGGTTGGTAGCGGCGTAAATGGGCGGGGTAGTGATAATATTCGCTACCCCGCTGTTGTGTCACAACTCCATTTCGCGCGTCCTCGCCCTCTGCGGCGGGTCAATCTGCCGCGCTATTTGTTCGGCGGCTTTGCGGATAATTTCAACCTCGCGGATTTTGTCTTTCAAGCGCTTGTAGTCCTGTTCCAATACTTTTTTCTCGGCGGTTTTTGCGTCGCGTTCCTTTTTCCACTTGGTAATCGGCGGTAGCTTTTTGGGGTCGAAACGCTCCTGTAAAACGTCTTTCAAATACCGCTCGGCGGCGTCATACATCGACAATTCGGCGCGGTAGGTATCGTGGTATTCGTTCGCGGCGTCGAGAGCCTTTTGCGCTTTGCCTTTTGAGAATAAGCCTGTTTCTTTTTTGAGGGTTTTATATTGCGCGTACAGCTTCTCGTACAGCGCCTTGTGTCCGCGATGTTTCTTGAAATTCTCGCTGTGCCGTATATGCTCGTCAAGCGTTTTCAAACGCCGCTCTACGGGCTTGAATTTATCGCTTAGGGCAAGCTGTTCACCGTACATATCCGATACCTTTTCCCGCAGTTCGGGCAGTGGTGCAAACTCGCCGATAAAATTGAAGTGGATTTCCACCCTTTGAGATGAATCTATCGCGCCTTTGCGGTCGCGCTCGTGGACGATTATCCGCTCCACAAACTCATTCAGCATTGGCACGGTCAATTCGCTGAAAGTTTCATAGCGTTTCACCAGTTCGACAAACTGTTTCGCCCTCTAGCTGCCGCTCTCGTAACGCTCCACGGCGGTTTGCAATTCTGGGATTTGGCTCTCAATTTCCGTCTGTTCCCGCTCGTATTCAGCGGACAGAGCGGCAAAGCGTTTATCGGGTAACTTGCCGAGGGCGTTGTCCTCGTAAATTCTGCGGAACAACATTTCAAGCTCCGACTGCCGCGCCTGTAACTTTACAAGCTGTTTCTTCTGCGTTTTTACCTCGTCGGGCTGTTTCGCCGATAAGGTTTCCTGTACGCGCCTTGCGAACGCTTCGCGGTCGGTAACGGCGTATTTCGTAACCTCGCGGAGCGTTTCCGCGACAAGGTTCATCAGCTTGTCCGCGCTGATACGGTGCGCCTACGCGCACTTGCTCCCGACATGGATTTTTCCGTAGTTGCCGCAAACGTACATCGGATTATCTTTGCCGTTTGTGATACGGTGGACGTAGAGCTTGCCGCCGCAGTCGGCGCAAGCAAACTTGATTTAAGGACAAATATATTAAACCCGCTATTTCAAGCTCCTTGCCCTGTAAATCATTGTCGCCGCCATTTCCCTCGTCACCGCGCCTTTCGGCTCCGTTCCGTCGGTAATCTTATTCCCAACCGCCCACTCCCAAGCCTCTTTGGCCCAATCGCTCGGTGTTTTTTCGGCGCTACTGCCCTCTCGCAAGCTCTGCTTGCTGGCCGGGTGGCCAAGTTGACCCGCCGAAAAAGCCCCCTCCTCGCTCGGCGCGTTCTTAATCTGCTCAATCGCGTCATTTATCATTTTCAAAAACCCCTCCCAATCCACGCCCCACTCCCCGCTTCTAAGCTCGGCGGGGCAGTTCTTGCCGCTCCAATTATAATGCTGTTTGACCACCGCGACTGACAAATTATGCTTTGTCAATAATTCCGCGACGAGCCAAGCGGCGTTCCGGCAAGCAATCGCGAACCCCGTCGCGCCCTTGTTCACGCATATTTCTATGCCTATACTCTGCTCGTTGCCCGCCTTGTTTCCCGCGTGCCAGCACATTTGGCCGTCCTCAAACGACTGCCAAATTTCCACGTCGTCAACGGTATAATGCCAGCTGGCCTCCCGCCCGCCGGAGCCGCCGAATTGATAATCCGCGTGCATACCTGCCGTGGCGGACAAGTCGCGGTTCCCCGTGGTGTGAATCGTCACCGCGTTTATCGCGGAAATCGGCTTGTTCGGGTTATTTTTCAGCCCCGGAGGGCAAATCTTGCGTTTGATGGTCATTATCTAAAATCCCCCTTTCGCGAGAATTCTCTTTTCCGTTTTCCTCTCCCGGGCCGCGCGAGACCGCTCGCAGGCTCTTTCTCGACTGTATTCGTCGTATTTCTCAAGCGTCCTTTGTACAAAAGTCGCCTTGCCGGCGTCAGATTTCTTTTCAGGCCCCTTCCCCCGCCACAAAACGGCCTTCCCGCCGCTCAAAGTAAAATCATTTAACATCTCCTCCGCCCCCTTTGCCAAGCTGTTTCAGCGCGTCCCTTAATTTCCCCGGCACGGGCAAGCCCAGTTTCCCGGCGTTTTCAAGCACCGAAATCCCCTCCGTGCTTGCGTAAAAAAATATTATCGCCGTGCGGACGACAGACCCGTCGCCGATAAAAGCCGTGTCCACCGCCACGCCCACCGCGACAAGGGCGAAAATCAGGCATTTCCGCGTAATTCCCCAGAACGCCTTGCTTGATTCATACGTTTTGTCCTTGACGGATACCAATAATCCGGTCAAAAAATCCATCGCGCAAAACATCACAAGCCCCCGGAGAAAGCCGTCCCAGCCGCCCAGCGCCGCGCCTAAAAAACCGCCAAGCGCCGCGGCGGATAATGAAAATAAATCTGTCCTGCTCATAAAAACCCCCTCTTTTCCGAATAGAGCAATTTCATGTTTGATTGGCGTTGTTTAAGCCGAAAATCGCGGGCAAGAAGGTGGCTTTTTCGGCAGGCAGTAGTGCCGAAAAAACACCGGGCAACGCCAATATCAAACGGAATTGCTATATGGCCGTTCTTGCTTAAAGCCTCTTTTCAAGCTCAAGCTTAACGGCTGTAAAATTAAATTACCGAAGCTGTAAAAACTCGTCCCAGGCCCACCGCTCCGCCTGGCTGGCGAAGCCGATATACACCCAATCGGGCAGCGCCGAAAACTCCGTAATATTCCATTGCGCCCCGCCCGAGGGCGAAACTCGCCACGAAAGCAAATCAACCGGCGCCGCCCCCCACTCAAACTCCGGCCATTCCCCCGTCTCTCCCGCGAACGCCAGGCAATACCTCGGCGCGCCCGCGTTTTTCCCTCCGCCGGCCAGAGGAACGGCGGACTCTCCCCCCTGTTTCAAAATATTTCCGGAACAGTCAAAAACCGACGGGCGATAGAGCGCCGTCCCGCCCGTCGTCCGCAGCGGGGCGAAAACAATCTTCACCCCGTCGCGCTTTTCGCCGCCGGGCAGGAGCGCCACGCCGCCAAGCGGCTCCAGGACCTCGTTCGTCCGCTTTCTGAGGCCCCATTCCTCCGCGCGGCTCCAATCTAAAAACGCCTCCCTGCCGCGCGCGCCTGTATTCGCTATGTCTATACCCCCGACGCGGACAAACCGCGCCGACCAAGGCGGGGCGACGTGTCTACCGGACATTGCCCTTCCCCCTTCCCTACGCCCACTCCGCCGTCACCGTATAAGCGCTCCCGACGCTTTTGCGCGTCGCGCCCATAGCGTATTCCGTCTCGGCGGCGCTCATAATAACGCGGGAATCGGCGATACTCGCGCAGCTATAGCCTTGCCCGCCGAGCGTCCCGTCCGACAGCCTGTACATAAACCGGACGGGAATCCGGAAATTATACCCCGAGCTGTAAGCGTTGTTTGAGAAATACACGCCGCCGCTTATGCCTCCGCCGTAGGCCGGCTCGATTGAGTAATCAATCAGGCCGTAGCCCGGCGTGCCGAAAATCAGGCCGTATTCGGCCACATACTTCCCCGACGGCAGGCTCACGCTGTAAGTCTGGGTATACGTTCCGTCGCTGATTCTGAACCTAACGCTGGACGAGGCGTTCGCCACATCCGTTATGGAGACCGTGACCGCCTGCCCGTCCGCCTTCGTAACGCTGACGCTGTTCGACAGCGAGCCGAACAGGTTCGCTTGCGCGAGGGCCGTCGTCCGCGCCGTGGGATAGCCCTGCACGTAAAACAAATTGGGCGGCGCGCCGAACTCATAGGCCACAATGGGCGAAGCCGCCGCGGCCTCGAAGCTCCCGCTAAGCCCGATGATTTCCCCGGCGACGGTATATCCCGGCGAAAGGAGCCTCTCTCCAGCGTCGGCTATTATGACCGCCCGCTCGAACGAAACGCCCTTTATAAGCTCCTCAAGGCCGCAAATCCGCCCGTTCGCGCTTAGAAATTTATTCGCCGCGGGCGAAGCCGCGCGCCACGCCCGCGCCCGCTCCTCGTCCGGCGGTTCTATGACCCGCCCGTCGAGCGTAGCGACGCTGCCGTCCGGCTGCAGGATTTTGTCCGCCATAGGCGCGATTGTTTCATATCGCAATTTAATTCCCCCTTTTGGCTTGTCTGCTTGCATTTTAGCGGAAGCGGCCGGAAAAACCCGCGCGAAACATCGGAAAAAAATTGACAAACCCCCGTTTTAATTGTATTATTATAATAGCTTCGGTTTTGCGGGTAAAACTTGGGGCGCTCCATCTTAAGCGGGCGTGGCGGAAATGGCAGACGCGCCGGATTTAGGTTCCGGTCCTACCGGGTGCAGGTTCGATTCCTGTCGTCCGCATCGGAAATTTCGTTTTTATTCGAGGCTTTGAGCCGCCTAAAGGATTTAGACGGCTCAAAGCCCCCTTCCTTCAATCTTGACGCCGTAATTTCGTTCCTTGTCCTTTAGTGCCCGGAGGGCATTACGGACATTAAAATGATGTTCGACGAAATTATGACACAGTTTAAAGGCTGATACAAAATAATGGACTTCCTAATCAGGAGTCCATTATTTTTATAGCGGTCTTACGCTTGCGGCACGAACGGACGGACGCCGCAGCACGGCCGCAAGCCGGGAAAGGAGAGCTTATGAAACCCGAATACGTTCAAGTCGGGGATTACCTGCTCCCCGCGCTCAAGTTATCAGACCCGCCCGACGCGCTCGCACAGGACGGTCCTGCGCCCGTCGGACGCTGCGGCAAAATGCGCCGGGCGTTCCTCAAAGAACACCGTCCTACCCCGTATAGCAGGCTTTTGCTGTCGGAGCGACTGTTTCCGCGCCTGCGCGAAGCGGACGCTATCGCGGACGAGCGGAGAAAAAACGGCTGCCCCGAAAGCGTGATTATCGGCGAAATCGTCCGCGAACTCTGACCGGGATTTGAAAAATTCCGGCGGCGCTGCGCCTTGCGCTACAATGGAATGTACCCGCGAGAAGCCGAAAACAAACGTGAAAATCAGCGGTGTTCCGCGCACTCGAAGCGCAACATTGTTGATTTTCAAAAAACTTTTCAAAATGAGTTCCCATTTACCCCATCTAAATCTCCTATATTATAGAGGGATAAATTTTCGGAACACGCCGCCGCGAGGAAAGGAGGTCAATCGGCGGCTTAATCTCTCAAAACAAAAAACTAAAACTAATTTCAAAAAGGAGCTGATTACGTTATGCGGACTACAACCGTAGTGGCTAAGACCGCCGTCACAGACGAGCGCGAGCCGTTGAATTTGCAGAAGCGGATCGACTCCCCCGGGGCTTTGCCCGCGCTAAACGGTCGCCACTGGCGACCAGCGCCCACGTTTATTATCAACGTGGAGACCAGTCCGTTCGCGACGGAAACAGCGGAGTTAAAAATTCTCCGCTTGATTGAAAGAGAGGTGCGTTCGTATGATTAACGAACCTCAAAACCAATGTGCCGCAACCGTTCAAGCCCGCCCACAGGAGGCGGTTATGAACGCGAAGCTCACGATTTTTGTACGCTCGTCTCAGCGCCCTAGACAGCGTTGACAAAGAATCGAACAGTATCAAAAATCAACGCAAATTATTGATTGAATACGCCGAGCGCAACGGCTACACGCCCTACATCTGCCTCGCTGATGATGGCAAAAGCGGCGCGAATTACGAGCGCCCGGCGTGGCAGGAACTTATGTCAAAGGTTGACGCTGACGAGGTTGGCACGATTATCCTCAAAAGCCTTGACCGAATGGGGCGAAATTACCTTGAATCCGGCATATTGCGCGAGATGTTCGCCGAACGTGGCATACGCCTGATTGCCGTGAACGACGGCGTTGACACTTTCGACCACGACGACGATTTTGTGCCGTTCCGCGAGATTATGGCGGAATATTACGCCCGCGACATATCGCGCAAAATAAAATCGTCATTGCAAACAAAAGGCAAGTCCGGCAAGCCGCTTTCGACCAAACCCCCGTTTGGATATTACAAAGACCCATCGGACGCGAACGTCTGGCGGGTAGACCCGGACTCGGCGGCCGTCGTGCGGCAAATTTTCGACCTTACCGTCGCGGGAAAAGGCCCTTTTGAAATCTGCCGCATACTGCACGACGACAAGGTTGAGCGACCGTCATATTATATGACGAAACGCGGCTACGTCAACTACAGCGGCGCGCTCGACGCGGCAGACCCGTATGTGTGGGGAACTCATATGGCGACGTTCATTCTCGCTCGCCCGGAATATTGCGGTCACACCGTGAATTTCCGCACGAGCAAGCCGCCGTATAAGCCGCGAGGTTAAGCGCCGAACGGATACCACAGGGGAAGCCAAACCCGCTGACGGGGTTGCTTTACTGCGCGGACTGCGGAAAACTGCTTACTCACGCCCGAAATACCGACTATCGGACGGGCAAGGAAAAGAACGAGTACGTCTGCGGAAATTACCAGCAGGGAACGAAAAATTGCACAATGCACTACGTCCGTGCCAACGTCATTGAGGATTTGATTCTCAATGCCATTCAGCGCGTGGCTGGATACGTCAAGCAAAATGAAGCGGAGTTCGTCGAACGTGTCCGCGAAGCGTCAAATTTACGGGTAGAAGCGGAGGTCAAGGAGAGCAAGAAGCAGTTCGTCAAGATGAAGCGGCGGCGTGAGGAATTGGACGGGCTGATAAAAAAGTTGTACGAGTCCTACGCCACGGGGAAAATCCCCGAAAATCACTTCACGCGACTGATTGGCGAGTACGACGTGGAGCAGCACACGCTTGACGGCGACATCGCAGTATTACAAAAAAATATTGACGATTTTGCCGCCGACAGCGTGAAAGCTGACCGATTTATGGAACTTGTCAAGCGGTAAGCGCGTTCAGCAAATCGACATCCATCTCAGTTTTATCGGCAACTTCGACGTGCCGACCAGCGTGACGCTGGACCCAATTTTCACGCCGGAGCAAATCGAGACGGAGCGTAGAGCCAATGAACGCCGAGCCAAGCACCGCGACCGTCAGCGCGAATATCGCGCCAAAAAGAAAACCGCGTAATATACTCTATCGAATCGTCCGCTGTCGCAAGATTGCGGACGATTCGCATTTCAAGAATGGAGGGTAACTTTATGCAAAACTCAACCCGCAACAAGAATATCACGTTCCGTGTTACCGATGAGGAATACGCCGCTATACAACGTAAAATGAAGCTGACGAAAATTCAAAATATGCGCCACTTTCTTTTGAAGATGGCGCTCGAGGGTCGTGTCATTTATGTTGAGTTAGACTCGGTTAAAGAGATGGTTCGTCTGCTCGGAAACGCGAGTAATAATATTAACCAAATTGCCCACCGCGTCAACATAACGGACAACATCAACGCCGCCGACATCGACGAAATCAAAGCGCGACAGGACGAGATTTGGGAGCAAACTCGCAAGATTTTACAGCGGCTGAACGCGATGAATTTTTAACTAACTTTCGCGTTACGCTTGATGGGGGAAAATTATTTTTCCTCCGTCGGTAATAGCGGCGAAGCCGCACAGCAGACGAGCGAAGCTCGGCTTAACAAATCGACAAGCAGAGCGGTCGATTTGAACAGGGGCTTGGGGGCGGTTTCGCCCCCAACAAGCCGTAATGTGACGCGTACCTCGCAAGAGGTATGCAGTCACATTACACTGCTTGCCAAATAACAAAATCCCTATTTGACGCTTCATACAACGGCAATCACATTATCCTAAAAATAAAAAAACGGGAGCTTATGTTTTTTATAACAGGCTATACGCCCTGTAAAGCACGAATATTAAAAACTCAGTTCGAAAAAAGCCTTTTTCCCGTCAAAGTTAACGTACCACACCACTTTCCCGTTGAAAGCGATCGGTTTGCAGTCCGACAGACGGTAAGCGCTCGTGGTGACCACTGCTCCCAAAGTATTTCCGTCAGCGTCCACGCGAACATATTTTAACGACGGTACTCCACCGGCAGAAAATTCCTCCCACAACACGACGAGTAAGTTGTCGCTTACCTTGACGAGCATAGGCGCGGAGGCGTTTCTGTCCGTTCCGATATACTTCGCGAGGACGTTCTTTTGAACGGCGTAGTTGCCAAATTGACCGCGAGGTACGCTGAACAGGACTATATTGCGTTGTTCATCCTCTGACGTTTCGTAATTTCCGGATACGGCGGCAACGGCAAGATACGAGGTAGCGGACATTTCGAAACCGCCAACGTTTACTCCTGTGAATTGGTATGTTTTGGTTTGTTGTATATCATGAAGCGTCACAAAATCATATTTACCGCCGCCGTCAGGCCGCCCAAGCCGCAAAGAGCGCGGGTAACTGTCGCCCAAATTAAGGAATACCGGCGTGGAACCGTCAAAAACAACGCCCTCATAAAACGAATGGCTTACGTAATTATCGTTGCCGATTTTAGTCAAACTGATGCCGAAACCGCTCGTGTCGGCAAAAATCTGTAAAGACGTTTGATGGTTCAAGCCGTCGCCGGTTTTTAATTGCACCTTAGACATGCTGATAACGAGGGAGTTACCCATTTCCGCCATTTCGCAGCCGTTTGAGAAGTCGAAAGGAATTTGTATGCCCTTATCGCCCGTCGCGATTATGAGGTCGTTGGTGACGCTCAAACCGCTCAGTCTGTTGAAATTTTTGTCGTACTTGACGATACGCACAACTTCCTTATATTGGCTCTCTTCTTCGTTTTTTTGCCCGAAAACGATATAATTGTATTGGACGCCGCTATAGAATCCACCGAAAATCGGCAGTTCCGCAGATATTTTTGAGGAAGAAAGCTGTTGATAATTCGCATCGTAGGTCGTCACGTACAACCCGTCGTCCGTAACGTCCAAGGCGGACACACCACCGTTTATATTAACGAAAACGCGGGATTTGGCGATTTCCCCATAATGGGACTTATTTATGGAGGCGAAATGTTCCGTCTGCTGTTTCTCGTTGGTGTCAACCACCGTCACCGAGCGCATTTCATCGGAAAGTTTCACGCTTAACGTCATAGTTCCCTTATTCTCAGTAAACGTCACGTCGAAGCCCAAGGAACGCAAGAACGGTTCGATGTCTATGTAAAAATCGTTGCCGCCGGACAGAATCGCCACGCCGTTTTTCCAAGCGACAATTCTTGTGAAAAACCATTGATTGTGCGCCTCCACAACGTCCGCCCAAGCGTTCGCCTCCCAGTCGAAGTCATGGTTTTTATCCCAACTATCCCTATCGTAGCCAATGCCGATAAATTTCAAAATTGCGTAGACGGGATAATACTTAGCGCCGTTTTCGCGCACGGCGGGGCGCACGTTAAGCGTTTTGCCGTTAAACGTGACGTTTACGGGTTTTTCTGTGACGGGTACGCGCTTATAAGTTTCCTTGCCGACGGCGGTGAACTCGCGCACGAAAGGCGCGTCCGTCAACGTCCACGTGTTCACGCCCTTTACGTTGGAATACGCCGCCTTGAAAGAAAACACACCGCTCAAGGTGTTCATGGGAATCCATACGTCCGTCAAATTTCCTTTGCCGTCGCGCGTATAAATTATGGCGGATTTGACCGGCGTAAACGTCATTTTTTTATAATCCGCCCAATCTGCCGCGCCGTTAGTGTAATAGCCCTTTGTGTTATCCGTAAACGCCGCGACGGCGGTATAATAGGGCGACTCGTCTATTGCGAAGAGATCGCGCGTTCTCGCGTAAAAAACTTTGGCGGAATTGTCCCACCAAGCGCCGCCGCCCAACAACTCCGCTATTTGCTGTACGCTGTAATAGGCGACGTCGCCCTCCATTTTCGCGTTGACCGACGTCTGCTTGCCGTACATATTGGTGCTATACTAAAAAAGTAGACAAAGAAGTCGAAAAAAATTATAATAAGAGCAGACAAATTTACAAGGAGGCAAACCCATGCAAAACGGTCAGCCAAAGTATGACG